>DAOKYY010000013.1:0-59628 GCA_035325905.1 Aggregatilineaceae bacterium | reverse complement strand
ACACGCCCGCCGCGCTCGGCGATGGCGACACGATCACGCTCGGCCAGTCGGCGCTAGTCTTCCAGCGTGGGTTGTGAGTCCACTCAGCTAGCTTGCGTGTCGCAGATAGATATTACTTGGCCCGGTTGGAGACCTTTCAACCTGAAACGGCTCCCAACCCTGATCGCATAGATAGCGAACAACTTCCCAGGCAACGTGTTTATCCCAAGAATTGAGTTTGAGAAATCGACTTTGGTGTTCGCCGCCTGTAGTTGCGCTGGTTTCGAACTTGGCGCCAGGGATCATCTTGGACACGAATACAGCTATCTCTCGGGATATCTCAGGGTGTGATGTCTCTATCACAAAACCAGCCGAGATGGCGGGTATCTCGATACGGATCAGTTTGTAGCTTGCCACCCGATTAACCCCCTGTGGAATTTAATATATTGAAAGCGTGTGAGGCCGCACGGTGCAGCGGCCTCATCACATTATCGTTCACATTTACGGAAGTGTCAGGCGCGCTCACTGCTCCTGCTCGACGAAGCGCACCTCGTACACCTTCGGCCACAGCTTGCCCGTGATCAGAAACACGTCGTTCTCGGCGTCGTAGGCGATCCCGTTCAGCACCGCGTCGGAGTCGCTTTGCAGCAAGGCGGCGCGCTCGTCCTCGGTCAGCAGGCCGCTGGCGTCGATTACGCCGACAACCACCCCGTTCGACTTGTCGATCTGCACGATGTAATCGGTCTTCCAGACGTTGGCGTAGAGATAGTCGCCCACGCATTCCAGCTCATTAAGGTTGCCGACCGGCTGGCCCTGGAGCGTCACCGCGCCGCTGAAGAACAGCTCGAAGGTGTCCGGGTCGCGCAGCTGGATGAAGGGCGTGCCGTCGGTCATGTACAGCCGCTCGCCGTCGTAGCACAGGCCCCAGCCCTCGCCCTCGTACTCGAACGTGCCGGTCTGCTCGAAGCTGTCCAGGTCATAGACAAACGCCACATTCTCTTGCCATGTGAGCTGAATTAGCCGGTCGTCCACCAGCGCCAGCCCTTCGGCAAAATACGCTTCCGGCACTTCGATCATCCGCTCGACCTCGCCGGTCTCAGGATCGACCGCGCGCAGGCTGGACAAGCCGCGCCGCCCCGTGCTCTCGTAAAACAGCCCTTCGTGGAGTAGCAATCCCTGCGTATACGCGCTGGGATCGTGGTCGCGGACCGAGATCACTTCCGGGACGAAGACCTGCACCGGCTGGGACATCGGGTTGCCGCTCTGCGCGGCGGCCAGGCCGGGCGCGATCCCAGCGGCGACCGCAACGGCGATCACCGCCGCGAGCAGCAGCAACGGCAACCGGGCGATGTGACGACTCTGACGTTTCATCACGCAAGCTCCTTAAACGGCACGCTGTGAACAGATTAGGATGGGTTTGGACGCGGCGCGTCGTCGCCCAGCGTGAGGACGGCGACCATCTGATCGTGCACGCGCCCGTTGCTGGCGACGATCTGATGCCCTTGCAGCGCCCGGAGCGACCGCGCGCCGCTGTAGTCGGAGACGCGCCCGCCAGCTTCTTCCACGAACAGCAGGCCCGCCTGCACGTCCCAGGGGTTCGGGCCGCTCTCCCAGTAGGCTTCGTAGCGCCCGCAGGCCACGTAGCACAGATCGAGCGCCGCCGAGCCGACGCACCGGATCGCCTGCGCCCGCCGCAGAAACCGCGCGAAGTGATCGGCGTTGTTGTCGGGGTTGGTCCAGCGATCGTACGGGAAGCCAGTGACCAGCATCGCGCTGCCTAGCGACGGCTCCTCGGTGACGCGCAGCCGCCGCCCGTTGAGCGTCGCGCCCCGCCCGCGCATCCCTTTGAACGTCTCGTCGCGCAGCGGGTCGTACACCACGCCGAGCAGCGGGTTGAGGTCGGCATCAGATAGCGCGATGCTGACCGAAAAGAACGGGACGCGGTGCGCGAAATTCACCGTGCCGTCGAGCGGGTCCACATACCAGTGATACGGCGTGCTCTCGGCGGAAGGGCCGTAGCCGCCGCCTTCTTCGCCGACAATGTGCGTGCCGGGGAACGCCGCTTGCAGCGCGCCGACCATAAACGCTTCGGTTTCCTTGTCGGCGGCGGTGACGAGATCGAGCGACGTGCTTTTGTGGCTGGACTCGCGGACGCGCTCGTAATGCAGGCGCAAAATCGCGCCGGCCTGACGCGCGATCGCCTCCGCCAGCTCCAGCGCGGCGTCCAGGTCCAGGTCGGGAATGTTTGGTGCGAGCATCAGGGTGTCAATCCTTATGGAGTGCAGATTCCGGCGAGACCGGCTCCGGTAACAGGCACAGCGGCGCATTATACCGCGCCCGCGCGGCCAGGGTCATCACGAATCGAGCCGCCCGCGGGCGGCTCTCAATAGAAGGACGCGCGATCGCTCAGTCGAAGCTGACGCGCACCAGCTGCGCAAAGCTGGGGTTGGCGTCGGCGGCGACGACATCCCCATCGCTGAGCACCGCCAGCCCGGCAATCTCGAAGAAGACGCCCGGCTCGAATGGCGGATACGACTGGGCGGCAGCTTCCGGCGCGAACAGGTCGAACTGCGACTGGCCGAAGCGCCCCAACAGCGCGCCGTCTGGCGCAAAATGATAGATCGCGCCGGTCGCGGGCGCGCCGACGTAGATCGAGCCATCCGGCGCGACCGCCAATGACCCCGGCCCGACAAACAGCACCGCCGCGCCGATCCCCTCGCGCAGCAGGCCGCCTTGCGTGTCGAACACGCGCACGCCCCCCTCGCCGCTGCTCTCGACGGCGTACAGCGCGCCGTCCGGCCCGAAGGCGATCGTCGCGTCGTAAGCGTAGTCGGCGCGCCCGATCTCGAAACGACGCAGCATCTGCCCCGCCGGGTCGAAGACGACGACCTGCCCGACCTGCTCGATCTCGGTCGCGCCCGGCACGGTCGTCAGCAGGTAGACATTCCCATCCGGCCCCGCCGCGATCTGCACGTTGAAGCTGACGGCGATTCCGGCGCCGTCCGTGACCGAGAACGTGGTGCGCGGCGCGCCGTCCGGCCCGACCTGCATCACCGTCCCGCCGTAATCCACGCCCCACAGCGTGCCATCCGGCCCGGCGCTGATGTCCGCGAAGTAGAAGGGAGCGCCTGCTCCGCCCAGCAAGCCCTGATAGGCGCCATCCGGCGTGTAGATATGCACGCCTGCGACCGCGTCCAGCACGTAGAGCGTGTCATCTGGCCCGGCGACCACGTCCAGAAAGCCGTTTACGCCGCCTTCGACCACTTGCTCGCCGGGCAGGGGCTGTTGCTGTTGCCAGACGACGCTCGCCGTCTCGACCGGCGCAGCCAGCGGGCGCGCGCTGAACGAGCCGATGATCGCCAGCAGGGGCGGCTCGGCGGCGGCCAGAGCAGCTTCATCCGGCGCGGCGGCGGCGATCAGCGCCAGCCCGCCCTCGCCAAGCGGCACGGCGTACAGCGCCTGCGCCATGCCAAGCCAGATACCGCTGGTCTTGATCGCGACCTTGTCCCCGGCGGCGACGGCCTGCGCGGGCGCAAACGACGCGCTCGCGCCGAGCAGCGTTACGTAGTCGCTGAGCAGCGCCTCCGGGCCGCTGGCCGCGCTGAGACCCATCAGCGCAAGCTGCTCGGCCAGCCCGGCGGGCGGCACGATCACGGCCGTCATCTGGCCCGGCTCCAGCGCGGCGGCGCGGTTGAGCGCGTCGAGCGCGGCCTGCGAGCTAGCGAGCGTGATGGTCCCGAACTGCTCGACCACCGCCCACCCGGCGGGATGCCGGAAGGTCAGCCCGCCGTCGGCGGTCGAGTACGTCTGGCTCAAATCCTCTTGCGCGAAGGCTGGCGCGGGCAGAGCGAGCAGCGCGGCCAGCGCGATTGCCACGATCAGTGAGGTGAGGGCGTGAAAACGGGGCATGATCCTTCCTCAGTCTAAGTCGTTATCCCTGCATCCGGGCGCGCCATCAGCGCGTGAAGTGCGCGACGCATTGCATCTGGAACGTCTGCGGGGCCATGTCGACCGGCTGCGTCTCGATCAGCCGGTAGCCCTTCTGCGCCAGCCGCTTCGCGTCGCGGGCCAGCGTGGCGGGGTCGGCGCTAATGTAGACCAGCGTGCGCGGCCCCAGCGCGGCCAGCGCGTCGAGCGCGCGCCCGTCCAGGCCAGACGGCGGCGGATCGACCACCGCCGCGTCGTAGGACTCTGCCAGCGCGGGCAGCACGGCCTCGGCGCTGCCTTCGATCAGGTCGATGTTGTCCAGGTCGGCCAGGTTCTCGTCGGCGTCGGTCACGGCGGGCGGATAGCTCTCGACGGCCGTGACCAGCGCGGCGCGCTCCGCGATGAACGCGGTGAAGGTGCCGACCCCCGCGTACAGGTCGAGCACCGTCTCGCCGCCGGACAGGCTCAGCCGCTCCAGCGCAAGGTCGACCAGGCGCTCGGTTTGCGGGAGGTTCGGGTGGAAGAACGCGCCCGCCGTCACGCGGAACCGCCGCCCGCGCACCGTATAGACGACGTGGCTGGCGCCGATCAGGTTGACCGGCTCGTTATCGCTCAGCAGAAAGTTGATCGACACCGGCAGATCGACTTCTAGCTCCGGCGCCTCGTCGTCTTTTGTGCTCAAGATCACCATCGGCGCGCCGTCCGAGCCGGTTTGCAGGCGCACGCGCTCCAGCTGCTCGATGCCTTCGAGCGCCAGCTCCTCGAACAGCGCGACCAGCTCCGGCCGGATGATGTGGCATTCCTCGATCGGGATCAGCGTCCGCCCGTCCGTGCCGGGATAGCACAGCCGCCCCTCGCCGTCCACCTGAAACGTCGTGTGGCTGCGGTAAGCCCAGGCGTCCGGGCTGGGGATGGTTGGCAGCACAATCGGGTTGCGGAAGCCGCCCACGCGCTGCAACTGGTCGATCACCACGTCGCGCTTGAAGCCCGGCTGCGCCTCGTAGGCGATATGCTGGAAGGCGCACCCGCCGCAGCGCCCCGGCCCGAAATGCGGGCAGACTGGCCGCACCCGCACCGGCGACGGCTCCAGCAGCGTCACGCCCTGCGCGAAGGCGTAGCGCCCCCGGTCGTCCGTGATCCGGGCGCGGATGCGCTCGCCAGGGATGGCATACGGCACAAACACCGGGCGGCCCTGGTGGTGGCCCAGCGCATTGCCGCCGTGCACCATGCCTTCCAGCCTGATCTCGATCGTCTCGTCGCGAGTCACGGCGTCTCCTTGCGCGCTCGGCCGGTCAGTGGGGCAAGTATAGCGTATAATGGGCGGCGAAAAGCAGCGAAACGCCGCAGCGCACGGCGAATAACAGCGAGAGCGTGTAACGACAGGAAGCCAGACGTGACTCACCCGCCCGAACCCTCCTCTGACACCGGCGCGCGGCTGTCGGACCACCCGCACCCACAGCCGGGGCTGCGCCGCGTCACCGGCTGGCTGGTCGCCGCCGGTCTGCTGGGGATCGCGGCCGGTGTGGCGGGCCTGCTGGCGCTGGCGATCGGCTACCGGCTGCCGCTGCTGCCGCTGGCGGCGGTCTTCCTCGGGGCGCTGGCCGCGCCGCTCCTGCTGCTGAGCGTGCTGCACCCGCAGGTCACTGTTTACGAGCGGGGGCTGTGGCTCAAACCGCTGATCTGGCGCGCAAGCTGGGTGCCGTGGGGCGCGGTAGCTGGTCTGCACGATCACACGCTCATCCAGCGCGGCAAGCGCACGCGCTGGGACCGCGCGCGAGACGGGCATCTGATCACGGTCGCGGGCGCGCTGCCGCCAGTGTACGCGGTCGTCGGCCTGATGGCCGGGCTGGGCGCGCGGCGCGCGTTTGGCGTCGCGACGCACAGCCACCGCGACTACCCCGCGCTGCTGAGCGCGATCCGGCGCCATCTGCCCCGCGCCTGAGCCGGTGCGCCTGGCCGTATAAACACAATCGGGCCGCCGAAGCGACCGCGATTGCGCAGGCTGGTTACAAAACCACCCAGGCGGTTGGCGCGGGCGCCCGTGCGCGCCGCCGAGCGCCAACCTCTAAACCCGCTTGAACTATCGATACCCCACACATCCGGTCCGATTGAACCGGCTTGCCTGCTAAACCGTCTGGATCAAACGAATCTTACGCGGATTCGCGCGTTATTTGCGTGAATTATTTGTGAAATAGAAAACGCGTCAGTCAAACAGCGCGCGGCCGATCTGGTCGCCGAAGATCGCGATGGCGAAAAACAGCGCGATCAGCAGAACCAGCAGCGTCCAGAACACGGCGCTGCTGCCTGGCTCGGCGGCAGCCCGCGCCGCGACCGCTTCTTCCGACGCCCAGCCGTGCACAATCGCGAGGTGATCGGCGACGGCGCTTTTCAGGTAGCCGGTGAAACTGGGGGCGATCCGCTGCCACGACGCGCTCCCGGCCAGGTACTGGTAGACGGGCGGATCGTCGCTCTCGCCGCTGAGGAAAAAGTCGAACGCGTCGGGACCATGCCCCGCGAAAACAATCGCGCTGTCCGGCAGCGGCGTCTGGACGCCGCCAGCGCGCAGCATCGCCTCGGCGTCGGCGCGCAGCGTGAGCAGGTGCGGCCCGCAGCGGATCTCGCTCTCGGCGAATAGCTCGCCCATCTCATGGCCCATCACCCGCAGAAACTCGCGATAGGCGCGCGGCAGCGGGCGCCCGTGATGCGCTTCCAGCGCGCGTAGCTCGTCCTCGGAGCAGCCCCGGATCGTGGCGGGCGCGGCGATCCCTTGCTCGACGAGAAGCTGGACCAGCGCGTCGAGCGGCGCGGCGGCGCGGGCCGGATCGGTCATGGCGTGCGCTGCTCCTGCTCGCTGCCGGGCGCGGCGGGCGCGGTAGCTGGATCGCGCTCGGCGCTCGCTTCCTGCTTGGTGCGGCGGAGGGTGGGGTCTTCGTGGCCGATCAGCTTCTCATAGGCGGCGCGCAGCAAGGCGGCGCTGCGCGTCCAGGCGTGGTTGGCGACCACCCACTCGCGCCCGGCGCGCCCGATGGCCGCCGCGCGCGCCGGGTCGTCGATCAGCGCCAGGATCGCGTCCGCGAACGCTTGCGGCGTGTCGCGCAGCAGCATATGCTCGCCCTCGACCGCGTCCAGCCCCTCGGCCCCAATCGTGGTGCTGATCACCGGGCAGCCGCACGCCAGGGCCTCCATCAGCTTGAAGCGGGTGCCGCTGCCGCTGCGGAGCGGGCAAACGAACATCGTGGCGCGCTGCAAATAGGGCCGCGTGTCGTCCACCAGCCCGGTCAGCGTGACCCCTGACGCCGGGTCGTCGTGCAGCGCGCGCATCTCCGGCGTCGGGTCCTTGCCGATCACGGTGAACTGAAACTCCGGCTGGCGGCGGCGCACGCGCGGCAGAATCTCCTGCGCGAAGTACAGCACCGCGTCGGCGTTCGGGAAATACTTGTAATCGCCGAGGTAGACCGCCGTCAGCGGGTCGCGGGGGATAGATTCGTCCGGCGTGAAGTAGTGCACGTCCACGCCGTTGGGCGCGGGCACGGTCGGCACGCCCGGCGTCGCGCGGTGAATGGTCGCCGCGTCCACGCCGGACATCGTGCCGACGACCGTCGCCTCGGACCAGGCGCGCGGCTCCCACAGGCGCATTTTCAGCGCCTCAAGCGCGACGCCGGGGCGCGTGTACCACGGCTGGGCCACGCGGGCGTGGCGCCCCCAGGCGACGTATTCGATGGCCGGCTCCGAAAGCAGCACCGGCACCTCTGGCTGGGCCGGCAGGTTGGGCAGCATATAGAACGACTCGACGTGGATCAGGTCGATCTCCCGCTCGGCGAGCAGCCGCGCGACCGTCGCTTCCATCGCGGGCGTGTGATAGAGCCGCACCGTCACCGGCTCCAGCGAGGTCAGGCTGAGCAGCGCGGCGCGCATCGTGCTGGGGCTGGGCGCGCGCGGCACGACGACCAGCTCGCACCACGCCTCCAGCGGCGCCAGATCGAACACCATTTCCTCAGGCCGTGCAAAGCACACCAGCGTGATCGTATAATGCTCGCTGAGATGCCGGACCAGGTTGTACGTGCGGCTGCGCCCGCCGCTGGTCGGCGGGTAGGGCACATACGGCGTCAGCATCAGCACGTGAGGCTTGGGCATAGGCACGCTTCCTCGTCGAATGTGCCCGACAGTGTAGCAGGTCGGCGGAAGAAGCGTCAAGCCGCCGCAGATTCGGGTCACTGGCCGTTCGCCGCAGATTCGGTAAACTTGCGGGTTGGCGCGTGAAGGGCGTCTGGACCCCATCCCGCACGCCAGCGCAACGCCGGTTCAGACCCAAACGGTGCGTGGCCCGCACCGTTTGAGGACGCAAACTGCTGTCGCGAGATCGCAGAGGAAGGAACCGTGCCGTCATGATTCGCCGCGATGAATCCGAGTCGACGTGGCTGATCCACCAGGCGGCCCACGCTTATATCTCCGGGCAGCTCGCCCAGCACTGGGTCGGGGATGGCTCGCTACGGATTTTCCCGCGTGAGGAAGTGCTGATCGCCGCCTTCGCCCACGATAACGGGTGGTCCAGGGCGGAAGAGTGCCCGATCATCAATCGTTACGGCCAACCGGCGACGTTTACCGAGTGGACGCTTGAGGAGCACCTGGCGATCTGGCGCGAGAGCATCGCGCTGGTGTTCGCGCAGAACCGGTACGCCGCGCTGCTCACCAGCCTGCACTGCTCCGCGCTCTACGACCAGCGCCTGCGCTACGTGGACGATCCCCCGGCGCAGAAAGCCCGCATCCATGAATTCCTCGACGAGCGCCGCGCCTGGGAAGCGAGCCTGATCGCTGCGTTGCAGCCGCACGCGCGGTACGGGCTGGCGGTCCAGCCGGAGCAACTGGCGCACAACCTGCGCCTGCTCCAGGTGTGGGACTATCTTTCGCTGCTGCTATGCATGGGGCCGGTGTTCGAGCAAACGCTGGAAGATGTGCCGCTCTCCGAGCACAACCGGGCGATTCTGCGGCTGGCGGCCAGCGGGCCGCGCGGCCTCGCGCTCGATCCCTTCCCGCTCGACGCGCCGCTGGCGATCTGGATCGACGCGCGCCAGATCGTCGGCGTCCCGTTCGCATCGACCGAGATTTTCCGCGGCCGCCTGAACGACACGGCCTACAGGCCGCTGATGTTTGAAGTCGAGCCGCTTGGCGCAGAGGGCGAGCGCCGGGGTCAGAACGCGAGATAGGGGCGCAGCAGCTCGCGCAGCTCGCCCAGCGAGAAGGGCTTGGTCAGATAGGCGGCGACGCGCTCCAGCGGGTACCGGGCGCGGGAGGCCGAGGTTTCGCGCTGGTTGGCGGAGAGCACGATCACCGGGATATGGCACAGCTCTGGGTCCGCTTGCAGGCGGTCGAACACTTCCAGGCCGTTCAGCCCCGGCAGATTGAGGTCGAGCAGGACCAGATCGGGCCGCTCCTGGCGGATCAGGTCCAGGCCGTGAATGCCATCATACGCCGTGTAGAAGGCGCGCGTCCACGGGCGCAGCGTCACCTGAATCAAACGGGCCAGGTCACGATCGTCTTCGAGGCAGACGACGACCTGCTCTTTTACTCGCGATGGCTCGCTCAGCACGGTCACGTTTACGTCCTTGGGGAAACTTTCACCCAGTGTAACGACTGCGCATTAAACATGAAATAACAATCCGTGAAAAAGATATAAAAAACAGCCCGCCAGACATACCGCTGATCGTCGAGGGAGACGAAAGCATAATGTTCAAGACGCTGAAAGTGCTGATTCTCGATACGGACTACTACGCCCGGCAGGCGATCAACAGCTATCTGGCCTGGGATCGCCGGACGCGCGTCGTGCATCTGGCCGACACGCTCGCGTCGCTAATCCAGTACGTCAAGCGCACGCCGCAAATCGAGTGGCCGGACGTGGTGCTGCTCGACGCCGGCGCCGCCGAAACCCCGGAGGACCTGGCGCATCTCGTCAAGCGGCTGGAGGACACGATCCCTCACGTGATGACGCTCGTGCTGGACCGCAAGCTGAACCTGGACACGGTGCGCGCCGTGGCGCGGGCCAACGCGGACGGCTACCTGTTGCGCGACGAGGTGCGGATGCACATCGCCTGGGCGATCGTCTGGGCGCAGGATCATGATTTCGTGGTGACGGCCAGCGTGAAGGATGCGCTGCACGACGAGTTCGAGTCGCGGCTGTTCCGCTCGGCGACCGTGCCGGAGCGCCGCCAGTACCCTGAGCTGACCGATCGCATCCGCCAGTCGCTGCAATTGTGCGTGATCGAAGGGATGTCCGCCGAGCTGGCCGCCGACGAGATGGGCCTCAGCCCGCACACCGTCCGCAGCTACATCAAAGAGGGCTATCGCATTCTCGAAGCCTACGACGACACGATCTATCCGCCGGATATGAGTCCGCAGGAGCGCGCTTTCATGCGCTTCACGGCGTTGAATGACGAGGGCGATGTCGAAGACAAGCCGTCCGGGGAAGACCCGGCGGGCGAGGCGCCGTAACGCGCCGCCGCGCGTCCGTCACCCGCGCTCGTGCGCCAGCAGCCGGAAAACCATCTCGGCTTTGGGGCTGTCGTCGCCGCAGCTTCCGTACACCGCGAACCCGGCGGGTTCCTCGACCACGCTCAGGCGGTGCAGTGCTCCGGTGTCCGCTTCGGCGAACGTGACCGCCCACGCGCCGTCCGCGCCGGGCAGCGCCTCGCGCAGCGTGTAGGCGTCCAGATTCCGCGCGCCGGTCGTCTGCCGCAGGAAAATCTCCGCCGCCTGCACCGGCTCGGCGTAGCAGGAACGCCCGCGCAACAGGTCCACCGTTACCAGCCCGTCGCGGCAATCGTTCATCAGCGCCCGTGCGCGCTGGGGCGGGACGCGCCCGTATACCGTCCCCTGCGGGAAGCAGATCACGTTCGGGGCGAAGCGGTGCCCGCCGATGTGGGTGGACTGCCAGACCGCCGGTCCGCCGTGCTGCATCATCTCGACATGGACCGGCAGCCCGAAGGTCGGGCAGCAGCGATCGCGCCGCCCGTGCATGCAGATCGTGAACAGCGGGCGCGCCCGCCGGTGCGCCTCGTAGCTCGCATCTCCCTCCGCGACCGCGCCCAGGTCCAGGCTCAGCAGCGCGTCATAATCGTCCAGCGCGAACTCGTACAGCGCCGGGCGGTCGGCGTGCGTCAGCGCGACGAACAGGCGCAGGCCGGGCGGCGCCAGCCGGGGCCGCTGGCGGATCAGCAGCAGGCGCGCGCGGGGGAGGTAGCGCAGGTACGAGTCGAGGCGCGCCTTCACCGGCTCCGGCAGGTCGTTGTCGTCCACGGCGCGCGGCAGCCAGCGGCCCGGATATTCGAGCAGAAACCAGGTCGTGATGTGCGGCGCCGTGCCGGTCAGCGGCTCACCCGCTGCCCGTGAGACGGCTGCGCAGTAGAAGCCGCCGCCGAGGTGCTGGTTCATGGCTTACTCCGCGTCCGCTTCGCCGGTGGCCCGGCCCAGAAACCGGCGCA
This sequence comes from Aggregatilineaceae bacterium, assembly GCA_035325905.1. Classification (GTDB taxonomy): domain Bacteria; phylum Chloroflexota; class Anaerolineae; order Aggregatilineales; family Aggregatilineaceae; genus DYGX01. Next base: position 48,247 of record DAOKYY010000013.1, on the reverse strand, counting down.
GCGCGCCGCGCGCGGTGAAGCCCCGCATATAGCCCAGGTTTTCAGGGATGAACGGGCGCGGCGTGAGGCCGAACTGCTCCACCAGGGCGTTATGCGTCACGACGTTGTCGATCTTCAGCAGGTCGAGCAGGCTGGGCGTCACCGGGGGGTTGGGCAGCCGCGCCATCAGCGCGACGGCCGGGCGCAGCACCGGCACCGGCACGCGCACCAGCCACCGCCGCGCGCCGAGCGCCGCCAGCACGCGCCGCACGATTTCCTCATAGGTCAGCACTTCTGGCCCGCCGATCTCCAGCTCCCGGCCGATTGTGCTGCCGTCGTCCAGCGTCCGCGCCACCGCTTCGACCAGGTCGCCCACGTACACCGGCTGGAAGCGCGCCTGCCCGTCGCCGACGATCGGGAAGATCAGCGGGGTGAGGCGGATCAGCCGAGCCTGGACGTTGGCGAACTCGTCCTGCGGCCCCCACACGACCGAAGGACGCAGCGCGGTCCAGTCCAGGCCGGACGCGGCGACATAGTCCTGCGCCTTGCCCTTGCTGCGCAGAAACGGATACGGGAGCGCGCTGTCCGCGCCGTTCTGGCTCATGTTGACGAAGCGCCGCACGCCCGCCGCCCGCGCCGCATCCACCATGTTGACCGTGCCCCACAGATTGACCGCGTCGTAGGTCGCGCGCCCTTTTTCCATCGCGATCGCGACCAGGTGCACGACCGCGCTGGCCCCTTCCAGCGCCGGGGCGAGCGTCTCGGGCCGCGTCACGTCGCCGCGCGCGATCTCGATCCGGTCGCGCACGTCCGCTAGCCGCGCCGCCGCTTTTTCGGGGCGGTGGACCAGCGCGCGGACCGGCTGCCCCGCCTCGACCAGCCGCTTTACAAGGTTGCTGCCGATGTAGCCTGATGCGCCTGTCACAAGAATCATGGGACCGTCCCTTCGCCGCCGGAGCCGCTGGCCGCGCCGGATGCAACAGCCGGGCCTGGGATAGCACCCCGGCCCGGCGATAGATCAGCGCGTTGTGAGTAAGCCAGAGATGGCGACCGGCACGCGCCGCGCGAGCTAGACGCGCGCCCGGCGCCCGGTCAGAAGCGAAATTACCAGCAGAACCAGGAACACGACGAAGACGATCTGCGCAATCGTCGCAGCGACATCGGCCAGCACCGCGAAGCCGAGAATGGCCGCGACGACTGCTACAATCAAGAACAGAACCGCCCAGCCTAGCATGATGCCTCTCTCCTATTAATCTACACGGGTCAACGTTGGGTGAGATAGGTGGCTCGGCTGTAACGCGCCAGAGTGCCTGCGCGCCCTTGTCGCCCCTCAATCCTTCGCTGAAGGGCTTTCCTACAAATGTTATGGCACAGTCGCCTGGCAAATGCAACAGGCCATGCCTCTACGGGTGGGTGAAAAAACCGCCCCAGGGGGTCTCAAAAGTAAACACGATCAGCAGAAAGGCGAACGCCAGATAGAAGGCGATCATCGCCCCGCGTGCGGCGCGCGAAAATGTGGCGCTGGCGAGATCGCGCCCCAGCGTGGACAGCCCCAGCCCGGCCACAAACAACACGACGTTCGCGTAGGCGATTTCGAGCGCAACGGTTGGCAGCGGCTGCAAGCCCAGCGCGTCGGCCACGTACCACAGGAACATAGCCCAGGGCGCGAGCAGATTAGTCAACAGGTTCGCGTCAAACCCCCGCCGCCACGCACGCCGCCGCAGCGCCAGCTCGCCCAGTGACGCGAGCGTCCACGCGAAAAATGCCACTTTCATGTGCTGCATGACGGACTCGCTGCTGGCGGCGATGACGGTCACGCCCTTGTAGGGCAGCCAGTCGTGCGCGAAGTGCAGCAGCAGAAAAAACAGGTGAAAGGTGATTGTCTTCAAGAAAATGTAACGCACGCGAGCACTCCTATACAGTCAATTGAAACGATCTGGCGAATGCGACAGCTCGCAAGGCTTACCTCACCCCTCAATCCCCTCTCCGCGCCGGAGAGGGGACTTCAAAGCCGGTCCGTCGCTCCTGTGCTCCCCTCTCCACGTTGGAGAGGGGCCGGGGGTGAGGTAAACACGCGGATCACATGCGCCGGTGACTTTCGATAGTTCGCATAAAGAACTGAGGCTGAAATGTCCCGCTACGGCGCTTCGACGCGCACCGTTCTTAGCGGGAGCAGCTCGTCTGCCGCCGCCGGGCTGTCCGGGGTCAGGCGCTCGCCCGGCGCGTCGATCGGGTAGACGGCGACCGCCACGCGGACCTCGCCCGGCGGCGTATCGGGTGGGATCACCAGCCCGTGCGCGTCCCGGACGATCGCGTCCGGCGTCCAGCCGGTCGTCGGCGCGCGGTGGTTGTCCGGCTCGGCGTCGTGCTGCGCGATCAGCGCGCCATCCGGCCCGATGATCTGCGCCGTAACCTTGTAGCGCGCGTCGAGCGGCGCGTCCGTCCGCCAGAACAGCGTCACGCCGAGCGCCTCGCCGGGCCGGATCGTCTCCGCGCTCAGCGCGACGCCGGTCAGCGTGATCGACGGCCCGAAGCGCACGTTGAGATCGACCTGCGGCGCGCTTGGCGGCTCGGCCAGCACGGCGTACTGCGCCAGCCGCACGTCGCCGTACCAGGTCGAGGCCACCGGGAAGGCCCGTGCGTCCAGCGTGGCCTGCACCACGCGGCGCGGGTCGCGCTCGTCCTCGCCCCAGAACACGGCGAAAATCCGCGCGTGCCGCGCCAGCAGCGCCTCGACCTCGGCGCGAGTCTGCGCGTCGTCCCCACCCAGGCCGCGCGGCAGCCCGATTACCGGCGCAGAACCGTTGTAGTAGTACGAAAACACTTCGATCTGATTGGGCGCGTCGAGGATGATCGCGTCGCCGGGCCGGGCGTTCTGCGCCAGCCACGCGGCCATCGCGCGGTAATCGGCGCGCGCAGCCGCCGGGTCATGGTACAGCGTGTCCAGCGAGCGTATTTGCCCGGCCAGCGTCAGAGCCGCGAGCAGCGCGATCGCGGGCCGCAGCGTGCGCCGCCGCGTCCAGCCCGCCGCCGCGCCGCCGCCCAGCATCAACCCCGTCGCCACCCCGGCCGGGACCAGAAACTTGAGGTTGGTCGGGCGGTACGCGCCGGACAGCAGCAACCCGCCGACCGCCGCGCCGAGCCAGATCGGAGCCAGCGTGACGCGCCAACCGCGCGGCAGCGGAGAACTCGGCCACGCCGGGAACAGCCCTGCCAGCGCCAGCAACCCCGCCGCGATCAGCGCGGGCCAGGTCGCCTCGCGCACCGTTCCGCCGAGCGTGGCCGCGTCCAGGCTGGCGCGCAGGCGTTCCGGCAGGGAAACGGCGCTCTGCGCGGCGGGCCAGCCGGTGATCTGGTCCCAGGCGGTCGGCAGCCAGGGCGCGAACAGCGCCAGCGCCAGCGCGCTGAGCGCGAGATAGCCGGCCAGCACGCGCCGCGCCGCGTCCGCGCTGCCGCGCCGGGCAAGCCAGATCAGGGCCAGCGCGAGCATCACCCCCTGCGCCAGCAGCGTGAACGGATAGGCGTAGTGGGTGTACATCCCCGCCGCGTGGATCAGGCCGAGCGCCTTAGCCCAGGCCCACGCGGGCCGGTTCTGCGCGGCGCGGCCCAGCCACGCGACGAACGCCAGCATACTCAGCGCCGCCAGCAGGCCCAGCTGCGCGTACATGCGCGCTTCCTGGCTGTAGTAGACCGCCAGCGGGCTGAGCGCGACGAACAGCCCGGCCAGCGCCCCCGCGCCCGGCCCGTACAGCTGCCGTCCGAGCGCGATCGCGGCGGCGACGGTCAGCAGCCCGGCGAAGGCGGACGGCAGCCGCAGCGCCAGCTCGCTCGTCCCGGCCAGCGCGATCCAGCCCTTGAGCGCGAGGGTGTAGCCCGGCGGGTGAATGTCCCGCGCGGCGGCGTCGAGCAGGCCGCTCACGCGGCGCTCGGCCAGGCGCAGGCTGTTGCCCTCGTCGTTCCACAACGATTGCGCGTCGAGGCGGTACAGGCGCGTCCCGGCGGCGATCAGCAGCACGATCGCCAGCGCGGGCAACCAGGATCGAGCGGCTCGCCCTGCCACGCGCTACAGCCCCCAGCGGACCGCGTAAGCGCGCAGCGCGACCACGCCCACGCCGATCAGCGCAACAGCGCCGGTCAGCAGCCAGGGCAGGCGCTGGCGCGCGCCGAAATCGATCACGGCCAGGCTGTCCAGCCCCGTCCAGTTCCCGGCGGTGATCGCCAGCGTGTGCTCGCCTGCGCTCAGGCCCTCGGCCAGCGGCGCGCAGCCCGCCTCGCCGGGCGGGAGCGTGCGGTCCTGCGCCGGGTCGCCGTCCACACGGACATGAACCAGGAGCGGCGCGTCGAGCGCGGCATAACAGAGCGCGGCGCCCGTTCCTCGGATGCGAAAAGTTCGCGCCTCGCCCAGCTTGGTGGCCGCGAGCATGGCGTGGACCGCTGTGCTATGCCGTCCCGCGCCGAGCGTCTTCGGCTGCGCGTCGGTGATGTACGCCTTCAGAGACTCGTAGATCGGCGTGAGCGTGAAGTCCGGCTCGACCATGCGGAAGTAGTACCAGCTTGCGCCAAGCTCGGAGTCGTCGGCGCGCTTGAAGTACCAGTAGCTGATCACGCCGACCCACGGCCATTCCTTGATGGCGCGCGCGTAGGCCAGCGGCGCCCAGGCGGCGGCCTCGTCCATCGTCACCCGGCCGTACCGCTCCCAGTCCGCGATCGACGGATCGTCCGGGACTGGGTTCCAGCCTGCCTCGCTGATCCAGATCGGCTTGTCCGCGTCGCCATTGGCGACCATCATATCGCGCACCCACAGCACACGCGGGAAATTGATCGTAGTCTGGCGCAGGCGGCGGTCGGTCGGGCCGCTCCACAGCCCATAGCCCTGCACGCTCAGCACGTCGAAGCAGTCGCCCGCCCCGGCCTGGTACATGCGCTGCAAATAGAGCAGGTCATAGGCGTTGCGCCCGCTGAGGTCGATAGTCGGCCCCAGCGCGCCGCTGATGACCACGATCTGGGGATCGACCGCTTTCAGCGCGGCGTAGGTGCGGCACAGCATCTCGGTGTACGCCTCGGCGCTGACCGTCTGCTCGCCCCATTCCGGGTAGAGGTTCGGCTCGTTCCAGACCTGGTAATGCGCGATCCGGCCCTGGTAGCGCCCGGCCACCGCCGCCGCGTAGTCGACGAAGTCCTGCACGTCGGCGGGCGGCGCGAAATCGCCCGGCACGTCGGGCGACTGCGCCCAATCGGGCGGGGCGCTCAGGCGCGCGATGATCCGCACGCCGTACTGCTCGGCCAGATCGACAATCGTGTCGTACTTCTCCCACGCGCTGATCGCGTCCGGCTGGCCGTCGCCGTCGCGATCGTGGCGGCGGTCGACGAAGTCGCCCTTGCCCTCGATCTCGATGTCTTCCCACGGGAACTGCTGGCGAATCCAGCCGAAGCCCGCTTCGGCGATCAGGCGCATTTGCTGCTCGCGCTTGCCCAGCTCGACTTCCTGCTCCAGAAAGGTGTTGACGCCGAAGGGGTTGACGTCGGTGTGCATGACCGGCGCGAACGGTTCCATCTGCGGCTGGACGCGCGTCCAGCGCGCGAGATACTGCCCGAAGCCGACGATCTGCCCGCCGGGGTCGGTCTCGCCGGTCAGCTCCCAGAGCGCCTGGTAGACGCGGCCCTCGAACGCCAGGTCGAGCGCCAGCGCCGCGCCGCCAAGCGCGACCAGCGCGATCAGCAGCGCCCAGGTGCGCAGGCGGAACCCAAGCAGGCGGCGGGCGGGGGATGGGGACGGTGGGGTGGTCATGCGAGGCATTATAGCTAAAGGCAGCGAAAAGCAGCTAGAAGCAGCCAGCAGTCGCAAGGAGCAAAGAAAACCAGCGCTTCGTGCTTTTCACTCCCCGCTGATGACTAACCGCTAACTTGCCGCATGGATCGCGTGCGGCTGAGCGTCAGGTGCCCCACATGATTGATGCTAGAATGAAATCGTCACGTTGAACCTTTGAGGGGCGGAGAACAAAACGATGAGGGCATCACGCTCGTGGATCACGTTCGTGTTGCTGGCGCTGGTAGCGAGCTTGCTGGCGCCAGGATGGGCCGGGGCGCAGCGCGCCGCTGCGCAAACCGGCTGCGAGAACGCCTTGCCGCCGCGCCTGGCGCCGGGGGAGCGGGGCGCGGTCAGCTTCACCGATGGGCAGCCGCTGAACGTGCGCGGCTCGGCCTCGCGCACCAGCCCGGTGATCGGGCGGCTGGCCGAGGGGGCGGAATTCGACGTCATGGAGGGGCCGGTTTGCGCTGACAGGCTGTACTGGTGGCACATCAAGACGCCTGACATCGCGGGCGTCATCGCCGAGGGCGCTGACGGCGTCTATTTCGTCGAGCCGGTGCCCGGCGCGTGGCCGACCCCGGCGCACGAGGCCGGGCCGCTGCCGCCGCTGACGACCGGCGGGCCGTTCACCGTCTGGGACTGGGCCGCGTTCGTCGCGGACTCCTGGCTGGAAGGCACGCCCGATCCGCTGGCGCTGCAACTGCCGCCGAGCTATCAGGGCGACCTGCCCGCGCTGCCGGTCGATCTGAGCGCGGTGATGTTCGTGGACGACGCCGGTCTGAACGCCGCCCAGCGCGCGCTGCTGGCGCAGAACGGGTTTGTCGTCGTGCCGGCCGGGCTGGAGCAGTTCCACGAAGCCTATGCCGGGACGGAGAACTGGTGGACCGTCCCGCCCGATTATGACTGGGAGAGCGAGGAAGCGGCAGGCATCGGGCACGCCTACTTCGTTACGACCGACGCGATGCTGCACGCGCTGCACTTCATCTTCGACAACCTGCTGACCGACCTGGAGAAACAGCGTTTCGTGGACCTGATGGGGTTCAGGGTGCTGCTGCCGGCGCTGCAAGCCGCGCACGCGCAGACTGCCGAGGCGGCGGGCACGCCGCTCGAAGACGCGGCGCGCGCGGCGGAGCTATACCTCGCCGTCGGGCTAGAGCTTTACAGACCGGGCGAGGCAGCGGCGATCGTCGGGCCAGAGCTGGCCGCCGAAGCGCAGTCGGTCGCGGCGCTGGCGCTGGCGGGCGAGGGTCAGGAGCCGATCCCCTTCCTGGGCGGCTATCTGGAAGACTTCAGCCAGTATCGCCCGCGCGGCCACTACGACGGGGACGAGATGCTGGAACGCTACTTCCGGGGCACGATGTGGCTCAGCCGGATCACTTTCCTGGAAAACGATCCGCAGCAGCTTCGCGTCGCGCTGATGCTGCTGCGCGCGCTGAACGCCGCGCCCGGCGCGCTGGCAGGCTGGAACGCGCTGCACGACACCCTCAGCTTCCTGATCGGCCCTTCGGACGACCCCGGCCCGCGCGAGTACCTGCCGCTGGCCGAGGCGAGCTTCGGCGTGGGGCTGCCGCTCGACGCGCTGGCCGGCGACGCGCGGCTTAGTGAGTTCCAGGCGCAGCTAGCCATGCTGCCTGGCCCGCGCGTTAACGGGCTGATCGTGCCCGACGACACAACGGCTGAGGAGCTTGAGGAGAACACGCGCGGCTTCCGCTTCATGGGCCAGCGTTTCACCTTCGATGGCTACGTCATGCAGCAGGTGATGTATCCGTATGTCGGCACGCGCGAGATGCCGCGCCTGCTCCCGCTAGGGCTGGATGTCGCGGCGGCGCTCGGCTCCGAGACGGCCTACAATCTCGCGATTGACGCCGGGGCGGGCGACTTCCTGAACTACGACGGGCAAATCCTGACGTTGGCGACTCAACTGGATGCGCTCACTCAGGACAACTGGCTGGAGAACACCTACGGCGCGTGGCTGTGGACGCTGCGCCCGCTGTGGTATCGCACCGGCGCCAACCCATACCCGCCGCTGATGCAAACCGACGCCTGGCTCCGCAAAGACCTGCAAACTGGTCTGGCGAACTGGACCGAGCTGAAACATGACACGGTGCTCTATGTCAAACAGCCGACCGGCTTTGGCGGGGGCGGTCCGCCGCTGACCAGCTTCGGCTACGTCGAGCCGAATCCGCTGGTCTTCGCCCGGATCGCGGTTGTGGCGACCCTGACCTACCAGGGGCTAGAGGCGCAAGGTTTCACTGTGCCGGTTGGCGAGTTCTTCGAGGACACGCTGATCACTTCGCTCAACGAGCTGCGCACGATCGGCGCGCAGTCGGCCCGGCTGGCGGAGATCGCGCGTAAGGAGCTGGCTGGGAAGCCGCTCTCCGAGGATGACTTCTGGATGATCCTGGGCTTCCACAACTACCTGTACGTGCTGCTCCACACGTTGTGGCAGGGCGAAGGCGAGCCGGACCCGGTCGCGCTGGTGACGGATGTCGCCAGCAATCCGAGCGCGGGGCTGGCGCTGCAAGAGGCGGTCGGCAACGTGGACTATCTCTACGTTGTCGTGACGCTGCCCGATGGCTCCTTGCAACTGACGCGCGGCGGTGTGTTCAGCTACTACGAGTTCCTGAACGACATCAACGCGCGCATGACGGACGACGAATGGCGCGCTCAGGTGGCGAGCGGCGATCTGCCGCCGCGCCCGGAATGGGTCAGCGCGTTCTTCAGCGAGTAACCGCCCTTGCAGCGGAACGGATCGGGCGGCGGCAAGCACCTATGCCGGTCAAACGGAGCGCAGCGAGACCAGGAATGGTCCCGCTGCGCTTGTGGGGTCGGCCCCTGCCAGCCGGGTTGAGGCAGGAGCCTGGGCCTCAACGGGGCAGCCGTGCGGCCGCCCCGCATGCCGTCAAACAGAGGTTATTTGCGCCCCTTACCGGGGTTGCTCTTGCCGGAGTTGCCAGGGTTGGCCGGCCGGCCGGCGTTGCCGGAGTTGCCAGGGTTTTCGGGCTTGCCGGGCTTATCCTTATCCTGGCCGGGCGGAACCCGCTGGCTACCGTCCTCGGCGCCGAGGGGCATGATTTCATCATCGCCGTCGCCGGCGATGTCATCGTCGTCGCCGTCATCGTCATCGTCGACAAAGCCGACCTTGCCCTTCTTTACCTGGCCGGGCGCCAGCTCGCTGGGGTGCACATCAAATTCTTTCTTGATTTGGCCCCAGCCCAGGCCGGAGTCCTTCATGTCGAGCACATCCTGGGCGGTGACGCCTTCCTCATTCAACTCGCCGAGGATCAGCGCGCGCGCGATCTCGCCGAAGCCGAAGCCGTCGCAGTGCCAGTCCATGATCTGGCCGTAGGGCACGTCAAACGCTTCGGCCAGGCGCATCCCGACCGGGTGCGGGTCAGCGCCGACGCAAATGTCGAAATCGTCCTCGTCTTGGTCGCAGGCGTCGCCGATACCGTCCTCGTCGGCGTCAGCCTGATCTGGGTTCGCGACCAGCGGGCAGTTGTCGAGCGCGTCCACCACGCCGTCTGCGTCGGTGTCGATCAGGTCGAGATCGCAGGCGTCGCCGATGCCGTCACCGTCCGTATCGGTCTGGTCATTGTTCGGGGCCAGCGGGCAGTTGTCGAGCGCGTCGGTGATCCCGTCCTGGTCGGTGTCGATCACGTCGGGGTCGCAGGCGTCGCCGATGCCGTCACCGTCGGTATCGATCTGATCGGCGTTGGGCGTCAGCGGGCAGTTGTCGATCGCGTCCGCCACCCCGTCCTGATCGGCGTCCATCGCATCGGGGTCACAGGCGTCGCCGATGCCGTCGCCGTCTGTGTCGGCCTGCGAGGGGTTGTAGGTCAGCGGGCAGTTGTCGAGCGCGTCCGCAACGCCGTCTTCGTCGATGTCGGTCAGATCCGGGTCGCAGACGTTCCCGATGCCGTCGCCGTCATCGTCGTGCTGCTCGTGGTTGGCGACGAGCGGGCAGTTGTCGAGCGCATCCACGATCCCATCGCGATCGGTGTCGATCAGGTCCGGGTCGCAGGCGTCACCGATGCCGTCCGCGTCGGCGTCCATCTGATCCGCGTTGGGCACCGCCGGGCAGTTGTCGAGCGCGTCCACAAACCCATCGTGATCGGTGTCGACCTGATCGGGGTCGCAGACGTCGCCGATCCCATCGCCGTCGCTATCAAGCTGATCCGGGTTGTAGACGGTCGGGCAGTTGTCCGCCGCGCCGAGCACGCCGTCCTGGTCGGGGTCTTCGGCCATGACCAGCGTCACCGCGAACAGCGTGTCGTCGCTCAGCAGGTAGCCGGTGACGGTCACTACATCGCCGACTTGCAGGCTCAGCGGGTCGAACACGCCGGCGGGGTCGACCTGCACCCCGTCCACCACGATATACGCGACGTTGACGACTTCGACGGCGCCGGTGATCTCGATCACGACGCCAAAGCTGTCGTCACCGCCTTGTGGCTCCTGGGCGACTGCCGTGGGCGCAGCCATGAACGTTCCGAACGCGAGCGCAACCGCAACGATCAGCGCTTGCAAGACAAGCAGAGATTTGCGTTGTGCGATCATAGGTTCTCCTTGTATTCCTTCCGTCTCAAGAGTGCTGGCGCCGGGGTCGGGTTCAGTCTCCAAATGCCGTAGGGATGGGTCTCTGCGAGACGGGCAGAGCGCGCGGCGCATTCGCCGCTACACACCGGGCCAGCTACAGGCTATACCGGGCGCGTGGCCGGAATTTAACTGGTACTTTTGTGCTAACGCGTGTTAGAGCCTTCACAGACCGGTGCGGGGGACCTTATCTTTCCCCGGCCCTTCTTGGCTTGCAGAGAAGAGCCGGGAGCACAGGGTGAAAGGGCTTGGCTCACCCTGGCAAGGTGAGCGGCGCGGGGGCCGGGGTTCGGATCAGCTTCCCCAGGCGGGCAGCAGCGTCGGCATCCCGTTGGCGACGATCAGCCAGTTAGGCCGCCAGCCGATGCCGAAGATGCTGAGGTAAATGTCCTTCTTATAGGGCGTGATGCGGTATTCCTCGACCAGCGACGCGGCCTCGCCCCACTGCGTATTGACCTCGGCCAGCGCGCGCCGAAGCTCAAGCTCGGTTTCCTCAAGCTGCCGCTCCAGCTCGTTGATCTGCGCCTCGGACTCGTAGATGTCTTCCTGGATGTAGCTTTTGTACCGCTTGGTGCGGCTAACGCGCGACAGCGTGTACGTCGTCCGGCCGCGCAACAGGCTCAGCAACGCCTCGCCGGTGGTAAACATCTCCTCGTTCTTGGCCGCCTCAAGCTGCTCGCGCTCGCCTTCCAGGCCGCGCACCAGGCGGCGCAGCTTGGCTTCGATCTTGTCGAACTGGTCGTCATAGCGCCGCGTGATCTGATCTACCGCTTCATCGCGCCGCTGGCGGGCCAGCGCCTGCGCCTGGACCAGAAAGTCCCGGCGGCGCATATCCGGGCCGCCGTAAAAGTCCAGCGCGGGGTTATAGGGCAGCGCGACGCTGCCGTTCTGGTAGATATAGTCCACCACGTCGCTCTTGAGCGCGGTCAGCCGCTTCGAGTCGGTCAGGCCGGGCGACAGGTCGGCGTAGGCCGCGTCAGCAGGCGGCTCCTGGCTGAGGAGCTTGGGGTCGACCGGCGGCGCCTGGTACTCTCCCCACTGGATCAGCCCCGCCTTCGGCACGTCCGGCACGTAATAGGCGTAGGTGCGCGCGAACGTGACATCCGCCTTGCGGTCCGAGTAGCGCACGTCGGCCTGCGCGATCAGAAGCGGGCTGTAGGCCAGCCGCGCGCCGCCGGAGAGGGTCGCCGCCATCCCGGTTCGCTGCTGCCATGCCACGCGTGCCTGATCGAGCGTCAGGCCGGGCGGCAGGAAATACTGCGCGATCGACGAGGCAATCGGCGGCGGCGTGTTGTTGACGCCCTCCGGCAGCGGGCTGCTGGCGGGCGCGCGCGCGATCGTGGCCTGCGGCGGCTCATAGGCCGGGACCGCGATCGGCTGAAGCGCGTCGCCGATGTCCTCGTCCGGCGCGGGGCGAACCGGCGGCGCGTCGAAGTCCGGCAGAGTCGTCGGGCGCGGGGTGGCCTGCGGCTCCGGCATCTCCGGCAGAGTGGCTGGCGGGGGGGTCGCGCCGGTCGGAACAGGAGCCTCGGCTAAGCGCGATTCTTCCGGCAGACGGTCCGGCGGCGGGATCGCCCCGCGCGCGGCCTGCATCTGGGCGTAGGTCTGGTAATAGGGCTTCTGGCGCTGGTCGGCCATCAGCGCCCGGATCTGCTGGCGGGTCAGCGGGCCGCGCAGGTAGCTCATCGCCCAGCGCGTGTAGAACGGGAACGCGCCGCCGTTATCGTGAACGTTGTGCAGGATGAAGACGCGCGGGTCGAGGCTGCTCAGCAGCCGGTCGATGTCGTCGATGTCGAACGGGTGGCTGGCCGATTGCAGCGATTCCAGCCCGGTCAGCACGCGGTTCTTGTCATTCTCGGTTTGCAGCTTGCCGATGAACCACGTCCCGGCGTTGGAGAGGCCCTTGTAGTCCAGGTCGCCGGGGTTCTGCGTGGCGAGCACCAGCCCGACGCCGAACGCCCGCGCCTGCTTGAGCAGCCGCAACAGCGGGTCTTTGCTCGGCGGGTTGTAGGGATAGGGCGGGAAGAAGCCAAAGACCTCGTCAAAATACAGGATCGAGCGCAGGCTGGTCGTGCCGCTGAGGGTGCGCATCCAGGCCAGCATGTTTTCGAGCAGCAGCGTCACGATGAACATGCGCTCGGCGTCGTTGAGGTGCGCGATATAGAAAATGCTGACGCGCGGCTTGCCTTCCGGCGTGTAGAGCAGGCTTTGAATGTCGAGCGGCTCGCCTTGCAGCCAGCTCTGGAAGCTGGGCGCGGCCATGATGTTGTTCAGCTCCATCGCCAGCGCGAAGCGATCTTTCTCCGGGAAGAACGTATCCACGTCGAACACGCCGAGCTTGGGGAACGGCGGCTTCTGCACGCGCAGAATCACATCTTCGAGCGTCAGGTCCTCGCCCTGGCGCCAGGCGTGCTCGAAGATATTGGCGATCAGCACGTGCTCGCGGTCTTTGACGGGCTGGACCTGCTTGCCGATCAGCGCCAGCAGCGCGGTCACGATGCCGCTGATGCGCTCGCGGTGCAGCTCCTCGTCGGCCTGGAAGCCGTCGGGCGGGGCGTGCATCGCGTCGAGGATGCTGACCGGCAGGCCGGTGTCGGAGCCGGGCGTGTAGATGCTGAAGCGCGCGTTGTCTTTCAGGCGCGCCAGGCGTTGCGGCGTGATCCCCCAGCTTGCCAGGCCGTCGCGCCATTGCTGCGCGACTTCCTGCGCGTACTCGTCGATCTCCTGCCCGGCGCGGCGCGCGTCGTCTACGTTGATCCAGGGCGCAAAGTCCTCCGGGCGCATCTCTGGAAAGGTGAGCATCAGGTTGGTGATGTCGCCTTTCGGGTCGATGATAATCGATGGGATGTTGTCCATCACCGCTTCTTCGAGCAGCGTGATGCACAGGCCCGTCTTGCCGCTGCCGGTCATGCCGACGACGACCGCGTGCGTGGTCAGATCGCGCGAGTCGTAATAGACGACCTCGTCGATCAGGCGGCGCGTGGTTGGGTCGAACCGGCGGCCCAGGTAGAACGTGGTGGGGGCTTCAATAAAGGGCATCGCGTCCTGCCTTCTGGACACCCTCACGGCGCGTCAGCGCGAAGTGCGGGCGATGATAGGTGGTCACACGTCGATTTTAGCACGGATTTTCTAGAGGCTGTTATGAACTTTCCAGGCTGGACTAAATAGGAGAAAAAAATCTGGCGTCCAGGGGTCGGGGCGGAGCTTGCTCCGCCCGTCATCCCCCGAATGGATCCGGCAGCGGGCGCAGCTTGCTGCGCCCCTACCAGAAAACAGACCGGATGCTCAATTGACCCCGTGTAAAGTGCATATCAGGCTCTAGGGCGGGTGATACACGTTCTTACGCCGGCGCGAGGGCCGCGTGGGGCGGTTGCCGCGCGCCCTTCAACAACGAAACGGGCGGAGTTTGCCCCGCCCCTGCCATGGCACGCCGGTCTCTCGCGTGTGCCCGGCTGCGCGGCTGATAGCCGTCTCTAGACCCGCACCTGCGCTAGAAATGCCTCGACCTCCGCGCGCCGGGGCGTGCCACGCGCGCCGGACCGTGTGATCGACAGCGCGGCGACCGCGTTGCCCCAGCGCACCGCGTCCACCTCGCCCAGCCCCGCCAGCCGCGCGGCGATATAGCCCCCGTTGAAGGCATCGCCCGCCCCGAGCGTGTCAACCACCGCCACTTCAAAGCCCGGCACATGCGCCTCGCCGCCCGGCCACGCGACGAACGCGCCGCCGTCGCCCAGCCGCGCGATGATCGTCCGCTGCCCTTCGCCCAGCGCGCGCGCCGCCGCCTCGATCGAGCTTGCGCCCGCCAGCGGGACGATCTCCTCCTGCCCGGAGCCGAGCACGACATCCGCCCGCGCGACGGCCTGCTCGATCGCGGGGCGCTGGCCGGGGCGCCATCCGCCCGCGCCCAGCTCCAGCCGCAAATTGAGATCGAGGGACACCGGCACACCGGCCTCCTGCGCGATCTCCATGCCGCGCAGCGCCGCGCCGGCGACCGGGCGCTGATCGAGGCACATGCCGGTCGTGTGAAGCCAGGCGGCCCGCGTGATTTGCTCCGCGTCGAGGTCTTCCGGGCGCAGATGGGTGTGCGCGCCACCGGTGGGCGGCCAGATCACCACCACGCGGTCGCCGTCGGGCAGCACGATCGCGATCACGCTCGGCGTCGCGACATCCGCCCGCACGCGCAGCCCGCTCAGATCAACGCCCTCGGCGCGCAGGTCGGCCTGAATATCGCGCCCGTACAGGTCGTCGCCGATCATCCCAGCGAAGACGACCGGCACGCCAAGCCGCGCCAGCGCGACGGCGGTGTTGGCGCCGGTCCCGCCGCCGCACATCTCCGGCAGCGGGGTTTTCGCCAGCGGGCCAGCGCCTGCGCGATCGGGCAGGCGGATGACGAGATCAACGTTCGCGTCGCCCAGCACGACGACCGGCCGGGGGGTCATACGAGCATCACCTGCTTGGCCGCCGCGACGAACGCCCGCACGCGGTCGAGGTCCTTGCGGAAGCCGCCGCCCGGCAGCGGGCGGTTGGTGTGCGTCAGCGAATCGACGCCCCAGGGCCGCACGGCGCGGATCGCCTCGGCGACGTTCTCCGGCGACAGCCCGCCCGCCAGAATAACCGGGATCGGGCTGGCCTCGACGATCGCGCGGCTGATGGCCCAGTCGTGCGTCGCGCCCGATGCGCCGATGCCGCCAATGTCGGGCGCCTGCGTGTCGAGCAGCAGATAATCCGCGACATCGTGATAGCTGCGCGCGTCGTCCAGCGCCTCTGGCCCGGCGACCGAGATCGCCTGCATGATCTGGACGCCGGGCAGCCGCGCCCGCAGCGCCCGCACCGCGTCCGGCGGCACTACCCCGCGCGGCCCGCAGAGGTGCAGAATGTCCGGCTGGACGGCGCGCACCATCGCCTCGATCGCGTCGAGGTCGTCGTCGACCGACAGCGCCACTTTGACCACTCCGGCAGGCAGCGCGTCGAAGATCGCGCGCGCGGTAGCCGGGCTAATCTCGCCTGGTAAGCCGCGCTCCGAAGGGGTTACACCGATATGATCGACGCCGCTCTGCGCCGCCGCGACCGCCTCGTCAGGCGTCTGCATGGTGTAAATCTGGACTTTCATGAGGACTTCCTTGCAACAGAAAGAACGCGAGCCAGAAGCCGCCTAACCTTACCGCATCGGGCCGGTTTTTGACAGCGCCAGGTCGCTCAAGTCCGGGGTGAGTAATGTCAGATAGGCGGCCTGCTGCTCGCGCTACAGCAGGCGGAAGCGGCGGTCGCTGTGGTACTCGATCATGACCGGCGTGCCGGGCGGCGGCACGACCCCCGACCGCAGATCGCCCCGTGCGCGCGTCGTCTCGCTGGTGATCACGCGGCCGGCCGGCGAGCGGAAGCGGAACCGCACCGCGAGCCGCTGACCGTTGCTCTTGCCCGCCACGGTCTGCGCCGCGACGACCTGGCCGCGCACCAGCCTGCCGCGCAGCGCGCTCTTGCTTGGCAGCCGCGCGATCCAGCCGATGACGCTGACCAGCAGCGCGACCGTGACCGCGCCCGCCGCCAGGACCGCTAGCCGCTCGCGGCGCGTGTCGTCCGGCGACGCGATGTCCAGCCGCGAGACGATTGGGTCGTCGGGCAGGTAGATCACCGGCAGGGTCTGCGGGCGCGCTTCCGCCAGCCAGCGATGCAGGCCGGCGCTGACGCGCTGCTCGCCGAAGAAGATCGGCGCGTCGTTGTTCGGCGCGCCGGGGATGCGGAACCGGTAGGCGGCGGCGTAGGGCGCTTCGGCAGCGGGGTCGAGCGGTGCGATCAGGCCGGTGATGGCGGCGTCGGCGCGCGCGCCGTCCTCGCGCAGGCGGTACCAGTCGTACCAGGCGGGCGCTGCCAGCCCGGCCAGGAACCCGGCGATCAGCAGCAGCGCCCCGACAATCGCGCCGATCAGCCGGCTGCCACGCGGGGACGGGGCTGGTCCCTCGGTCAGGTAGCGACGAACGAGGCTGCGGTGGGCCGGATTGAGCAGAAAGACGCTGCGCGGCGCGCTCGACCTGGCGCGCCCGCGTGCTGCCGGGGCGCGCTCAGCCGGTGTGGGCGCGGGCACGGACGGCCCCTGCCGGTTCAGGACGCGCCACACGGCCTCGCGCACGCCGGGATCGGGGTCTTTCTCGTAGAGATACTCGAAGACCTGGATCACACGCGGATCATCGGCCACATGGGCCAGCCCCTCGATTCCGCGCTGGCGATCGGCCGGGTCCGTGCTGCGGAGCAGTCGCAGGCTACGCAGGGTGTCGTCGGACTGGAGGGAATCGGCTGGGGTCATCGCGCCTCGTTTCCGCTGGCTGCTCCCGGCTCAGCAGGTGTAACTTTCCGCAGGTAAGGGGGTTGCTTCGGCCCAGCGGCGCTCGAACTCTTCCAGAAACGCGCGGGCGACGTCACGGTTGTGGATGATTAGCATGTTTTCGTCGTTATCGTTCGCCGCGCTGCTGGTGAAGTTGAACGAGCCGAGCGCGACCGTCGTATCATCGAAGATGAACACCTTGTGATGCAGAATGTCCGGGTTGCCGTCCTGCCGCACGTCCAGCCCGGCGCAGAACAGCGTCGTGATGTAGCGGCGCTGGCTGCTTTCCACAACGCCGCGCACGTCGAGCGCGCCCGCCCCGGCCTGCTCGGCCATAGCGGTCATCAGGTCGTCGCGGGTCAGGACGAACGCCATAAAGCGCACGCTGCGCGCCTGGCGGGCCAGCGCGATCAGCCGGACGATTGGCTCGCTCTGGTAGCCGCCCCAGGCCGGGCTGCCCTCGGATTCAAAGAACGTCTCGATCACCGTGCCGTTGACCGTCAGCACCGGGCTGCGCACGTTGTTGGCCGAGCGCGCCCCGAACTGGCCCGCCCACATCTCATCGAACTCGGCCTGGTAGTTCTCCGCTAATTGGCGCGAGCGGATCAGAATCGCGTTGTTATTGTTGTTGTACAGGTCGTTGTTCGTGATGTTGGTCGAGCCGGTCCAGACATACAGCCCGTCGATGATGAAGAACTTGTTGTGCATGAAGGCGCGGCGCGGCGCGTCGGATCGGACCGGGATTCCCTCGAATTCCAGCTCCTCGATGGTCGAGTCGGGGTGCTCCAGCCCGTACTCGTCGTCGGTCACGATCCGCACCTGCACGCCTTTGGCGTGCGCGCGCAGCAGGGCGTCCGTCACCGGGCGCGAGTTCAACTGGTAGACCGCCAGGTCGATCGTGCTCGTCGCGTTGTCGATGGCCCGGACCAGCGCGGCTTCGACCGGCGAGCCGGTGAAGCGGCTCTCGTCGCGCGTGTTGATCGGCGCGGTGAAATAGAGTTGGTACCAGCCGCCATCGATCCCGCCCGGAATCGGCTGCGCCTCGCCGCCGGGGATGCTGGCGACGGGGGTTCCATCCGGCGACGGGATGGGCGTCCAGGCGGCGGTCGGGACGGGCGTCCACGCGACCGTCGGACGGACGGTCGCCCGCAGCGGTGTAGCGGTCGGATCGGTACTGAGAATATTAATCCCCAGCACATATTGAGCGATCAGCACGATGCCGATCACGACCAGGCCGGTCACTGTGCCGATCGTGACGCGCTGTCCTCCGCTGGGGCCGGATGTGCTGCTGGAGCGTCTGCGGGTCATGGCTCCTCGTTTCCTGGTGGATGCGGCGTCTGGTCATTGGAAGCGCCCGCCGGATGCTCCGGCTCGGCGCGATCAGGCGGGTCGGTGTCCCCGGCGTCCGGTCGATCCGGCGCGCCGGTCGCGCTCTCGTCGGGCGGCGCGGGCGCATCCTGGCGGGGCGGCATGGGGATCGGCGGCGGGCGTCGCTCCGGCGGGACGGGTGGTATTTCGGGCGTCAGACGCGCCAGCAGGCCGCGCACCAGCGTCCCGTTGTCGTGGTTTGGCTGGTCCGCGATCCAGGCCGCGATCTCGTCGTCAGGCAGGGCGGGCGCGTCCGGCCCGAACAACTCCTGGCTCAATTGGTTGATCTTAAAAAAGGCGCGTGTCAGCCAGGCGTCGTCCTTTTTCGTGCGATAAGTGACCACCCAGTTGATGCGCGTCATCAGGCGGCCCAGCGTGTAGGCGGCCATCGCGACCTGCTCGCCGTCCGGTAGCGGGCTGGACTCGGCGAGACGCCGCGCGAGCTTCGCGGCCTGATCCGCGCCCCAATCGACCAGCGGCCGGGCCTCGTCGTCGCTCAGACCTTCGCGCAGGCCGCTGTCGCCGGCGAGCGCGTCCTGAATCTGGCGA
Source organism: Aggregatilineaceae bacterium (assembly GCA_035325905.1). Lineage (GTDB taxonomy): Bacteria > Chloroflexota > Anaerolineae > Aggregatilineales > Aggregatilineaceae > DYGX01. Next base: position 29,630 of record DAOKYY010000013.1, on the reverse strand, counting down.
GTCCACTGGTCTACCTGGTCCGTCCCAAGAGGCGCCATCCGCTGCCGATCCTGCTGGTGAGCCGCGCTGTTCGGGTTCATTCTAGCCGCGCCCCGGATAATCGGCAATTGGCCGGGCGAGTTCTCGCTCGCATGGCGGCCTGCGGTATACTGGGGCCGCGAGAACGGTATGGACGATGCGCGTGTGGCGGCGCGGTGGAGCGGGCGATGGTCAAAGCTCTGGTCACGGGCGGAACGGGTTTCTTGGGATCGCATATCGCGCGCGAGCTGGCGCGGCGCGGCCACGCGGTGCGGATCCTGCGCCGGGCCACCAGCCGCCTCGACGCCGTCGCCGATCTCGACGTAGAGCACGCCGTCGGCGACGTGCTCGACCCGCCGTCGTTGCGCGCGGCGATGGAAGGCGTCGAGTGGGTCTTCCACACCGCGGCCGTCGCCGACTACTGGCGCAACGACCCGGAGCGTATTTACCGCGTTAACGTCGACGGGACGCGCAACGTGCTGGAGGCCGCCGAGCGGGCGGGCGTCCAGCGTGTGATCTTCACCAGCAGCGCGGCGTCGATTGGCTACCGCACCGGCTTGCGCCCGATGGACGAAACGGTCCGCTTTAACTGGGACCCGCGCCTGACGCCCTACGGGCATAGCAAATTCCTGGCCGAGGTCGAGGTTTACCGCGCGATCCGGCGCGGCCTGGACTGCGTGATCCTCAACCCGGCGGTGATTCTGGGGCCGGACGATCTCAACCAGATTTCGAGCAGCGTGGTGGTCGAGATGGCGCGCGGCAACGTCCCGCCGACCGCACCCCCTGGCGGCGTGACGATCATCGACGTGCGGGATGTCGCCGCCGCGCACGTCGCCGCTGCCGAGCGCGGGCGCACCGGCGAACGCTATGCGCTTGGCGCGGTGGACCTGACGCACAAAGCCTGGATGCGCCTGACCGCCCGCGCAGTCGGGCGGCCAACGCATGTCATCACGCTTCCTGCGGTTGTGGTGCGGATCATGGCGCTGGGCGCGGACGCGCTGCGCCGTCTCGGCGTTCCCCTGCCGATCGAGGGCAACCAGCTTCGCCTGAGCACCCGCCTGATGTTCTACAACTGCGCTAAGTCCTGGCGCGAGCTGGGCGAGCCGCGCGTCCCGGTTCAGCAAAGCATTCAGGACTCGTTCACCTGGTACCGCTCACGCGGCGATGTTTAGCGCGGTGCCGATCGGCTGGACGGGGCGGTTTCGCGCCGAGGCCCGGCGATTGATCCCGCGCTATGCTGGCGCCACTTATTGTTTGTTTTGGGCTTTGGAAAGGACGGAAAAATGATGGCTGAAAACTATATGGCGGTGAATTACAGGGCGGAGCTGGTCGGCGTGCTGGGAGACCCGGTCGCCGAGAACCCGACCGGCGTGATGCAAGAAGCGGCGTTCCGCGCGGCGGGTCTCAACTGGCGCTACCTGACGATCCAGGTCAAGCCGGACGACCTGGCCGACGCCATTCGCGGCGTGCGCGCCTTCGGGATGCGCGGCATTAACCTGACCATCCCACACAAGGTCGAGGTCATGCAGTATCTCGACGAGATCGCGCCGGACGCCCAGAAGATCGGGGCGGTCAACACGGTGCGGCGGGTCGGCGATCAACTGGTCGGCGAGAACACGGACGGCAAGGGCTTTCTGCGCGGCTTGCAGGTAGACGCCAAGTTCAACCCGGCTGGCAAGCGCGTCGTCATCCTGGGAGCGGGCGGCGCGGCGCGCGCGGTCAGCACGGAGCTGGTGCTGGCCGGGGCGACAGAGCTGATCATCGTCAATCGCACGCACTCGCGCGGCGAGCAGATGGTGAACGACGTGCGGCAGCGCACCGGCGCGGCGATCTCGCTGGTGCCCTGGAATGAAACCTTCGTCGTCCCGCCGGAGGCCGATCTGCTGGTCAACGCGACCTCGATCGGGCTGTACCCGCACGGCGACGATATGCCCGACATCAGCCTGGAGCGCGCCCGGCCCGATCTGCTGGTCAGCGATGTGGTGTTCAACCCGCCGGAGACGCCCCTGTTGCGCGCGGCGCGCGAGCGCGGCCATCCGACGCTCGACGGCCTGTCGATGCTGGTTTACCAGGGCGTGATCGGCTTCGAGCTATGGACCGGGCGCGACGCTCCCGAAGCGGTGATGAAAGAGGCGCTGAAGCAGGCGCTCGGCCTGGCCTGAGCCGGGTCTGCGCGCAACGCGCCGCCGGGCGAGCGCGTAGCGATCAGCAGCAATCCACCAACCCAAAAGGTGCGGCTCGCATCGGGCGAGCCACGCGGATTGAGGAGATGCGTATGGCCCGCGTAGACGATCTGCTCGCCGAGAAGTTTGTCTGTCCGCGCTGTAGCAATCATGGCGCCCACGCCGAGCGCCTGTCGATGTCCGGCACCGGGCTGTCGCGCCTGCTGGAGATTCAGGCGCACCGCTATTCGTTCGTCTCGTGCACCAACTGCGGCTATACCGAGGTCTTCAATCTGCGCACGCTCGAAGGCAAAGACGATCTCGGCACCTTTCTGGAGATTCTGTTCTCGGATTAGGCGTCCTGCCTGCCGGAATCCGTGCAGAGCGAAAAACCGGGCCGCCCTGCGCCCGGTTTTTGTTTTTCCCCACCACCGGCGAAAATGGATTTATACTACGCTTACCATCGACACTACTACGCCGGAGCGCCGCTATGAAACGTCTGCTGATGATAAGCACTCTCCTGCTGATTGCTCTCTCCATGTTGCCAGCCCCGGCAGCCGCACAGGATACGCGCGAGGCCGGCACGGTGATCGCCGCGCTCAACGCCTGGCGGCTGGAGCAAGGTGTGTGGCCGCTGCGGCTCAACGACACGCTCCGCGCGCTGGCCGAGGACCAGGCGTCCTACCTGCTATCGCTGGCGGCGCTGCCGGAAGGCGGCGAGATTCATCGGGGGCGGGGCGGCGAGTTCCCGCCGGAGCGCGCCCGCCGCGCGCCTTACAACTGGCCGAGCTACAACCGCCCGGAGCAGATCGCGCTGACCGAGATCGCGTACGATGGACGGGACGTCGGCGCGGCGCTAGGCTTCTGGAAGTCGTCGCCGTTGCACCGGACCGCCGCGCTGAACCCGGTCTACCGCGAAGTCGGGGTCGCCGCGCTGCCGGACGGCGAAGGGTACCTGTATATCGTCGTGCTCGGCGCGCGCCCGAACGTGCTGCCTGCGCTGGTCAACCCCGACGCGGGGCTGCTGTACCTGTCGGACGAGCGGTATAGCTACGCCAGCGGCGACCGCTGGATTCACAACGCGGCGCGCGTGCGCTTCTTCGACGCCGAAGGACGCCCGCTGGGGAACGGGTGGCAGCCCTGGCAGATGACGCTGCCCTTGCCGCTTGACGCTGGCGACCGGCTGTTCGTGATGACTTCGGATGGGAGGGTGGACGTGCTGACGGAGGTAGACCTGCAAGAGAGCGCGGCGCTGCTGCCGCAAGGAATGGTCGCGCGTGTGCCAAGTCCGACGCCCGGCGCGAGCAGCACCCCCATTGCGATTGCCGGACCGACCGTCACACCCGGCGCCACTAGCACGCCGATCACGGTCCTGGGTCCGACGCCGACCCCGCGCGCTCTGCCGGGCGCGGCTCCGAGCGCGACGCCGGGCGCTGGCGGCGATCTGACCCTGATCTACGACGCGCGCTCGCTAACGATTCAGAACAGCGCCGGGCGCGCGGTCGATCTCACCGGGCTGGCGCTGGAGCAAGGCGCGCGGCGATTGAGCGCCGGGGATTGGCAGACGCCCTGGCTCAGCGGCACGCTGTCGGCCTTCGCCGCGCGGGACTGCTTGCAGGTCTGGTCGTGGGACGAGGCCAGCGACCCGCCCGCGCCCGCTGACTGCCGCTACGTGCGCGGCGCGATCACGATCGACCCGGACGAGCGGCCCTGGCTCGGCGCACCGTTCGACGTGAGCCGCAATGGCGAGCGGCTGGCGACCTGCCCTGTCGCGCCGGGGCGCTGCACATTCGCGCTGCGCTGAGGCGCGGCTCGGCGCGAGATCGGTGGCTCGCCGGTTGCGTCACCAAGCGTATGTGGGCGTCCCGAAGACCTGCGCGACCAGCCCTCTGATCGCCGCGAAATCGGGCATCAGGACCGACTGGTCGCCGATCATCGTGGCGTAGACGTAGGGGTAGCTCAGCACGCCGTAGGCGTAGTTCTCTTCGGGCACCGCGCTGATCTCGACGCCCAGCCGAAGAATCTCGTCCAGCGTGAGATCGGTGTCGATATTCTGGCGAAGCTGAACCCATAGCGCCGGGCCGAAGTCCACCAGCGCCTCGGTGAGGTTCAGCGTGCCGATCTTGTCGCGGACCGCCGCGACAACCTGCTGCTGGCGGCGCATACGCTCGCGGTCGTCGGAGTTGTGGCGGCTGCGGACGTATTTCAGCGCCGTCGCGCCGTCCAGGTGCTGTGGCCCGGCCTCAAGGTAAAACGGCTCGTAGCCGTAGCTCATGTTGGGATAGAGCGGATCGGCGATCGGCTGCTCGACCACCACATCCACGCCGTCGATCACGTCGATCAGCGCGATGAAGGCGGCGAAGTCGAACGCGACATACGCGTCGACCGGGATGCCGAAATTAAAGCTGATGGTCTGCATCGCCAGCGCCCCGCCCATGCCGCTGTATTGCCCGACGGCGTAGGCGGTGTTGATCCGGTCGTTCTGATAGCCGGGGATGGTCACGTACAGGTCGCGCGGGATGCTCAGCACGCCGATCTGCTGGTGCGTGCGGTCCAGGCTGACGAGCATCATCACGTCGGTGCGGAAGAAGTTCGCCGGCTCGTCGGGGCGCCGGTCGCCGCCCATCAGCAGCAGCGTGAAGCGCGGCGGCGGGGTTGGCGTGGGCGTCAGGGTCGCCGTCGGGGTAGGCAGGATGCCGCCGTCGCTCGCCGGGCCGTCGCCCATCGGCACGGGCGTTCCGATCCCGCCAAACGGCGTCAGGCTGGGCGTGGGCGCCGGAACGGTCACGATTCCGGAGCCGGGCGCGGGCAGGATGCCGGGCGCGGTCGCGGTCGGCGCGGCCTGGGCGAACGGCCCCGCTCCGGCAGGCAGCGCGCCGCTCAGCAGCAGCGCCAGAGCCAGCAGCGTCAGCGCGGCGGCGAAGGCGAGAAGACGACCGGGGATGAAACGACCGGACATGGCAGTTCTCCTGGACAAATCAAGTCGTCTCATGATACCCGTGACGCCGCCCCGTGAAAACTCAGGGAAGAGATCACCCGCGCACGAGCATGTGGCCCACTACTGATCCAGCTCGTCGCGCACGGCCTGGTACAGCGCAGCTGCCTTCAGCTCGCTGAGCGTGTAGCAGGGGCCGCCGAGCCAGTCCGCAAGCTGCCGCGCCAGCCCTTGATCGAAGGCGGCGTGCTCCATGTTGATCGTCACGTTGCGGATCTCGTCTTCCTTGATCGTCTCGGCGATCCGGCGCGCTTCTTCAAGCGGCGGCAGGTCGCTCATCGAAACGTTCCCCGCGCCGTCCGTGAGCAGAATCATCAGCGGCAGCACGTCGGGGTGGCTGAGCGTCTCTTTGTGGAAGACCTGATGCGCCAGCCACAGCCCGGCCGAGAGCGGGGTCTTGCCGCCGACCGGGATATCGGCCAGGGCCTTTTTCGCCAGCGTGACCGAGTTAGTCGGCGGCAGCACCAGCGAGGCGCGGTCCTTCTGGAAGACAACCAGCCCGACCCGGTCTCGGCGCTGGTAGGCGTCGGTCAGCAGCGACATGATCGCGCCTTTGGTCGCGTTCATCCGCTCCGCGACCGCCATGCTCCAGCTCGCGTCGACGACGAACAGAATCAGGTTGCCGGACTTGCGCACGCGGACCTTGCGCTGGAGATCGTCGGTGCGGATGGCGTAGGCCAGGCCGTGCTTCTCGCGCTCAAGCTGGTGCGGGGCGGCGGCGCGCAGCGTCGCGTCGAAGGCGATATCGTCGCGGCGCGGCCCGGCCGGGCGCGCCTGGATATAGCGGCCATGCTTGCCCTCGGTGCGCGTGCGGCTGCGGCGGCCCTGAATCTTGCGCGTCAGGCGATCGAGCGGCGTGTCGAGGCGGCGCGGGGTGAATTCCTGGCTGGCCTCGACCTGCTTGCCGCCTTCCCACCAGCGCGCATCCTGCGGGTTGTTGAAGACATCTTGCGGCGCGGGCGGCGCCTCGGTGTCGGTAATCTCGGCGTCAGGCTGACCGGTCTGATCGGTCAGCCTCTCGCTTTTTTTTCCGTTTCCGGGGCGCCATCGTCGACGGAAGCCGGCGCTGCGTTCGCGTCGCCTTCGTCGTATGATTCCACGATGTTGTCCAGCCGCTCTTCCAGCTCGCCTTCGTAGAGCGTGGTCTCGCTGAACGGCCCGCGCTTGAGGCGATGCGGCAGCGCCAGCTCGGCGGCGAGCAGAATGTCGCGCTCGGTGACGTGGGTCCGTCCCTCGAACGCGGCGTGCGCCCGCGCCGTCTTGAGGATGACCAGGTCCGCGCGGTGGCCGTCGACGTTCAGGCTGGCGGTCAGGTTCGCGATGGTGAACAGGTCGCGGTGGGTGTACTCGACCGAATCGACGATTTGCCGCGCGGCGCCGATCCGCTCCGACAGCTCGCGCTCGCGCGGGAGCCAGTCGCGCCGGAAGGCTTCGGGGTCGGCGTCGTACTGGATATGGCGCTCCAGAATCGCCATGCGCTGCTGCGGGTTGCCGAGGCCGTGCACCTCGACCGAAAGCGCGAACCGGTCCAGAAGCTGCGGGCGTAGCTCGCCTTCTTCCGGGTTCATCGTGCCGACTAAAATGAAGCGCGCCGGGTGTTGGAAGCTGATCCCCTCGCGCTCGACGACGTTGACGCCCATCGCCGCCGAGTCGAGCAGCAGGTCTACCACGTGATCGTCGAGCAGGTTGACCTCGTCCACGTACAGGATGCCGCGATTGGCGGCGGCCAGCACGCCAGGGTCGAAATGGCGCTCGCCCTTTTGGATCGCCTGCTCGATGTCGAGCGTGCCGACGACGCGGTCTTCGGTCGCGCTGACCGGCAAATCGATCAGGCGCGTGCGGCGCATCTTGATCGGAAGCTGCTCGCCGTGCGCCACGCGCTCGCGACATTCGGTGCATAGCCGCTCCGGCTGGCGCGGGTCGCAGTTAAACCGGCAATCCACCACCACCTCGATATCGGGCAGCAGGGCCGCCAGCGCGCGGGCGGCGGTGGACTTGGCCGTGCCGCGCTCGCCGCGAATCAGGACCCCTCCGATGCTCGGGTTGACGGCGTTCAAGACCAGCGCGCGCTTCATGCGCTCCTGGCCGACGATGGCGGTGAAAGGATAGACAGCGTGTCGCACGGTAAGCCTCGGATGACTGTGTAATCGATGAGCCAAGCGTCTCGATTATACCGCAGACCCCTGCTGCCGGGCAGGGCGGAGTTGGTCGCCACGCACAAAAAGCACCCGTTAGCCCTGGCAATCCGGCGGCAAGGGGGTGCGCCGGGTGCGCGGTTGTGCGTGACCGGACTTATCGACAGGTTGTCGGCAGCTTATTGGCAGTTTGTGGGCGGTGCGCTGCCCATTTATCAACGCCGCGCGCCGGAAAATAAACAGCCTGTGCGCAACAATCGGCGGGTTGTCGCCAGGTTGCGCGCAGGCTGTTGACAGTCTATCGACAGATCAGGCGAGAGTTATCAACAGTTTATCGACAGATCAGCGCCAGACGGCCGCATAGGTGGCTTCGGGATCGAAAAACTGCTCCGGCGCGTCAAAGGCGGGCTTAAGGTCGAACAGCCACGTCGCCGCCGGGTCGTAGTGCGCGAAAAAGGGCCGCTTGACCCAGGCCGGATCGCGCCCCTGGAGGAAGCTCAGCACGAATACGCGCTGGCCGCCAACCTGGGTCACGCCGTTGATCAGCACCTTGCCGGGCGTGGCCGACATGACCGGCCCGCGCACCGTCCGCCCCAGCCCCGAAACCTGGCTGTAGGCTTTGCGGAAGATGGCATACGACTCGGCCAGCGGCACCTCGAAGTAATTCTTCGGGCCGGTGTCGCGGCTGATGAACAGGTAGTAGGGGATCATCCCCAACTTGACGCCGTGCCGCCAGAGCGACGCCCACGCTTGCGGGCTGTCGTTGACGTGGCGGATGATCGGCGCCTGCATCCGGATCTCGCAGCCCGCAGCGCGCAGCCGTGACACCGCGCGCTGGGCGACCGGCGTCGCCAGCTCGCGCGGGTGGCTGTAGTGCGCCATGATCGCGACATGGCGCCCGCTGCGGATGATCTGCTCGAAGAGCCGTAGCAGGTCGCCGGCGTCGTCGTCGGTGACAAAACGCTGCGGCCAGTACGCCAGCGCCTTCGTGCCGATCCGGATCGTTTGCAGCTGCGTCAGATCGGATGTCAGCAGCGGCTCGATGTAGTCGCGCAGCGCGCGTGTTTTCATGATCATCGGGTCGCCGCCGGTGAACAGGACGTCAGTGACCTCAGGATGGGCGTGCAGATAGCGCGCCAGGTCATTGGCTTCCTTCGCGGCGAATTTCAGGTTTTGCAGGCCGACGAACTGCGCCCAGCGGAAACAGTACGAGCAGTAGGCGTGGCAGGTCTGGCCCCGGCTTGGGAAAAACAGCACTGTCTCAGGGTACTTGTGCTGCAAGCCCGGCAGCGGCTTGCCATCCAGCTTGGGGATGTTGTGCGTGAGCTGCCCGGCCGGGTGCGGGTTGTGGCGCAGGCGGATCGCGTCGGCGGCGGCGCGCAGCTCGGCGCTGGGCGCGCCCCGCCGGATCAGCGTGGCGATTGTGTCGAAGTCGCCTTCGGACAGCATGCCGCGCTGCGGGAAGGTGAGCTGGTAGATCGGGTCGTTCGGGACCTTGTCCCAATCGATTAGGTGTTGGACGACATAGGCGTTGGTGCGAAAAGGGAAAACGGCGGACACCACTTCCATTTCCTCGCGCAGCGAAGGTGGAAGTTGCTGGGCTTGCGGCAGGGTGTCTAGCGAGGCGCGCGTGACGGGACGGTAAGTGGTCTGCTGGGAAAGTTCGATCATCGCTCTCTCCTGGGGATAGGGCACGCGCCGTCGTATCGCAGGGACGGGCCAACGCGCAGCTAGGTCGAAGCCGGAGAACCGGCGGGCAGATGGCGGAACGAGCGTCACCCCTGGGGGGGCGTCAGACCGGCCGCGACGGCCCACGGCGGTGGAGTCGGTACGACGATGGTGGGGGCGCGGAAACAGAACGTCTGGCTGGCCGCGATCGAGCGCGCGCCAATCCAGACAGGGCCAGGGCGCTCTGCCCGGGCGGGCCGCGCCTGGGTCGCCGGGAAAAGCGCAACGATCTGGCTGATATGAATTGCTTATCGATTGCTCGACACTCCTGCATTATAAACCATTTTTGCGCATGAAAAGTGGACGACGGATCAAGGTTCCATGATCACGCGCCGGTATGAACGGCTGCGGGTGCTCCCCTGCATTAACGCAACCTTAAGACAGCAGCAATTGTGGAAAAACGCTGCGATTCGTTTGATAATCAGCGGCCCTGTGTGTATAATGCCAGCGCGTTCGCGAGTACCGGAGACTCAACTCATGCAGGCCAACAACCCAACCCTCGGTGACGATTTTCCCCGCGACGACGACCAGTCGCTCACCGAGCACCCTACCGCCGATTCTCAGGAGCAGCCTGAGATGATGGCTTACGACGAACAGCCGCAGTCCGAGGACGACCTGGGCGCCGCCGCGCTCGAAGGCGGGGCCGAAGCCGAGCCACAGGCCGGGGATGTCGGTGGGGACGACACCGTCGCGGCTGCGGGCGAAGACGCTGGCGGCGAAGAGACCGTGAGACAGGCCGCCGCCGAAACGGTCAGCGATGCCGCCGATCAGCCTGTCGAGGACTTCGCCGGGGCGTTGCCAGGCGACGACGAAGGCGACGAGCGCGCCGCCGGCGTGGAAGAAGCCTCTGACGAGCCGGAAGGCGAAGCGCCGCCGTTTCGCAAGGGTCAGATCGTGGACGGCACAGTGCTGGAGACCAGCCCGACCGAGGTCCTGGTGGACCTGGGCGAGGGATACATCGGTGTTGTCGCCAGCCGCGAGCTAGAGCGCATGGATCGCGCCGCGATCGAGATGCTGAGCATCGGCAGCCCGGTGACTGCTTTCGTGCTGAAGGCGCGTGGCGCCGATGGACGCCCGGTGCTCTCGCTGGCGCGCGCTGAAGAAGAAAAGAACTGGCGCCTGGCCGAAGAACACTACCAGAACCAGGAAGTGTACTTCAGCAAGGTCGCCGGTTATAACAAGGGCGGGCTGATCGTCCGTTTTGGCAAGGTGCGCGGCTTCGTGCCTGCCAGCCAGGTCAGCCGTGACCGCCAGCGCAACGCCGTCGGCGAAAGCCCGGAAGAACGCTGGGGCCGGATGGTCGGCGACGATATCGCCGTCAAAGTGGTCGAGATCGACCGCGCCCGCAATCGCCTGATCCTGTCGGAGCGCGCCGCCCAGCGTGAGGCGCGCGACCAGCAAAAATCGCGCCTGCTTAAAGACCTGGCGGTCGGCGACGTGCGCAAAGGTCGCGTGATCAGCGTCGCGGATTTCGGCGCGTTTGTGGACCTCGGCGGGGCGGACGGCCTGGTGCACCTGACCGAGATTTCGTGGAAGCACGTCACGCACCCGCGCGAAGTCCTGGAAGTCGGCCAGGAAGTCGAGGTCGAGGTCATCAGCATCGACCCGGACCGCAAGCGCATCGGCCTGAGCATGAAGCGCCGCGAGCATGACCCCTGGGCCAGCGTAGTCGCGCAGTACCAGGTCGGCCAGCTTGCGCAGGCGACCGTCACCAAGCTGACCAAGTTCGGCGCGTTCGCCCGGCTGGTAGATGCCCCGGAGATCGAGGGTCTGATCCATATCTCCGAGCTGGCCGATTACCGCGTCAGCCACCCGCGCGAGGTCGTGCTGGTCGGCGACGTACTGACCCTGCGCATCGTCAAAATCGACGCCAACCAGCGCCGCCTGGGGCTGTCGCTGCGCCAGGTTGACTCGGCCAAGTACATGGACCAGGACTGGCAGCTGTACGCCGAGGATTACGTCGAGGAGCTGGAAACCCCCGCGCCGCCGGCTGAAGTAGAGACGCCTGAAGAGGAAGCGCCCGGCGAGATCGAGCCTCCTGCCGAGGCGAGCGTGGCTGAGCCGGACACCGGCGAGGTTGAAGAAGAGCCTGCTGAGGAAATACCCGCCGAGGACGACGAGCAGCGCGGCGAGTAACTTTGCGCTAGACTGCCGTGAAAGCGAACTTCGAGGCCCTGCCCCTAATCGGAGCGGGGCTTTTTTCATGCGCGGCGGGCGCTCACGCCAGCGCGCTGAGCAGCCCCATCGCCGCGCCGAAGAGCACGACCCACGCCGAACTGAGCTTCCAGCGCACCAGCACCACCGCCGCGATGGCTCCGGTTACGAGCGTGAAGGGATCGACCAGCGCGGCCTGCCCTAATTCCCACGTCACCGCGATCATCAGCGCCAGCGCCGCGACGTTCACCCCGTCGAGGAAGCCGCTCGCCCAGCGCGAATTGCGAATGCGCGGGATCAGCGGGTTGCTCAGCGCGACCACCAGAAACGCGGGCGCGTAGAGCGCCGCCGTCGCCAGCAGCGCGCCCGGCACGCCGCCCAGAATATAGCCGACGAAGGTTGCAGAGGCGGAGAGCGGGCCGGGCGTGAACTGGCCGATGGCGATCGCGTCGAGCAACTGCTGCTCGGTCAGCCAGCCGTTCGCCTGGACCAGATCGGCCTGCATGTAGGCAAACAGCACGTAGCCGGAGCCGTACAGCAGCGCGCCGATCTTCAGGAAGATCAGCGCCATGCCCCACAGGCTGAAGCCGGTCGCGCTGCTGGCGGCCAGCCCGCCCAGCCCGCCGCCGAGCATGGGGAGCGGGAGCGCCAGCGTTGCGCCCGGACGGTGTCTCAGGCGCCGCGCATTGTCGAGCAGCATGACCGCCGCGCCGCCGCCCAGCAGCACGGCCACGAAGTTGACGCCGAGCAGGTCCAGCGCCAGCGCGCCAATGCCGACCGCGACGGTGACGGGGCCTTTGACCGCCGCCCGGCCCAGGCTCCATAGCGCCAGCGCGATCAGCGGGATGATGACCGGCTTGATGCCGTAGAGCAGCCACCCGGCGGCGGGCGTCGCCCCGTACTCGACATAGGCCCAGGCGATGCCGAGCACGATCAGCATCGCGGGCAGCAGAAACGCGACGCCGCCCGCCAGCAGGCCGCGCCACCCGGCGCGCACGAAGCCGAGGTGCATCGTCATTTCGCTGGAATTGGGGCCGGGAATCAGGTTCGTCGCGCCCAGCAGATCGAGGAAGTGCGCCTCGCTGACCCACTTGCGGCGCTCGACCAGCTCGTGGCGCATGATCGCGATGTGGGCAGCAGGCCCGCCGAACGCGGTTAGCCCGATTCGCAGGAAGGTCGCGGCGACCTCGCGCACCGCGCCGCGCGGCGGAGATGGGGAGGCGGGCATCAGGCGGTGTCAGCTGGTCCCCAGGCGCTCAACGCCGCTGCCTGCCGCCGCGTGGCAGACGTACAACTGCGGCGTGAAACCGGTTCGCGCGGCGTAGGCCGGGCCGACCGCCTGCACAAACGCCTCGACCGCTTCATTCTCGACCAGCGCCACCGCGCACCCGCCGAATCCACCGCCGGTCATGCGCGCGCCATAGCAGCCGGGCTGCGCGTTGGCGAGGTCGGACATGATGTCCAGCTCGCGGCAGCTCACCTCATAATCGTCGCGCAGGCTGGCGTGGCTTTCGCGCATGGCCTGTCCGGCGGTCTTCAGGCCGCCGCCGCGCAGCGCCATCGCGGCGACGTTGGTGCGCAAGTTCTCGCTGACGACGTGCCGCGCGCGCCGGTAAAGCACGTCGCCAAGCGCGTCGCGCGCCGCCTCGACCTGCTCGCGCGTGGCGTCGCGCAGGGCCGGGACGCCCAGAACCCGCGCCGCTTCTTCGCACTGCGCGCGCCGCGTCGCGTACTCCGAATCGACCAGTCCGCGCCGCTTGGCCGTGTCCATAATCACGATGCTGACGCCTCCGGGTACAGGGATCGGCGCGGCCTCCAGGCTGCGGCAGTCGATCAGCAGCGCGTGCCCTTCGACGCCCATGGCGGAGGCCATCTGGTCCATCACGCCGCACGGCACGCCGATGAAGCGGTGCTCGACCTCGACCCCGCCGAGCGCGATCGCCTGCTTGGAAAGCGTCCCGCCTGCCAGCGCCAGCCCCAGCTCGATGGTGACGACCTCGACCGCCGCCGAGGACGACAGCCCCGCGCCGATCGGGATGTCGCCGCCCATCACCGCGTCGAAGCCCGGCACGCGGAATCCCTGCTCCGCCAGCCACCACAGCGCCCCGCGCGGATAGCGGCTCCACGCCGGGAGATCGGGGGCGGTCAGGTTGCCCAGGTCGAAGCGTGTCTCGTCGTCAAAGTCGGTCGAGACGAGGCGAACCTCACTGTCCGGGCGGGGCCGCGCCGCGATCACGATCGCGCGGTCGATGGCCGCCGGCAGCACAAAGCCGTCGTTGTAATCGGTGTGCTCGCCGATCAGGTTAACGCGGCCAGGCGCGCGCGCCAGCAGCGCAGGCTCGGCGCCGAAGCGGGCGCGAAAGGTGCTCAGGACGTGCTCGCGGACTGTGCTCATGCCTTCTTCGCTCTTGTGTAGTGTTGGTCGCTCAGGTCGCGCAGGCGCGCCGCCGCCTGCTCCGGCGTGATGTCGCGCTGCGGCGTGCCGAGCATCTCGTAGCCGACCATATGCTTCTTGACCGTCGCGCTGCGCAGCAGCGGCGGGTAGAAATGCGCGTGCAGGTGCCAGTAGGGATACTCGCCGCCGTCAGTCGGCGCCTGGTGGAAGCCCATGCTGTACGGGAACGAGGTGCGGAACAGGTTGTCGTAGCGGACCGTGACGTGATGTAGCGCGTCCGCCAGCCCGTCGCGCTCGTCGGGGCGCAGCGCCGGGAGGCTGCCCACCGCGCGATGCGCGATCAGCAGCGTCTCGAACGGCCAGATCGCCCAGAAGGGCACCAACGCCGTCCAGCTGTCGTTGGCGTAGATCACGCGCTCGTCGCGCCGCCGCTCCTCGTCGAGGTAATCGGCCAGCAGCGTGCGGCCATGCTCAGCATAATAATCGCGCTGGGCGCTGTCTTCCTTGAGCGCTTCGCGCGGCAGGCGCTCGGTCGCCCAGATCTGGCCGTGCGGGTGCGGGTTGGAGGCGCCCATCATCGCGCCCCGGTTCTCGAAGACCTGCACGTAGCCGATAAAGTCGCGGCGGCCCAGGTCGTCGGTCTGCTCGGCCCAGGTATCGACCACGGCGCGGATGCCGGCAGGGTCCATCTCGGCCAGCGTCAGGTCGTGGCGCGGGCTGAAGCAGATCACGCGCGCCAGGCCGCGCTCGCCCTGGATACGAAAGAGCGGGTGCGCGGGCGGCTCGTCGCCAGGCGTATCGGGCAGCAGCGCCGGAAAGTCATTGTCGAAGACGAAGGTCCCGGTGTAGGCCGGGTTCACCTTGCCGCCCGCCCGCTCGTTGCCGGGGCAGAGATAGCAGGCCGGGTCGTAGACCGGCCGGGCTTCGGGCGGCACGTCCTCGACCTGGCCCTGCCAGGGGCGCTTGGCGCGGTGGGGCGAAACCAGAATCCACTCGTTGGTCAGCGGGTTGAGCCGCCGGTGCGGGTGCTGGCTGGGGTCAAGCACGAGTCCACCTCGTGGAGATGAAAAGCGCACGCTGGCTAGTGTACAGAACCGCGCCGGTTTGCGCCAGAGCCGCGCATTTCAAGCGCGCCCTGTGACACCTGCGATAGGCACCGCGATTGCGCGGCGCTAACACCTCGCTTAAAATGAGGCTACTTCCTAGCGAAAGGACACGACCATGCTAAAACGCCTCTGCCTTTTCATGATGTGCGCGCTGCTGATGGTTCCTATGAGCGCAGTGGTGGCTCAGGGAGACCCGTTCCCGAACCGGTACGTCGCTCCTGACGCCGGGTTCACGGTCTACTATCCGATCGGCTGGACGGCCGAGCTGAGTGGCACAGCCGTCACCCTGTCGTCCGGCGTCATCTGGCTGAACACTTTCCGCGCCGTGCCGAGCGAGCTTGGCATTTCGCCCGATGATGGTGCGGCGCTCCTCATGGAGGCGTTCAACCCGATCGACGAAACGGTTCTCTTCGACCCGGCAGGGATCGTGGCGCAGCCCGCTGCCGACCGCCGGATTTTCACGTATCCCTACGACGACACGAACGAGAACGGCCCCTACAGCGGCTTTGTGGTCGCCGTCGAGGCGCCGGATGGCTCGTACCTGCTGGCCGACATCTACCCGCGCCAGGGAACCAGCGTCGCGCAAGCCGACCTCGATCTGTCGCTGGACATCCTGCGCGCGGCCGTTGTGGGAGACAGCGGACCGGAAGTCACCACCGTGACGACCGGCGCGCCGGATGTTGAGTTTTTCCAGACAGGCATCGGCGTCGATCTGCCGGATGGCTGGGCCGACCTGATCGACGAAAATGATTTCTTGACGCTCGAAAGCGACGAGACTGTGCTTGAGCCGCGCTGGTATTTCCCCGACGAAGTCGCGGACCTGGGGCTGGCGGCGGGAGATGTATCCGGCGTGATGGCGGATGTCGCCCAACGGCTGGAGTTGGAGTTCGACCCGGCCAGCATCGAAACGCAGCGCGTTGATGGGCGGACGCTCTGGACGATGGATTACCTGCTGGAAGACTCAGGCGGCTCGTACGAGGCGCTGCTCGCGGGGGTGGCGCTCGACGATGGCACGGTTCTGACCGGGTGGATTTTCCCGCTGCTGTCGGCCACGCTCGACGAGCGCGACGCCGCGCTGGCGATTCTGGGATCCGCGCGCATCGCGGAAGGCGCTCCGGCTCCTGTTGGGGTGCCCACACCGGCGGACGCGCCGCTGAGCGAGTCCTATACCTTCGAGGACAGCGGCGTCACCTTCTTCTACCCGGCGGGGTGGTCGATCGGCGACGACGAAGGGTTCATCTACCTGGACAGCGAGGTGTCTTGGATCGATCCGTACTACACGCTGGCTGAGGACCTTCCGGGCCAGGGTGTGGTCGTCGGCGATCTCGTCGGCGGGCTGGAGTCGTTGTTCACGTCGCTCTACGAAGATATCCCGTTCGAGCGCCCGGCCGTTCAGCGGCGGGTGGTCGAGGGCCGCGTCGTGCTGGTCTACCCGTTCGAGCACACCAACGAAGACGGCACCCACCAGCACTGGCTGACGATCACCGAGATGGACGACGGCACGCAGTTCAGCCTGGATGCTTATCCCAAGAGCGGGCCAGAGTTGCAGGAAGGCGAGCTGGCGGCGCGTATAACTGCGGCGGCGGCGCTAGAGCCTGCCACAATCGGCTAAGCCCTCTCGCGCCAGGACCGGCGCACCCAGACCCAAGAACACGCCGGGCGGTCCAGGTACGGGCCGCCCGGCGTTGTGGTGCGCTTTACGAGCGTGGCATTGAACCAGCCTGGCTAGCCGATCGGCTCCAGCCAGTAGACTCCGCCTTCGCCTTCGGGCGTCCAGCCGAGCGCGCCGTTGTAATTGACCTGCCACCAGACGCGGCCATCGTTGCCGCACTGCGGCCCGCTCACCACCGTGAACTCCGCGCCGCCAGGGATGTAGCCCAGCACGACGCTGTTCGGGCCGGTCGCGGGCTGGCTACGCAGCGCGTTCGGATCGCCCGGCGTGACGCGCGCGCGGATGCCCGGCGCCAACCGCGTCAGTTGGCCGGAGCTGCACATGAACGGCTGCACCCAGTACTCGCTGCCCTGGCCCTCCGCCGTCCAGCCGGTGATACCCTGGTAGTTGACGCGCCACCAGTAGCGCCCTTCCGGCCCGCAGACCGGGCCTTCCAGCACGCGGAAGAAAGCGCCGCCCGGCATTTCGCCGATCACGTCGCTGCCCTCGCCGGGGCGCGGCTGCGAGCGCAACACGTTCGACGGGCCAGGCAGCACGAAGCCGGAAGCGCCCACTTGCAAGCGCGGCGCCAGCGTGCAGGCGACCGGCTGCGTCGGCGGAGTGCCGGGCAGCGGCTCCAGCCAGTAGGTCGTGCCCTCGCCTTCGGGCGTCCAGCCGGTCATCCCCGCGTACTCGACGCGCAGCCAGAACCGGCCTTCGGTCCCGCAGACGGGGCCTTCCAGCACGCGGAACGTGCCATAGGCCGGGATGTAGCCGATTACGGCGCTGCCGGGGCCGGTCGCGGGCTGGCTACGCAGCGCGTTGGCTTCGCCCGGCGTGACCCGGCCCTGATCGCCCGGACGCAGCCGCGAGGGCAGGTTGCAGGTGACGGGCGGCTGCGGCAGGCCAACATACGGCTCCAGCCAGTAAGTCGTCCCGGACCCTTCGGCGGTCCAGCCGACAATGCCGTTGTAGTTGACGTGCCACCACGACCAGCCTTCCGGCCCGCACTGCGGCCCGCTGAGCACCACGAAGTAGCCGCCGCCGGGGATCTGGCCCAGGGCGCTGCTGTTCGAAGCAGGCTGGACACGCAGCGTATTCGGCAGGCCCGGCGTCACGCGGCCCACGATGCCGGGTGTCAGGCGCGGCAGCGGGCTGTTCGGACAGACGAAGGGCGCGACCCAGTAGGCGTTGCCCTCGCCTTCGGCGGTCCAGCCGGTCATCCCGGCGTAGGAAATCTGCCACCAGTAACGCCCGTCCGGCCCGCACTGCGGCCCGCCGATCACCGTGAAGAACCCGCCGCCAGGGATACGCCCGACGACCGGGCTGTCAGGGCCGGGGCGCGGCTGGGCGCGCAGCAGATTCGGCAGGCCAGGCAGCACGTAGCCGGGCGCGCCGACTTGCAGGCGCGGGGTCAGCGTGCACTGCGGCGGCTGGCCGGTATACGGCTGGAGCCAGTAGGTCCAGCCCTGGCCCTCGGCGGTCCAGCCGGTCAGGCTGCCGTAATTCACGCGCCACCAGAAGCGGCCTTCCGGGTCGCAGACCGGCCCTTCGAGCACGGTGAACACGCCGCTGCCAGAGATTTGGCCCAGGATCAGGCTGTCCGGGCCGCGACGCGGCAGGCTGCGCACGATGTTCGGCAGGCCGGGCGTCACCTGGCCGAGCTGCCCGACCGTCAGGCGCGGCGCGGGCTGGCAGTAGATCGGCATCGCGGCGCCGGGGGCGGCTTCGGGCGCGCCCGCGCCGAGTCCGAACAGCGTCTCGACCTCGCCGGCCGGCACGCGCCAGGTCTGCGGACCCCAGAGCACGGCCGTCGCGCCGGTTTCGCTGGCGTCCGCCGCACCGGGGACTGTCTGGACCACGCCATTCGCCCAGACCTGCACCTGCTCGCCGACGAACGCCGCCGACAGCCCATCGGGCGAGATGGCGACGACTTCCGTCGTGGGATAGCCGGTGGTGTCCAGCGCCTCGGAGCTTGTGCGGTCAGGTGTCACCAGGAACCAGATCGCGCGCTCGTCGCTCTCCGGCTCGCTGTTCGGGGCCAGGATCAGCGCGGCAGAGGGTCCGGCCGCGCTGGCGCTGACCAGCTCAGGCGGCGCGGGCATTTCCTGCTGCTCGCCGCTGCGCGGGTCGAGCATGAACTGCTTGCCGGACGGGTAGAGCAGCCCGATCGTCTCGCCTGCTTCGGCGCTCATCCAGGCGTGCAGCAAGGTGAACTCGGTCGATGCGCTGCCGATCAGGTGCTCGGCCACCAGTGCGCCGCTCGCATCGTAGATCGTTAGCCGCTCCTCGAAATCGCCGCTTTCGGCGTTGGCGGCAACGGTGTGCACGCTGATGCCGGTTTCACCCCACTGCACCTGGTGGACCGGGATATTGCCCGCGTCGGCGTAGGGCACAGGCAGGCTGGGAACCAGCACGCTGGTCGCGCCGGTCGCGAGGTCGTACACGACGAGCCGGTACACGTTCGCAGGTGCTTCCAGCTCGCTCCACGCCAGCCGCCCGCCATCCGGCGACCAGGCCGGCTTGCCGCGCATGATCGCGTTCTGCCAGGCGCCATCCGCCCCGAGGCTGGCGCCCGCCGGCTGCTCGGCAATAGTCTGCGCCTGGCTGGTAGCGAGGTCCAGCACGGCGATATTGCTGGGGATCACCCCGCCGGCCAGCTGGCCCTGCGCCAGCGCGTTCACCGTGGCGCTCGCCCAGGCGTTATAAGCGATGCGTCCGCCGCCCGGCGCGAGCGCGGGCTGGCTGATATAGCCCCAGGTCGTCAGCTGCGCGGGCGCGGCGCTGCCCGGCGTCCAGGACCACAGGTCGCCGTTCTGAAGGATGATCAGCGGCGCACCGGCGGATTGCGCGGCAGCCGGGCGCTCGCCGCCCAGATGAGGGGTCAGCAGCCCCGCCGCGAGCAGCGCGACAGTGACCGCCAGAGATAACCACGATGACAGTGAAGATCGATGTGACAACCTGACGCGCTGCATCTGTGCGTATCCTTTCGCGGGCGGAAACACGTCCGCCGCACCTTGTCAATCGCCTTCATGATAAGGGGATTCAGGCAGCCGGTAGCGGTCTTTTGCCGGTCTGCTGGCCTGCGCTCAGCCGCTGCTCGGCCCACGCCGCGCCGCCCGCGCGCCCTGCCAAGTGACCTATCCCAAGATGCGCCACGTGCTTCATGCTCCGCCCACGTGAATCCCGTAAACTTCATTATGGAACAAACAGCCCGCCATGCAAGCAAAATAGCCGGCACAGCGGGCTGGTGGAGGAGAGAATGCCCTGGAACAAGCGGAACTATCCCGCCTCAATGAAGAACCTGCCGTCGGTGGTGCGCAACAAGGCGATTGAGATCGCCAACGCGCTGCTGAAGGACGGGTATGAGGAGGGGCGCGCGATCGCCATCGCCCAGGATCAGGCTCGCGAATGGGCGCGCAATCACGGCGAAGCCGGGCACCACGAGCGGGTCCACGTCGAGCCGCACGATCGCGGCTGGGCCGTCCGTAGCGAGGATGCGCAGCGTGCGATGAAGGTCTACGAGCGCAAGCAGGACGCGATCGCCCGTGGCAAGTCCGTTGCGCAACAGCGCAAGGGTCGCCTGGTGGTCCACAAACCCGATGGGACGATCCAAGAGAAGCACGACTACGGCCAGGCAGTCTAGCAGCGTCAGACGACGCTTTGTTGAGCTGGGTAAATCACAGAAGCATAACCGCACCTGCGAAGGAGAGAAGGAAGTGGACGACAAGCTGAAGAAGAACCTGGAAGATATGAAGTCGGACATGAAGAAGAGCGGCCTGTGGGACCAGCTCGAAGGCAATTGGAAGCAGTTTTCGGGCGAGGTTCAGAAGCGTTGGGGCCGTCTGACCGACGACGACATGAAACAAGTTCAGGGCCGCCGCGACATCCTGGAAGGCAAGATTCAGGAGCGTTACGGCAAGACCCGCGAAGAGGTCCAGCGAGAAATCGACGAGTGGGCCAACGAGCTGAAATTCTAGCTCCGCGACGACCCTGCGCGTAGATCACCGCAAGCCGAACAGCCCCCAACGTCTGGGGGCTGTTCGTGTTTCCAGCGCCCAGACGCGCCCGCTCTAGCCCATCTCCATGATCAACGGGCGCGTGATCGGCTGCCCGGCGATATCGACTGTGCGAACCGGCCAGCCGTAGATCGCGGTCAGGACTTCGGGCGGTTGCCCCCCGGCGCGGACCAGCACCGAGTCTTCGCTCTTGGTCCCGGTGATCGACGGGTTCCAGGCGCAGATCATCCCGGCTTCGAGCGTGAATTGCTCGCCGGGCGTGGCGATCACCTCGCGCGCGTTGTACCCAGCGACGCCGCCCTGGTGGTGGAGCTTCCACTCGCCGTCGAACCCGGCGCGGGCGTATGCTTCCTGCGTGATGCGGAAGATATCGCCCAGCGTGGCGCCCGGCTGCGAGGCGGCGATCGTGGCCGCGTCCACCTCGGCGCAGGCGTCCATTTTGCGGCGCAGATCGTCGGGCAGCGGCCCGAAATGCACCAGCCGCGTCAGCGAGCACACCAGCCCGGCCTGCCGCCCGCAGAGCACCAGCATCGCGTAGCGGTCGATGACTTTGCCGGTGGGCAGCGGGTGGCGCACGTTGTAGACGCGCTCATCGGCGGCGACCAATACGACGATTGGGGTGATGTTGAAGCGGCGCGTCTCGTAGCTCAGCGCGGCGGCGGCCTCGGCCTCGCTCATGCCGGGCGAAACGCGGTTCGCGGCGCGCTGCATCGCTTCGGCGCAGTTCACCGCCAGCGTGCGGAAACGATCCTGCTCGACCGGCAACAGGCGGGCGCGCACCCCGGTCAGCGCCCCGGTCAGATCGACCGCGCCGGGGATCGGGAAGTCCACGCCGAGCGGGTCGCCCGGCGGGCGCTGGCCCGGCTCGTACCAGGGCGAGACGTGAAAGGCGAAGCCGCGCTCTTCCAGGCGATCTTCAGCGCGCAGACGCGGGGCCTCGATGGTATCCGTCCACAGCTCGCACGACTCGCGCGTGATCACGACGCTGGCGACGCCCGGCGCGGCGGCGGTATTGACCGCGACATCCACGCCGCCGGTCATCCAGGCGACGTTCTCGACGCGGCGCAGCCACAGCGTCGCGACGCCTCGCTCGCCCATCAGCGCGCGCACGCGCTCCAGCTTGGTGCAGAGTTCAGCGGAGACCGGCATACAAAGCTCCTTTCCAAGAAGCGGAATCTCTTTCAAAGCGCCCCTCCTTTATTAAGAGTAACCGATCCTGGCGCGGAGGGGTACGCGCCGCCCACATCGCGCCGCGATTGTGCCGCGAGATAGCACTCCTGCCTTGACAGTGCTAATTTTGGGCGTAGAATTAGCAATCGCTGATGGAGACTGCTAATCTTGCGGACTTCTGATGCGCTTTATACGTGTTTCTTATGCAAGTGCGGTAAAGATCGATAACGTGGCATTGATCTCCCCGCACAGGCGAGGCGCAGCGACTAAACTGACCTCACCTGACGTTGTTCGGGACAGTTGCCCAGCGGTCTGATCGCGCTTACGCAAGCGACGGTAAACACACAAGCAGAGGAGTCATTACCCTATGGCGAAGCAGCTCGTTTTCGATCAAGATGCGCGCACCAGCCTGAAGGCCGGGATCGACACCCTGGCGAAGGCCGTCATGACGACGCTCGGCCCCAAAGGGCGCAACGTCGCCATTGACAAGAAATTCGGCGCGCCGACCATCACCCACGACGGCGTGTCGGTAGCGAAAGAAATCGAACTCGAGAACCCCTATGAGAATATGGGCGCTCAGCTTCTGAAAGAAGCCGCGACCAAGACCAACGACATCGCCGGCGACGGCACGACCACCGCGACCGTGCTGGCCTACTCGATGGTGACTGAGGGCCTGCGCAACCTGGCGGCGGGCGCCAACCCGATGCTGCTCAAGCGCGGCATGGACGCCGCGGCTGAGGCCGTGTCGAAGGCTATCAGCGACATGGCGATTGACATCAGCACCAAGGAAGAGATCGCCTCGGTGGCCGCCATCAGCGCCCAGGACCGTGAGATCGGCGACCTGATCGCCGACGTGATGGACAAGGTCGGCAAGGACGGCGTCATCACCGTCGAGGAAAGCAAGGGCCTGGCGTTCGAGACCAATTATGTCGAAGGGATGCAGTTTGACCGGGGCTATATTTCGCCCTACTTCATCACCAGCCCCGACACGATGGAAGCGGTGATCAACGACGCCTACATCCTGATTCACGACAAGAAGATTTCGGCGGCGTCGGACCTCGTGCCGATCCTTGAGAAGCTGCTGCAAATCGGCAAGCGCGAGCTGGTGATCATCGCCGAGGATGTCGACGGCGAGGCGCTGGCGACCCTGGTGCTCAACAAGCTGCGCGGGATGCTCAACGTGCTGGCCGTCAAGGCGCCGGGCTTCGGCGACCGCCGCAAGGCCATGCTGGGCGACATCGCGGCGCTGACCGGCGGCACCGTCATCACTGAGGAACTGGGGCGCAAGCTCGACTCGGTGACGATCGACGATCTGGGCCGCGCGGGCAAGGTCGTCGCGACCAAGAACGAGACCACGATTGTCGAAGGCGCGGGCGACGAGAAAGCCATTCGCGGGCGCATCGAGTCGATTCGCATCGAGATCGAGAACTCCACCAGCGACTACGACCGCGAGAAGCTCCAGGAGCGTCTGGCGAAGCTGAGCGGCGGCGTGGCGGTGATCGGCGTCGGCGCGGCGACCGAGACCGAGCTGAAGGAAAAGAAGCACCGCGTGGAAGACGCGCTGAGCGCGACCCGCGCGGCGGTCGAGGAAGGGATCGTGCCGGGTGGCGGCGTGGCGCTGATCAACGCGATGCACGCGCTGGATAACCTCAAGCTCGACTCCGACGACGCCAACACCGGCGTTCAGATCGTGCGCCGCGCGCTCCAGATGCCGATGCGCGGCATCGTGTCGAACGCGGGCCTCGACGGCGGCGTGATCCAGCAGCAGGTCATCAACGAGCAGAAGGCCCAGAACAACACCAACATCGGCTACGATGTGATGACAGGCGAGTTCGTCGACATGATCAAGGCCGGGATCATCGACCCCGCGAAGGTGACTCGTGGCGCGCTGGAGAACGCGACCAGCATCGCCGGGATGATGCTGACGACCGAAGCGCTGATCACCGACCTGCCCGAGAAGGAGCCGCCCATGCCGATGGGTGGCGGCGGCATGGACGGGATGATGTAAAACCTGCCAGGGCGGTCTGATTTTGCCCTGAGCGAGCCGGGGGCGGCGCGCGCGCTGCCCCCGGTTTTGATTCTATTACGGCGCGGCGTCAGGAGTTGGCGTCATTGGCAAGATCGGCCCTGTTGCGCGTATATTCATGCGGAAGCTCCGCGAAGATTCTTGCAGCAGAAAGAGACCCAGAAAGAGCAGATATGGAACCCATACAGCAATTGCAGGCGCACCTTGCGGATGTCGTCCGCCTGGGCCAGATTGGCGCGATCCTGGGTTGGGACCAGCAGACCATGATGCCGCCGGGAGGGGCCGAGGCGCGCGCCGAGCACTTGGCAACGATCTCGAAGATCGCGCATGAGATGTTCGTGGACGAGAAGACCGGCCGGCTGCTCGAAGAAGCCGAACGCGCGGTCCAGGGGATGGATGGCGATAGTTTCGAGGCCGCGCTGGTGCGCGTCGTGCGCCACGACTACGACCTCGAAACGAAGCTGCCGACCACGCTGGTCGAGGCCATCGCGCGGGAGACGGCCCGCGCGCACGAGGTCTGGGTCAAGGCGCGGGAGACGAGCGATTACGCCGCCTTCGCCCCGACCCTGGAGCGCATCTACGACCTGATGCGCCAGAAGGCGGAGGCGCTCGGCTACGAAGACCGCCCCTACGACGCGCTGCTCGACCAGTTCGAGCCGGGCATGAAGACCGGGCAGGTCGCCGAGGTGTTCTCCGGGCTGCGCGCCGAGCTGGTGCCCTTCGTGCAGCAGATTTTCGAGCGGCTCGACGCCGTCGATCACTCGATGCTGCACCTGCACTACGATGTCGACAAGCAGGCGGTGTTTGGGCTGGATGTGATCAAGAAGCTCGGCTACGATTTCGAGCGCGGGCGCCAGGACAAGGCCGTCCATCCCTTCACGACCAATTTCTCAATCAACGATGTGCGGATCACGACCCGCTATCTGCCGGACTTCCTGCCCTCGGCGCTGTTTAGCTCGGTCCACGAGGCCGGGCACGCGCTCTATGAGCAGGGCAGCGATCAGCGGCTGGAAGGCACGCCGCTGGCAGGCGGCACGTCGCTTGGGGTGCACGAAAGCCAGTCGCGCCTGTGGGAAAACCTGGTCGGGCGCGGCAAGCCGTTCTGGCAGCATTTCTATCCGCAGCTCCAGCAGACCTTCCCGGAGCAGCTTGGCGGGGTCGATCTCGATGCGTTCTACCGGGCGATCAACTTCGTCTCGCGCTCGCTGATCCGCGTCGAGGCCGACGAAGTGACCTACAACCTGCACATCATGCTGCGCTTCGAGATGGAGAACGACCTGCTCGAAGGCAAGCTCGCCTTCAAGGATGCGCCTGACGCCTGGAACGCGAAGATGCAGGAATACCTGGGCATCACCCCGCCCAGCGACAAAGAAGGTATTTTGCAGGATGTGCACTGGTCGTCCGGGCTGGTCGGCTACTTCCCGACCTACGCGCTCGGCACGCTGCTCTCGGTCCAGTATTGGGATAAGGCGCTGGCGGACGTGCCCTCGATCCCGGACGAGATCGCGCGGGGGAACTTCGCGCCGCTGCTCGAGTGGCTGCGCACCAATATTCATGTGCACGGGCGCAAGTACTGGCCGGCGGAGCTGACGGAGCGCGTGACCGGCGAACCGCTGCAATATCACTCATTCATGCGCTATCTGCGCGCCAAATACAGCGAGATCTACGGGCTGTAGCTTTTTCGCCCGCTGACGAGACACCAAAACGCCCCGGAGCGCATCCAGGGCGTTTTTTGTGCGTCGAAGCCCGGTCGTGGCGCGGGGCTGAGTCTACCGCCCATAGAGCCAGTTGAGCAGGCGGCGCAACAGCCCCGGCTTCTTCGGCTCCTGCACCAGCGTGTTGCCGCAGGTGTCGATCACGATTTGCAGCAACCGCCCATTCCGCTGCGCCTCGGCCAGGTCCATTTTGGAGTGGCGCGGGATCAGAAACGCGCGCAGCCAGCGGCCCTCTTTGGCGGCCTGGATGCGGAGCAGCTTCCACTCGTCATCGTAAAGCTGCGTGTTGTAGAGCAAAAGCTGGTATTGGTCGGAGGGCGACAACTCGCCGCGCTGCTGCGCGAAATCGTAGGCTGTCTCGGCCACTTCGCTCTCAACCGCGACGCGCGGCGGCGCGGGCGGGGAATAGTCCGGCTCGACCGGCGGGCGCTGCGGCGTGCGGCGGCCTATTCCGGCCTTGGCGTGGCCGTTGCCGCTTGATCGGACCGCCGGGATGGGGCGATACGAGCTGGCGGCATCAATCTCCCCGATCTCGTGAATGGGGCGGCCATCGTCGGCGGTCGTGTCGCGCAGCGGCGGCGCTTCAGGCGTCGCATCGTAGACCAGCGGCTCGTAGGGCCGCTCGTAGCTGTCGTGGATGGGCGAAACGCCCGGCACGCCGTCGGCGATATCCTGCTCTAGGTCGTAATCGCTGGGGTCGCGCAGGGAGGTGCCGCGCGCGGGAAAGACGCCCTGATCGGAGGGGAGCGTCGAATGGGTTTTCCAGCTTGATTCAGGGCGAGACGACGCCAGCCGGCTGGGTGCTCGATGGATATCGCGCGTCATAATCAGGCACTCCTCAGGTAGTCTAGCGCCCGGAATGTGGTCAATGTCTCAGCCCGTGATCCGCCTGGTGGAGCGGAGGATAGCAGCGCTCAGGGCGATCACACGGACAATCGAGCCGGATAGACGCCTTCCATCGCTGCCCATAGGGTCGCGGGCAGCCTGACCGCATTATACATGGTTTCAAACGATTACGATGGAACGACCGTTCAGATTCACGAACTTTTACGCTCGCTTCCCCGCGAATTCACAGATTTTTCACATACTTTACCCAAACACGTTTCAAACATACAGTCATTCTACGCGAATTCGCCAGCCAGCGCAAGCGGCCCCCGCCGGAGGGAAAGCCGCAGTTTGCCGGGATTCCGGCACGTGGCATCCGGGCGGACAGCCGGGCCGCTACGGCGAGCTATCGGGCAGACGGAACCGCTGCACGCTTTCGACCCAGCTGGCAGGATCGGCGGGCAGACGGTGCGCGCCCTGCGCCAGCAAGCTGCGGTTGCCGGCGGCGTCGCTTGGTCCGGCGAGCACTGCGCGCCCGTAGGCGTGCGCGAAGCGCGCGGCGTGCAGGCTGCCGCTGTCGATCCCGGCCTCGACCACGATCACGACATCCGCCAAACCGGCGATCAGGCGGTTGCGCGCGACCAGCGACGGGCTGTTCGGCGTCGCGTCAGGATGCACCTCGGAGAGCAGCGCCCCGCGCGCGGCGATCTGGGCCGCAAGCCCGGTATTCGACGGCGGATAGATGGTCGCCAGCCCGCTGCCGAGCACCGCCGCCGTGATCCCGCCGCGCAGCGCCCCGCTGTGCGCCGCCGTGTCGATCCCCAGCGCCAGCCCGCTGACGACCGTCCACCCGGCCCGCGCCAGGGCTTCGGCCAGCGCCGACGCCAGCGCATGAGCGGCGCGAGTCGGGCGGCGCGTGCCGACGATCGCAGCGGCGGGCGCGCCGTCGGGCAGTGGCCTCCCGCGCCAGAACAGAATCGCCGGGCCGTCGTCCAGCGCGCGCAGCCGCGCCGGAAAGTCCGCGTCGTCCGGCAGCAGCGGCGTGATCCCCCCGGCGCGCCAGCGTTCCAGCGCGGCCTCGATCGCCGCCGGGTCCGCGCTGAGAATGGCGGATGCGGTCTTGGCGCCGACGCGCGGCACGGCGCGCAATTCGGCTTCGCTGGCGCCCAGGATCGCGTCCGCCGATCCGAACTGCGCTTGCAGGCGCTCCAGCGTGCGGCGTCCCAGGCGCGGGACCAGGCTGAGCGCGATCCACTGCGCGCGCTCGTGAGGGGTTCGCGGCGCGGTCACGGGATCGCCGCGTCAGTCCGCGCCGGGCGGCTCGTCGTCGAGCCGCTCCTGTAGCGTCATGAACTGCCACGCGCTGGCGAGCGAGAGCACGGTGGACAGCGCGAACAGCGCCTCGAAGCCGATTGTTTTGGCGATCACACCGTTGAGCGCGCCGAAGATGCTGACTACGCCGATCCACGTGTTCAGCGCGCCCATGTACAACGGGCGCTCGTCTTCAGGCGTGACGTTCAGCCCGAGCGCCATCAGGTTGGCGAAGATCAGCCCCTTCTGGATCGCGGTCAGCCCGTAGACCGGGATCAGATAATACTCGGCGGCGCGGTCTCGCACGCCAAGCGGCAGCGCCAGCAGAAGCAGCAGCCAGCCCGCCGCCTGGGCCAGCATCCCGAACGAGACCGGCAGGCGGTTGCCGATCCGCACGCTGACGCGCCCCGCTGCGACGCTGAACACCGGGCGCAGGATCGAGCTGACCAGCAGGTAAAACCCGGCCAGCTCCAGGCGGACGCCAAGCTGCTGGCTGGCGAAGACGATGATCAGCCCGTTCGCCATGCTCGATAGCTCAAACAGCGTGCGCCCGCTCACGAACCGGCGATAGTTGCGATCCCCGCGCCACATGGTTTTGATCAGGCCGGGCGAAAGCCGGGGATGATCTTCCGTTGGCTCGGAGGGCGGCTCTTTGACCAGCGAGAACGAGAAGAAGCCGAGCATCTGCGTGACACCGGCGAAGACGAACAGCAGCGCGTAGTTCTGCGGAAAATCGAAGCGCACATCCGGCCCGGTGAAGAACAGCACCACCGGCGCGCCGATGATCGCCAGCACGCCGCCGAGCGCCCCGCGCCAGCCAAAGACCAGCCCGCGCTGCCGCGCCGGGATGACTTTGGCGACTACCTCGATGAACGGCAGCCCGGTCACGCCCGCCGCCAGCCCGCCGATCAGCACGAACAGCATCAGCGTCAGCAGCAGCACCACGGGATCGCGGAACAGAAACGTCACGACCACCAGCGCGATCCAGCTAAACATCCGCAAAATGGCGGAGTAGTGATACATCGGCAGCGCGTAGCGCGTGCGCCGCAGCCAGCCGATCGTCCAGATTTGCGGCAGCGACCAGGTGGCGTTTTGCAGCGGCGCGATCAGGCCGAGAATGAGCGGGTTGGAGGTCAGGTGCGCGGCGAAAGCGGTCAGCACCAGATCCGGGCTGGCGACCGAATTCGTCGTCCCGATCATCAGCGCGCCATTCAGAATGGTCAGGCGGGTGTTGCGACGGGTTGTTTCGGTCGGGAGGGTTTTGGTTGGCACAAGCGATTCCAGACCCACGGCAACGGTGCAACGCCGGGCGCGGCGCTCCGGGGCAGCGGCCCGGCGTTTAAGCTTACTCGCCGTCGGCGGTGGTGGCAAGGGCGGTTGTGTTTTCAGGGGCGCGGCGTCACAATCTTAGAAATGAGGAAACGGGAGTGACCCGGCGGCGCGCCGGGCCGGGGAGACGCCGATGACCGACCGGATTCGCGTGAGCTGCGCCAGCCTGTGCCGCATCGAGCACGAGGGCTGGTTTCTGCTGCTGCTCAACGCGGATCGGCGCCGGAATGGGCTGTACATTCTCTCTCCCATCGGCGGCGCGCTGACGATCACGGCCTACGACCGGCTGGCATCCTTCGCCGCCATTCTCGAAACGCCGGACAATGACGATCTGAGATTCAATCTGCCGCGCGCCAAGCTGCCCCTGTTCCGCGAGTGGTTTTACTCCGGCCAGGGCCGCGAGCGCTCGCCGTTCCGCGAGCTGCGCGAGGAGCTGGTCGAGGAGACGGGGCTGCTGCCCGCGCTGACGCCCGACGATGTCGCTTGGGAGCATCTCTGGACGGCGGAGGAGGAAGGCGTCACGGCGCGTGGCGGGCAGAGGGGCGTCTTCACCCACTATTTCCTCGAAGTGTTCGGCGTTAGCTTTAAGAACGACGCTGTCTTGGGCATGCTGCTCGCCGCGCCGCCCGAAAGCGGAGCGCGCTGGGTCACGCGCGACCAGATCGAAGACGCCTCGTCCGTCATTCTGCCCATCGACGGGGCCGAGCGCAGCGTCCGCATCTATGGCCGGGCGATTCTCAGGCCGCCGTAAAGGCAGCGGGCGCGGCAAGCTGCGCCTCTACGAGAAAAACAGGCCGGATGCCCGGTTGAACTCGGGTAAAGTGCATCACAAGCTCTAGCCCCACGTAATCCAGGGATTGTTCGGGTCGTAGGCGCCGTAGATGACGGTGA
>DAOKYY010000012.1:44006-59842 GCA_035325905.1 Aggregatilineaceae bacterium | reverse complement strand
TTCGCTGCCCCTAGCTGCTTCTCGCTGCTCTTTGCTCTGGCTAACCGCTGCTCTCGCCGCTTGCCGCGCGCCGCGCAATCGTGGTATAGACTCTGTGCGGCGCGCGCACGCCGCGTCCTGCAACCGGGCGCGCCGCCGCGCATCCAACCGGGGAAACAGAGACTTGTCAGCGGCGAAAGAGGGTGGTACCCTTCCGCGAGGTCCCCGGCGGATGCCGCGCCGGGCCGTCGCCCCGCCCCCTCTGACCGACCAACCCTGAGTGATTATGGATGGAGCCAGTGAGCAAGCTAGTCATCGTTGAATCTCCGACGAAAGCCCGCACCATCAGCGGCTACCTGCCCGCCGGCTATCGCGTCGAGGCCAGTATGGGCCACGTGCGCGATCTGCCCGCGTCGGCCAGCGAGATTCCGAGCAAGGTCAAAAACGAAGACTGGGCGCGGCTGGGGGTCAATGTCGAGGCGGGCTTCGAGCCGCTCTACGTCGTGCCCAAGAGCAAGAAGAAGATCGTCAAAGAGCTGGGCGAGGCGCTTAAGAACGCCGACGAAGTGATTCTGGCGACCGACGAGGACCGCGAGGGCGAAAGCATCGCCTGGCACCTGACCCAGGTGCTCAAGCCGGAGGTACCGGTCAAGCGCATGGTCTTTCACGAGATCACGCGCGAGGCGATTCTGGACGCGCTGAAGCACTGCCGCACGATTGACGACAAGCTGGTTTCCGCTCAGGAGACGCGCCGCATCCTCGACCGGCTGGTGGGCTACACCGTCTCGCCGCTGCTGTGGAAGAAGATCGCGCCGGGGCTGTCCGCCGGGCGCGTGCAGTCCGCGGCGGTGCGGCTGCTGGTCCTGCGCGAGCAGGAGCGCCGCCGCTTCAAGTCGGGCGCGTACTGGGACCTCAAGGCGACGCTCGCCGCCGGGTCGGACACCTTCACCGCCGGGCTGATCACGCTGGGCGGCGTGCGGGTCGCGACCGGCAAGGATTTCGACAGCGAAACGGGCAAGGTCCCGAAAGGGCGCAAGGTCGTTCTGCTGGACGAAGCGCGCGCCCGCGAGCTGGCCGCCCGGCTGAAAAAAGGCGAGTGGCGCGTGAGCGAGGTCAGCGAGCGCGATCAGGACCGCTCGCCCGCGCCGCCGTTCACCACCTCGACGCTCCAGCAGGAAGCCAACCGCAAGCTCGGCCTGACCGCCAAGCAGACGATGAGCGTCGCGCAGCGGCTGTACGAGCAGGGCTTGATCACCTACATGCGCACGGACTCGGTGCACCTTTCGAAGCAGGCGCTGGCCGCGCTGCGCCAGTGCGTGCGCGACAAGTACGGCGAGGAATACCTGCACCCGACGCCGCGCCAGTATCGCACCCGCAGCAAAGGCGCGCAGGAAGCGCACGAGGCGATCCGCCCGGCCGGGCAGAAGATGCCGACCGCCGAGGAGCTGCGCCTCAAGGGGCAGGAATACGCGCTCTACGACCTGATCTGGAAGCGCGCCATCGCGACGCAGATGGCCGACGCACGCCTGCGCCTCAGCACCGTCACGATCGCGGTGGACGACGCGGAGTTCCGCGCATCCGGGCGTCGCGTGCTGTTCCCCGGCTTCTTCCGAGCGTATGTCGAGGGCGCGGACGACCCGGCGGCGGCGCTCGACGATCAGGAGATGATCCTGCCGCCGCTGTCGCCCGGCCAGGCGCTCGACTGCCGCGCGCTGGAGCCGCAGCGCCACGAAACGACTCCGCCGCAGCGGTACACCGACGCGACGCTCGTTAAGGCGCTCGAAAGCGAGGGGATTGGCCGCCCCAGCACCTACGCCACGATCATCAGCACGATCGAGGATCGCGGCTACGTGGTCAAGGCTGGCAAGCAACTCATCCCGACCTTCACCGCGTTCTCGGTCAACAGCCTGATGGAGCAGCACTTCCCGGACCTGGTCGACACCCGCTTCACGGCGCAGATGGAGCAGGTGCTCGACGAGATCGCCGAAGGCAGCGCCGAGAGCCTGCCCTACTTGCAGACCTTCTTCCTCGGCGACGAGGGGCTGGAGCAGCAGGTCCGGGAAAAAGAGCAGGCGATCCACCCGCGCGAGATTCACGCGCTGACGCTCGACGAGCTGAACGCGCGCGTGCGGATCGGGCGCTATGGCGCCTATCTGGAGCAGGAGTCGAACGGCGATCTGGTGCGCGTCTCGCTGCCGGATACGCTGTCGCCCGGCGATCTGACCGTCCGCGAGGCCGAGCAGCTTCTGCGCCAGAAGGGCGAAGGGCCAGAGCCGCTGGGCTATCACCCCGAAACCGGCGAGCCGATTTTCGTGCTGGTGGGCCGCTACGGGCCATACGTCCAGCACGGCGCCAACGGCGAGAGCGGAAACGGCAGCGCCGACGAGCGCAAGCCGCAGCGCGTCTCGCTGCCGAAGGGCACCCGGCCGGAGACGGTCACGCTGGAGCAGGCGCTGGCCTGGCTGAGCCTGCCGCGCACGCTCGGCGCCCACCCTGAGACGGGCGAGCCGGTCGAGGCGGGCGTCGGGCGCTACGGCCCCTTTGTGCGCCACGCCGGGACGTACCGCTCGCTGCGCCAGGACGACGTGCTGACCATCACGCTCAGCCGCGCGCTGGCGCTACTGGCCGAGGAGAAGCCGGGCCGCCGCGCCACCACCGAGATCCGCTCGCTCGGCGCGCATCCCGCCGACGGCGAGCCGGTCGCGCTCTACGAGGGGCGCTACGGGCCGTATGTCAAGCATGGTTCGGTCAACGCCTCGCTGCCGAAGGGTCTGGGCATCGACAAGATCACGCTGGAGCAGGCGCTGTCGCTGCTGGCGGAAAAAGCCGCCAAGCCCGCCGCCAAGCGCAAATCGAGCCGCCGCACGTCCGGCGCTCAATCCGGCGGCGCGACATCCACCGGCAAAAAATCAGCCAGCAAGAAGTCAACCGGCAAGAAGACCGCTGGCAAGAAACCGGCCGCGAAGAAAACCACGACGAAGAAATCAGCCAGCCACAAACCGGCACCAGAGTAGCGGTAGAGCGGCAGGCTTGACTCCTAAAAAAGCGGGCGCAGCAAGCCGCGCCCCTGCAAAGCCCTGGTTCTGGCTAACCGCTAACGGCTAATCGCTCACCGCTGTTTTTGAGCTAGCCCTTCACCGAGCCGGCCATCAGCCCGCGAATGAAGTAGCGGCCCAGGAAGATGTAAACCGCCAGCGTCGGCAGCGCGGCCAGCACCGCCCCGGCCATCGGCAGATTCCACTTGACCGCCTCACCGCCCGCGAGCTGCGCCAGCGCGACCGTGATCGGCTGCGACGACTCGTTGGTCAGCGTCACCGCGAACAGGAACTCGTTCCAGATCTGCGTGAATTGCCAGATGATCACGACCACGAAGCCCGGCAGCGAGAGCGGGAACACGATCCAGCGGTAGATGCCGAAAAAGCCCGCGCCGTCAATCGCCCCGGCCTCGATCATGTCGGTCGGGACCTCGACGTAATAGTTGCGGAAGATCAGCGTCGTGATCGGCAGGCCGTAGACGACGTGCGCCAGGATCAGCCCCCACAGCGATCCGCCGAGGTTGACGTTCTGGACGAACTGGAACAGCGGGATCAGGATGCTTTGGTACGGGATGAACATCCCGAACAGCATCAGCGGAAAGACGATGTTCGCGCCCGGAAAGCGCCATTTGGACAGCACGTAGCCGTTCATCGAGCCGAGCATGGCCGAGATGATCGTCGCCGTGATGGTCAGCTTAAAGCTGTTCCCCAGCTTGGGGCCAAGCATGTTCAGCGCGTCGGAATAGCTGCTCCAGTTGATCGTCTCCGGCGGCTGCCAGACCTGGTTTAGCTGTCCGGCGGCGTCCGGCGTCTTCAGGCTGGTCATCACCACCGTATAGATCGGCAGCAGGAAAACGGCCACCATCGCGATCAGGAAGAGGTAAATCAGGGGCCGCACCAGCTTCTTTAGCTCGAACGGCAGGCGCGCGCGGGGCGCAGCTTCCTCGGCCAGCGGCGCCAGCATCCCGACCGATCCGGCGGCGACCAGCTCTGGCTGCCGACCGCGCGAGTAGATATACGCCCAGAAGGGGACCAGCAGCACGAGGTTGCCGATCGCGCCGACCAGCGCGCCGATCAGCGCGCCGTGCTGCGCGTTGCGCCGCATCAGGTCATAGAGCAGAAACGTGCCGGAGCTGCCAACCAATGTCCCGAAGATCACCCAGTTGACAAGCTGTGTCATGGACATGGCCGCCTCCTTAGACCTCGTGCTCGCCGCGCAGGGCGGTAGCGAGGTACGGGATGATCACGACCGCGACCATCACCAGCAGCACGATCGCGATCGAAGACCCGACCGCGAACTTGTTGCTGCGGAACATGGTCGTGTAGACCTGCACGCCGGGGACGCTGACCGGCAGATAATCCGTGCCGGCCATCGCGAAGATCAGGTCGAAGACCTTGAGCGAGATATGCCCCAGCACGATCGCCGCGCTGAGCGTGATCGGTTGCAGCAGCGGCAGGATGATCTTGGTGTAGACCTGCACCTCGCTGCATCCATCGACGCGCGCCGCCTCGCGCAAATCATCCGAGATGCCCCGGATCCCGGCCAGGTACATCGCCATCGTGTAGCCGGACATCTGCCACACCGCCGCCAGGATAATACCGATCAACGCCACATTGAAGCCAAAGTCCTCGCGGTAGTCCACGTTCGGAAACGAATCCGCCGCGCCCGCGAGGTACGCGATCAGCAGCGCCGCCGCCGGGATGCCCAGCCGCAGCGCGCCCCGCCGGTGGCCGTGCCACAGCTGGCGGATCACCAGGACCAGCAGGCTGATCACGACCAGCGCCAGCAGATAGCGCGGCACGTCCTGCCAGTTGAACATCCCGTGCTTCACCGGGTCGTCCTCGGACCAGGTCAGGAAATCCGCCACGATCCAGGCGACGAAGAGCGCGATCGGCACGCCGTAGAACACAGCGCGCAGGTAGTGACGGCGCGCAATCTGCCGGATCAGCACGAAGGCCAGCAGCGCGAGGATCAACGCCAGGGTCAGCGTCGGGACTTCGTGCCAGTTGAACTGGTAGGCTTTGCGGTTGTTCAGCCAGGAGAACGTCCAGGCGTCGCCGCCGACCAGCGTTGGGAGCTGGTTTACGCCGCCGCGCGGGTTCAGCAGCCAGCGCCAGATCGTGCCGGTCACAGCGAAAGACAGCGCCATCGGGAAGAGAAACACCGTGCGGAAGAAGCTTTCGCCTTTGATCTTCTGGTCGAGCAGCACCGCCAGCAGAAAGCCGAGAGACAGACAGCCGGCCAGAAAGAAGCCGGTGAAGAAGAAGGTGTTGACCAGTTCCTGCCGAAAGCGGTAGTTGAGGGCGGTGCTGAACAGGTTTTTATAGTTCTCAAGCCCGATGTAACTCTTGTCGGTCGCGTTAAGCCCTTCCCAGTCGGTCAGCGACCACAGAAAGGTTTGCCCGATGAACCCGTAGACAAAGATCGCCAGCAGCACAATCGAGGGCAGAATGGTCAGGAACGCGAAGACCCGATCCCGATTGGGCCGGCGGATCGCGTCGAGCCATTCCTCCCAGCGGCTTCGCTGGCGGCTGGCTGTCAGTTGCATGGCACCGCACCCCTTTCTAAAAAAGCCATTAGCGATCAGCCGTTAGCTCTTAGCTAAAAGCCAACTACTAAGTGTTCTGTGGTAAGCAACTGGCGCCCGCGAGCCGGGTGTTTTACCTCACCCCTGGCCCCTGTCCATTCAATGGAAAGGCGAAAAGGGGCTGGGGTTGTGAGGCTTGCCGCTGCGTTCTTGGTTTGCGAAAACAATACGAGGTCCCGCCCACCGGGACGAGACCTCGCATCGTGTGGCTGACAGGCTCTCATCCGTGCCGGACGGCTGCGCCCGGCGCGTGAGAGAGATTACATCCCGGCGATCCCGGCCTGCTCGGCCAGGGCCTGCGCCGCGGCGCTCGCCGCTTCAGCGTTCCGCGAGGCCAGGAACTGTTCCATCACCGTCGGGAACTCGCTGCTGAAGGTCTCGGGCGCCACCGCGCCGTGCGCCAGGCTGCCGACGATCTCGTTCGACTGCCAGTCTTCCGCCGCCGACTTGAGATAGTCGTTGTACAGCGTCAGGTCGCTGTCGGTGCGGGCGGCAATCGACCCCTTGAGCGGGTTGAAGATGTCCTGCCCCTCGACCGAGCCGAGCAGGCGCAGCCACGCGATCGCGTTGTCGCGGTGCGGCGCGCCGACCGGCAAGCCGAACGAGTCGGACAGCATGTTGAAGACGCCCTCGGTGCCCGGCGCCGGCGCCCAGCCGAAGCCCTCGCCGGGGACGAGGCCAAGCGTGGTGGACATATAGCCCGCCGCCCAGTCGCCCATGATGTTGAAGGCGGCCTCGCCGTTCACGACCTTGTCGGTCGCCTGCTGCCAGGGCAGCGACGCGGCGTCTTCATCGATGTTGGTGCAGTCCAGAATCTCGCTGAACTTGCTCCAGACCGCCACCGCATCCTCGTCGGTCCAGGCCTTCTCGCCCGCCCACAGCTGGCGGTAGCCCTCGGCGCCAAGCTGCGCCAGCGCGACATTCTCCCACAGGTGGACGACGGTCCAGTTCTCACCGACCACCAGCGGGGTGACGCCCGCCTCTTGCAGCGTAGGGCAGATCGCCAGGAAGGCATCCCAGTCCGCCGGAACCTCGACGCCCCATTCTTCCAGGTTGGCCGGAACGTACCACATCACGTTCGAGCGGTGGATGTTGACCGGCACCGACCAGATCCCCTCATCCGTGCTCAGCAGGTCGATCAGGCCCGCCGGGAAGGTATCCATCCAGCCTTCTTCCTCGAACAGGAAGGTCAGGTCTTCCATCGCGTCGGCGACCACATACGTGCCGATCAGCTCCTGCCCGGCGTGCACCTGGAACGAATCCGGCGGGTCGCCGCCCAACATGCGGGTCTTCAGAACGGCGCGCGCGTTCACGCCGGAGCCGCCCGTCACCGTGGCGTTGATCACTTCGACATTCGGATACAGCTCGTTGTACTTCGCGATCAGGGCCTCGAGCGCCGGGCCTTCGTCCCCGGCCCACCACGAGAAGATCTCAAGCTCGCCCGACAGATCGCCCTGCGCCAGCGATGGCGCGACCGCGATCAACATCAGCGCGAGCATGACCCCTACGGATACCAGACGTTTAGACACTGTTGACCTCCTAAGAACCCAATAACTGGAAAGAACAGCCTCTCGATCCTCGACGGGACACAAACCGGCCACCGCCTCCTTTCTGGATCGGCATATCGCAGCGTTTTTATTATAGCTCGAAAAGTGGTTGTTCGCAGAACTCTTTTCCACGCTCTTTATCGCGCCTCCCACCCCGGCGATAGCGCCGCTTACTTCGATCTTATCAATACTTTTCAGAAAGCGTGCCGTCCGGCGCCGTAGCGGTCGATTGACTGCGCTATTGCCCCTGTGTTAAAGTGTGCATGTCAGGCCGGATCGGGCAGGAGCTTTTTGCCTGGCTGGATCGGGCAGCCGCACGCTCACCTTTATCCGTGCGCCGCCCTTTCGCGAGCAGAACCCGCAGCGCCAATCGGCGCTGTCTGCCAATCGATCTGCCGTGGCGCCTGACCGCGCGTTTATCGACGCAGCCGGTTTCTTTCGCCGGCCGGAGAAGCCCTATCGGGGCCGCCCGCGCCTGCGCCCGCGCCGCACCTCTGTTTATCCCGCCGCGCGGCAGGAAACCGGCTGGGGAGGATCGGACTTATCATGAGTATCGACTTCATCCTGCGCCTGGTCGGGATGATGGTCTTCGCCTTGCTGGGCGCCGTGCTCGGCACGGACCTGTCAGAGGCGCTGCTGCTGCCGCCCGAAGCGACCGGCCTGACCTTCTCGCTGATGGGCGCTCTCGGTGGCCTGATCATCACCCCCTGGCTCACCACCTATCCCGCACGGGTCGCGCGTCAGGCCCTGCTGCGGATGCCGGTCGAAAACCTGGTCATGGCGATGGCCGGGCTACTGGTCGGGCTGCTGGCAGCGGCGCTGATCGCCTGGCCGCTGTCGCTGCTCCCCCGGCCGTTCGGCTGGCTGCTCCCCGCCCTGGTCGCCGTCGCGCTGACCTACACCGCTGTCGCCAGCGCCACGCTCCGCGCGCAGGACATCCTGGCGCTATTCGGCGCGGCGCTCGACCGGCGCCCGGCTCGACGTATCACGCGGGCGGCGGGCGAGAACGGCGGCGAAATCCTGCTCGATACCAGCGTGATCATCGATGGGCGCATCCTCGACGTCAGCCAGACCGGCTTCATTCAGGGCACGCTGCTGATCCCGCGTTTCGTGCTGCACGAACTCCAGCACGTCGCAGACTCGGCGGATGTGCTGCGCCGCAACCGGGGCAAGCGTGGGCTAGAGATTCTCAGCGAGCTACAACAGGTCAGCGCCACGCCGGTCGCGATCATCGACGACGACATCGACGGCGTGGACGAGGTGGACGAAAAGCTGGTGCTGCTGGCGCGACGGCGCGGCATCCCGGTCATGACGCAAGACTTCAACCTCAACCGCGTCGCCGAGCTGCAAGGCGTGACGGTGCTGAACATCAACGCGCTATCGAACGCGCTCAAGGCGATCTACCTGCCCGGCGAGGTGATCGATATCCACATCGTCATGGAGGGGCGCGAACAGGGCCAGGGCGTCGGCTACCTGGACGACGGAACCATGGTCGTCGTCGAGAACGGCCAGCAGTACCTCGACCGCACGGTCCACGTCCTGATCACGCGCTACATCGTCACCAACGCCGGGCGGATGTACTTCGCGCAGCCCGAAGGCTCGCCGCGCGCCTGAGCACCCTCACGCCTGGTACTCGCGCATCTGGCTCATGTTCTGGTTGACCATGCGGAAGGCGCGCCGCTCTGCTTCGTAGAGGATGCGCTCCTCGTCCAGTGTTAGCAGAACACGGTCGCGCAGCAGCAACCGCCCATCGACCAGCACGTGTGTTACGTCGGCGCCGGTCGCAGCGTGCACCACGTTGGCGATCAGATCGTGGCGCGGGCGCAGGTGCGGCTGGTCAAAGTCGATCAGCACCAGGTCGGCGGGCGCGCCCTCGCGCAGAGCGCCGCTTTCAGAGAAGCCGAGCGCCTGCGCGCCGGTCTGGCACGCCATCCGCAGCGGCGTATCGCCCGGCAGCGCCTCAGGATCGAGCCGCAGATACTTTTCGAGCAGCGTCTGCTGGCGCATGATCTGGAACAGGTCCATCGTCGCGTTCGAGGCCGGGCCGTCGGAGCCGAGCGCGACGCGCACCCCCGCCGCGCGCAGGTCGGTCACGTGGTTAACCGGCATCGCCAGCTTCAGATAGGTGTTCGGCGTGCGCGCCACGAAAACGCCCGTCTCGGCCAGAATGGCGCGATCGGCGTCGTCGAGCGCCAGCGCGTGCGCCGCGATTGCACGCCCATCGAAGATACCCAGCGCCGCAAGCTGCTGGACCGGCGTCTGGCCGTGCCGCGCCAGCGAGTTCTCGACCTGCTCCTGCGACTCGGCGACGTGCAGATGCACCGGCAGGTCGCGCTCGGCGGCGATCTGCGCGATGCGCGCCAGGAACTCCGGCGGGCAGACGTAGGGCGAGTGCGGCCCCAGGCAGGTGCGGATGCGGCCGTTCGCCGCGCCCTGCCACTGCGCGATAAAGTCGAGCGTGCCCTCCAGCCCCGGCCCGACTTCCTTCTCCGCGCCGATCCCGAAGACGCACCACGCAAGTTGCGCCTTCATCCCGCTCTGCTCGACCACCTCCGCGACGCGGTCCATATAGAAGTAGTGATCGTTGAAGCCGACCGTGCCGCTGCGGATCATTTCGCAGGCCGCCAGCGCCGCGCCCCAGTACACGTCATCCGGCGTCAGGGCGCTCTCCGCCACCCAGATTTTCTCGTTCAGCCAGCGCGGGAAGGGCAGGTCCTCGGCCCAGCCGCGCTCGAACGTCATCGCGGCGTGGCTGTGCGCGTTGAACAGGCCGGGCAGGGCGACCTTACCGCGTCCGTCGATCACCTCGTCGGCCTGCGTGTCGGGCGGCGCCTGGCCGATGCGCGAGATGCGCCCGCCCTCGATCAGCAGATCGACGCCGCGTAGCACGCGCCCCTCGTCGTCCAGCGTGATTGCGTCCACGCCCTGAATCCAGACCTCGGTCATAGGCTCTGTTCCCTCCGTCTAACGCCCGCGCGTGGGGCGCATTATACCCTCTTGGGCGTTCGCGCTTAAACTTGCCCTACCGCGCTGGGCGCTTTGCGTTACAATCGAGCGAAGAACAGCGAAGAGCAGCAATTAGCGGTTAGCAGTTAGCAAGAGCCAAGAACAGCGAACAGGAGTGGGCAATTATCCTGGACCACCGCTCGCCAGCTGGCGCTGCTACCTGCAAACCGGCTGCTTTTCACGCTTTTGGCTAACCGCTAATCGCTCACTGCTAACCGCTATCTTAAGGACACCCGCATGGCGCTGGAAATCTTCAACGTGCTGCACCGCGAAAAAGAACCGTTTGTGCCGCTGCACGAGGGCAAAGTCAATATGTACGTCTGCGGCCCGACGGTCTATGACCACGCGCATATCGGGCACGCCAAGACGTATGTCTCGTTCGACGTAGTCGTGCGCTACCTGCGCTTCAGCGGCTACGACGTGCTCTATGTGCAGAACCTGACCGACGTCGGCCACCTGCTCGACACCGGCGAGGACCGCATTCTCAAGAAAGCGCGGCAGGCTCAGGCCGGGCCGATGCAGATCGTCGAGACCTACGCGCGCAGCTACTTCGAGGACATGGACGCGCTTGGCGTGCAGCGGCCCGACATCAGCCCGCGCGCCAGCGGCCACATCCCTGAGCAGATCAAGATGATCGAAACGCTGATCGAGAAGGGCCACGCGTATGTGTCGGACGGCGGCAACGTCTACTTCGACGTGACGAGCTGGCCGGAGTTCGGCAAGCTCTCCAATCGCCAGCTTGACGAGCAGCAGGCCGGGGTCCGTGAAGACGTGCGCGAGGACAAGCGCCACCCCG
This sequence comes from Aggregatilineaceae bacterium, assembly GCA_035325905.1. Lineage (GTDB taxonomy): Bacteria > Chloroflexota > Anaerolineae > Aggregatilineales > Aggregatilineaceae > DYGX01. The sequence goes on along the minus strand of DAOKYY010000012.1, from coordinate 48,891 downwards.
CCGATTTCGCGCTGTGGAAGATCGCCGAGCCGGAGCATATTCTGCGCTGGGACAGCCCGTGGGGCACCGGCTATCCGGGCTGGCACATCGAATGCTCCGCGATGGCGCACAAGTACCTGGGCGAGACGTTCGATATTCACGGCGGCGGGATCGACAACATCTTCCCGCACAACGAGTGCGAGATCGCGCAGAGCGAGGCGGCGCACGACGCCGAGTTCGCGCGCTACTGGATGCTGGTCGGCACGCTGATGGTCGCCGACGAGTTCGGCATTCCGACCAAGATGTCCAAGAGCCTCGGCAATTTCTACACCATCAAAGACGCGCTCAAGCTGCACCGGCCCGAAGTGATCCGCATGTTCATCCTCGGCGCGCATTACCGCAGCCCGATCGTCTTCAGCGAAGAGGCGCTGGAGGGAGCGCGCCGGGGCTGGGAGCGCATCTACGGCGCGGTCCGATTGACGCGCGAGAAGCTACGCAACGCCCCGGAAGGCGACGCGGGGAGCGAGTTCCGCGCGACGCTGGACCAGGCGCGCGCGCAGTTCATCAGCGCCATGGACGACGACTTCAACGCGCCGGGCGCGCTCGCCGCGCTGCACGACCTGACGCGCGAAGTGAACATCCTGCTCAATGGCGAGCAGCCGGCCGGCAGGACGATCCTCGAAGCGATCGACCAGACGTATCGCGATCTGGGCGGGCAGGTGCTCGGCATCGTGCCGGACGAGACGGCGGCTGCCGGGTCGGGTAGCGCCGAGCGCGAGGAAGGGCTGATCCGCCTGTTGATCGAGCTGCGCGCCCAGGCCCGCGCGGATAAGAACTTCAAGCTGTCGGACCTGATCCGCGACCGCCTGGGCGAGCTGGGCGTCACGGTCGAAGACCGCGCCGATGGGACCGTCTGGCGCGTGAGCTAGCGGCTGTTATGAACTTTGCAGGCTGGTTTCCGGCTCCCCCCATCCTTCCGACCTTCGGCCGGCGTTCCTTCCCCCAGAACGAGGGAAGGAAAAGAACCGAACAGACACCCCTTCCCTCATTTTGGGGGCAAGGGGCCGGGGGATGGGAAGATTTCAGCGGGCAAGGGCATCACAGCTTCTAGCGGCGTAGCCGAACGGCACAGCAAAAGGGGACGCCACATGGCCGAGTACCTGTACGGGCGCTGGCCCGTGCTTGAGACGCTGCGCGCCGGGCGGCGCCAGTTCGAGCAGCTTCTCCTGGCGGAAGGAATCGACGAGAAGGGCAGCATCACCGAGATCGTCGAGGCCGCGACCGCGCGCGGGGTCAACGTCCGCCGCGTGCCGCGCCGCGTGATCGACGACTTGTCGAAGAATGCGAATCACCAGGGCGTCGCGCTGCGCGCCGGGAGCTACCCCTATGTCGCGCTGGAAGACACGCTCGGCGCGGCGCGGAGCCGCAACGAGCGACCCTTCCTGCTGGTGCTGGACCTGCTCAAAGACCCGCAGAACGTCGGCGCGCTGCTGCGCGTGGCGGACGCGGTCGGCGTGCACGGCGTCCTGCTGCAAGAGCGGCGCGGCGTGGACGTGACGCCCGCCGTCGTCAGCGCGTCGTCGGGCGCGGTCGAGCATCTGAATGTCACGGTCGTCACCAACCTGGTCACGGCCATGCGCCAGCTGAAGGAAGAAGGCGTCTGGCTGGTCGGGCTGGACATCGGCCCGGACACGGCGACGCTCGACAAGGCCGATCTGAGCCGTCCGATTGCGCTGGTGATGGGCAGCGAGGGCGAAGGGCTGCGCCGGCTCGTGCGCGAGACCTGCGACCTGCGCATCACGCTGCCGATGCGCGGGCACGTCCTGAGCCTGAATGTCGCGACCGCCGGATCAATCGCGCTCTACGCCGCGTGGCAGGCGCGCCAGTGGGAAGGCTGGACGCCGCCCGGCAAGCCCGCTTAACCCTTGCAACGCGCCCGGCTCGGTGTTACGATCCTGCCTCGACGCGCGAAGAGAGCAATTAGCGGTTAGCGGTTAGCCAAAAGCGGAAGGGCAAAAGCCGCGCCCGTCCCTGCTGGTCGCCGCACCACAGCATTAAGAACGCCAGTTTGGTCTTGCTAACCGCTAATTGCCAACCGCTAACAGCTTACACTGGGGGGTGCCATGCTGCGCTCGCCGGTCGTTTGTTTTCCGGCGACCGCGACACACGACACTTGAGGGCACGCCATGTACATCCGGCGCGACAAATCCAACCTGCACTTCGGACGCCAGCGGCGGCGGCGCGGCAGCCGCCTGCTGCTCGTGATCTGGACCGTCACGATGCTGCTGGCGGTCGGCGTGCTGATGCGCTTCAACACGGTGCAGCGCTGGGTCCTGGCGGGGGTGGGCACCAACGCCACGCCCACGCTCGACGCTATTACCCGCGCGCAGTTGGGCGAGCGCGCCTACCTCGCCGGAAACCTCGAAACCGCGATTGCCCACTACCGCGAGGCGGCGCTCCAGCAGCCCGACAACATCAACATCCTGTTCGAGTACGGGCGCGTGCTGGTCTACCGCAATTACGCGGGGCGCAGCTTCTTCTATCACGCCGAAGAAGCGCTGGACGTAGCGCAGCGGGCGGTGGAAGTCGCGCCGGACAACGCCCAGGCCAACGCCCTGCTGTGCCTGGCGCTCGTCACGAATGGCCGCGCCGAAGAAGCGATCAGCGCCGGACTGAACGCGTCCCAGCTCGCGCCGGATTACGCGGAGGCGCGCGCCTTCCTGTCGCTGGCCTATTATTACGCCGGGCGGCCCAGCCAGGCGCTCGAAGCCGCCGACCAGGCCGTTAAGCTCAACCCGGATAGCGTCGACGCGCGACGCGCGCTGGCCCTCGCGCTGGCCTACGTCGGGCAGTTCAACGCCTCCGTCCAGCAGTACGAGCGCGCGATCCAGATCCACCCGCGCCTGGACGTGCTGTATTTCGAGCTAGCGCAGTACTACAAGGGACTCAATAACTACGACGCCGCGATCGCCGCCTTCGACCAGATTCTGGCGATGGAGCCGGACAACGTCAAAGCCTACGTGCGCAAGTGTGAGACGTACTTCACCATGCGCGAGGACCAGATGGCGCAGGAAGCGTGCGAGCAGGCGATCCAGCTTGACCCGGAGTACCCGGAAGCCTATCGCCAGCTTGGCATGGTGCGCTACACACGCAAGAACTACGAGGGCGCGATTGAGTCGTTCGAGGTCTGCTCCACCCTTCAGACGCAGCAGGGCGTGCCGCTGATCGACCAGGAAATCCAGTGCTACTACGTGCGCGGGCTGGCGCATACCCTGCTGGCGCGCTGCGACGAAGCCTGGCCCGTGCTGCAAACCGCGCTCCAGATGAACCCTAGCGAGCACATCAAGGGCCTGATTAACCAGGGGCTGATGTCGTGCGTGAACTATGGCGACTTCAGCATCGACCAGGTCCCGACTGCCATCCCGCCCACGCCCGTCCCGCCTGAGCCGATCGGCGTGTTCTAGGAGCGCCGGATGTACCTGTACCGAAGAAAATCCCCCCATCCCCTGCCCCTTGCCCTCAAAATGAGGGAATGGGAATCGCATCCCTTCCCGCGTCCTGGGGGAAGGAAGGCCGACCGCAGGTCGGAAGGATGGGGGGATGTCCCAACAATCCGCCAACAGAGTTCGTAACAGCGTCTAGGAGCGCCGGATGTACCTGCGGACGCCCAAGCGCTACCGCCCCAAGCGGCGGCGCGTGCACCTGATCTCGCGCCGGACGGTCGTCATGCTGCTGCTGATCCCCCTGCTCGGCGCCCTGGGCTGGCTGGCCTGGCAGAACCGCGACCGGGTCCGCCGCGCCGTCGGGGATAATGTCGTCCCGGCGGTCGAAGAGATGGTCGTCAGCGTGCAGACGCAGGTCGCCACCAAGCCCACGCCGACCGCTACGCCCGATCTGAACGCCGCCCAGGCGGCCTGTCGCGCCGCCCAGCAGCAGGGCAACCTGCGCGAAGCGGTCGATCAGTGCCTGATCCTGGCGAACGGCAGCCCCAACGACGTGCAGGTTCATTACGAAGTCACGCATCTGCTGGTCATCACGTCCGACCGGGGGCGCAACAAGTCGCAGCTTCAGCGCGCAGTGATCGAGGCCGAGAAGACGATCAACGCCAACCCGGAGCTGCCGCACGGCTGGGCGATCAAGGCGCTGGCGCTGTCGTGGCTGGGTGACACGCAAGGCGCGCTGGCGGCGGGCTTGCAGGCGCGCGCGCTCGACGAGTCTTTCGCGCCGACCTACGCCTTTCTCGGCAAAGTGTATCAGGACCTCGGCCAGTACAGCCTGGCGGAGAACTACCTCGACCAGGCGCTGACGCTCGACAACGCCGGGCTGGCCGCCGCCGACGCGCTGCGCAACAAGGGCAAGCTGCTCTCGGACCAGGGGTTCTACGAGGACGCGCTGACGCCGTACCGCCTCGCGCTCCAACAGGCGCCGGCGCAGAGCTACATCGCGGTCGAGCTGGCGCAGAACCTCGTCGCGCTGAACGAGATTGACGAGGCGATCGGCATCCTGACCGCCGCGCTGGAGCGCAACCCGACCGACCCCGGCGTGTTGTGGTATCTGGGCACGGTCCACTACCGCAACGGCGATCCGCCGCGCGCGCTCGAATACTACAGCCGCTGCCTGGACCATAACCCTGAGGCGGTGCTGTGCCTGTCGTATCTCGGCGGGCTGCAATGGCTCGACGGCGACTACGCGACGGCAGTCAACAACCTGGAGCGCGCGATCAAGCTGGGGTCGGACGACCCGGACGATTTCTACCAGCTCGGCAACTCGCTCGCTTCGCTGGGTCGCTGCCCAGAGGCGCTGCCTTACCTGCGCGACGGGCTGCTGATCGCACAGGAAAACGAGGACGAGACGCGCCAGCAGCGCTTCCGCGACGCGATCCAGTCGTGCGGCGGGGTGAGCTAGC
>DAOKYY010000012.1:8341-43906 GCA_035325905.1 Aggregatilineaceae bacterium | reverse complement strand
ACGCGCCAGCAGCGCTTCCGCGACGCGATCCAGTCGTGCGGCGGGGTGAGCTAGCAGCAGATTTGGCTGCGATGGCTTCTTTGAAGGTGACGGCGCATCCTTTTGGCGCAGCAAATCCCTGCCCTGGTTTCTGTCTGTGGGCGGCTGTGGGAAGGCTTGAGCAGATAAAGGTTACGGTCTTCTGCGCGGCGAGCGCATAATTGCTCATTCCTGCGAACAGTCACTTAAAATCGAAGGGACGGTTCGAGCATCTCACATGCCAAAGGGGAGTGAAACATGAATCACGACAAGAAATCCGGCTATGTTCGATTCGCGGCGATGATCGTCACATCGACGGTGGTGATGTATGGGCTAATGTACCTTAACACGTATGAACTCTCGCATGTCCGTTGGAGCGAGACGCGCGTTTACATGGCGCTTATCATGGGCGCGGTTATGGCAGTCATTATGCTCAGCTTCATGCGGGGGATGTTCAGCGACAAAAAGATCAACCTCGCCATCTATCTCGGCAGCGTGGTAGTCTTTGCAGGCGCGCTGTTTCTCGTCCGCAGCCAGACCACGGTGCAAGACTCGTCTTACATGCGCGCGATGATTCCGCATCACTCTATCGCCATTTTAGCCAGCGAGCGCGCTGACATTCGTGATATGCGCGTGCGGCAGCTTGCCGATGAAATCATTGAGGCGCAGCGCCGGGAGATCATGGAGATGGACTGGCTGCTTGAGGACATTCGCGAACACGGCATTGCTTCCACTGAAGCTGAGGCGGAAGCCCGCCCTATTCCTGATTTTGAGGTCGAGCCGTAAAATAGGTCCAAGCCGCGAGTTTTCTGCTAACCTGAAAGGGCCTGACCGCTACTGCCCTTAGCTGCTCTTCGCTGGCTTGAGCTATCTTTGGCTGTTCTTGTCCTATGACCCGATCCTTGCTTGGCGCGACGATTGACGGCTATCACATCCTGGACGAGATCGGCCAGGGTGGGATGGCGACCGTCTATCGCGCGCACCAGCTTTCGATGAATCGCGATGTCGCGATCAAGATGCTGCCGGAGCAGCTTCTACATCAGGGCAACTCGCTGGAGCGTTTTCAGCAGGAAGCCAGCATCGTCGCCCGGCTGGAGCACCGCGCCATCGTCCCGGTGCACCAGTACGGCGAGCACCAGGGCATGCCTTACCTCGTCATGCGCTACATGGACGGCGGCTCGGTGGACGACCTGCTGATCGACGGGCCAATCGCGCCGGAGCACGCGCTGTCGATCTTGCAGCAGATCGCCCCGGCGCTCGATTACGCGCACCGCGAGGGCGTGCTGCACCGCGACCTCAAGCCGAGCAACATCCTGCTCGACGCCAACGGCGACGCCTACATCACCGATTTCGGTATCGCGCGCATTCTCGGCAGCACGGCCAAGCAACTCACCACCAGCGGCGTAGTCGGCACGCCGTCGTATATGTCGCCGGAGCAGGCGCAAGGCAAAGAGCTGGACTGGCGCAGCGACCTCTACGCGCTGGGCGTGGTCGTCTTCGAGATGCTGACCGGCCAGCGCCCGTTCGACGGCGATACGCCCTACAGCATCGCGGTCAAGCACGTCACCGAGCGCCCACCCTCGCCCTGCCAGATCAACCCGCTGCTGCCGATCTCGGTCGAGCGCGTGCTGCTCAAGGCGCTCGAAAAGCCGTGCGAGCGGCGCTACGCCAGCGCCCGCGAGCTGGTCGACGCGCTGCGCCAGGCGTTGGAAGACGCCCGCGCAGACGCCCGCGCCACCGAGCCATCGCTGCCCCAAACCCTGCGCGAAGCCCTGATCCGGCGCGAGCAGGCGCACCCCGCGCCGGTCAGCCCTCCGGCGCAGATTCAGTTTGTGCCCGCCTACCAGCCCTCGCGTTCGATCGCGCACCCGGTTCCGCTGGCCCCCGTGCGGCGCCGCAAGCGGCCCTCGCGGGTCTCGGATCGAGTGACGTGGGCGACGCTTCTGCTGCTGCTCGTCGGCGGGATCGTGGCCGCGTCGCTGATCATGGCGTACTACTACCTGATGGGGTCCGAGGCGCTTTCCGGCAGCGCGCCGCCCTCGCCGGACCTGGCCGCGACCGCGATCTTCAAGCTGACCGCGACCCGCGCCGCGATTGACGCCGCGCTCAGCGGCGCGTCGAATGCCGCCGAGGAGATCGAGGCATTCGGCACGCCGGGGACGCCCGCCGGGCCGGGCTTTTTGCCGACCAATACCCCGCGCGCCGGGGCGCCGGACGGCGCGAGCGAGGCGCCGCTCAACTCGCTGTCCGGGCGATCGATCGGGCCGTGAGGGCAAGCCAACCAGCGCAGCGCGCATCAACACGAACAAAAAACCGGGGACTTGTGCAGCCCCCGGCGTCTTTGCTCAACGAGCGCCCGTTTACCAGCCGCGCTGCTCGGTGGCGGCGGCGCGGATCGCGTCCAGCAGCCGCTCCAGCCCGGCGGAGACCGAACCGATCGGCAGGTGGAAGCGCATCACGCGCCGCCGCTTGGCCTGCAGCGCCTCCAGATCGCCCTGCGCCTGCGCGCGCTTGAGCGCCATGAAGTCATACGGCTCGCCCGGAATCGGAATCCGCTCGTTGTTCTCGACGGTGATCTGGATAAAGACCCCGTTGTTGGGGCCGCCTTTGTGAAGCTGCCCGGTCGAGTGCAGGAAGCGCGGCCCATAGCCGAGCGTCACGGCGCGCATCGTCGCGTGGCACAGCTCGTCGCGGATCGCCCCCAGCAGCCGGTCGTGATTCTCGGTCGGCGCCAGGTACGCCATCAGCGCGATATAGTCGCCAGAGCGCGCCTGGCTTATGTGCGCCAGCAGCAGATTGATCAGCTCGCCGTAGTGGAAGCCGCGCTGCTCGCCGATGCGCCGCAGCGTCTCGACTGTGCGCGGGTCGGCGTAAAGCTGCAAGCCGTCTTCGTCCAGCACCGGCTTGTCTTCGCGCGGGGCGCCGTGCTCCTGCATGTAGTCGAGCAACGCCTGGGTATTGGCCTTGCTCTCGGCCACGTTCGGCTGATCGAAGGGGTCGATCTGGAGCAAGTGCCCGACGACCGCCGTCGCGAACTCCCAGCGGAAGAACTCGCCGCCGAGCGCGTAAGCGTCGTCCAGGTGCAGGGTGACGACCGGCTGCCCGGCCCGCTTGAGCGCGTTGACCTGGTGATCCAGCTCGGACGGCGGCCCGTCGAGGCGCAGGTAGACGAAGAAGCGGTCGTCGTCAAAATCGCGCGCCTCGGCCGGCGCAACGCCCGCCACCGGCACGAGGCCGCGCCCTTCCTTGCCCGTGCTCTCCGCGATCAACTGCTCGACCCACAGCCCGAAGCTGGCGATCGGCGGCGAAGCGACCAGCGTAACCTTGTCCGCGCCGCGCTGCGCCAGCGCGCCCATTGCCGCGCCGAGCCACGCGCCGGGGTTCTGCGCGGTCGGGATCATCGGGCCGCACGCGGTCGCCATGCGGCGCGCGCTGTCGAGCAGGCGCTCGATGTCCAGCCCCAGGATCGCCGCCGGGACCAGCCCGAAGTAACTCAGCGCGCTGTAGCGCCCGCCGATGTCCGGCGGGTTGAGGAAGATATGCTTGAACCCCTGGTCGCGGGCGGTCTGCTCTAGCTCCGAGCCGGGGTCGGTGATCGCGCAGAACTGCTCGCCCGCCGCGCTGCCGCGCCGCGCCTCGACCAGGCCGTAGTACAGCTTGTACAGCGACGACGTCTCGATCGTGGAGCCGGACTTAGACGAGACGATGAACAGCGTCCGGTCCAGGTCGATCTGCTCGGTCGCCAGCCGGATCGCCTGCGGGTCGGTTGTGTCGAGCACCAGCAAGTCCGGGAAGCCCTCGATCACGCCGAACGTCTGGCGCAAAACCTCCGGCGCGAGGCTGCTGCCGCCCATGCCGAGCAGCAGCGCGTGCGTGTATCCCGCCTGCCGGACTTCGTCGCGCAGCGCGCGCAGCGGCGCATAGTAGCTATCCGGCGCGGTCACGATGTCCAGCCAGCCCAGGCGGTCGCGGATCGCCTGCTGGCGCGCGCTCTCGCTCTTCCAGACGGTCGCGTCTTTATCCCAGATACGCCGCGTGACGTGGTCGCGATCCAGCGCGGCCAGCGTATCCTCGATGCCCGGCTCGAACCCGGCAACGGCGGCTTCCTGGCGGTCCATCACGCCGGTCAGCATAACCTGGCGCTTGCCTTCGACCGCTTCGAGCAGGCGCCGGTAGTCGTTGGCGAACGACTCGACGCCGTCGCTCTGAAGCTGCTGCGTCACCTTGTCCATCTGCACGCCGACCTCGGCCAGATCGCGCAGAAGCGCGCGCGCCCCGTCGATGTCCTGGTCGATGGTGCGCGCGACCGTGCCATGATCGGCGAACGCCTCGATGGTTTGCAGCGGCAGCGTGTTGACCGTGTGCGGGCCGATCAGCGCATCGACGTAGTACGTATCGGGATAGTTTGGGTTCTTGGTGCTGGTGCTGGCCCACAGCGGGCGCTGGACGCGCGCCCCGGCGGCGGCCAGCCGCTCGAAGCGCGGGCTGTAGAACACGTCGAGGAAATGGGCGTAGGCGAGCTTGGCGTTCGCGATCGCGGCGCGGCCCATCAGGCGGCGGTTGTGCTCGCCGCTCTCGAACTCCCCGCGCATTCGCACGGTGCGGATGTTGCTCTCCAGAAAGTTATCCACGACGGTATCGATCCGGCTGAGGAAGAAGCTCGCCACCGACGCGATCTGCGCCACGTCCAGCCCTTCGTCCACCCGGCGCTCCAACGCGCGGAGATACCGCTCGACCACCTGCATATAGTTCTCGACCGAGAACAGCAGCGTGATATTGATATTCACCCCGGCGTAGAGCGCCTCCTCGATAGCATCCAGCCCTTCCTGCGTGCCGGGGATCTTGATCATGACGTTCGGGCGACCGACCGCAGCGAACAGGCGCTTGGCCTCGCTGGTCGTCTTCGCGGCGTCGTACGCCAGCAGCGGCGAGACTTCGAGGCTGACGTAACCGTCCTCGCCGTCCGTGCGGTCGTAGACGGACAGCAGCACATCCGCCGCCGCCTGAATATCCGCGACCGTCAGCTTCTCGTAGATCGCCTCCGCGTCGAGATCGAGCAGGGTCTTGATCGTGTCGTCGTAGTCGTGCCCGTCGGCGATCGCTTTCGCGAAAATCGTCGGGTTCGAGGTCATGCCGGCAATGCCGCGCTCGACCAGTTTTTGCATCTTGCCGGATGTGATCAGCCCGCGCGAGATAAAGTCCATCCAGATGCTTTGACCATACTTTTGAATCTCGATGAGCGGGTTGCCTGTCATGTACATCATCCTCCTACGGTCGCAGAGCCACACACCGGCACACCGCGTGCCTGAGAGTGGCGTCAAGAGAGCATATCAAGCACCACTAAGCCCAAAGCACTTGAAGAAGACAACTTCTATGTGAACTATCGAAAGTAATTGGCTCATGCGCCGCGCGCGTTTTACCTCACCCCCGGCCCCTCTCCAACATAGAGAGGGAAGAAAAACGGCAGCGGCGCGCGCGGCTTGAAGTCCCCTCTCCGCGCCGGAGAGGGGATTTAGGGGTGAGGTAAAGCCTGCGAATTGCCGCATTCGCCAGATCATTTCGAAAGGTCACTTAATCTATACCCTGTCAAACACAGCGTGGCTGAAGCCGCCACGCTATGAATCACGTTCTCGATGCCCCGGCTTCAGTCGCGCGGGGCGGCGATCCCGGCCCGCTCAATGGCGAGCACCTTGCGATGGCGGCGAACATGGCGCTCTTCGTGATCCTGGAAGCGCGCGCCGACGAACGCCGTCACAATCTCCTGCGCCAGCGCCGGGCCGATCACCCGGCAGCCGAGGCAGATTACGTTCATGTTGTCGTGCTCGACGCCCTGGTGCGCGGAATACGTGTCGTGGCACAGCGCGGCGTAGATGCCGGGCACCTTGTTGGCGGCGATGCTGGCGCCGACCCCGCTGCCGCAGACCACGATCCCACGCTCGACCTCCCCCGCGACGACCGCCCGCGCGACCGCCTCGGCGAAATCCGGGTAATCGACGGCACGCGCGGCGCTGTCCGTGCCGAGATCGAGCACGTCATGCCCCTGAGCGCGTAGCAGGTCCGCCAGGGTCTCCTTCAGCGGAAAACCGGCATGATCGGCGGCGATGGCAAGCTTCATCAGGCATTCTCTCCTCGGCGAGGGCCGGCCCAGAGTCACCCCGATTATAGCGCATCGCCCCGGCAGACGCAGGCCGCGCCCTGACCCGCAAACGCCGAAGCCCCGCGCGGAGCGGGGCTTCGAGGGGGGCATATTCGATGATTCGATGGCGACGGGGCTAACCCGGCGCGAGCGTCGCGGTGGGGACCGGCGCGGCGCTGTCGCCCGGCCCGGCCGGAAGCGTCGGCGCGCCACTCGGCACGGTGTCCGAGCCGCTGCCGCCCGGCGCGGCCAGGGGCGCGCTCAGGCTCTGCCCAGGCGTGTCCGACACGCAGCGGAAGCCGATCGCCGCCGTCGGCTCGCCCGGCGGCTGGCTGCGGCGGTGCATGGTGCGCAGAAAGAGCGGGATCGTGTCCCAGCTGCCGCCGCGCAGCACGCGCTCCGTGCCGGAGATCGGCCCCTGCGGGTTCAGCGCCAGCGTGGGGTTGGTCGCCAGCTCGCTGTAATAGGTGGCCGAGTACCAGTCCTGGACCCATTCCTCGACGTTGCCCGCCATATTCAGCGCGCCGTAGGGGCTGGCCCCGCCGGGGAACTGCGTCACCGGGACGGTGCCGGGCGCTTCGGCAATGGACGACATCGCCTGCGTCCCGTCGAAGGTGAAGCCCCAGGGATAGTAGTTGTTATCGGCGCCGCGCGCGGCGTGCTCCCACTCGGCTTCGGTCGGCAGGCGGCGGCCCAGGGCGTTGCAGTAGGCTTCGGCGCCCCACCACGTCACCTGCGTGACCGGGTGGTTGCTGTAGAACTGCGGGTTTTTGACCGAGTATTCCTCGCCATCGTAGTTGATGTAGCTCGTCTCTGGCTGCTCGACCGAGGTGTTGACGCACGGCTGGCCCAGACAGCCGGTTTTGTGGCTATCCGGCCCCATCCAGTTCAGAAACGCGACGTACTGCGAGGTGGTGACTTCGGTGATCTCGATCTGGTACGGATCGAGCGTCACCTGGTGCGCGGGGGTGGAGTCCTGCGTCCAGAGGATGTCGCACTGCTTGTCATACAGCGCGCACTCGTCAACCGCCTGGCTGGCTTCCTCGGTGGTGGTGCCCATCGTGAAGCTGCCGCCGTTGACCGCGACCAGCTCGGACGCGATCGCCCTCAGGCGCGCGTCAATCTCCGAGCCGAGGCCGGGGGTTGGCGACGCCAGCCCGGTGAAGGGCGTGCCTTGCAGCGTGGTCTCTTCGGTCAGGCTGGTCGCGCCTTCGCCTGACCCTGCGCCTTGCGCCATCAGCGGCGCAACATCGCCGGGTAGCGGTGTATTCTCAGCGCCCGCGCCAGCCGCCTGGACCGCGCCTTCCCCGCCGGTCTCGCCCGGCTGCGTGAGCTGGGGCGGCGTGACCTGCGGCTGGGTCACTTCCGGCTGCGCTGCCGCCGCCGGGGCCTCACCACTCTGCTCCTCAGGCGCGGTGATCGGCGTTTGCGCCGCGCCAGCCTGCTCGCCGCCCGGAAGCTGGGCCGGCGCCGACGCGGGCGTATTGGACGCCGCTAGCTCGCCGGTGCCATCGTCCAGCGCGCTGACGGCCTCGGTCGCTTCCTCGGTCGGCTGTGCGCCCAGCCCGGAGGCGATCAGCGCCTGCTGCGCCTCGATGGTGGCCTGCTGCGCGATCAGCGTCTGCTGCAAGCCCGCCTGCATCGCGACTTCCGTCTCATTGGGGACGATCACCGTGTCCGGCTCGTCTTCGCTGTCAAACGCCGACAGCGAAATCGCGCCGACGGCATAGGCGCCCACGCAGACGACCATCGCCACACCCAGGCCCAGCAACACGCCCATCAGGGTCCACTGCCAGCCCGCGTCCCGCGTGCGGCGGCGCAGGCTTCCATAGTCATTCATAGGTGAAACGCTCCTTACCCTCAAGGTTTCCGGGCCGGGTTGCGACCGCAGATGCACCCAATAATACCGTCCCCGTCCGGCAAGACCAAACGACTAGCCTACGCTTGCTCGTCGCTGATCGCGTCTTCTTCGCCGTCGCCATCCCCGGCAGGCTGGCGGTCGCGCAGGCGGCGATAGGTCGCCTGGAGCGTCAGCGCGTCCGCCACATGGAAGGGAATCGGCGCTTCGACCGCGACCGAGCCGCGCACGTCGAAATCGATCATCGCCTGCAACAGATCGCGATAGCTCAGGTCGCACTCGTTCAGCGGCAGGTGGTGGCGCTCGCCGCGCGGCCCGTACTCGATCCCCGACAGATGCGCGTGCAGCGTTTCCAGTCCGCGCCGTCCGAGCGCCGCCTCGACCCGCCGGAACACATCGGCGAACTCGTCGTAGGTATTGACCAGCCCGCCACGCGCGTGCAGGTGCGCGAAGTCGATACACGGCAGCACGCCGGGGATATCGCGGCTCAGCTCCAGCAGCTCGTCCAGGTCGCCGATCATGGCGGGCTTGCCCATGGTCTCCGGGCGCAGCGTCACGTTGATCCCTTCGGCGTCGAGAATGCTGCGGATCTCCAGCAACTTCTCCTTCATCCGTTCGTAGACTTGTTCAGGGGGCTGGTTGTGGTACGAGCCGGGATGGAACACGATGTCGCGCGCCCCGGCGCGCCAGCCTTTGCGCGCCGCCGCCAGCAGCCGCTCGTCGCTCTTGGTCATCAGATCGACCGTCTGGCTGTTGAGGTTGATAAAATACGGCGCGTGGATGCTCAGGCTGACGCCATAGCGCGCGCCGCACGCGGCGATGTCGTCGCAGCTTTGATCGGTCACGCGCACGCTGCGCACCCAGGCGATCTCGAGGTGCTCCAGGCCGAGCAGCTTGATGTGCTCGATGGCGGCCAGCGTGCCGCTGGTCGGGGTCGTCTGCGGGCTGCCCACCGTGCCGAAGCGAATCGGGTCCGGGCTGGAAGAAGCCATCGTCTGAGCTGTCCTTTCGTCGTCCGAATGCCAGTTCTCGTTGTAACGGGCCGCGCCGGCCCTGGGAGCGTTCGATGTCCGCCGTCCATGCCATCCAACCGCGCCAGCGCGATCTCGCGCTGGCCTTCGCCGCGTTCGCGATCGCCGTCGTGCTGTGGCAGGTCGAGGGCCTGTCGCTGCTGACGTACCCGCTGCGCCTGTTCGTGACCCTGATCCACGAGCTGAGTCACGGGCTGGCGGCGATCCTGACCGGCGGGACGTTCCTGCGCTTCGAGGTCGGCCAGCACGGCGCGGGCCTGGCCTACACGCGCGGCGGCTCGCCCTTTGTCATCCTGCAAGCCGGGTACCTGGGCACCGCGCTGTTCGGCGCGGGGCTGCTGCTGCTCACGCACCTGTCGCGCCGCCCCGGCCCGATCGCGATCGGCCTCGGCGCGTTGATCGGGCTGTTGAGCGCGCTGTTTTCCGGGCTGCGGCCCGGCCATCTCGCGCCGGTCGAGCTGGTGGTCGCGCTCGGCGTGCTCGCCGCCGCGATCGCGCTGATTTTAACACGAGATTCGGGGAACGGGCGGAGCGCGGGGTTCGGGCTGGCGGCGCTCGGCGGGCTGCTGCTGGTCGTCTTCGCCGGGACGGAAAACAGCCTGCGGACGCTGGCGGTCGGCGTGGCGAGCGGGCTGGCGCTGGGGCTGCTCGGCTGGCGCGGGCGGCGCGACGTGGTGCTGGTCGTGCTCTACTTCCTGGCGTTTCTGACCGGTCTCCAGGCGCTGACCGACGCCTGGGCGCTGCTGAAGATCGTCTCCACGCCGCGCGCGCTGATGCCGATGAATGACGCGCAGCTGATGGCGAGCGCGTATGGCGGCCCGGCGTCGCTCTGGGCGGCGATGTGGATCGCGCTCGACCTGCTGATCTTCGGCGGCGCGATCTATCTGGCGTTCGTGAGAGAGCGCAGAAAACAGCGAAGGGCCGCTAAAGGCCGCTAAAGGCAGCAAAGAACAGCGAAAGGCGACTGGAACGGGCCGGCGAGCGGTTGCCCGCTCACCGGCCCGCCACCCCGTTTCGCACGGCGTTTACGCTATTCCAGCTCTTTGACGACGAACAGCCCGTCCATCGTGTCGGCGTTGTCGAGCACGAACAGGGCGCGATCGTTCCACCACTTGACGTACTTCTCAATTTCCTCCGGCGTCCCGGCGCCCGACGCCAGCTTGACGCCGAGCTTGGTCCAGTCCTCCGTCACCAGCGGCTGAACCGCCATGACGTTGAACGACACGCCGACCTTCTTGCCGGTGTCCAGGCGCTCGAAGACCCACTGCATTTGCGGCGGCGGCGTGCCGGTCGCGGCCTCGGCGTAGATCAGCTTGTTGCGGCGGATGAACACCTGGTCCGCCTGCCCGAACTCCGCCCCGCTGAAGCCGGTGTGCGGAGCCGCGCCGGTGAGGTAGGTCATCACCTCGCCAAAGACGCCGACGTGCCATTCATCCTCGGCTCCGGGCGCGTGGATCACGATCTGGCCGCGCACCGGGACCTCGTCGGGGTACAGCGCCGCCAGCGCCTTGCGGGTGATGGTCCACGCCCCGGCGACCGCGCCGCAGGAGTGTCCGGAGAGCTTGACCGCTTCTTCATAAGTGTACGGGATGGGGTCCGCCGTCTGCCCGAACATCTCCAGCAGAGGGTCGCGCAGGAAGATCGGCGGCACGCTGGTAATGTAATCCTGAGTCCACACGGCTTCCGATCCTTCCTGCGCGGCGACAAACGTCTTGGCGCTGGGAATTACCAGGGCCGCGGTGACAAACACGGCGACGAACAGAAAAGCCACTTTCTTCATTTTTTATCCTCCCAAAAGGCGAGCAGCGTAAGATTATGAGCGCCGGAAGCGCCGTCAAACGCGCCGATTGCCTCCCCTGGCGCGCGCCGCGAGCGGGCTGCGAAGCGGGAGAACGCGCGGAGAAAGCGCGCGCCAGGGATAGCCGACGCTCTCAACCGTATCTTATGCGAGGTGTGCGGGGAAAGCTTTGCGTTAATGCAAATTGTCACAATCGATTGCAAAATCGGGCGAAGCGGGGTCAGCCGCTCTGGTCCAGGGGCAGCGTGTCGTCGCCGGAGGTATCGTCCGGTGTGGCGGGCGGGCCGAACAGCGCGTAGATTACCACGCCTGCTGACGCCACCAAAAAGCCGCCGACGAACAACATCGCTTGAAGCTCGCCCAGCAGTGGGCGCGTGCTGGGCGTCGGCGGGTGGCTCCCAAAGCCGAGCACGTCCGCCAGACCGGCGGCGGCGGCGATCACCAGCCCGGTCAGCGTCAGACGGATGCCGACATCCTGCGCGAGCGTGCGCTTGGCGCCCCGATAGAACGCCTGGTAGACGAACACATACGCGCCGAGAAAGAGCAGGCTAAACCCGGCCAGGATCACGACGACCTGGAGCACGCCGATCCCCGGCGCCGCGTCCAGGCCGATGATCCCCGGAAACAGCCCCATCAGCGTGACCACGACGCCCAGCACGCCGATGATGATGCTCGTTTCGTTGGTGCGTTCCATCGGTCGTCACCCGTCCGGCGGTCAGGCGTCGGGCAGCCCGGCGCGCAGCACGCGCAGCATATTGCCCCCCAGGATCGCGGCCACGTCGTCCGGCTGGTAGCCGCGCGCGGCCAGCGCCGGCCCGATCTCCCACAGGTCGGCCACCGTCTCGATACCAACTGGGACCGACTCGCTGCCGAAGCCACCGTCGGCGTCGCTGCCAATGCCGGCATGCCGCGCGCTGCCCGTCACCTGGCAGACGTGATCGATCGCGGCGACGACGGTCTCCATGCGCGCCGCGTCGCGCCGGTCGCCCAGGCGCCAGCCTTCGACCAGGAACAGGTTGTAGGGCAGGATGCCGACCGCGCCATCGTGCTCCGCGATGCCGCGAATGATGTCGTCGCTCAGGTTGCGGTCGGGCCGGTCCGGGCGGAAGCGCAGCGGGTTGGCGTGCCCGGCGAAGAGCGGGCCATCATAGCGGTCGAGCGCCTCGCGCGCCGCCTCCGGCGCCATGTGCGACAGGTCGAGCACCATCCGCAGCCCGGCCATCGCGTCGAGCAGCGCGCGGCCCAGGTCGGTCAGCGGCCCGACCGCCTTCGTCCCGCCGCTGTAGCGCGTCGCGGTCCACGCCGGGCCGACGACGCGCAGCCCGCGCGCGTGCCATTCCTCGACCTGCTCCGGCGCGAGGATCGGGTCCGCGCCTTCCATCAGGATCACGATGCCCAGGCGGTGATCGGGCACTTCCTGACCCTCGTCCCAGGTCGCCAGCACGGCGTCGAGATCGGCTTGCGTCAGGATCAGGCGGATGCGCCCGCTGTCGGTCGCCAGCCGCTCGTAGTATTCAAGCTGGCGGATGCCCTGCTCGTAGGCTTCCTGCGGCGTCTCGTACAGGATTTTTTCGTCGGGGTACATTTTAGAAGCCACCGGCGAGACGAAAATCGAGCCGCAGACGACGGCGACGCGGCCCAGAATCGCTTCCGGCAGGCCGTTCATGCAGCGCCCATACCGCTGCACAAAGACCGGGTCGATCACCTCGCGGCGGCGCTTGCGCCAGGCGCTCTGCAAATAGTCGCGTCCATTGTTGAAGTAGTTCCAGGCGATGTCCTGGTGCGCGTCAACGAGTATCGGATGGGTCGGGTTCATGCGGAGCCACCACTCTCCGGGACGGAAACAGCATCCAGCTCGGCGTAGTCATGTATACGCTCGCCGTCGAGAAACACCGAGGGCGTGCCGCGCAGGCCGCGCCGGTCGAACTCGTCGCGCGCCCGCTCGATCACCTGCTCGATCGCATCGCTGCCCATACACGCATCGAAAGCGTCGCGATCCAAGCCGAGGGCATCCGCGCCCATCGCCACGCGGCGCTCGTGGAAGGTCGAGCCGACGAAGCGCCCCTGCCACGAAAAGAGCGTGTCGTTCATCTCCCAGAACTTGCCCTGCTCCCCGGCGCACAGCGCGGCGCGGGTTGCGGTCGGCGCGCCGCGCCCGAACGGCACCGGGATCAGCACGAACTGCACGCGCCCGGCGGCGATCGCATCGAGCAGGCGGGGCAGCTCGTCGTCGAAAAATGTCCCGCAGTGCGGGCAGGCGTAGCTCGAAAAGTCCTCGATCAGAGTCGGGGCATCGGCCCGGCCCAGGCGCGGGAAGCCCTGCGCGGTCGTGCCGCGCTCCAGCCCATCGTAGCGCGCGCCCACGTCGTCGGGCAGCGGCGCGTCGAGCGGCAGCATCAGATACGCCGCGCCCAGTCCAAGCCCGATCACCAGCGCGCCAACCAGGATCAGCAGCCAAATCGGGACGCGACGGCGGACAGGCGCAGGCCGTCGCGTCAGGCCCGGCAGATCGTCGAGCGGATCAGAAGTGCGCGCCGGGCCGGTCATGAGCGCCCCGCCCCGTCCGCGCGCCAGCGATCCACCAGCGGGATCAGCTCCGGCAGCGCGCGGATCGTGGCGTCCGGCGTCACGTCCAGCCCTTCGGGCAGATCGCGCCGCGCCTGCTCGATCCACACCCCGCGCAGGCCCGCTTGCTGCGCGCCGTACACGTCGAAATACAGGCTGTCGCCCACGTACACCGCTTCTTCCGGCTTGAGGTCCAGCGCCTCCAGCGCGTGGCGGAACACGGCCCCAAACGGCTTCCACGCCTCCACGTCGGCGGAGAAGACCAGCACTTCGAGATAAGGAGTCAGGCCCCAGCGGTCGAGGTCGCCGCGATGGTAGCGCCCTTCCCACAGCGTGTTGGAGATCAGGCCGATGCGCAGCCCGCGCTCGCGCAGGGCTTCCAGCGTCTCGGCCGCGCCTTCGAGCGGGGAGACGATCGCCTGAATACCGTGCATGTACGCGGCGGCCAGCGCCTCAAGCTGCTCCGGCTCCAGGTCGGTTACACCCCAGCGGCGCGCCAGCTCCGCGACCTGGTTGCCCAGCTTGATCTGCGACACATCCTGCTCGTTGATCGCCTGCCAGAAGCGATGGGCCGTCTCCCACGCCACGCCAAGCGCGTCTTCTTCGTGCGGCAGCTCGTAGCCCAGCTCGCGCAGATAATAATACACCCCCTGAGCGCCGAGCCGCTCCATTGCTTCCCAGTCCTGGCCGGGCGGCGAGTAGTGCAGCAGCGTGCCGCCCATGTCAAAGATGATGCCGCGCAAAGCCATGCGTCCGTTTCTCCTCCGACTTCCCCGTTTCTCCCGGTTGTTATCTCACGACAGCAAATAACGCGCCAGCAGGTGCGCGGTGTGCAGCAGGCTGTCGGCGTGCGTCCGCTCGTAGGCGTGCGAGGCGTCCACCCCCGGCCCAACCAGCGCCACCTGCGCAGCGCCGCCTGCTCGCCAGTACGCTTCGCCGTCCGAGCCGTAATACGGATAGATGTCGAGCCGGTACGGGATGGCGTGCTGCTCGGCCAGCGCGCGCAGCCTGCCGGTCAGCTCGACGTGATAGGGGCCGCCGCCATCCGCCACGCAGATTCCGGCGCTGAACTCGTCGCTGTTCTGCCCCTCGCCGACCGCCGCCATATCGACCGCGACCAGCTCGCGCAAGCCCGGCGGAAACCCCGCCGCCGCGCCGTGCCCGACTTCCTCGTAATTGGCGATGACGGTCGTCACGGTTTGCGCCGGGCGCAGACCCGCGTCGCGCAGCGCCCGAAACGCGCCATAGATGCACGCGACGCTCGCCTTGTCGTCGAGGTGGCGCGAGCGGAGAAAGCCGCTGGCGGTCACTTCGACGCGCGGGTCGAGAAACACGAAATCGCCGACTTCGACGCCGAGCGCGCGCACGCCGGCGGCGCTGCTGACGCGCTCGTCGATCCGCGCTTCCATTGTGTCTTGCTTGCGCGGCTCGTCGCCCGCGCCGCGATGGATATGCACGCTCGACTTGACCGGGACAACCGTCCCACGATAGCGCCGCCCGTCGCGCGTCTGGATCGTGACGCCCTCGAACTCGACCGCGTTCCACATGTAGCCGCCGAGCATGTGCAGCTTCAATCGCCCGCTGCTCTTGATCTCGCGCACCATCAGCCCCAGCGTGTCGGTGTGCGCGGTCAGGCCGCGCGGCGCGTCGTCGTGCGCGCCGGGCCAGGTGATCACCAGCGCGCCTTTCGGGCTGCGCTCGAAGCGCAAATCTGCAATCGCCAGCTCGCGAAACGCCTGCTCGACGGTCTCGATCACTTCCAGATGGTACCCGGTGGGGCTGGGAGTCTTTAGCAATCTGACCAGAAAATCAACTATACTATCAAGATGTAGTGCCAGGTCCGCCATGCGTATCTCCTTGTGGGGCCGGGCGCTGCGAGCGGCGCGCAGCGCAGGCCGGAGTATATCCCGCTTCAGAATGTCTGACGAAACGTCCCGCACGATCGCCAGTTACGACCGCTTCTCGGCGGCCTTCGCCAGCGCCCTGGGCGGCGCTTCGCTCAGCCACGAGCTGGACACCTTCGCCTGCATGCTGCCGCCCGGCGCGCGGGTGATCGATGCCGGCGCGGGGCCGGGACACTATACGCTCGCGCTGGCGGCGCGCGGGCTGCTGGCGGTGCCGGTGGACCTCTCAATGGAGCTACTGCGCGTGGCGCGCGACTATGGGCTGGACAATCTCGTTCTGGCCGACCTGCGCCGCCTGCCGTTCGCCCGTGGCGACCTTGACGGCGTGTGGGCTTCCGCATCGCTGCTGCACCTTCCCAAGCAGGTGCTGCCGGATGCTCTTGGCGAATTAAGGCGCGTCGTGCGGATTGGCGGCGCGCTTTATTGTTCTGTCAAGCTGGGCGAGGGCGAGAGCTGGGTCGCCACGCCGCAAGGGGGCGAGCGTTTCTTCGCGTACTACGGCGAGGACGAGCTAGATCATCTGCTGGCCGAAAGCGGCTGGGCGATCAGCGGCGGCTATGTGACTCCTGGCCGCACGCACCCCTGGATCAACCGCTTCTGCCGGGCGCTGTAAAGAGCAGCGAATGACGGCGAAAAGCAGCCAGGAACAGCAAAAACCGAGAAGCGCAGCGACCGCCTACTCCACCCTGATCGCGCCGAGCAGCGCGTGGTCGGACGCCTCTGCATCCAGGCCCGTGCGCGTCACTGGCAGGCGGTCACCGGGCGTGCGCCAGTCGTAGACAACCACCCATAGCTCATACGCGCCCGGCGGCGCGTCTGGCGGGACGGGCAGACCGTGGTTGTCGCGGTGCAGCGACCCCGCGCGCCAGCTCGAAGTCGGCTCAAAGCCGCCCGCCGGGAACGAATCGCGCTGCGCGACGACCGCCCCATCCGGCCCGATCAGCAGCAGCGCGACGCTGTAATCCGGCGCGATCGGCTCGACCGCCTGCCACAGCAGCGTGACCGGCAGCGTTCCCCCGCGCCTGACCGTGTTTCCGGCGGGCAGATCGGCCCCGATCAGGCTCAGGCTCGCGCCGAAGCGCGCCTCGATACGCTGCTCCGGCCAGAGCGGCGCGCTCGGCGGCGCGGCAGGCGTCAGGTCGAACAGCACCGCCCGCGCCAGGTCCCCGCCCGACACCTCGCGCACCGGGAAGGTGTGCCGCGCCAGATACTGCTCGACCGGACGGTTGGCCCATGACACAAACGGGCTGCTGTCCTCAATCAGCCACAGCCGGTCGTGACGCCGCGCCAGGTCGGCCAGGATCAGCGCGTCCGAGGGGTGAATCAGCGCGTCGGGATCGTTCGAGACAACCTGCGGGATGGCTTCCGGGCTGGTGCGCTTGCCGGGCGAGTAGGGCAACACCAGGGCCATCGGCGCGCGCTGCTTGTAGCTGTTCATGAAAAAGCGGCGGTACGTGTTGTCGCTCAGGACGAGCGCGTCATCGGGCTGCAACTGCGGCTCAAGCTGCGCCAGCAGGTTTTGCAGCGGCGCGAACTCGGTGTGATAGCGCGGATCGCGCCGGGCGGCGGCCAGCCCGCCGCCGAGCACCAGCGCCGTCGCGAGCGCCAGCCCCGCGCCCGTGATCAGCGCGGCGCGCGGCGTCCCGCCCCGGCGGCGCAGCCACCACGCCAGCGCGAGCAGCGCCAGCAGCATCAGCAGCCCGGCCAGCGCCGGCAGCAGCCACGCCCGCCCAACCGCCCGCGCCGCCAGCAGATCGGGCGTCTGCTCGCCGAGCAGATCGAGCGACACCACGGGTGGGGACCAGCGCAGGCTCCACGCGCCTTCCTGCCAGGGAATGATCGGCGGCGTCTGGCGAGCGAGCGCGTCGTAATAGGCGTGCACCGGGACGAGCACCCCAAGCGCCTGCATCCCCACGCTCAGCGCGGCGAGGGTCGCGAGCGCGGCGCGCGCGATCCGAGAAGCGCCCGCTTCGAGCAGGCGCTCGACGACCGGCAGCAGCCACAGCGCCAGAAAAGGCGTCACCGGGACGAGATAGCGCGGCCCCCAGCCCGTCCCGCCGTACCATTCTTCGCCGCGCACGACGGCGTAGCCGAAGACGAACGCCAGCAGCATCGCCAGCGGCACGGCGATCTCGCGCCAGTTGCGCGCGCGGATCAGGCGCGGCCAGCCGAAAAAACCCGCCAGCAGCACCGGCGAATAGACCCACACGCCGCGCCCAGGGCTGAACAGGTAGCCGAACACGCCCTCGCCCATCTGCGCCAGGTTGGCGCGCGCCTGCGCCAGCCGGTTCGCCGCCGCCCACCGCCGCGTGTCGACGCCGAACAGCGCGCCGGCGTAGATCGCGACCAGCACCAGCGCCGCCACCGCGACCGCGAGGCCGAGCAGGACCGCGAGCGTCCGGCGCGGGTAGCGCCGCCGCGCCAGCCGGTCCGGGAAGGCCTGCACCGCCAGCGCCGGAACCATCAGGAACGCGGCTTCTTTCGAGAACAGCGCCCCGGCGAACGCGACGATCAGCGCCAGCGCCAGGCCCAGCGGGCGCTCGCCCTGACCCAATGCCTGCCGCAGACGCAGCGTCAGCAGCGCGCTCAGCAGCGCCAGCAGCGAGAACAGCGGCTCGCGGAAGAACGTCCGGCTGTACGGCCAGGCGACCGTCCCCAGCCCAAACAGCAGCGCCACAATCGCCGCCGCGCGCGGGCGATAGTCAAGCGCCAGCCCGTAGGCGTACAGCGCGCCCGCCGTCAGCGCCGTGATCAGCACGTTGAACAGCCAGACCGTGTGCGCCAGCCCAATCCCCGGCAGGACCTCGGCCAGCCGGAACAGCGGGACGGCCAGCAGCGGCTGGAGCGGCTCGGTATCGGCGACCGGCGGCGCGACCTGGGCGAGAAGCTGCGGCGACTGCACGTCGTAGAGGTAATTCATGCGCAGGTTGCCGCGCCGCGCCAGGCTCTCGGTTGCGTCGAACAGGAACCACTCGTCGCTGCTGATCGCGAAGCCGTTGAAAGTCAGGAAGTAAACGCCGATCAGCAGCGCGACCAGCGCCAGCCCGATCCCCGCCTGGCGCGCCGGGTTCGGATACACCGCCGGACTCGCGATCTGGCTCATGCGCGGCGGTCTTTCCCGGCCAGCAGCGCGCGGTACAGCGCGGCCAGCGACTCCGCCAGCCGCCCGGCGTCGTACTCCGCCAGCGCCGCCGCCCGGATCGCGGGATCGGGCGCGGAATCGCGCAGCGCGGCCAGCACCGCCTGCGCCAGCCGGTCCGCGTCGCCGGGCGGGACGAGCCGCCCCCACGCGCCGCCGCGCAGCAGGTCCGGCACGCCGCCGACCGCCGTCGCCACGACCGGCACGCCCGCCGCCAGCGCCTGCATGATCGCGGTCGGCGTGCCCTCGTTATCAGATGACAGCACCAGCAGGTCAAGATCGCTGAAGACCGGGACGAGGTCTTGCATCCAGCCGGTGAACACGACGCGCTTGCGCAGCCCCAGCCGGTCCGCCCGCGCCTCAATCGCGGCGCGGTCTTCGCCGTCGCCGGCGACCAGAAAATACGCGTCCGGCTGCGCTTGCAGCACGCGCCCGGCCATGTCCAGGAACAGCGCGTGATTCTTGATCGGCACAATCCGCCCGACGATCCCGATCAGCGGCGCGCTGGGCGGGATCAGGTGCGCGGCGCGCAGCGTGCCCAGGCGGCGCGGCGCTTCGGCGTAGGGCGCCAGCTCCAGCCCCAGCGGGACGACCGCGAATTTCGCCGCCGGGGCGACGCGGTAGACACCCGCCAGTTCGTCGCGCAGCGCCGGGCTAATCGTGATCAGGCGGTCGGTGATGCGCGCGGTCAGCCGTTCCAGCGCCAGGAACAAGCGCGTCTTCGCGGGACCGAAATAGCCGTGCAAAACGTGGCCGTGATAGGTGTGAACCCGCACCGGCGCGCGCGCCAGCCACGCCGCCCAGCGCCCGACAAAGCCCGCCTTCGCCGTGTGGGTGTGGACCACGTCCGGCTTCAGGCGGCGCATCAGGCGCCACAGCTTGAACAGCGTCACCACGTCGCGCAGCGGGGACAGCTCGCGTCCCAGCTCCGGCACGATGATCGGGGCGATGCCGCGCTCCGTCGCGAGGTACGCCATATCGCCCTCGCCCGGCCCGATCCGCCCGCAGACCAGCGTGCTCTCGAACTCCGGCGGGCCAAGCCGCTCGGCCAGCAGCGTGACGTGCAGCGCCGGGCCGCCGACGTTCAGCCGGGCGATGATACGCATCACGCGGATGGGACGCGGCGCGCTCATGGCGACGGCTCCGGCGGCGCGACCGGCTCGGCGGCGTCGATGAACAGGCGGAACCACCATTCGAGCGTCAGCAGCAGCCAAATGCGCTGGCCGTGATTGCGTCTGCCGCCGATATGCTCGTCGAGCAGCGCCTCGACCGCGCCGGGGCGGAACAGACCGCGCGCCTGCGCCGCCGGGTCCAGCAGAATCTCGCGGGCGTAGAGCGCGAGGTCCTTACGGAACCAGCGCCCGACCGGCACGCCGAAGCCGTGTTTAGGCCGGTCGATAATGTCGTCCGGCAAAATGCCGCGCGCCGCTTCTTTCAGCACAGCTTTGGTCGTCGCGCCGCGCAGCTTGAGGTTGGCGGGAACCCGCGCCGCCAGCTCGACCAGCATATGATCGAGGAATGGCGCGCGCGTTTCCAGCGAGGCGGCCATGCTGGAACGGTCGGCTTTGATCAGCAGGTCATCGGGCAGATAGGTGGTCAGGTTAGCGTCGAGCAGGCGCGCCGTGAGGTCGCGATCATCGTGCGGGATGCGCGCCAGGAAGTGCGCGGTCGGGCCGGGATCGGGCGCGCCGCCGAGCAGCGCGGCGATCTGCGCGTCGTCGAACAGGCGCACGAAGCTGAAATAGGCCGCCTCCGGCGAGAGCGCCGCTCCGCTCACGAAGCGACGCACCCGCTGCGCCGGGCCGCGATACGAGGTCGCCTCCGGCAGGCGGTCCGCCGCCCACTCGATCGCGCGTCGCAGCGCGCCGGGCAGCCGCCGGTAGCGCGCGACCAGGCTCGCCGCGTAGAACCGCTCGTAGCCCGCGAACAGCTCGTCGCCGCCATCGCCGCTCAGCGCGACCGTGACATGCGCGCGGGTGTGCTGGCTGACCAGATAGGTCGGAATGGCGGACGAATCCGCGAAGGGCTGGTCATGGTGCCACACCAGGAACGGCAGCAGCGCGATCGCGTCCGGCTGGACGATGAACTCGCGGTGCTCGGTGCCGAGCAGCGTCGCCACGCGGCGCGCGTGCGCCGTCTCGTCAAACGAGTCCTCGCCGCTGAAGCCGATGGCGAAGGTCTTGACCGGCTCGCCGCTGTGACGCGCCATCAGCGCCACGATCAGGCTGCTGTCCAGCCCGCCGCTGAGAAACGCGCCGAGCGGCACGTCGCTGAGCAGGCGCAGTTGCACCGCTTCGTCCAGCGCGGCGCGCAGCGGCTCGATCCAGTCTTCCAGGCGGGCGGCAGGGTCGGCGGGCGCGCCCGGCGGTGGAGACCAGTATACTTCCTCGGTAATCGCCGCGTCTTCCACGATCAGCAGCGCGCCGGGCGGCAGCATCGTGATCCCTTCGAACGCAGTCTGCGGCGCGGGCACGTAGCCGTAGGCCAGCAGCAGCGCGAGCTGCGCGCGGTCGAAGCGGCGCGGCACGCCAGGATCGCGCAGCAGCGCCTTGATCTCCGAGGCGAACGCCAGCCGCCGCGCGTCCCGGTACAGGTACAGCGGCTTCTTGCCGAGCCGGTCCCGCGCCAGGACCAGCCGCCCGCGCGGCGCGTCCCACAGCGCGAAGGCGAACATCCCGCGCAGGCGCTCGACGCAGCGCGGCCCGTGCTCGCGATAAAGCGCGATCAACGTCTCAACATCGGACGTAGTGCGAAAGGTATGGCCGCGCGCCTCAAGCGCCGGGCGCAATTCCAGATGATTGTAGATCTCGCCGTTGTAGGCGACCGCGATCGCGCCGTCGGCGCTCCGCATCGGCAGCGCCGCCGCCGGTGAAAGGTCCAGCACGGCAAGGCGGCGGCTCGCCAGCCCGCACGCGCCGAGCGCCAGCGACCGGCCCTGGTCCGGTCCCCGATGCGCCAGGCAGGCGTTCATGGCGTCGAGAGTGGCAAGATCGGCGGGCGCGCCGTCGAGGTGAAGCACTCCGCACAGGCCGCACATCAGCCGCACCATTCCCGGTAGAGCGCGAGCGTCCGCTCGACCATCGCGTCCACGGTAAACTGCGCTTCCAGGCGCGCGCGGCCCGCCTCGCCCCGGCGGCGGCGCTCGTCGGGATCGCTCAGCGCGGCGCGCAAGGCTCCGGCCAGCGCCTCGACGTTGCCCGGCGGGACCAGCCAGCCGGTTTCGCCGTCCGCGATCACTTCCGGGATGGCGCTGACCCGCGTGCTGATCACCGGCACGCCGAGCGCCATCGCTTCCAGAAACACCAATCCAAAGCCTTCCCACAATGACGGGGCCAGCAACAGGTCCAGCGCGGCGAAGATGGCGGGCGCGTCGTCCCGCCAGCCGAGGAAATGCACCCGCCCGCCGGCGCCCAGATCACGCGCCGCGCCTTCGAGCGCGTCGCGCAACGGCCCTGCCCCGGCCAGGACGTAATGCGCGGCGGGGAACTCGCCCGCGACCTCGACAAAGGCGCGCAGCCCGTAGACCAGCCCCTTCTGCTCAATCAGGCGGGACACCGAGCCGATCAGCAGCGCGTCGTCGGGCAGGCCGAGCGAGGCGCGCAGCAGGTGGCGCGCGTCGGGCGGCGCGATTCGGGTGTGCGGATCCAGCCCGTAGCGCACGGTGCGCACTCGCTCGGCGGGCGCGCCTTCGACGCGGATCGAAAAATCGCGGATGGCGTCCGAGATGGCGATCCCGCCGCTGACCTGGCGCCACAGCCAGCGGTTGAGCCAGCGCAGCGGCGGCCAGCGGCGGAAGCGGTCGTCGTTGTGGCGCGAAGTCACGACGCACGGCACCCCGGCGCGGCGCGCAGCCGGAATTCCGTACAAATCGGCGTGCAGCAGGTGGGTGTGGACGATGTCCGGCCGGGCGGCGCGGAAGCGGCGCGCCAGCCCGCGCCCCAGGCCCGGATCGAGATCGCGCCGGATGATCACGCGCTCGACCGGCACGCCTGCCGCCTGGGCGCGGAGCGCCACCTCGTCCACAGGGTTATCCGGCTCGACCAGAATCCACAAGCGGGCGTCCACCCCCCGCGCGCGCAGGCCGGGCAGCAAAGTCAGCAGGTGCCCTTCCGACCCGGCGGCGCCGGTCATCTTCGAGAGGTGAATCACCCGGTCGAGCGGCATGGCGCGCGCTCGCTAGCCCCGGCCGTTATTGGCGTACCAGGCGACCGTCCGCGCCAGCCCGTCCTCGAACGAGACCTGCGGCTCGAAGCCCAGCCGCGCCCGCGCCTTTTCGATCGAGGCGCGCGAGTGCCGCACGTCGCCGGGGCGCGGGTCGGTGAAGACCGGCTCGATCTGCGTGCCCATGATCGCGTTCAGCGCGTCGATCATCTCCAGCAGCGAGATGCGCCCGCCGACCGCGATATTGAACGTCTCGCCCGCGACGCCCGGCGTGTGGCAGGCCAGCAGGTTGCCGTGCACCACGTTGGCGATGTAAGTGAAATCGCGCGATTGCAGCCCGTCGCCTTCGACTACTGGCGGATGTCCATCCAGCATGGCCGTGATGAACTTCGGGATCACGGCGGCGTAGGTCGAAAGCGGGTCCTGGCGCGGGCCGAAGACGTTGAAGTAACGCGCCGTGACCGTCTCCAACCCGTAGACTTCGGTGAAGGTCTGGCAGTAGTGCTCGGCGGCGAGCTTGGCGACGGCGTAGGGTGAAAGCGGCTGCGGCAGCATATCCTCGGACTTATACTCCGACTCGACGTTGCCGTAGGCCGAGGACGACCCGGCGTAGACCACGCGCTTAACGCCCGCGTCGCGCGCGGCCAGCAGCACGTTCAGCGTACCGGTCACGTTGTGCTCGTTGCTGCCGAGCGGGTCCGCCACCGAGCGCGGGACGGAGGCCAGCGCCGCGAGGTGGAACACATAATCTACGCCGTCCATCGCCTCGCCCAGCGCGGCGCGGTCGGTGATGCTGATCGCGCGCAGGTCGATGCGATCGGCCACGTGCGCCAGGTTCTCGCGCTTGCCGGTCGAGAAATTGTCCACCACGCGCACGCGGTGCCCGCCGTCGAGCAGCGCGCCGGCCATGTGCGAGCCGATAAACCCGGCGCCCCCGGTGACGAGATAAGTATACGATGGCGTCTGCTGCATGCTCTCTCCCCCAGGCAGCCGGATCAGGCCCGGCGCCGATTGCGCAAATAGGCCCAGTTCAGGAACACAAAAGCGACCGCCGCCGCGACGGCCAGCCCTGCCCCGATCGTCGCGCCCTCGCTAATGCTGGCGTGCGACAACTGCACCGCCGCGAACCCGAGCGCCGCGCAGACCGCGTACAGGGCCAGCACCGCCGCCCGCTGGCTGAGGCCGAGGCTGACCAGCCGGTGCGAGGTGTGATCCTTGCCGCCCACCATCGGCGAGCGGCCCTCGATCAGGCGCGTGAGCGTGACCAGCACGGTGTCGAAGATCGGCAGGCCGAGCACGACGACCGGCACCATCCACGTCACGACCTGGCGCTCGGCCGGCACGCGGAAATCGAGCTTGATCGCCAGCACCGCCAGCAAGAAGCCGAGCACCATGCTGCCCATGTCGCCCATGAACGACGAGGCCGGGTTGAAATTATAGATCAGAAAGCCAATCGACGCGCCGCCGAGCGCCGCCGCCATGCTGCCGACCAGGCTCAATTCCTGCTGGACGGCCATCACGAAGAACGTGATCGAGGCGATGGCGGTGATGCCCGCCGCCAGCCCGTCCATGTTGTCCTGAAAATTCATCGCGTTGATGATGCCGACGATCCACAGTAGGGTGAAGGTCACGTTGAGCGCCTGGCTGGGGAAGATACGCACCTGGATCCCGGCCAAGACCAGCACGATCGCGGCGATCGTCTGGCCGCCGAGCTTGACCAGCGGCTGCATCCCGCGCCGGTCGTCCACGAAGCCGACCAGCACCAGCCACGTCGCCCCGGCGAGGATCGCGCCCAGCTCGACCAGATAGAACGGCGGGCTGAACAGCAGCAGCGCCAGCACCAGCGCCCCGTAGATCGCCAGCCCGCCCATCAGCGGCGTCGGGTTTTGGTGAACTTTGCGCGCGCTCGGCTGGTCGAGCACGCCCAGCACAACCGCGAGCCGCTTGGTGATCGGCGTGAAGCCGACCGCCGCCGCGAATCCGGCGAGCATGACCGGGAAGAACTGCGTCATGTCCATACGGGGTTCATCCGTTGCGCACAGCGGTCCGTGCCAGGCGCGGGCCGATCGCATCCTCTGGCGTCGCAGTATACCCCAAGCCCGCGCCGGGGTACATAGGCAGCAGCGGGCGCTTGCCCGCCGCCCGGTCTACCTCATGCCCGGCGGGGCGGAGCAACCAGCAAATAGCGGCTGGCGATGATCTCTTAGCTAGAAGCTAACCGCTAATCAATAATCGCTGTAACCAAGCCGGAACGAGGCGCGCTCTCTAAAACAGGCTCAACTGCTGCGGTGGAGGCGGAGGCGGCGGCTCATCCGGCTCGGAAGCCTGGCCGATCTCCGCGATCAACTCGCTGATACGCTTGAAATCCGCTTCCATCGCCGGGCGCAGATTGGGGTTACGCAGCACCGCCGCCGGGTGAAAGAGCGGGTAATAGATGCGGTTGTTGGCGCGTAGCGGATGCCCATGAATCTTGGTGATGCGCGCGTCCTTCGGGAAAAAGAGCGCCATGCTGAAACGGCCTAGCGTCGCGATCAGCTTGGGTTGAATAATCTCCACCTGCTGCTTCAGATAGGTCGACACGCAGATGTCGATTTCGTCCGGCAGCGGGTCCCGGTTGCCCGGCGGGCGGCATTTGACGACGTTGGTGATGAACACTTCGTCGCGTGTCATGCCGATCTTGCCAAGCAGCTCGTCGAGATACTTGCCCGATGCGCCGACGAAGGGCAGCCCCTGCTGGTCTTCATAGAAGCCCGGCGCCTCGCCGATGAACATGATGTCGGCGTCGGCCCGGCCTGACCCAGGTACGGCGTTCGTCCGCCCGGTGGCAAGAGGACACAGCGGGCACTGGCGGATACGGTCCGCGATCTCTTGCAGCGCCGCCTGGCGTTCCTTGAGGCTCAGTTTGTCGGCCACGCGCGTCCTCCTTTGCGTGTCAGTTACCGATCTGCTCCGGTGAACAAATCGACATAGCCCAGTCGCCGGCGCAGCGCCGCCAGGCGGGCGTCAAGCTCCTGACGGTAGGCGTCGTTCAATGGACGCACTTCCATCAGCAGCGCGTCCTCGCCGTCGTCCCGGTAATATCCCCGCCGCCGCCCGACGACCTGGTAATGATACTTCTGGTAGAGCGCCTGAGCGGTCAGGTTGCTGGCGCGCACTTCGAGCACGGAATACTCGCCGGACAGGTTCAGCGCGCGCCGCAGCATCGCCGCCAGCAGCAGCTCGCCCAGCCCGCGTCCCCGATAATCCGGCGCGACCGCGATTGTGCTGATGTGCGCTTCGCCCGCGATCAGCCAGCAGCCGCCATAGCCCGCGATCTCGAAGGCTGTCGGCCCGCTGGATCGCAGGCGAGCGGCCAGCCCGCGCCAGCCGTTGGTGCGCGGCGCGCCCGCGCCCGCCGCCTCGACCACGACCAGGTGCGAGCTGTCGCGGTTGTTGATCTCGAACTCGTAGGTGCGCGCCGACCAGGGCGTGGTGAACGACGCGTGGTCGATCTTGAGCACCTGGGGAATATCGTCGGTCGTCATGGGCCGCAGCGTGTACGCTGGCGTCATGGATGCGGAACCCCCGGCTGGTGCAGGTAGATCGGCGTGACCAGGGCCGGATCATCCGTCGCCCCGGCGGCTACGCGGCTCCAGGCCAGCTCGGCCAGCATCCCGGCGCGGCGCAGCGCGTAGGCGCCCGGCACGGCGCGCACCGGGCGGTCCGTCGCGTCGAGCAGCGCGCGCCCGGCGTCGTCGATCTCGCCGGCGACCAGCGTTTCGCCGCGCACTGTGTCGAGCGCGCGCGCCCAGGTCGTGATCTCCGCCGGGCCGTCGCCAGTCCATCCCGCACCCGCCCAGGCGAAAGGCTGCGCGCAGAGGCGCCCGCGCCCGACCTGAAGCACGGCGATCAGGCGGCTGCCCAGCGGCGGCACGCCCGCCGCGACGATCTCCAGCGTGGGAATGGCGACCAGCGGCAGGCCCCGCGCCTGGGCGAGACCCTTCGCCACGCCGAGGCCAATCCGCAGGCCGGTGAACGACCCCGGCCCCTGCGCGACCGCGATCGCGCTCAGGTCGCCGAGCGCCTGACCGGCGCTTGCCAGCGCGGCGCGGATGGCGGGCGCCAGCTCGACGGTGTGGTTGTTGCGGGAACGCCAGGTGGCCTCGTAGCCGATCTGGCGGCCATCGTGCAGCGCCAGGCTCATGAACTGGCTGGCGGTATCGATCGCGAGTAACACGCTGCGCTCCTTCGACGACGCAGATACGATTCGACCTCTACCGGCCCAGGGCACGCAGACGGAAAGCGTCCAGCAACCCCTGGCCGCGCTCGCCGGCCGCCTTGTACGACAAACGGCGCTCGTCCTCGCCGCCAAACTCAAGCGTGACCCACAAGCAGTCAGGCGGCAGCAGGTCGCGCACATTCTCCGCCCACTCGATCACCGTCATGTCGTCGCCGTAGATCAGGTCTTCGAGGCCGATGCCCCAGGCGTCGGCGGCGCCGTCCAGCCGGTAGCAGTCGATGTGATACAGCCGCCGGTCGTCGCTGGCGCGGGTATGCTCGTGCACCAGGGTAAAGGTCGGGCTTGTGACCGGCTCGCGCGCGCCCCACCCGGCGGCGATTCCGCGCGTCAGCGCGGTCTTGCCCGCGCCGAGATCGCCCGACAGGCAGACGACATCCCCGGCGCGCAGCACCTCGCCCAGCAGCGTCCCGATCTGCATAGTCTGCTCAACGCTATGGCTGACAAAATCGACCGCTCCGGTCGTTGAAGTTGCCAAATCCTCGCTCCTACACCCCTGTGGCGTAGATTATACTGCACGCCCCCGCCCGCTGACAGCCTCGCCAGTGTGAACCGCCGTCATGGGGCGGCGCTGTGCCGCGCCAGCGACCATTCCTGCCACAGGCTGAACAGCGAGAGAAACCCGAACGCCAGCACGTACACGACCATGTAGATCACCATTGCGGGCAGCTTGACCAGGGCGATCACCAGCCCGACCACCGCATACGCGCCCAGCGCCAGCTCGCCGATCGTCGTCCAGTCAGGGCGGATGGCGTAGCGCGCGCTGGCGAGGCGGTCGCCCCTCTCCACCACGCGGAATTTCGGCGTGCGCCTGAAAACGTTGCCGCCGCGCCCGGTGAACGCCTCGAACACCGCGCGCGAGTTGCTGAGCATCATGCCGGTCCCGATCAGGATCAGCACCGGGAAGTACAGCAGCCGCCGCCACCAGTCACGGTAGAGCGCGGCCTGCCCCATCGCCATGAAGATCGGCGGCGCTAGCCCGGCGATGCCCAGCGGCCCCAGCGGCAGCTGCATCAGCATGTCGGTCAGCAGGATCGGCGGCGTGACCAGGAACAGCAACAGCACGAACGGCTGAATCGCGTACTGCCCCAGGTGCAGCAGGCCCATCCACTTTTGCAGGGGGTTGAGGTCCGAGCGCAGCAGTGACCCGGCGTGCTTGATCAAGCACTGGGTCGAGCCTTTGGCCCAGCGCGCCTGCTGGACCTTGTACGCGGTGAGCTGCGGCGGCACCTCGCCGGGGACGGCGACATCGACGATGTAGCGAAAGCGCCAGCCCTTCAGAAACGCCCGGTAGCTGAGGTCGAGGTCCTCGGTCAGCGTGTCGGCGGACCACCCGCCCGCGTCGTCGATTGTCTGCCGCCGCCAGACGCCGCCCGTCCCATTCATCGACATCGGCAACATTCCCCGGCTGCGCGCGACCTGCTCGATCGCAAAATGCTGGTCCATCGCCAGGGCTTGCGCGCGCGTCAGCAGGTTGTAGTTCACGTTGAGATGCGCCCAGCGCGTCTGGACCAGCGCCACCTGCGGATCGCCGT
The DNA here is from genome assembly GCA_035325905.1 of Aggregatilineaceae bacterium. Lineage (GTDB taxonomy): Bacteria > Chloroflexota > Anaerolineae > Aggregatilineales > Aggregatilineaceae > DYGX01. Next base: position 15,485 of record DAOKYY010000012.1, on the reverse strand, counting down.
TGAAATGCGGCATGACGCGGCGGAGAAAGTCCGGGCGGGGCACGAAATCGGCGTCGAAGATGCCCACGCAGTCGGTCTGCGAGCGCCGCAAGCCGTAAGCCAGCGCCCCGGCCTTGTAGCCGGCGCGATCGGGGCGCCGGATCAGCTCGATATTCAGGCCGCGCGCCCGCCACTCATCCACCTTCGCGCGCAGCAGATCGGTCGTCTCGTCGGTCGAGTCGTCCAGCACCTGCACGTAGAGCTTGTCGCGCGGGTAGTCGAGCGCGCCCATCGCGTCGATCAGCCGGTCGACCACATGCTGCTCGTTGTAGATCGGCAGTTGGAGCGTGACCGACAGCAGCTCGTCGTCGGAGACTTCCGGCGCGACCGGCGGGCTGCGGCGCTTGAGCAGATAGATCGCGATCAGGACGAAAAAGCTGGCGGAGTAGAGCGCGATGGCCGTGCTCGCCAGCATATACAGCGCCGCCAGGGCGATTTTGAGCAGGTCCAGCAAGGTGGAGGTTGCCTCCCGTGTGGGTGTTCATCCTACGCGCTCGCGCGCCCCAGGGGATCGTAGCGCCCGGCGCGCGGCGCGGCAAGACCGAAGATCGGCGTGACAGAGCGGCCGGGCTATCGGCGGCGAACGCCGGTGATGCGGTACATAACCGGCAGCACCAGGCTGTCGCGCAGCTTGCGCGGCGGGACCGGCTCGGCGGCGAACAGCGACTCGACCTGCGCGTAGGTCGCGGCGCTGATGATGATCTCCCCGGCCAGCGCGTTCTCTTGCAATAGCCGGGCGAGCGTTACCGGGGGGCCAAGCGCGGTGAAGCCGCGCCGGTCCGGGCTGCCGACGTTGCCGACAATCGCCGTGCCGGTCGTCACGCCGATGCCGTAGCCGAGGCGCTGGTCATGCGGCAGCACTTCGTGCAGCGCGCGCACGTCGTAGGCCATCGTCAGCGCGGCGCGGACGGCGCGCTCGGCGTGGTCGTCCTGCGGGTTGAGCGGCGTGTTGAACAGCCCGACCACCGCGTCGCCCAGGTATTTGTCCACGATCCCGTCGAACAGTTGCAGCGCATCCGTGCTGACCGCAAGGTACTGCGTGATGACCGCCATCAGGTCTTCAGGCGGCAGCAGCTCGCTGAAGGCGGTGAAGCCGCGCACGTCCGCGATCAGAATCGAAATCTCGCGCTCGGTCCCGCTCAGGCCCAGCTTGTCGATGCTGCTCAGGTTGGAGACCAGGCTGGGCGGCAGGTAGGTCCGCACGACTTCCAGCGTCGCGTCGCGCTGCTTGAGCGCGGTCAGGTCGTCGACCGCCAGCGCCATCCCGACCGTCAGGCCCTGCGCATTGCGCAGCGGCGTCAGCTTGAGGCTGAGCGTCAGCACGCCGCGACCGGGCACCTCCGGCGCGATCTCGATTGCCTGGGGCTGGCCCTGTCGCATCACCGGCTCGATCAGCCCGGCGATTGCCTGGCCGATCGCGGGCAGCGCCTCGCTCAGCGGGCGGTCCAGCGCGTCCGGCGCCGCCACGCCCAGGATTTCCTCGGCAGCCGGGTTGAAGATCATGATCCGCCCGCTGCGGTCGGTGGTGATCACACCGCTGGCGATCGAGGCCAGGACGCTGTCCATCAGCTCGCGCAGCTCGCTGACCTCGGCCAGCGCCCGTCGCTGGCGCTCGAACAGGCGCGCGTTCTCAATCGCGATCGCCGCCTGCGCCGCGAAGCCGAGCAGCAGCTTCAGCTCGTCGTCGCCAAACAGGTCGGGGATGCGCTGGTTGTCGGCGTAGACCACGCCGGTCACGCGGCCCTTGACGGTCAACGGGACGCACAGAATCGAGCGCGGGCCGTGCATCACGATGCTGTCTTGCGTGCTGAGGCGCGGGTCGAGCAGCGCGTTGCTGGCGACAATCGGACGCCCGGTGCGCGCCACTTCGTCTACGACGGTCGCGCTGACGGTGAAGCGGTCCGCGCCGAGCGTTTCGCGGTGGGCGTTGCGCGCCACGCGGAAGCGCAGGTCGCCGCTCGATGGGTCGCGCAGCACGAGGTAGCCGCGCTCAGCCCCGGTCAGCGCGATGGCGGTGTCCATCACCTCGTTGAGGACGGCGTCTTCATCCAGCGAGGAATTGATCAGGCGGGTGGTTGCGGCCAGAGCGCGCAGGTCGTCCAGCTCCTGCTCCGCCGCCAGCACGTCGGGACTCAGCGCCTCGCAGGCGGCGCGCAGCGTGCTCAGCTGCTGCAAAAAGGCGGTCGGAACGGGGATGCCGCGCTGGGTGATGATCTCCTGCTGCGCCCACAGCATCTGCTCCAGATCGGCCAGCTGCTGAGTCACGGCCAGGATAAGCTGGCGCGCGCTGCTGTCGGAGGTTGCTCGCTCGAACATGATCTCCTGCCGTCCGGTTGGCCGCGCCTCAGCGCGTGCAGACGACCTCGTAGACCGCCACCGGCTGGCGGCGGCCCCGGACTTGAATCGTGGCCCGTTCGGTCACGTGCATCTCGCAGTCATGCGAGGCGATATGCTCGCGGCACAACTGGTACGTGTCATCGCTGATGATCACCTGGCCGTATGCGGCGTGCTCTTGCAGGCGTTTCGCCAGATTGATCATATCGCCGATGGCAGTAAAGTCGCGCCGGGTCGCGTTGCCGACGTTGCCAAGCGTCGCGACGCCGGTATGCACGCCGATCCGGCAGCAGCGCATCTGCGGCTGTCCGAGACGCGCCGACAATGCCTCAAGCTCGTCGCGCATGGTGATCGCCGCCTGAAGCGCCTTCCAGGCGTGCTCGTCGTCGGGGTTCAGCTGCGTGTTGAACAGGCCCATCACCTCGCTGCCAATGAACTTGTCGACCAGCCCCTGCCGCGCGTGGATCGCTTCGGCGGCGGCGGTCAGGTACAGGTTCAGGCGCTCCAGCAGCGCATCCGGCGGCAACCCCAGCGGCATCGCCTCAAAGGGCAGCGTCTCGACGAAGACGACCGAGATCACGCGCCGCGCGCCGCCCAGCCCCAGCCCGTCAAGGTTCTGAATCTGGTCCACCATCGCGGGCGGAAGATAGCGCCGCACCATCGCCAGCGTCGCGTCGCGCTGCTTGATCTCGCTCAGATCGTCCAGCACGATCGCGACGCCTTCGGTTTCGGCGGGGTGGCGCTGCTCATTGCGCAGCGGCGTCAGCTTGAGCACCAGGCTGGCCGGGTCGCGCCCTGGCAGCGGCAGCTCCGCCTCGATCACCTCGGTTTCACCCTTCTCGAAGATCGCGGCCAGCGCCGGCTGCAACTGCCCGTAGAGCACGGGCAGCGCGATCCGCAGCGGGCGGTTAAGCACCTCGCCGCGCGGCACGTCGAGGATCGACTCCGCCGCGCTGTTGCAGAGCGTGATGATCGCGTTGACATCGGTCGTGATCACGCCGCTGGCGATCGAGGCCAGGACGTTGTCCATCAGCTCGCTCATCTCGCTGGCTTCGGCCAGCGCGCGCTGAAGCCGCTCGAACAGCCGCGCATTCTCGATCGCGACCGCGGCCTGGTCGGCGAAGGCCACCAGCAGCGCCAGCTCGTCCTGGCCGAACAGCGCGTCTTTCACCCGGTTGTCGGCGTAGACCACGCCGACCATCGTCCCGCGCGCGACCAGCGGCACGCACAGAATCGAGCGCAGCGCGAAAAACATCACGCTCTGCTGGGTCGCGAAGCGCGGATCGTCCTGGGCGTTGGTCGTCACGACCGGCTGGCCGGTCGCGATCACCTGCTCGACGATCGTGCGGCTGACCATGAAGCCGCTCTCGTCCAGCGTCTCGCGCTCCAGGTTGCGCGCCACGCTGAAGACCATCTCGCCGCTGTCCTCGTCGCGCAGCAGGATATAGCCGCGCTCGGCCCCGGTCAGCGCGATCACCGAGTCCATCGCCTCGTCGAGGACCTGCTGCACGTCGAGCGAGGCGGCGAGCTGCGTCGCGGTCTCGGCCAGGGCGCGATAACGGGCCAGCTCGGCGGCGCCGGCGCGCAGCCGGTCGAGCAGAAACGCCATCTCCTCGCGGATGATCTCAAAGCCGGACGAGGTCCCTGGCGGCAGGTTCATCCCGATCTGGCGCAGCAGGTCACGCCGGGCGTGCAGCGCCGGGATCAGCGCGTCGAGCGCCGCGCCAAGCTGCCGCGCGCGCGCTTCGAGATCGCTGGGGCCTGCGCCGCCGTTCAATTCCATGATCGCTACTGGGACCCTATCGCGAGCTTCGCCATCACCCGGCTGGCGCTTGCCCGCCGGTGCGACTTCATTATACTCGCTGGATTATACTCGCTGGAAAAGCGGTGCAACACTGCCAGCACGGATCGGCGCGCCGCACAAACCTTAATTAAACCTTAACGGCCTCGCCGCGTCTTTTGAATCGTGCTATGATTCTGCGCAGCTTAGACACCGAGGACTAGAGGCACATGCGTATTCTCGTCATCTCCGATATCCACGCGAACCTGGCCGCTTTTGAGACGGTCATGCAAGACGCCAAAGGCGACTGGGACTACGTCTGGTGCCTGGGAGATGTTGTCGGATACGGCCCCGACCCGAACGAGTGCTGCGATCTGCTGCGCAGCCTGCCGCACCTGTGTCTGGCCGGGAATCATGACTGGGCGGCGCTGGAGCGGCTCGATATCCGCACCTTCAACGCCGACGCGCGGCGCGCCGTCACCTGGACGCGCGACACGCTCACCCCGGAGAATAAAGCCTACCTGGAGGCGCTGCCGACGACCTTCGTGCTGGGAGACTACACCCTCGCCCACGGCAGCCCGCGCGAGCCGGTGTGGGAATATATCCTCGACCCGTTGATCGCGGCGCTGAACTTCCCGCACTTCGAAACCTCGTATTGCCTGGTCGGCCACACCCACACCCCGGTCATCTTCCAGCTGACCGACGACCACGGCGACACGGAAGCCGTGCAGCCGGTCTACCGCGAAGCCAAGCACCTCAACGGCCATCGCCTGATCATCAACCCCGGCAGCGTCGGCCAGCCGCGCGATTCCAACAAAGACGCGGCATACGGCATGCTGCACGTGGAAGAAGGCATCTTCGAGCACCGCCGCGTCCCGTACCCGATCAAGGTGACGCAGGACAAGATGCGCAAGCTCGATCTACCGGAGCGCCTGATCACGCGGTTGGAACACGGCTGGTGAAGAAGAGAGAAAAACAGAGCGCGGTGGTAAAGAGCAGCTACAGGCCGTAAGAGCGGTCTAGCTGCCCTCTTTTGTTTGAATTGTCTTTGGCTAGTTTCCCCGCTAGCCGGGGATCGTCCCGTACATCCACCAGAACTCATTGCGCGGGTAGACCGCTTCAAGGATCGGGGCGCTGATGAACGGCCCGTCCGTCAGCAGCCGCCGAAGCTGCGCGTCAACGTGGCGCAGCCGCGCCTCAAGCTCCGGCGTAAAGACATCGCCCTCGATGGCCTCGCGGCGCAGATGTTCGATAATGACGCGCTTTTCAGCTTCGACCGGGTAGTTGGCCGCGCAGGCGCTGTTGCCCTCGCGGCATTCTTCCACAAAGCGCTGAAGCGCGGTCAGGCGTGCGTCCAGCTCCTGCTGGAGCTTCAGCTCGTAATGCACGCCCCATTCTGACTGTTCGGCTTCCAGGTTGATCGCCGCGTCCTGCACGACGTTCTGCTGCTCGGCGGACAGGTGATCGCTCAGCCGGGACAGGCGGTACAGGCGCATCAGCAGCCCGCCGACCGTCAGCCGGGGCAAATCACCGGAGAGATAGCCGTACAGCTCTTTCTCGTACAGGTAAGGCGTCAGATTCGCCGCCATCGCGCCGAGCGCACGCACATCGCGCTCCAGATCATACGCGAGCGTCGGCGTCTTCTTGGTCATCGTGTGCGACCCTTTCGTTCGTTTTTGCGAGTTCGCTCGCCTGCTGCCGATCTATTTCGTGTATCGCTTGATGCCGGCGTAGTTCGGGTTGCCCTGGATCGCCTGCATCCGCGCCTGGGCATCCTTGAAATACCACTGCACCGCCATCTGCCCGTCCGGCCCGACATACGACAGCGCCGGCAGGAACCCCAGGATTTCCTTGATCCCGACGATCAGCAGATCGGTTTCGGGGCCGGGCGCGGCGACCAGCGTAAAGTAATCCTGCGGCACCCACTCGATCGCCAACGGCTGTCCGCGCCAGACACCGGCCATCTTGAACGGCGGCTCCGCGCTCACACAGTCGAAATAGATATCGGCGATGCGATTCGCCCAGAACGTGTGGTTTATGCGCTCTTCGAGCAGGTACGCGTTGTGCTCCGGCTCCGCATAAAACCACGTCGTCGCGTTAGTCGCCATAAACGTATTTTGCCTCCTGCCGCACCACGAGCTTGCGGTCGATCATACCACTAAGGCGGGCCTCCGCCCACCGCGCCGCGCCAAAAACCGGCTCGCAGCCCGGCGCGGGCGGGCGCTGCCCGAACGGATCGTCACGGCGCTAGCCGCCCGGCCAGACGACCTCGACGCCGCCATGCTCGATCGTCAGGCGCTCTTCGACCAGGGCCTGGCTGGCGCTGTCGAAATCCGAATATGCGATCTGGCTGATCCAGGCGTCCCGCAGGACCCAGCGCCGCGTCTCGACGCCCTCGTCCAGCGCGACGATTGCCAGCGTGCGCGTCACGCGCGCCGGGGGGTTGGCGAGCGTCTCGCGCACCCAGCGATTGGCGGGCAAGTCGGCCTCGCGCTGAACCATTTTGCTGATCACCAGCGGGTGATGCACCGGAACTCGTCCGTCGAGCGCCAGGCTGCACAGCCCGCTCACGCCGAACACGCCGGTCATCACCTCGCCCTCAAGCTCGACCGCGAACTCGTTGGCCGAGAGGCTGTCGATCGCGCGGATGGGGGACTGGTCGTCGTTCATCGTCGTCGCTCCTTGGTCGCTGCTCATGGTGCGCTTGTTCCGAACCCAGTATACCCGAACAAACCGTTGCGCGAGCGCGCAAAGCCGGTCAGAGACGCAGCGCGCCGTTCAAACGCCCGCTGTCTTACCTCACCCCTGGCCTCGCTGCGCTCGGCCTTTCCCCTCTCCAACGTGGCTGAGGGGGCGTGAGGCGCGTCAGCGCCGAACGGGGGTGAGGTGAACCGGCGCAGCGCGCCGTTCAAACGCCCGCTTTAATCGCCTGCTTCAATCTTCCGCCTCGTCCACCACGCGGATATGCAGGTCGGCCAATTGCTGCGGCTC
>DAOKYY010000012.1:0-8241 GCA_035325905.1 Aggregatilineaceae bacterium | reverse complement strand
AATCTTCCGCCTCGTCCACCACGCGGATATGCAGGTCGGCCAATTGCTGCGGCTCGACCTCCGACGGCGCGCCCGCCATCAGGTCGGCGGCCTGCTGCGTCTTCGGAAAAGCGATCACCTCGCGGATATTCGGCTCCTGCGCCAGCAGCATCACCAGCCGGTCGATGCCGGGCGCGATCCCGCCGTGCGGCGGCGTGCCGTACTCGAACGCTTCGAGCATGTGCCCGAACCGCTGCTTGGCGTCCGCCACGTCCAGCCCGATCAACTCGAAAATCTTCTCCTGAATGGCGCGGTCGTGGATTCGGATGCTGCCCCCGGCGATCTCGTAGCCGTTGCACGCCAGGTCGTATTGCTGGCCGCGCGCCTTGCCGGGGTCGGTGTCGAGCAGCGCCACGTCTTCCCACATCGGCGCGGTGAACAGGTGGTGGCTGGGGTCCCAGCGGCGCTCGTCCTCGTTCCACTCAAACAGCGGGAAATCGATCACCCAGCAGAACGCGATCTTGCCCGGATCGGCCAGGCCCAGCCGGCCGGCCAGCTCGCGGCGCAGCGCATCCAGCACGGCGCTGACGACGGCGGGCGTATCCGCCGCAAAGAGGATCAGGTCGCCCGGCGCGGCGCCCGCCTGCTCCACCAGCGCGGCGAGCTGCTCGGCGCTGAAGAACTTGGCGATCGGCGAGCGGACCGGCCCGGCCTCGCTCTCCTCGACCGCCATCCAGGCCAGGCCCTTCGCGCCCGCGCTCTGAGCCAGCGCGCCCAGCTCGTCGATCTGCTTGCGGCTATATCCGGCGCAGCCCGGCGCGACGATGGCGCGGACCGGGTTCCCGGCGGCGACCGCTTCCGTAAAGACACGGAACGACGACGCGCCCGCGATCGCGCTCAGGTCCACAATCTCCATGCCATAGCGCAGGTCGGGCTTGTCCGTCCCATAGCGGCGCAGCGCCTCGGCGTGGCTCAGGCGCGGGAAGGGCTTAGTCACCAGCTCCAGATCGGTCAGCTCCTCGACGATGCGCGTCATCATGCCCTCGATCAGGTCCATAATGTCCTCGCGCGTGACGAAGCTCATCTCAAGGTCAAGCTGGGTGAACTCCGGCTGGCGGTCGCCGCGCTGGTCTTCGTCGCGGAAGCAGCGCGCAATCTGGAAATACCGCTCATAGCCCGCCACCATCAGCAGCTGCTTGAGCTGCTGCGGGCTTTGCGGCAGGGCGAAGAACTTGCCCGGATGGATGCGACTGGGCACCAGATAGTCGCGCGCGCCTTCCGGTGTGGTCTTGAACAGGATCGGCGTCTCGATCTCGACAAAGCCGCGATCCGACAGGTAGTTGCGAATGAAGCGGATCACGTTGTGGCGCAGGATCAGGTTGCGCTGCATCGAGGGGCGGCGCAGGTCCAGATAGCGATAGCGCATCCGCAGCGCCTCGTCCACGTTCTCGTCCTTGTTGATGTAGAACGGCGGCGTCTTGGCGCGGTTGAGCACCTTCAGCGCGCTGACTTCCAGTTCGACCGCGCCGGTCGGCAGATCGGGGTTGGTCATGCCTTCCGGCCGGGCGGCGACCGTCCCGCTCACCTGGATCACCCACTCGGTGCGCACGTCGCGGGCCAGGGCGTGCGCTTCGGGCGCCGTCGCCTGATCGATCTTGACCTGCATCAGGCCAGAGCGATCACGCAGGTCCAGAAACACCAGCCCGGCGTGGTCGCGCCAGCGGTGGACCCAGCCTGCCAGCGTCACCTGCTGGCCGGCGTGCTCAAGGCGCAGATCGCCGCAGTGATGTGTCTTTAGCATTCGGGCAGCCCCCTTATGCGGTACCAGCGCAGGCGCGGTGGGCCGCGCCTGCGGAGCAGTTGAGGAAGGTGGAAAAGCGTGGCGGAAAGAGTAACACACACCCGAACCATCCGGCAAGACGGGGCGCGGCTTCCGCCTCGGTAACGTGCACAATTGGGGCAAGGTTGTTGCGGTGGAAATCTTGCTCAGGCGATCAGAAACAACGCTCCCGATCGTCTCGATCGGGAGCGCAGATGGTCCGGGAGGCTTGCGCGGCGCGTCAGGCAGCGCCGACCAGTTGGTGCTCTACCCAGCGGGCGATGTAAGGATAGCGATAGTCGTGCCCGTTCCAGGTCTCAATCGCGGCGATAAGCGAGTAGATCACCATGCCGACCGGCAGCGCGAACGACGCTACAAACGCCAGCGCGCCGAGCAGGAGGATCATCGGGAACAGCACCGCGCCGACCACGACCAGGATCAGCACCAGCGACACCAGCAGCATCAGGCCCCAGGCCAGCCCGCCGACCAGCACCAGCGTGAACCAGCCGACCGTCCCGACCAGCTGGATGGTGAACGCTTGCAGCGCGTGAAAGGCGACGTAATCGGACTTGTTGCGGAAGGCGAAGTAGATCAACAGCGGCACGAAGATCGTCAGCAGCGTGCCCGCGCCGAAGCTCGGCAGCGCGACCGCCGCGGTCAGCAGCGTGCTGGCGTGGGCCAGCGCCGCCCAGCGCCGCTCGTTGCGGTCTACGTCCCACCGCTTGCTCTTGGCCGGCCGGCGCACCGGGGCCGGGACCGATGGCTCCACAACCTCGGCCAGGCGCTCCTCGCGGGTGCCGAAATAGCGCGCCTCGTACTCGCGCACGATCGCGTCGTCGTCGGCATTCACCCGCTGCTCAAGCTCGTCCATCGCGGCGCGCAGGCGCGCTGGCACCGGGACCGCTTCGTTATCCGCGCCCGTTTCCGGCGGCGGTGCTTGGCCCGCGACATCGCCTGGCTGCTCGTCCGGCGTGCGATTAACCTCGTCCATGCCCGTTCCACTCCTGCTCGCGATTCCACTCTTGCCAACCCCGAACCCTATGGGGCGTTTGTCTCACACAGCGCCTCGTCCGAGAGGCTCATTTCACTACCGTATACGCACGAGCCTGCGCGGGGGTTGCAGGCCGGGCGCGCACGGGTTACGGTATACTGGCACAGGAGAGGATGATCACCATGCGGCGCTGGCTTGACGACGATTTCACCGTGACCAAACGGCAGCTTGGCGCGCTGCTGATCGCCGCCGGGACGCTGGCGATCGCGGCGATGCTGGCGGCGGAGATCGACCCGGAGTCGGGCGGCTTCGGGCTGGCGCAGCGCGCCGGGGCCGCGCTCGGCGCGCTGGCGCTGGCGCTGGGGCTGACGCTACTCCCGCTGGGCGACCGCCCCGCCTGAGCGAACGATGGCCGCGACGCTGACACACACTCCCGCGCAAACCCGCCCCTGGGCGCAGATCGCCGGGGCGGCGCTGCTGGCGCTGGCGCTCGGCGTGATGATCGCGTATTTCGTGGTCTACGTCGCCTACGCCGCCAAGCTCATGCGCTTCCCGTTCGATTACGACCAGGGCGAAGGCTTTGAGCTGGTCGATACGATCCTGCTCAGCGAGGGCCAGTGGCCCTATCGCGACGCCGAAGTCTACCCTTTCTACGCCAGCAACTACCCCCCGCTCTATCACGTCCTGCTGATCCCGTTCGCGTGGGTGTTCGGCCCGGCCTACTGGTACGGGCGGCTGATCGGCTTCCTCGGCACACTGGTCACGGCGGGCGCGATCGGCTACGCCGTGTGGCGGGCGGAGCGCCACCGCGCGATCGCGGCGCTGGCGGGGCTGGCGTTCCTGGCGTCGAACACGATCTACCATGTCGGGCCGCTGTTCCGCCAGCACATGACGATGGTCCTGTTCGAGACGCTGGCGGTCGTCGTGCTGGCGAGCGCGCCGGAGCGTACCTTACCGACCCGGCGGCGCATGATCGGCGGGCTGGCGCTGCTGCTGGCCGCCGGATACACCAAGCAGCTTGCCCTGGCGACGTGCGTCGCGGCGTTCGCCTGGCTGTTCCTGCGCCGCCCGCGCGCCGCGCTGACCTGGGGCGTCCTGTTTGCGGCGGTGGCGGGCGCGCTGTTCCTGTGGATCGACCGCGCGACAAACGGCCAGTGGACGCTGCACATCATCGCCGCCAACGTCAACGAGTTCATGGCGCAGCAGGCGCTCGATCTGTACCGCCAGTGGTTCCGCCTGCACGCCCCGCTGATTCTGCTCGCGGCGGGGCTGGCGCTGTACGAGGTCTATTTCACGCGGCTGTCGCTCTACAGCGTGTGGTGGGCGCTGGCCGTGGCGAACAGCGCCCTCGCCGGCAAGTGGGGCGCGGGCGACAGCTACTTCGCGACCGCGATCGCCGCGACCTGCCTGCTGAGCGGGATCGCGGCGGCGCGCACGCTGCGCGGCGGCTGGACGCTGCCCGCCGATCATCCTTACACCTGGCGGCTGGCGCGCCTCAGCGCGTGGGCGAGCGCGCGCCGCGCCCGGCTGCTCGCGGCGGCGGCGATCGCGATCCCGCTGGTTTACCTGAGCTACGGCTGGCGCGTGCGGCACCTGCCGACCGAAGGGCCGGTCTTCGGCCCGCTGGCGGACGCGCTCGGCGTCGAGTCGTCCTACGGCGACCGCTACGCCTTCTACGACTCCGCCGGATGGGTGCCGGGCTACGCCACTATCGGGCACATTCCGACCCAGGCGGACATCGACGCGGGCCGGCGCATCAGCGCGATTGTGGCCGAGGGCGACCGTCCCGCGCTGAGCGAGGAAGCCGGGTTCAGCCTGTACGCCGGAAAAGACGTGATCAGCAACCCGACGCAGCTCAAAAACCTCTACGAGAACGGCCAGTACGACCCGTCGAGCCTGATCGCCGCGATCGAGGCGCACGCCTTCAACGTGGTCGTCTTCCGCGCGCAGTTCTACCCGCCGCCGGTCCTGGCCGCCGTCTACGACGCCTACACTCCCGACGAAACGATCTGGATGAACGGCTTCGCTTACGAGATCTGGCGTCCCAAGCCAGACGGAGCGGGAGCCGGGTAATATGCCGCGCCGCGCCGCCCGCCCGATCTGGATTTCCGCGCTGGCGCTGCTGATCGGCGCCGCCAGCCTGGTCGCGCGCTGGCCGGAGCGCGGGCTGTGGTACGACGAAACGGTCAACGCCTATTTTGCCAGCCAAAGCTGGTCGGACCTCTGGAAATGGACGGCGCGCATCGACAACCAGGTGCCGCTCCATTTCGCGCTGCTCAAGCTGTGGGCGAGCGCCGCCGGGACGAGCGAGTTCGCGCTGCGGGCGTTTTCGGCGCTGTGCGCGCTGCTGCTGCTGGCCGGGCTGATCGCGCTCGGCCACCGCGCCGGGGGGCGGATCGCGGCGGGCTGGTGGGCGGCGCTGGCCTTCATCCCAGCGCAGAGCTTCGTCTACGCCGCCTTCGAGGTGCGCCCCTACGCGCTGGCGCTGGCGCTGTTCGCGTGGTCGAGCGCGCTGCTGTGGGGGCTATGGACGCGCTGCGGGGCGCGCGCGGGGCCGCTGGAGCGATCGTGCGGCGCGCTGTTCGCCGCCGCGCTGCTGACGGCGCTGGCGCTGCTTTACACGCACTACACCGGGGCATTGGCCCTCGCCGCGCTGGCGAGCTACTTCGGCTGGCGCGCGCTGCGGGCGCCGTCACGCCGCCGGATCGCGCTGCTGGCGCTGTGGGGCGGCGGGCTGGCGATTGGGTTCCTGCCGTGGGTCGCGGCGCTGGCCGGACGCGATGTTCGCGCCGGGACGGCCTACGCCGGGCACATCCCCCCGGCGGACGCGCTGCGCACCTACGTCGAGTTTTTCGCCTACGGTCAGAACACGCTGGCCGAGGCCGATCCGCCACGCTACGCCTGGGCTATCGCCGCGCTGGTCGCCGCGTCGATCCCGCTGTGGTGGGCGGGCTACCCCCGCAGCGAGCGCGCCTGGAAACGCGCGCTGTTCGCGGTGCTGGCGCTGCTGGTTCCGCTGGTGACGCTGCTGGTGATGGTCTACGGCGTGCAGGGCAAGCTCTCCGGGCGGCACGCCTGGCCCGCGTGGCTCGGCGCGGCGCTGCTGCTCGGCCTGGGGCTGGACGCGCTGCGGCGGCTCGGCCCGCTGAGCTGGCTGGCGCGCGCGGCGTTCGTGGGCGTGATCGCCCTGCCCGCCACCGCCAACCTGCACCCGCTGTACAACAGTTACCTGCGCGAGGCGTTCGCCACGATTGAGCAGCAGGCCGCGCCGGGCGACGTGCTGATCTTGCGCGACGGGACGTTGTTCACCGCCGCCTCGTACTACCGCGCGACGCTCCCCTGGCTCGGCCTGCCGCCGGAGCCGATCACCGATGTCAACCGTTTCCTATTTCTGCCGGAGGCGCTCGACGAGCTGGCGCCATTTTTGGGCGAAAACAACGCCCGCCGCGCCTGGATGCTGTCGTGGCAGGGACATATCATGGACCCGCAGAACCTGACCGCCGGGCTGCTGGAGCTGATCGGCGCGCGCCAGCCGGTCGCGCGGGGTTTCGGGGACGTGTCGCTGGCGCTCTACACGCTGCACGCCGCGCCGAACGCCGTCAGCGAGCGTGTGCAGGCGCTGGAGCCGCTGGCGGAGGCGCCCGGCGGCGGCCCGACCTTGCTCGGCGGCTATCTGCTCAACCCTGACCCCATCCAGCGCGGCGCGCCGCTGCTGATTCATACGTGGTGGGAGCGCGGCGCGCAGGTCGTGCCGGGGCTGCGCGTCAGCGTGCGGCTCTACGGGGCGGACGGCCAGTTCTACGCCCAGTGGGACCAGCCGCCGGTCAGCCCCACCTTCGGGCAGGAGTTATGGCCGCCGGGCGTGCCGGTGCTCAGCCGCTTCGACCAGCTCGCCGTGCCTGCCGATATGCCGCCCGGCCCGGCCGAGATCCGGCTGATGATCTACGACATCGGCGGCGCGTTCGAGCCGTTCAGCGTGACGCTGGCCGCGCTGGCCGTGCAGGAATGAAAATGCCCTTCTCGCCGGCGATGCGGTCAAGAAGGGCGCAGGTTTTGTACGGCGCGGAACTCGCTCCGCCCGTTATGCTCGCCGCCTGACACACGGGCGCAACGTGCTGCGCCCCGGCGGGAGAAACGAACCTACCAGCCAGTCCCTGGCGTCGCGCGCTTTACCCCCGCAGCACCCAGAACAGGCCAAGCAGCGCGATCAGCGCGCCAACCACTTCCAGGCCGATCGGGATATACCTGCCGAACAGGTCGAGCTTGTCGATGTTCTCCTCGGCGTCCGCTTTCGCGTCCTGCACCGACTGGTCAGTCGCCTGGTAAGTCAGGTCGAAGACCGGGACGCGCAGCGAGGCGCGCTGGTCTTCCGGCAGAGCGGCCAGCGGCGACCCGGCGAGCATCTCCGCGCCCAGCCCGACCGAGCGTAGCTCGTGCTTGCGGGTGTCGATCAGCACGCCGGTCGCCGGCTCGACCCAGTATTCGGCGTCATACGCGTAGTAGTATTCGAGCGGGACATCCCCCTCCCAGCTTTGCAGCAACGCGGGCAGCGCCGCCTTGACCATCGCCGACAGATCGGTCTGCTCGATCAGCGCGGCCAGCGTCTCTTTCGGCAGCGCCAGTGGCAGCCCCATGGCCTCGACCGCTTCGGGCACAATCGGCTGCGCCTCGCTGCTGCCAGCGTAATGATAGGTCGTCAGGCCGCTGCGGTCGTGAACGACCTCGCTGTCGTAGTCGAGCGTCACCACCTGGCGATAGTCATCGCTCCAGCCCCGGTAGCTCTCCGGCTCGCTGTCGATCGGCCAGCCAATCACCAGGCCCTCGCGCGGCCAGAAGCCCGGCTCGCTGGCCCAGGCTTCAGGGTAGCCGGAGGTGACGGACTCCATCGTCTCGCGGTTGATGGCGTAGCTCTTGGTCAGGCTTTGCAGCGGCTGATCGCCGGTCCGCATCACCTGCTCCTCGCGGACGAGCGCCAGGTCGCCATCCGTGGCCTGAACCGTGACGTGACGGTCAATCGTCACTGGCAGGTTCTCCATAAACGAAAAATCCTGTGGGTTGAGCAGCACGGCCAGCGTGCCGTCATACTGGCGCGTCGTGTCAACGTCGTCGGGGAGGCGTTTCATCCCCGGCACGATGATCGTCATCAGGACAACGCCCGCCGCGACGATCGCCAAGCCCAGCAAAAAGAGCAGCGCCCCCAAAGAACGGCGGTTCATAAGTGCCT
The DNA here is from genome assembly GCA_035325905.1 of Aggregatilineaceae bacterium. Lineage (GTDB taxonomy): Bacteria > Chloroflexota > Anaerolineae > Aggregatilineales > Aggregatilineaceae > DYGX01. Next base: position 228 of record DAOKYY010000012.1, on the reverse strand, counting down.
CCTTGTGCCCCATGCGAACCAGTCGATTAAGTCGGTTAACGATACGCGGATACTATACGCGCAATCAAGAGTAAACGAAAGTCCATTCTTAAACGAGTGTTCGGGGTTTGTGATACAGCGCACAATCGCCGGAGTCTTCACCATGCCAGCCAACAAAAGCTCAGGAGCCTGATGCTAGAAGCTGTTATGAACTTTCCAGACTGGACCACGAGAGAACAATCCAGCGTC
>DAOKYY010000011.1:40080-62789 GCA_035325905.1 Aggregatilineaceae bacterium | reverse complement strand
CCGCGAAGGCGGCCTCACCGTCGGCGCCGGCGTCATTACCGAAATCCTGGAATAAGCGCAGCGAAGGGCTGGCATGTTGCACCCGGCGGGTGGTCTCTGTCAGCCCTTCTAGACGACTTCTCAAGCGGGCAGTTGAAGTCTGAGGAAACTATATGGCAAAGCAAAAGCTCCGTATCCGGCTGAAAGCCTATGACCACCGCGTGCTGGACCAGTCGGCCCAGCGCATCGTCGAGACGGCCGAGCGCACCGGCGCGCGCGTGGTGGGGCCAGTCCCGCTGCCAACGCGTATCGAGCGTTTCACCGTGCGGCGCTCGCCGTTCATCGACAAGGACTCGCAGGAACATTTTGAGATCCGCACGCACAAGCGCCTGATCGACGTGCTTGAGCCGGACAGCAAGACCATCGACACCCTGATGCGGCTGAACCTGCCGGCGGGCGTAGACATCGAGATCAAAATCTAGTCGCGCCGCTGCGGGCGGGCCTGGGCGACCGGCCCCTGCCCTGCCAGGCAGCACCGACCACTTTCTGGCAAGACGAGACTAGCGAGACAGGGATGATGCGCGGCGCGGCGGCCTAGACCCCGCCCACACAGTCCCTTGGAGGCAGCATGAAGGGCATCATTGGCAAAAAAGTGGGCATGACCCAGATCTTCGGTGAAGACGGCCAGGCTATTCCCGTGACCGTCATCCAGGCCGGGCCATGCTATGTCACCCAGATTCGCACGGCGGAAAAAGAGGGCTACACCGCTGTTCAGCTTGGCTTTGAGGAACTGTCCCCGAAGCGCAACGGCTCATCGCGCCTGAACAAGCCCAAGCAGGGCCACCTCAAGCGCAACGGCATGAACCTGCCCGACCTCCGCTACCTGCGCGAATTTCGGACGAAGGACGTGGATGTCGCAGAGGGCCAGCGCCTGACGGCGGATGTCTTCAGCCAGGGCGACCGGATCGATGTCGTTGGCACGTCGAAGGGACGCGGCACCGCCGGTACGGTCAAGCGCCACAACTTCAACCGCCAGAAGAAGACGCATGGTCAGTCGGACCGCGAGCGCGCGCCCGGCTCGATCGGTGCGACCTCGACCCCTGGCCGCGTGCTGAAGGGCACTCGCATGGCCGGACGGATGGGCAACGAGCGCGTTACCGTTCAGAACCTGGAAGTCGTCGTAGTGGATGCGGAAAAGAACCTGCTGGCCGTGCGCGGCTCGGTGCCGGGCAGCAAGGGCGGCATTCTGTTGATCAAAGAGTCGCGCAAGAATCGCCGCTAGCGCCGAGCCGCATCGGAGGAGTTCGGAATCATGGAAGTACCTGTTCACAACATGGCTGGGGATCAGGTCGGCACGGTCGAGCTGTCCGCCGATATCTTCGAGGTGGAAGTGAACCGTGGCCTGATGCATCAGGCGTATGTGCGCCAGATGGCGAACGCGCGGCTCGGCACGGTGAAAACCAAAACCCGCAGCGAGGTCAACCGCACGAAGGCCAAGTGGTATCGCCAGAAGGGCACTGGGCGCGCGCGTCATGGCTCGCGCAACGCCCCGATCTTCGTCGGCGGGGGCGTGGCGCACGGCCCGCAGCCGCGCGACCATTCGAAGGATATGCCGCGCAAGATGCGGCGTCAGGCGCTGCGTAGCGCGCTGTCGGCGCTGGCCGCCGACAACCAGATCGTCGTCGTCGATCAGCTCACGGTAGACGCGCCGAGAACCCGCCAGATGCGCGACGTGCTCAGCCGCCTGGTGGGCAATCAGAGCGCGCTGATCCTGGTTGCGGAGCGCGACGAGGCGCTCGAGCAGAGCGTGCGCAATCTCAAGAACGCGCGGACGCTGCGCGCGATGTATCTGAATGTGCGCGACCTGCTCTCGCATGACCGCGTCATCATCCCGCAGTCGGCGCTCTCGGTCATCGAGGGCTTCTTGGGCCGCGCCGCCGAGCGCTAGAGGAGCAAGACGCGATGGGTAAGGGTCATCTGCACGTTTACGACGTGATTCGCCGTCCGGTGATCACCGAGAAGTCGCACCAGATGGTCGACGCGTCCAACCAGTACGTGTTCGAGGTTGAGCGGCGCGCCAACAAGATACAGATCAAAGAGGCGGTCGAGCGCATCTTCGACGTCAGCGTCGTCAAGGTCAACACGATGATGATGCCCGCCAAGCGGGGCCGCCGGGGCCGCAAGGTCTATGTGCGCGCCAAGCCCTGGAAGAAGGCGGTCGTCACGCTCGCGCCGGGTCAGGAAATCACGCTGTTCAACGTCTAAGTCCGAGAGAAGGCGTCCGCCGGTCAGATATCCGCGCCTCACGGGGCTAATGACTGCGCCACGCCGCAAAGGTCTGAGGTAGACAATGGCACTCAAGAAGTACAAGCCCACTTCCCCGGGGCGCCGGGACATGACGGGCGCAAGCTTTGAGGAAATCACGCGCACGGCGCCCACCAAGTCGCTGCTCCAGAGCAAGCGCCGCCACGCGGGCCGCAACAACTCGGGCCGCGTCACGGTGCGCCATCGCGGCGGCGGGCACAAGCGCCGCTATCGTCTGATCGATTTCCGCCGCGACAAGCACGGCGTCGCCGCGCGGGTGGCCTCGATCGAGTATGACCCGAACCGCTCGGCGCGCATCGCCCTGCTGGTCTACGCCGACGGCGAGAAGCGTTACATCATCGCGCCGCTTGGCCTTCAGGTCGGCGACACGATCCAGAGCGGTCCCAGCGCCGAGATCCGCGTCGGCAACACGCTGCCGATCAAGGCTATCCCGGTCGGCTCGTTGGTGCACAACGTCGAGCTTTACCCGGGTCGCGGCGGGCAGCTTGCCCGCGCCGCCGGCACGTCCGCCCAGCTGCTCGCGAAAGAGGGCACCTACGCGCAGCTTCGCCTGCCGTCCGGCGAAGTCCGCCGCGTGCACGAAGACTGCATGGCGACGCTCGGCCAGGTCGGCAACACCGATCACGGCAACATTAAGCTCGGCAAGGCCGGCCGCAAGCGTTGGCTCGGCTGGCGCCCGTCTGTACGCGGAACGGCGATGGACCCCAACAGCCACCCGCACGGCGGTGGCGAGGGCCGCTCGCCGATCGGGATGCCGGGGCCGAAGACGCCCTGGGGCAAGCCGGCGCGTGGCATGAAAACGCGGCATAACAAGCGCACGGATCAGTTCATTGTGCGACGTCGCGGAAAGCGTCGTAAGGGATAATCGGAGGCTAGGATGTCGCGTTCTCTGAAAAAAGGGCCGTTTGTTTCGCCCAAGCTGATCAAGAAGGTCGAAGCCATGCGCGAGCGTGGCGACAAGAAGGTGATCCGCACCTGGAGCCGGGCCTCGGTTATCTTTCCGCAGATGGTCGGGTTCACGATCGCGGTTCACGACGGACGCCGCCATGTGCCGATTTACATCACCGAGAACATGGTGGGGCACAGGCTCGGCGAGTTCGCGCCGACGCGCACCTATCGCGGGCACATGGCCGAAAAGAAGAAGAAGTAAGGTCGCCGAGACGGAGTAAGGATAGGTCATCATGGATGTTCATGCTACCGCTCGCTACCTGCCGATTTCGGCCCAGAAGATGCGCCTGGTGTGCAACGAGGTGCGTAACATGGACGCGGACCAGGCGCTGACCGTGCTGCGGTTTATGCCGCACAAGGGCGCCCAGTTCGTGTACAAGCTGGTCGAGTCCGCAGTCGCGAACGCCGAGATGAATTTCGAATTGAACCGGCAGGACCTGTTTGTCAAGACGCTCATGGCCGACGAAGGCCCAAGCCTCAAGCGGGTCAAGGCTGGAGCGCGCGGGCGCTACAAGCCGCGCGTCAAGCGGTTCACGCATCTCACGCTGGTCCTGAGTGAGCGTGACGAGGAGCATAAGTAAATGGGTCGAAAAGTCCACCCAGTAGGTTTTCGCCTGAAGATCAACCGTGACTGGTCGGCGCGCTGGTACGCCGAGGGCGACCGTTATACCGACCTGCTCCACGAAGACTTCCGCATCCGCCAGTTCGTGGAGAAGGAAGCGGAGCGCGCGGGCATTGGCGGCGTCGAGATCGAGCGTTACCCGAACCAGGTTCAGGTCACGCTCTTCACCGCCAAGCCGGGCATCGTGATCGGCCGCAAGGGCGAAAGCGTCAAGAAGCTGCGCCAGGGCCTCGAAGAGCTGACCGGCAAGAAGGTCAAGGTGGAGGTCGAGGAGATCGAGAAGCCCGACCTCGACGCCCGGCTGGTCGCGCTGAACATCGCCAGCCAGCTCGAGCGCCGCATCGGCCACAGCCGCGCGATGAAGCGCGCCGTCGGCCAGGCGATGCGCCAGGGCGCCAAGGGCATCAAGATTCAGGTGAGCGGACGCCTGGCGGGCGCCGAAATGGCCCGCCGCGAGTGGCAGATGGAAGGTCAGGTTCCGCGCCACACCCTGCGCTCCGACATCGACTATGGCACCGCCGAGGCGCTGACCACCTTCGGACGGATCGGCGTGAAGGTCTGGGTCTACAAGGGCGAGAAGCTGGCCGAAGAGCCGCGCGTCCCCGAGTCGACCGACGTTTACGTCAGCCAGTAACACGGGTCAGCAGTAGCGACGAGTGAGCCAATAAGCAGAACTGAACCGCCGAGGCGCGATGGTTTCGACCCAACGGCGACCCCGGTGCAAGCCGGGACGAAGGTTCTGACTTACGAGGAGTGAACGACCAATGTTGATGCCAAAGCGGGTTAAGTACCGCAAGACGTTCCGGGGCCGCATGAAGGGCAAGGCGCAGCGCGGGAACGTGGTCCAGTTCGGCGAGTACGGCCTCCAGGCCCTCGAGCCGGCGTGGATCACCAGCCGCCAGATCGAAGCCGCGCGCCGCACCATCATGCGCCACATCAAGCGGCGCGGGCGCGTGTGGATTCGCATTTTCCCGGACAAGCCTGTGACCAAGCGCTCGGCGGAAAGCCGCATGGGCAAGGGTAAAGGCGCCGTCGACCACTATGTGGCCGTGGTGCGCCCCGGTCTGGTTCTGTTCGAAATGGCCGGGACCGAAGAAGAGGTGGCGCGCGAGGCGCTGCGGCTGGCGGCCTTCAAGCTGCCCATTTCGGCCCGCATCATCAAGCGCACCGACCCGATCTCGGGTGAGGAGTTGGTGTAATGGCTCGTAAGACTGCCAACATTCGCAGCATGACCGCGGGCGAGCTGGCCCAGGCGCTCGACGACGCGAAGGAAGAGCTGTTCAACCTGCGCTTCCAGTGGGAATCCGGCCAGCTGGAGGACTACACGCGCATTCGCCAGCTCAAGAAAGATGTCGCCCGCTATCTGACCGTGCAACGCGAGCGCGAACTGGCGGCGCAGATTGTCCAGGAGGAACGAGATGACGAATAATCGGCGCCGGCTGATCGGTCGCGTAATCCGCAACAGCATGGAAAAGACGGTGGTGGTCGAGGTCGCAACGACCAAGCGCCACCCGCTCTACAAAAAGGTGATCCGGACCTCGAAGAAGTACATGGCGCACGACGAGACGAACGCCATTCCGGTCGGCGCCCTGGTCCGCATCGTCGAGAGCCGCCCCATCAGCAAGACCAAGAAGTGGGCGGTCGAAGAAGTGTTCGAAACCGGTGAAGTCGTCGAGTCCGTCGATACCCTGGATCTCCAGGCCGAGCTGGATGCACCGGAAGAACCCGAAACCGAAGAGGCATAACCGGACGAGCTACCCGGAGTGAGGCGTTAGAAATGATCCAAAACGAATCGCGCTTGAAGGTTGCCGACAACACCGGTGCCCGCGAAATCCTGGTCATTCGGATCATGGGTGGCTCGAAGCGCAAGACGGCGACGGTCGGCGACATCGTCATCGGAACGGTCAAGTCCGCCACGCCGCAGGGGTCGGTCAAGAAGAGTGAAATCGTGCGGGCGGTGGTCGTGCGCACCGCCAAGGAATACCGGCGCGGCGACGGGTCGTACATCAAGTTCGACGACAACGCCGCCGTGATCCTGCAAGGTGAAACCAAAGACCCACGGGGCACCCGTATCTTTGGGCCGGTCGCACGCGAGCTGCGCGAAAAGGGCTTCATGAAAATCGTCTCGCTGGCCCCCGAAACGCTCTAGCGCGCCAGCCTGAGATTGGAGTGAGATAGGGATGCAACGGATCAAGAAGGGCGACACGGTTGAAGTGATCGCCGGCAAAGACAAAGGGACGCGCGGCGAAGTGCTGCGGGTCATTCCCAAGAAGGACCGCGTCGTCATCGAGCGGGTCAACATCGTCAAAAAGCACCAGCGCCCCGTCCAGGCAGGTCGCGGACAGGTCCAGCCCGGTATTATCGAGTTCGAGGCGCCGATCCACCTCTCGAACGTGATGCTGGTCTGCCCGCAGTGTGAGGCGCGCACTCGCGTCGGCTATCGTACCAACGAAGACGGCCGCAAGGTTCGCGTTTGTCGCAAGTGCGGCCAGGACATCGGGTAGGACTCGGATGGCCCGCACGCGGAGTGAGGTTTAGAGCACATGGCAAAGAATCGCTTGCAGGAAAAGTACCGCAACGAAGTGGCCCCCGCGCTGATGGAAGAGTTCGGCTACGAGAGCGTGATGCAGGTTCCGCGCATCAGCAAGGTCGTCATCAACATCGGCGTAGGCGAGGCGCTGGATAACGCGAAGGCGCTCGATGGGGCCGTCGAGGACGTGCGCCGCATCACGGGTCAGCAGCCGGTGATCACCAAGGCGCGCAAGAGCGTCGCGGCGTTCAAGCTGCGCGAGGGCCGCGCGATCGGCGTGAAGGTGGACCTGCGCGGCGAGCGGATGTGGTCCCTGCTTGACCGCCTGATGAATGTCGCCCTGCCCCGTACCCGTGACTTCAGCGGGATCAGCCCGGACTCGTTCGATGGTCGCGGCAACTACACGCTCGGTATGCGCGAGCAGTTGCTGTTCCCGGAGATCGAGTACGACAAGATCGACAAGGTGCGCGGCATGGAGATCACGATCGTGACCACGGCCGAGACCGACGAAGAGGGACGCCGCCTGCTTCACCTGCTGGGCATGCCGTTCCGCCAGCGCTAGTGATCGAACGCACAGGAACAGTCAGGAAGGTTTGGCCCAATGGCTAAGAAGTCAATGGTCGCCCGCGAGAAGAACCGCAAGTACAAAGTGCGCGTGCGCAATCGCTGCCAGTACGTGGACCCGCACTCGGGCAAGGTCTGTGGCCGTCCACGCGGCTATATTCGTCGCTTTGGTCTCTGCCGGATCCACTTCCGCGAGCTTGCTCTCCAGGGCAAGATTCCGGGCGTGGTGAAGTCGAGCTGGTAATGGTCGGGGAGTCTCAAGATGCAAAGTGATCCCATCGCCGATATGCTGACCCGAATTCGGAACGGGCTGATGGCCGGACATCCCAGCGTCGCCATCCCGCTCTCGAAGAATAAGGTCGAGATCGCCAAGATTCTGAAGGAAGAAGGGTACATCGAGGGGTACTCGGTCAACGAAGAGTTCCCGCCGATGCTCAACGTGCAGCTGAAGTATTGGGGCAAGCGCCGCGAGCGCCGCCCGGTGATCAGCAACTTGCAGCGCGTCAGCAAGCCTGGCCGGCGAATCTACGTCGGCAAGAGCGAGATTCCGTGGGTGCTGAGCGGGATGGGGATCGCCATTCTGTCCACGCCGCAGGGGATTATGACGGGTCAACAAGCGCGCCGTCAGGGGATGGGTGGCGAGGTTCTCTGCTACGTCTGGTAGTCCCAGGCGGCAGAGCGCCGACAGACGCCTTGGGGGCCGCGCGGGCGGTAGTAGAGAGGCTGGGCGAGAATGCGGAGGCTGGCTGGCCTTCCGGCTTCGCCCAGAGGCTCTACGCCCCGCCCAGGCCCCACCGATCGCCCGGCGCCGGCAGTGAAGTTTAGGCAGCCAATGGAGGATAGGGACCGTGTCTCGAATTGGTAAGCAACCGATTCCGATCCCGGACAAAGTACAAGTGAATATCGACGGCACGGAAGTGACCGTCAAGGGGCCGAAGGGCGAGCTGTATCACAGGTTCCCGGCTGGCATGAGCATCGCCCAGGAAGACGGGGTGATCACCGTGACGCGCCCGACCGACCAGCGCCAGCACCGCGCGCTGCACGGCATGACGCGCGCCCTGATCGCCAACATGGTCACAGGCGTCAGCAGCGGGTTCGAGCGCGTGCTCGAAGTCGAGGGGGTGGGCTATCGCGCCGACATGGATGGCAAGACCCTGGTCATGCACCTCGGCTACTCGCATCCAATCCGCGTCGAGCCGCCGGCGAGCTGTGAGTTCGTGGTCGAAGACCGCGGTCACATCGTCCGTATTCGCGGTATCGACAAGCAGGTCGTCGGTGAGCTGGCCGCGAACATCCGCAAGATGCGGCCCCCGGAGCCTTACAAGGGTAAGGGCGTTCGTTACCAGGGTGAGTTTATCCGCCGCAAGGCCGGCAAGACCGGTAAGGCTTAGCCTGTAGTGTCGAGAGAGTGAATCGATGAGTGAAAAAAGCCGAATCGCACGGAAGCGCCGTCATGCGCGGGTGCGTGCACGTATCGCAGGCACGGCTGAGCGCCCGCGTCTGAACGTTTTCCGCAGCCTGGGCCACATCTACGCTCAGGTGATTGACGACACGGTCGGCCACACGCTTGCCTCTGCCTCGACCATCGATCGCGAACTGCGGGACAAGGTCGAGGGCAAAGGCAAATCCGAGGCTGCCAAGCTGGTGGGCCAGCTGGTCGCCGAGCGGGCGCAGCAGGCCGGCATCAAGACGGTCGTCTTCGACCGTGGCGGATACCGCTATCATGGTCGCGTCAAGGCGCTGGCCGACGGCGCTCGTGAAGCTGGACTGGAATTCTAGGTGCAGACCCGCTCGTGGAGCGAGCCAGGCCCGGCCCGGCTCCTCTCGATCAGGCGGTGAGAGGGCAACTGGAGAATACAATGGGAAGACGAGATCCGAGGCCGCGGCGTGATGACGACCGCGAAGAACTCGATGAGCGCGTAATTGACATTACTCGCGTCGCCAAAGTCGTGAAGGGGGGCCGCCGCTTCGCCTTCCGCGCCGTCGTAGTCGTAGGCGACAACAACGGGCGCGTCGGCATCGGCATCGGCAAGGCGCGCGGCGTGCCGGATTCGATCCGCAAGGCGTCTGACCGCGCCCGCCGCAACATGGTGTCGGTCGCGCTGATGGACACGACCGTTCCGCACGAGATCACCTCCCAGCGGGGCGGCGCCGTCGTGCTGCTCAAGCCCGCTTCGCCGGGCACCGGCGTAATCGCGGGCGGCGCCGTCCGCGCCGTGCTGGAAGCCGCGGGCATCCGCGATATCCTGACCAAGAGTCAGGGCAGCGCCAACTCGCTCAACGTCGCGCACGCGACGATCGAGGCGCTGCAAAAGCTGCGCAAGTCAGCCGATCTGGCGCGGATGCGCGGCAAAGACCCGGCCGAGGTCGTGCCGTTCTGGAAGCGCGGGGGCAAGGCCGATGCCTAAGAAGCTGCAAGTAACGCTGGTCAGAAGCCCAATCGGCTACGAGAAGTCGCAGAAGGCCACCGCCAAATCGCTCGGGCTGGGCCGCCTGCACTCGACCGCAGTCCACAACGACACGCCGCCTGTCCGTGGCATGATCCAGAAGATCATCCACCTGGTTGAGGTGAAGGAAATCGACGAATGAAACTGCATGAGCTGCGTCCCGACGAGGGTGCGACGAAAAAGCGCAAGCGCGTGGGCCGCGGTATCAGCGCCGGTCAGGGTAAGTCGGCCGGGCGCGGTACGAAGGGCCAGGGCGCGCGCAAGGGCGGTGTGAAAGGTCCGTACTTCGAAGGCGGCCAGCTTCCGCTCGTGCGGCGCCTGCCCTTCAAGCGCGGCTTCACCAACATCTTCCGCATAGAGTATCAGGAAGTCAATCTGGACGATCTGGCACGCGTCTTCCAGGCGAATGACGCGGTTACGCCCGAAGCGATGGCCGCGCGCGGCCTGATCCGCAAGCCCACCGACCCGGTGGTCGTGCTGGGCCGTGGCGAGCTGGCGATCCCGCTCCAAGTCACCGCGCACCGCTTCTCGAAGACTGCGCAGGAGCAGATCGAGAAGGCGGGCGGCAGCCTGACAACGCTGGAGCTGGAGCTGACCGGCGCCAGGGCGACCGTCAAGAAGCTGCGCAAGGAACAGCTCGAAGCGCTGCGCGAGCAGCGGTCGGCGGAATAGCGTCTCGTCACCGGCGCGTCCGGGGGCGCGGAGGGCGCGCGTCGCCCCCTGCCCCTGGACGCATAGGACGCCTGTCGCGAGCGATCGAAGCGATCGAATTGAGCGAAGAGGATAAGTAAATTATGATCGACGCGCTGCGGAATGCATTTCGTCTGCCGGACCTCCGGCGAAAAATGCTGTATACCGCGATGATTCTGGTGATCTACCAGTTTGCCGCGCACGTGACCGTGCCCGGCGTCGACCGGGACGCGCTCGACCAGCTGTTCAGCGGCGACCAGGCCGGCTTTCTCAACGTGCTCAACCTGCTCTCAGGTGGAGCGGTCTCCAATTTCAGCGTGATCGCGAACGGCGTGTACCCGTACATCACCGCCTCGATCATCCTGCAATTGCTGGTGCCCATCATCCCGAAGCTCGAAGCGATTGCCAAGGAGCCGGGCGGGCGCGAGAAGATCAACCAGTACACCTACTACCTGGCGATCCCGATGGCGGCGCTGCAAGCCATCGGCCAGATCAACATCTTCGAGAGCCAGATCACCGGCACGACGCTGATCCCCGGCTTCGGCTTTGGCGGCGACAGCAACTTGCTGACGACGCTGTCGGTGATCATCACCATGACCGCCGGAACGATGTTCGCGATCTGGCTCGGCGAGCTGATCACCGAGCAGGGTATCGGCAACGGTATCTCGATCATCATCTTCGCGGGGATCGTGGCGCGCGTGCCGGCGAACCTGGTGCAGCTGCTCCAGACGAACTTCGTGTTCAACCTGGTGGCGTTTGTCCTGCTGACCGTCCTGACGGTGGTCGTGATCGTGATCATCCAGGAAGGCGTGCGCCGCATCCCGGTGCAGTACGGCAAGCGCGTGCGCGGCCGCAAGATGTATGGCGGCGGCGCGACGCACATCCCGCTGAAGGTCAACACGGCTGGCATGATCCCGCTGATCTTCGCGCAGTCGATCGTGACCTTCCCGGCGATCCTGGCGGGCTTCTTCGGCTCGGGCGACACGGTGCGCCGCATCCAGGACATCTTCGGCAACCAGCAGGGGTTTCTCTACTGGTTCCTGTACTTCATGCTGGTGGTGGGCTTCACCTACTTCTATACCGGCGTGATGATTCAAAACCAGAATCTGGCGGAGAACCTGCAAAAGAACGGCGGGTTTATCCCCGGCATCCGTCCGGGCCGCCGCACGCAGGAATACATCAACCGCATCGTGAACCGGATCACGCTGGTCGGCGCGATCTTCCTCGGCGCGGTGGCAATTCTGCCCGGCGTGATGCAGGTCATCCAGCGCGTCGTGCTGGGTCCAGCGGGCGCCAGCGGCCAGAACAACCCGGCGCTGGTCATCAGCAGCGCGGGTCTGATCATCGTCGTGGGCGTCGTGATCGACACGATGCGCCAGCTCGAAGCGCAGCTCGTCATGCGCAACTACGACGGGTTTATGCGCTAGCGTTGTGATACCGGCGGCGCCTGGGGATGCTCCCAGGCGCCCTCTTAACCCCGTCGCCGCAGGGCCACAGGGGTGGGACAGGCATGGCACCGATTCCGAAGTCACCCGAAGAGCTGATCATCATGCGCGAGGCCGGGCGCATCACGGCGCTGGCCCTCGACGCCATGCGCCAGGCCGTCCGGCCGGGGATCAGCACCGCGGCGCTCGACAAGATCGCCGCCGAGGTCATTCACCAGCACGGCGCGACCGCCGCCTTCCTGGGCTACCCGCCCGGCAGCCCGCACCCGTTCCCGGCGACCGCGACCATCTCGATCAACGACGAGCTGGTGCACGGCATCCCGCGCGAGGATCGCATCTTGCAGGAAGGCGACATCGTCAGCCTGGACTGCGGCGCGGTCTACAAGGGCTACGTTGGAGACTCGGCGATCACAGTCCCGGTCGGGGCAATCTCGCCCGAAGCGCAGCGGCTGCTGGAAGTGACCGAGCGGGCGCTGTGGATCGGGATTGACAAGGCGCGCGCCGGGAACCTGACCAGCGACATCTCGCGCGCGGTGCAAGCGTTCGTCGAGGGCGAAGGCTACAGCGTGGTGCGCGAGTACACCGGGCACGGCGTCGGGCGCAGCATGCACGAGGAGCCGCAGGTCCCGAACTGGTGGCCGGCGGGGCGCCCGCGTGTGCGCGGCTGGAACAGCGTCCGCCTGGCGCCGGGGATCACGTTCGCGATCGAGCCGATGGTCAACGTCGGGCGCCCGGAAACCCGGCTGCTGGACGATCACTGGACGGTCGTGACGCGCGACGGGTCGCTGTGCGCGCACTTTGAGCACACCGTCGCGATCACGCCTGAAGGTCCACCGCTGATCTTGACCGCGCTTTAGCGGCCACCTAGTGGAGCCAGCGGCCAATCACCGCCGGGTTCCGGGAAGTTTACCCTGGTCAAGCCCGCTCGTTTTCGCTAAAATAGCTGTTCCGTCCGGCGAGTGAACACGCCGCAGTACGAGGAGACTACCCGTATATGGCACGTATCGAAGGGGTTGACCTCCCGCGCAGCAAGCGCGTCGAAGTCGCGCTCACCTACATCTACGGGATTGGACCGACCCGCAGCAAGCAGATTCTGGACGCGACCGGCATCAGCCCGGACACCCGCGTCCGCGAACTGACTGAGGCTGAAGTTCAGTCGCTGCGCGAGCAGGTCGGCAATTTCCGTGTCGAAGGCGAGCTGCGCCGCGAGGTTCAGCTCAACATCAAGCGCCTGATCGAGATCGGCAGCTACCGTGGTCTGCGCCACCGCCGCAACCTTCCGGCGCGCGGCCAGCGGACCAAGACCAACGCCCGGACGCGGCGCGGCCCGAAGAAGACCGTGGCCGGACGTGGCCGCCGTCGTGGCGCCAAGAAGAAGTAGTCTGCGCTGAGGTCATGTCGGGAGCACCCGGCCAACCGGCGCTGTCGTCGCACTGCGCGACGGCGCGCCGAACGCCTGGCCGCGCCCCGGCAACCTGGGACACACTACGTCCGCCGCAAAGCTCGGCACGAGGAGAGAGAGTCACGATCTATGGGACGTACGCGTCGGGGTCCACAGCGTGGACCCAAAAAAGCACGGAAGAACATCCCGTATGGGCAGGCACACGTCCAGGCCACGTTCAATAATACGATTGTCTCGCTGAGCGATCAGCAGGGCAACGTAGTGGCGTGGGCGAGCGCCGGCACCGCTGGCTTCAAAGGCAGCCGCAAGAGCACGCCGTTCGCGGCGCGGATGGTCGCCCAGCAGGCGTCGGAGAACGCCAAAGAGCACGGGATGCAAGAGGTGGATGTCTTCGTCAAGGGTCCGGGGCCGGGCCGTGAAGCCGCGATCCGCGCGATCCAGGCCAGCGGCCTGAAGGTGCGCTCGATCACGGATGTCACGCCGGTGCCGCACAACGGCGTGCGCCCTCCGAAGAAGCGCCGCGTTTAGTTTATCGTTCGACCTGTTTTATCCAATTGCATAGACGAGTGGTGTAAACACACTTGTCACAGCTAGTGTGGAGGAAGCCCAGAACCAATGGCACGTTATACCGGTCCAGTCTGTAAGCTGTGCCGCCGCGACGGGGAAAAGCTATTCCTCAAGGGCGCGCGGTGTCTCTCTCCGAAATGCTCCGTCGAGCGTCGCACCTACCCGCCCGGCCAGCATGGGCGTGACGCGCAGTACAAGCGCGGTCGCGGCTCTGACTACGCGCTCCAGTTGCGCGAGAAGCAGAAGGCGCGCCGCATTTATGGCGTGCTTGAGCGCCAGTTTCGCCGCTACTTCCGTGAGGCGCTGCGCCGTCCGGGCCTGACCGGCTCGAACCTGCTGTCGCTGCTCGAAACCCGCCTGGATAACATTGTCTACCGGCTGGGGTGGGCCGACTCGCGCGCCCACGCGCGCCAGATGGTGACGCACGGGCACATTACCGTCAACGGGCGCCGCACCTCGATTCCGTCGTATATCGTTCGCCCCGGTGATGTGATTGGCATCCGCGAAGGCAGCCGCAAGCGCGCCTACTTCAAGGAGCTGCCCGCCTACATGGAAGACCGTCCCCCGGCGCCTGAGTGGCTGACTGTCGATCCGGCGTCGCTCAAGGGCACGGTCATGCGCCTGCCGGAGCGCCGCGACATCGATATGCCGCTGAACGAGCAGCTTATCGTTGAGTACTACTCTCGGTAACGGCGGGGCAACGGGCGAGCCAACCAGTAACCGTTCAACGCGTGAGGAGGCGGCGTGGCTACGAATATCATGGTTCCCCCCAAGATCGAAGGGGATGCCACAACTCAGAAATACGGCAAGTTCACTATCAGCCCGCTCGAGCAGGGATACGGGATCACGATCGGCCACGCGCTGCGGCGAGTGCTGCTGTCCTCGCTGCCGGGCGCGGCGGTCACGTCGATCCGCGTCTCAGACGTCCATCATGAGTTCTCAGCGATCCCGCATGTCCGCGAGGACATGACGCAGCTGATCTTGCAGGTCAAGCAATTGCGCCTGAAGCTCATCGATACGGACTCAGCGCGGCTGCGCCTGGAAGTGCGCGGCGAGGGGACGGTCACGGCGGCGGACATCATCTATCCCGCCGAAGTCGAGATCATCAACCCGGACCTGTATCTGTTCACCGCCGACTCCGACGACGCTCAGATCGAAATCGAGTTCACCGTGCAGACCGGCATCGGGTTCTCGCCCGCCGAGGACCGGGGCCGCCTGGCGATCGGCGAGCTGCCGATTGACGCCATCTTCAGCCCGATCAAGCGCGTGAACTACGATGTCGAGCGCGCGCGCGTCGGGCAGCGGACCAACTATGACCGCCTGGTGCTGGAGATCTGGACCGACGGCTCGATCCGGCCCGAAGAGGCCCTGAGCCAGGCGGCGGAAATCCTGATGAAGCACCTGATCGTCATCGCCGGCGTCAGCGAGGAATCGCTCATGCCGCCGAAGGAAGAGGTCGCCGAGCCAGACCCGAACGCGCTGCCGGCGGAAGTTTACGAAACGCCGATCGAAACGCTCGATCTCAGCGTGCGCGTCTTCAACTCGCTCAAGCGCACCGGCATCACCAATGTCGGCGAAGTGCTCGAGATGCTGGAGCGCGGCCCGGACGCGATGCTCGCCATCCGCAACTTCGGCGAGAAATCGCTCGACGAGCTGGTTACGCGGCTCCGCGAGAAGAACTATCTGTCCGAAGAACACGATATCTTCTCCAACAGCTAGACGATCGATAAGGAAACGTGTGTAATGCGACACAAAGTAGCTGGCAAGCACCTGGGGCGGGACTACGATCACCGCAAAAGCCTGCGGCGCAACCTGATCAACGACCTGTTCCAGCACGAGCGCATCACGACGACAGAAGCGAAAGCGCGCGCGATCCGGGCGGAAGCCGAGAAGCTGATCACGATCGCGAAGCGCGGGCGCGCTCACTCCGACGCGGCGCGCGGGGTTCATGCCCGCCGCCTGTTGCTGGCGCGCCTAAACAACCCGGACTCGGTGGCGAAGGTGTACGACGAGCTGGCGCCGCGCTATGAGACGCGCCCCGGCGGGTACCTGCGGCTGCTGAAGCTCGGCCCGCGCAAGGGCGACGCCGCGCCGATGGTGATGGTCGAGCTGGTCGACCGCGAGGAAGCGTAAGCGTGTGAAGGCAGGTGTCACCCGCTACCGCGCCGTCGTAGCCTACGACGGAACCGATTATTTCGGCTTCCAGCGGCAGGCGGGTGACACTCCGACGATCCAGGGGACCATCGAGGCGGCGCTGCGGCGCGTGACGGGGCAAGACACCACCGTCATCGGCGCAGGGCGGACCGACACCGGGGTGCACGCCAGCGGGCAGGTGATCGCCTTCGACGCGGCGTGGCGGCACGGGACCAGCGACCTGTGGCGCGCCATCAACGCCACCCTGCCGGCAAGCATTGCGCTCCGGTCGCTGGACGAAGCCGAGGCGGCGTTTCACCCGCGCTTCGACGCCCGCAGCCGGGCCTACGCGTACACGCTGATGTTTGCGCCGGTGCGCCAGCCGCTCTGGCAGCGGACCACCTGGCAGATCACGACTGGCCGCCCGCCCGACTTGGACGCGATGCAGCGCGCGGCGGCGGGGCTGGCCGGAACGCATGACTTCGCAACATTCGGGCAGCCGCCCCAGGGCGAAAGCACCGTCCGCGAGGTCCTCCGGTCCGAGTGCAGGCTGCTGGCTCAGCCGGAGACAGATGGAGTCACGCTGCGGTATGAGATCGAGGCGAACGCATTTCTCTACCGCATGGTGCGGCGAATTGTAGGTGGGCTGGCCCGCGTCGGAAGGGGCGAGCTTGCGGCAGAAGACTTCCTGACAGCGTTTCGCGCGGCGGACGGCGCGTGGCCGAACCAGAGCGCTCCGGCGCACGGCCTGTGCCTGATACGTGTGACATACTGAGAGCGGGGAGACACCCGCTGGAGTTTGCGACAGATGAGAATCAAGACCTATTCCCCCAAACCGGCGGAGATCGAGCGCGAGTGGTACGTCGTCGACGCGAAGGATCAGACGCTTGGACGTCTCGCCACCCAGATCGCGGTCCTGCTGCGCGGCAAGCACAAGCCGATCTTCGCGCCGCACATGGATGTTGGCGACTTCGTAATCGTCGTTAACGCCGACAAGATTCGCGTCACCGGCGACAAGCTGGACACGAAGATGTACTACCGGCATTCCGGCTATCCGAGCGGTCTGAAGGCGATCTCGCTGCGCGACCAGCTCGCGCGGTATCCTGACCGCGTGATCCGCTCGGCCGTGCGTGGTATGCTGCCGAAAAACAGCCTGGGCCGCCAGCAGCTCAAGAAGCTGAAGATCTACGCGACCGCGACCCACCCGCACGAAGCACAGCGTCCGAAGACCTACGAGCTGTAAGGACGAAGAGGATTAGCACATGGCAACTCAGTATTATGAGGGTATCGGGCGGCGCAAGACCTCGACGGCGCGCGTCCGGCTGTGGCCGGGCGGCAACGGCAGCGTCGTGATCAACGACAAGCCGGGCGAGGAATATCTCGCGCGCACGGGCGATTTCGAGATCGCCATCGAGCCGCTGCGCGCGGTCGGGCAGGAAAAAGCGTACAATGTCACCGTCAAGGTTCAGGGCGGGGGCGACACCGGCCAGCGCGACGCGATCCAGCTTGGGCTGGCGCGCGCCCTGCTGAAGATCGAGCCGGAGTGGCGCTCGACCCTGCGCGCTGGTGAGTTCCTCTCGCGCGATGCGCGCGAGAAGGAGCGCAAGAAGCCCGGTCTCAAGCGCGCCCGCAAGGCCCCGACCTACACCAAGCGTTAAGCCCGGCCTGGGTCTTGCTTCATTCATCGTGTCGATAACAGGCGACTCTCCGGCCGCAGGGGTGGGAGTCTGCCTGTTTTCCATTGGCGGCCCAGGCGCAACGCGCCGCATCCCAGCGCCATGCACCGGCGGGCCATGACTGCGAGACATGACGATGTCGCTTCGGACTCTGCTCTCTCTGCTGCCCGCGTTGCTCGACGCGCTGGGGATCGAGGACGCCACCGCGCTCCAGTTCGTTGAGACCGCCGGGTTCGCCGGGCTGCACCATCCCCCGCTCAACCCGGATCTCCCGGCGCTGCTCGCGGTGCACGGCGCCCCTGCCCTGGCGGACGTGCGGCGCGTTCTGCTGAACCAGTACCCAGCCGAGCACCCGATCCAGGTGGTCAAGCGCGAAAACAGCGGCGCGTTGAGCGCGACGCTGGTCCCGTTAAGCGCGTTGGACGCCGCAGACATAGACGGCAGCCTGGTCGCGCTGATGGTCCCGGCGCTGCCGCAAGCGAGCAGCCTGGAACGCTTCCAGGAGACGATCGCGCACCTGCGTGCGCCGGAAGGCTGCCCCTGGGATCGCAAGCAAACACACGAGTCGCTGCGCCCGTATCTGCTCGAGGAAACCTACGAGGTGCTGGACGCGCTCGACTCTGGCGACGCCGCCGCGCTGCGCGAGGAGCTGGGCGATCTGCTGCTGCAGATCGTCCTGCACAGCCAGATCGCGGTTGATCACGGCGAGTTCCGGCTGGCGGACGTGATCGCGACGATCAACGAGAAGATCATCCGGCGGCATCCGCACGTCTGGGGCGCCGTCGAAGTCGACAACGACGAGGATGTGAAAGTCAACTGGGACCGGCTCAAACAGGCGGAGAAAAGCGACGAGCGCACCTCGCGGCTGGAAGGGGTGTCGAAGGCGCTGCCGGCCCTGACGCAGTCGTTCAGCTACCAGGACCGCGCGGCGCGCGCCGGATTCGACTGGCCGGCGATTCAGCCGGTGCTCGACAAGCTGCACGAGGAATTGGGCGAGCTGCTCGCCGCCGAGACGCCCGACGAGAAGTTCTTCGAAATGGGCGACGTGCTGTTCGTGGCGGTCAATCTGGCGCGGTGGATGGGCGTCGATCCAGAGTCGGCGCTGCGAGCCGCGAACCAGCGTTTCTTCCGCCGCTTCCACTACATCGAGCAGCAGGCGGTGGCGCAGGGGCGCGTGCTGGACGAGATGACACTCGCTGAGATGGACGCGCTGTGGGATGACGCGAAGGCGAACGGGCTGTAGAACAGATGCGAGGCGGCCAGCAGTTAGCGGTTAGCACGAGGCCGATTGCCGCGCTGCGCCCTTGTCCCTTCGATGTCCAGTACAGGTTCCACAGAAAACAAAACTCCAGCCGTGAAAGACTGGAGTTCAGTCGGGGCGCCCGGATTTGAACCGGGGACCTCACCGACCCGAACGGTGCGCGCTAGCCAAGCTGCGCTACGCCCCGAAAGCAGTGCCCAGTGTACTCCAACACGCCGGGTTTGACAAGGGCGAATTCGCGCCCGGTCGCACAAATCTGGCGCTAGAACCATGACGAGAAGTCGAGTAACAGGAAGGCGTATCGATGGCATCCGAAAGCCGCCCCCCTCGCTTTAACACTCTGACCGACCGCGCTCGCTTTTACACGCAGGACCTGACGACCACCCTGGGCCGCCAGCTGCACGCGATCGGCGTCCACCCCGACGCGATCACCGCGCTCGGCCTGGTGATCGTGGCCGTCGCGGCGTATGTGGCCTCGCAGGGGCACTTCTTCTGGGCGGGGATCATCCTGATCCTCGGCACGCCGCTCGACGCGCTGGACGGCGCGGTTGCGCGGGCGATGCAGCGCAAGGATAAGTTTGGCGCGCTGTTCGACTCCACGCTGGACCGCTACGCCGACGGCTTCATCTTTATGGGCCTGGCCTACTATTTCAGTATCTGGGGCAACGAGCGCGCCATGCTGCTGTCGATGGCCGCCCTGCTGGGATCGCTGCTGGTCAGCTACGTCCGCGCGCGGGCCGAGGGGCTGAACGTGGACTGCAAGGTCGGGCTGCTGACCCGCATGGAGCGCGTGTTCATCATCCTGGCGATGCTGCTCACCGGCTGGGTCGAGGCCGGGCTGTGGATTCTGACCATTGGCACGCACCTGACCGTACTCCAGCGCGTGTGGCATGTTCGCCGCGCCCTGACCCGCCCAGGAGGCGCTTCATGACCATCGACCGGCAAGGGATCGAGATCGGGCCAATCGAGCTGTTCGGCCTGACGCTGAACCCGACTTTCCACTTCTACGGCCTGCTGATCGTCGGCGGCATCCTGCTGGCCGCGTTCGTCGCCGCGTGGATGGCGAAGCGCGACCGCAAAGACCCCGATCACGTCTGGAACGGGCTGATCCTGGTCGTGGTGCTGGCGGTGATCTTCGCGCGCGCCTGGCACGTGCTGTTTCCGTCGATTAACGCAGCCCGCGACACGCAGTGGTATCTGTCCAACTTCTTCGACCTGAACGAAGGCCCGCTGGTGATCTGGAGCGGCGGCCTGTCGATTTTCGGCGCGGTATTGGGCGGCCTCATCGGCATCGTCATCTACGCGTACCGGCACAAGCTGGACACGCTGTCGTGGCTGGATATCGGCGCGGTGGTCGTGCCGCTCGGCCAGGCCATCGGGCGGTGGGGCAATTACGTCAACGAGGAGCTGTACGGCACGCCGACCGACCTGCCCTGGGGGCTGACCATCACCAACCCGCCGCCGGAATACGGACCGGATACCCGTTTCCACCCGATCTTCCTCTACGAATCGCTCTGGAACCTGCTCGTCTTCGGGGCGCTGCTCGCCGTGTGGCTGCGCTTCCGCGACCGGCTGAAAAAAGGCGACTTCGTGCTGCTCTACCTGGTGCTCTATTCCCTGGCGCGGTTTCTGCTAGAATACCTGCGGATCGACGTGACTCTCGCCGGAGGCGTGAATGTGTCCCAGGTCACTAGCGCGGTCGCCGGGTTGGGCGCGCTCGCGCTGCTGATCGCGCGGCATTGGGGCGAGCTTCTGGGCCGCGCCCGCCGCACGCCGGAGCAATCGCGGCGGTCGGACACCGCCTAGCAGCCTCCGCGCCGGGCGGCGACATAAGCCGGGCAACATACTCAGGGCCGCATGATCGAGACGCACGCGCTAACCAAACGCTTCGGATCATTCCTGGCCGTCGACCAGATTACCGTGACGGTCGAGCCGGGGACGATCTTCGCCATCCTGGGGCCGAACGGCGCCGGGAAGACGACGACCGTCCGCATGCTGACCTCGATTCTCGCGCCAACATCCGGCTGGGCGCGGGTAGCAGGCTTCGACGTGGTTCGCGACCCGGCCGAAGTCCGCGCCCGCGTCGGCGTGCTGACCGAGCAGCACGGCCTGTACCAGCGCATGAAGGCGATCGAGTATCTCGACTTCTTCGCGCAGCTTTACCACCTGCCCGCCGATCTGCGCCGCCGCCGCCCGCTGGAGCTGATGCAGCATTTTGGCCTGGCGGATGCGCTCGAGAAACGGCTGGGCGAGTATTCGAAAGGGATGCAGCAGAAGCTCGCGCTGGCGCGCGCCTTGCTCCACGACCCGGCGGTGTTGCTGCTCGACGAGCCGACCTCCGCGATGGACCCGCAGAGCGCGCGGCTGGTCCGCGAGGCGATCCGCGACCTGCAGCGCGCCGAGCGCACCATCGCGATCACAACCCACAATCTCACCGAAGCGCAGATGCTGGCCGACCGGATCGCGGTCATCCGGCGGGGGCGGATCATCGCCCACGGGACCTTCGACGCGCTGGCGCAGCGCTTCGTCGGCCCGCCGCTGATGGAGCTGCGCACGGCCCGGTCGCTGAACGGCCTGGCGGGCGACCTGGGCGACGCCGTGAGGGTCGTGGAACAGGGTGACTGCTGGCTGCGCTATCACACGTCGAATCCCGCCGCCGATAATCCCGCGCTGGTCCGCCGCCTGACGGGCTTGGGCGTCGAGATCGTAACGCTCAGCGAGATTTCGCGCACGCTCGAAGACGTGTACCTGCAAATTGTACGGGAAGACGAGGGGTTGGAGCGCCATGACGAGCCTGAGCCGTAACGCGCGCGGGCGGCCCGCCCTGGCAGGCGCCGGGCGGATGCTGTCAAACGCGCTGATCGTGACGCGCCGCGAGGTCCGCGACAGCTTTCGCGACTGGCGGATCATGGGGCCGATCTTCCTGCTGACGCTGGTCTTTCCGCTGCTCGCCAATGGCATGACGAACCTGTTTATCAGCTTCTTCGAGGCCAACGGCGCCGAGCCGCTGCTGCCGGCCATGCTGCCGCTGCTGCCGATGATCGTCGGCTTCTTCCCGGTCTCGATCTCGCTCGTGATCGCCCTGGAAACCTTTGTCGGCGAGAAGGAGCGCCTCAGCCTGGAGCCGCTGCTGGCGACGCCTCTGACCAACACCGAGCTGTACCTCGGCAAATCGTTCGCCGCCATGCTGCCGCCGCTGCTGGCGAGCTACATCGGCATCGCGATCTACATGGGCGGGCTGGTGTTCGGCGGGACGCAGTGGCGGCCAGCGCCCGCGCTGGTGATCCAGATTCTGCTGCTGACGAGCGTCCAGGCGCTGGTCATGGTCACGGGAGCGGTCGTCATCTCAAGCCAGACGACCTCGACCCGCGCCGCGAACCTGCTGGCGAGCTTCATCATCATCCCGATGTCGATGTTGGTCATTCTCGAAAGCCTGATCATGATCCAGCCGCACCGCCGCTTCGTGCTGTGGTTCCTGGCGGCGGGCCTGCTGGTGACGGTCGCGCTACTGGTGCGGATGGGCGCGCGCATCTTCAACCGCGAGGAACTGCTGGGCCGCTCGCTCGATCAGCTCAACTTGCGGTGGATCGGGCGCACCTTCGCCAGCCAGTTTCGCGGCGTGCCGGGCAAGCGGTCCCCGCTTCGCTGGTATCGGGCGAGCGTCACCCCGGCCGTGCGGGCGCTCGGCGCCCCGGCGGCAGTCACCGGCCTCTGCCTGGCGGCAGCGTTCGCAGGCGGCTGGCTGGCGGCCGGATCGTGGCCGCTCCCGCTGGATCAGTTCGAGTCCAACGACGCGCACCTGCTGGAAAACCTGCGATCGTGGTTCGAGCTGGGGCGCAACAACCCCGGTCTGGTGCTGGCGGCCGTGTCGCAGAACCTGCGCGTGCTGGCGCTCGCCACGCTGCTGGCGGTCTTTTCGTTCGGAACGATGGCCCTGGTGCTGGTCATGATCCCGTTCGGCATCACAGGGTTCATCCTGGCGCAAGTCGCCGCCGGTGGCTTGAGTCCGCTGCCGTTTTTTGCCGCGATCGTGCCGCACGGCGTGGTGGAAATCCCCGCCATCGTGCTGGCGGGCGCGGCCGCCGTCCCGCTGGGGGGGGGCATGCCCCCCCCCCCCCCC
>DAOKYY010000011.1:2849-40070 GCA_035325905.1 Aggregatilineaceae bacterium | reverse complement strand
GCGGCGTCGGGCCGCAAGGGCGGGGGGAAACCCCCCCCCATCGTGGGGGGGGGCGTGGCGGGGGTCGGGCTGGGAGGCGTAACCCCCCGCCCGCCCGCCGGTATGACCGTTGGCGAGGCGTGGATCAGGGCGCTGGCGGATACCGTGAAGATCGGCGTCGCAGTCGTTTTGCCGCTGATCGTAGTCGCAGGTATCCTTGAAGTCACCCTCACGCCGCGCATTGTCGAGTTTGTTCTGGCACGCTAACCGGCGGCCCCACCGCCTGACGGGGATACAAGAACATGGCGCGTCTCACGGTCTTGGGGTCGGCTGCCGCCGTCTCGGATACCACGCACGACAACACCCATCTTCTGCTTCAGGGCGATCGCGGGTCCACCATCTTGATCGACTGTGGCTCGAACCCGCTGCCCAAGCTGGCGCAGATGGGCGTCGACGCCAACGACCTGACCGCGCTGATCCTCACCCATTTCCACCCCGATCACGTGTCGGGCCTGATGATCATGCTGATGCAGCTCTGGCTCCGGGGGCGGCTCAAACCGCTGCCGATCTACGGCCTGCATCACTGCTTGCAGCGCGCGGAAGGGATGATGCACGCCGCGATGTGGGAAACCTGGCCGACCTTCTTCGAGGTTCAGTTTTGCCCGGTGCCAGAGCGCGAGGGGACGTCTTTGCTGGAAGACGACGACTTCCGGATCACGGCGTGGCCGACCGCGCACTACATCCCCACCATCGGCCTTCGTGTGGCGATCAAGCCGGACGGCCGGGTGCTGAGTTATACCTCGGACACTGCTCCGATCCCGTCGCTCAAACACTTGGCGCAAGGCGCCGCGCTGCTGGTGCACGAAGCGACCGGCGAAACGCCCGGCCACTCCAGCGCGGCGCAAGCCGGGCAGACAGCCACCGCCGCCGAGGTGGAGCGGCTCGTGCTGATTCACTATGACGTCCGCCGCTCGCCGCACGACCTGGCCGCCGAAGCGCGCACCACCTACGCCGGTCCGGTCGAGGTGGCCCAGGACGGCGCGGTGTACGTGATCTAGCCTGGTGGGCGGACACGCTGCAAAGGGCGCTCCGCGCCGCCGGTATCTCGGTCACTTTCTCGCTTACAAGCGCGCCCCGCGCCGCTCCGGCTTCTATCGCTCCTCTTATTGGGTCATCGTGGTTCGTGTGATATGATCCGTGTGAAGCGTATGCGGCGCCCTAGCACGGCGCTTACCGGATGCAATAACTTTTCTCGGAGCAGTCACGTGCATGCCTGAAAGAGACACTTCGCCTAAGCAGCCCGCGCGGTCGCCCTCCGGCCTGGACCCGGACGACCCCGCGCAAGCAGCCGCCGGGCGCTGGGTCGTCGTGCGCCATGTAACGGTGTGGCGCCCCCCCACCGACGTTTACGAACTCGACGATCAGCTGATTGTCGAGGTCGAGATCGCCGGCATGCGCGAGGGCGACTTTAACGTCGTGCTGCAAAGCAGAAAGCTCATCATCAGCGGGATACGCAAACGCACCACCCCGCCTGAGGCATCCTATCATCAACTGGAGCTGGCCTTCGGCGATTTCCGCACCGAGGTCAGCCTGCCGTGGCAGGTCGAGCGCAACGACGCCAGCGCGACCTATCGCGACGGGTTTCTACGCATCGTTCTGCCGCACGCCGCTCCGCGCTCGGTGCGCATCGTCAACCTGGACGAGAGCCAGGCGGACGACGAGAGCGGCGAGCGCACCTGATTCCGCGCCCCGCCCTGAAGACCGGCCGGGCGCGTCTGAGCGAGTGAAAGAATGGCAAAGAGAAAACAGAAGCCTGAGGAGACTCCCCCAAGCGGCACGCTATCGCCGGAGGAGGAATCCGCCACAACGCAGACCGTGAACACAGAGGTCTCGAACGACAACGAAGTCACCCTGGACGTTCACCAGGAAGATACGAACAGCGCCGCCGAGGCCGCTCAGCAGTCCGGCGACAGGCCGGACAACACCGAGATAGCCCTGGATCGCCCGCGCGAGCTGCCTCTGCTGCCGCTGCGCGGCCTGGTAGTCTATCCGCTGACGACGATCCCGCTGACCGTCGGGCAGCCCCGCTCGATCCGGCTGGTCGATGAAGTCGTCGCCGGGGACCGCGTGATCGCGCTGGTTGCCTCGCGCGACCCGGAGCTGGAGACGCCCGGCCCAGAGGATGTCTACGAGTACGGCACGCTGGCGCAGATCCATCGCCTGTTCCGCGCGCCAGACGGCACGATTCGCCTGCTGGTGCAGGGCGTCGCGCGGATCCGCGTCGAAGAATGGACCCGCACCGAACCGTATCTGGTCGCCCGCGTTGCCGCCGCCCCGGAGACGGTCGAGGAATCGATCGAGGTCGAGGCGTTGATGCGCAATGTGGTCGAGCAGTTCGGGCGCATGGCCGACCTGGTGCCCAGCATCCCCAGCGAATTGATCAACGCCGCGATCAACGTCGAAGACCCCCTCCAGCTCGTTTACGCGCTGGCGACCTACATCCGCATCAGCATCGAAGACCAGCAGAACCTGCTGGAAATCGACTCCGTGCTCGAAAAACTGCGCGTGCTGATGGGGATCCTCAATAAGGAGCTAGAAGTCCTCGAGCTGGGCCACAAAATCCAGAGCGAAGCCCAGTCCGAGATGGAGAAGATGCAGCGCGAGTACTTCCTGCGCGAGCAGTTGAAAGCCATCCAGCGCGAGCTAGGCGAGGGCGACGAGCAGACCGTCGAGATCGAGGAATTCCGGCAGAAGATCGAGCAGTCGAACATGCCAGAGGAAGCCGGGCGCGAAGCCCGGCGCGAGCTGGATCGGCTGGCCCGCCTGCCGACTGCCGCCGCCGAGTACGGCGTGATCCGCACCTATCTCGACTGGATGGTCAGCCTGCCGTGGGACGAGCGCACCGACGACAATCTGGACATCGCGCACGCCCGCGCCGTGCTTGATGAGGATCATTACGGGCTGGAGGATGTGAAAGAGCGCATCCTCGAATACCTGGCGGTGCGCAAGCTGCGCCAGGAGCGCGCAGGCGAAATCGAGGAGCGCCGCCCGACCGGCGCGCTTGTTCGCCGCGAGCGCGAGGGGGCGATCCTGTGCTTCGTCGGCCCGCCCGGCGTCGGCAAGACCTCGCTCGGCGCTTCGATCGCCCGTGCGATGGGCCGCAAGTTCACACGGCTGTCGCTGGGCGGCATCCGCGACGAGGCCGAGATTCGCGGCTTCCGGCGCACGTACATCGGCGCTATGCCGGGGCGTATCATCCAGACCCTGCGCCGCGTCGAGAGCCGCAACCCGGTGCTGATGCTGGACGAAGTGGACAAGATTGGCCGCGACTTCCGGGGCGATCCCGCCTCGGCCCTACTGGAAGTGCTCGACCCGGAGCAGAACCACGAGTTCCGCGATCACTACCTCGACGTGCCGTTCGACCTGTCCGAAGTGATGTTCATCACCACGGCAAACACGCTCGAAACGGTCCCCGGCCCGCTGCTGGACCGCATGGAAGTGATCGCGCTCAGCGGCTACACGGAGTACGAGAAGCTCCAGATCGCGCAGCAGTATCTGGTCCCGCGCCAGATCCGCGAGAACGGTCTGCGCCCGGAAGAACTCTCGTTCAGCGATGACGCGCTGCTGAAAATCATCCGCGATTACACGCGCGAGGCGGGCGTGCGCGGCCTGGAGCGCGAGATCGGCCGGGTCGCGCGCAAGATCGTGACGCGTATCGCCGAAGGCACGCTTGAGCACAAGCGCGTCGAAGCGGACGACATCATCGAGCTGCTCGACTACCCGCGCTTCGGCTACCGGACGGAGATCGAGGAGCGCGTCGATACGCCCGGCGTCGCGGTCGGCCTGGCGGTGACGGCGGTTGGCGGCGACGTGCTGTTCGTCGAAGCGGCGCAGATGCCCGGCAAAGGCAATTTCCAGTATACTGGACAGTTGGGCCAGGTAATGCAGGAGAGCGCGCGCGCGGCCTACAGCTACGTTCGCGCCAAGGCGCAGGACTTGAACGTCGAAGCGGATTTCTTCGACACGCGCGACATTCACCTGCACGTGCCGGCGGGCGCCGTTCCAAAAGATGGCCCATCGGCGGGCGTGACTATGGCAACCGCCCTCGCCTCGCTGATCACGCAGCGCCCTGTGCGCGGCGGGGTCGCCATGACCGGCGAGATTACCCTGCGCGGGCAGGTCTTGCCGGTAGGCGGAATTAAGGATAAAGTGCTGGCCGCGCATCGCGCCGGCCTGACCACCGTGATTCTGCCTCGCCGCAACGAGCACGATCTGGACGACGTGCCGCAAGACGTGCGCGACCAGATGACCTTCCGCCTGGTCGACAGTGTGACGGACGTGCTGGACGCGGCGCTGGTCGAGGCGGGCGAGGCCGAGCGCGAGCCAGCTCTGGCCGCCGAGCAGGCCAAATGATCTGGGGCCGCCGGCGCGGGAGCGGCCCTTGTACCCTTTGCAGTGCTATGCACCAGGGTTGAGCACCAAGACGCAACCAGGAAGGCTGCATTGCCCAAGATTCTGATTGTCGACGACGACCGCACGACCGTGAAGCTGCTCCAGACATTGTTGGAAATGGATGGCTTCGAGGTCATGATGGCGGGACGCGGCCAGGCAGCGATTGAGTTAGCACGGCAGAACCAGCCGGATATTATCCTTGTCGATTACCATCTGACGGATATGGAAGGCTCCGAGCTGGTGTCCCGCTTCCGGGCCGAAACCGCCTTCGCGGAGCTGCCGATTGTGATGGCTTCCGGTCTGGACGTGGCCGACGCGGCGCGCAAGGCAGGCGCCAACGCCTTCTTGATCAAGCCGTTCGAGCCGGGGAAACTCGCCGCCCTGTTCTACGGACTCCTTGGGTAATTAGCCTCCTCAACGTCGGCAATTCATTATTCGCACCTGACGACAGAGAGAGTGGCTTCGTGGCAAACAAATCGCGACGTAAGATGCAGTGGTATCGCGTTGACCTGCATCTGCATACGCCTGGCTCCGCCGATTACCAGGAGCCGGGCGTCAGCTATCTGGATATTCTGCACCAGGCCGAGCAGCGCGGCCTCGACATCGTCGCCTTCACCGACCACAACACCGTGGCGGGCTATCGGGCGATGACCGAAGAGATCGAGCAGCTCCAGTACCTCGAAAACCTGGGACGCATTCGCCCTGAGGAAAAGCAGACCCTCGACGAGTACCGGCGCCTGCTCAACCGCATCCTCGTCCTGCCCGGCTTCGAGTTCACGGCGACGTTCGGCTTTCACATTCTTGGCATTTTCTCGCCGCAGACGACGGTCCGGCAGCTTGAGCACATTCTCTTGAATCTACAGATCCCGGCGGCGGCGCTCGATCAGGGATCGTCGATTGTCGGCGCGTCGTCCGACGTGCTGACCGCCTACCGCACGATCGACGCGGCGGGCGGGATCGTGATCGCGGCCCACGCGAATTCGAGTCACGGCGTCGCCATGCGCGGCTTCGACTTCGGCGGGCAGACCAAGATTGCCTACACGCAGGACGAGCACCTCCACGCGCTGGAAGTCACCGATCTGGATCGCAAAGATAAGCGCAGCACGGCGCGCTTTTTCGACGGCACCAAGCCGGAGTATCCGCGCCGGATGCGCTGCATCCAGGGATCGGACGCGCACCGCTTGCTGGCCGATCCGCGCAATCCGAAGAATCTCGGCGTCGGCGACCGGATCACCGAGGTTTTGCTGCCGGAGCGCACCTTCGAGGCGCTGCGCGACGTGTTCCTCAGCGACGACTTCGCCCGCACGCGCATCTACCACCCCAGCAGCCACGCCCCATACGATCACGTCCAGAGCAGCCGCGAGCAAGGCGCCAGCATCGTCCAGTCGTTCCACGAGGGCATCACCCGGCGCGGCGGGCGGCTCTACGCTATCATCGCGGATGTCTGCGCGCTGGCGAACACCAACGGCGGGACGATCTACGTCGGCGTGACGGCCAAGCCGAAAGACCCGCCGATCGGCGTCCCGAACCCGAAAGAAGCGATCGAGACGCTGCACGAGGAGATCGAGCACAAGCTCACGCCGCCGATCAACGTCAGCATCGACGTGCTGGAGTCGCAGGGCAAGCCGATCATCCGCCTTCAGGTGCCTCGCGGGAGCGACCCGCCCTACGCGCTGGACGACAACAAGATTTACGTGCGCGACGAGGCCGAGACCAACCTGGCTGTGCGCGACGAGATCGTGCAGCTTGTTATGCAGAACCTGGAGCTGCGCAACGCCGCCGCCAGCGCCCAGGCATCCGCCGCCGAGCCGGAGCTGCCCGCACCCCCCGAAGCTGCCGAGCAGCCCGCGCCCGAAGGGATCGACGCGCCGCGCACCGGGGTCGAGATCATCAACACGGAAGAGCGCAAGGGTGTCAAGTATCACATGATGCGCGACCTGCGTAACGGCAACGTCGTCAAGAACGTCACGCGCTCGTCGGCGCGCCGTCTGTGGCATTACGCCATCCTGGAAAAGGAAGCGCACCCGGTCAAGCCCGCCGAGGTGGAGTGGCACGGCGATATCGGGCTGTGGAAGCGTTACCAGCGCGGCGGGACCGTCCGCTATGACCTGGTCCAGCGCGACAGCAGCGGTCTTCGCGTGTATTACGGGGTGACGGACGACGGCCTGCATGGGCCGTGGCAGCAGTTCGCTGTCGAAGACGAGCCGGATGAGTGATCCGGCCGAGGTTCAATGATCTTGCTTTCGCATGATACCGGGCAGAGAGCAATCGCTCTGCCCGGCTCCTCGCTTTAAGCCCGTATGGAGCCGGTTTCATGAGCAGGCCCGGTGCGCGGCTGCGGCGGTGGGAGCCGGGGCTGCTGGCCGCGATCCTGCTGCTGGCCGGGGCGCTGCGCCTGGGCGCGCCCGGTATCACCGAGTTCAAGCGCGACGAGGCGAACCTGTCGCGCCTGGCCCTCGATCTGGCGCAGGGAAAAGACTTCCCGCTGCTCGGCATCAGCTCGTCGGTCGGCATCCCGAACCCGCCGATCAGCGTCTACTTGTTCGCCCTGCCCTACGCGCTGGACTCAACCCCGATCCTGGCGACGCTCTTTGTCGGGGCGCTGGGCACGCTAGCCGTCGCGCTGACCTGGCTGCTCGTGCGGCGGACGTTCGGCCCGCGCGCCGCGCTGATCGCCGCGCTGCTGTACGCCGCCAGCCCCTGGGCCGCCGTCTTCGCGCGCAAAATCTGGGCGCAGGACCTTCTGCCACCGTTCGTCGTCGGAACCGTGCTGCTCGGCGCGGCAGGCTATGGGGAGCGCAGACGGTGGGCGCAGGCGCTGCATTGGCCGCTACTGGCGCTGACCATCCAGATGCACTACGCCGCCGTAACCCTGCTTCCGCTCAGCCTGCTGATGCTCGTCCTGTGGCGGCGGAACGCACGCTGGCGAGCGGTCGTGGTCGGGTTGGCCCTCGCCGGGCTGACGCTTGTCCCGGCGCTGATCGGCGCGGCGCGGGCGGACCTGCTGGCGCTCGACACGCTGGCGCGCGGCCTCGGCGGGAGCGGCGCGGGCGCGGACGCGCTCAGCACCCGCGCATTGGAACTGGCGTGGCTGACCGTCGCGGGGACCGATCTGCACGCCCTGGCCGGACCGGAGCGTTTCCGCGATTTTTTGCGCACCGTGCCGGATGTGGACCCGCTGCTCTGGCTCGTGCCGCTGGCGGCGGCGCTGACGGCGCTCTGGCTTGTCGGGCGCGCGGCGCGACGCGGGGTTGGGCGTGAGCCGGCAGCGGTCGTGCTGGTCGCGTGGCTGGCGCTGCCGGCGCTGGCCTTCACCTGGGAATGGGCCGAGGTCGCGCAGCATTACCTGATCCCGCTGCTGCCTGCCGCCTATGCGCTGGCCGGAATCGGGCTGGCGGCGCTGCTCGACCGGCTGCCCCAGCGACCGGCCGGACATGCGTTGCGGGCGGGGCTGCTCGGCGCGGTTGTCGCCATCGTCGCGCTGCAAGTCTATCTGTTCGTCGCGCTGCTGCGCTTTCTGGACACGCACGACACGCCGGGCGGGTTCGGCACGCCGCTCGGCGATCTGCTCGACATCCGCGCGGCGGTGTTGGCCCGCGACCCGGCGGACGTGATCGTGATCGGGACCGGCGAGATCGCGCCCTACGACGAGGAACCGGCGGTGTGGGGCGTCTTGCTCGACCCCGCGCCCAGCCTGCGCTTCGTGGACGGGCGGCGCACGGCGGTTATTCCCGCGCAGCCCGCGACCGAGCTGATCGCCGTGCGGCCCGATCTGCGCGCCTGCGCGGCGCGGGCGTGCTCCGGCGAGGCGGCAGGCGAGATGGTGTTCGAGCCGCGTCCAGACGGGTCGCGTTATCTGGTCCGGCAGACTGACGCGGACCCCTGGGCCGAGACGATCACCCCGCTAGGGCCGGTGCGCTTCGCCAACGGCGCGGCGCTGACCGGTTACGCCATCCGGCCGGGCGAGGTGCTGCTGCGCTACCGGCTGCCGGGGCCGGTAGCTGCCGATTTTCAGGTATTCGTGCACGCGCTGGACGAGGCAGGCGCGCGCCTCGCGCAGGCGGATCGTCCCGGCTGGCCCGGCCGGTACTGGCGCGCAGGTGACACGCTCACCCTCTGGTTCGCGCTGGACGTGCCAGATGGCGCGGATCGGCTGCTCGCGGGCATGTACGCCGTCGAAGACGGCGCGTACCGGAATGTCGAGGTTCTAGACGCGCAGGGGGCCTATCTGGCGCAGGCGGCGGAAATTCCGCTGGGTGAGGGCTAGCGGCGGGTGCTAGCGCGCGGTCCACGTGCCCGGCGCGCCGGACACGAACACGAAGGTCTGCCCCAGGCTGTCCACCGCGATCATCTCGCCGCGCTCAAACGGCAGCACCTGCGCGCTGGCCGGCATCTCCGGCGCCGCCGCCCACCCGATCCGGTCGCGCACGGGCGGGTTCTCGCGCCACGCCTTGCCGAAGCCGCGCCTCGGCTCTAGCAACCCTTCGGGGGGGACGCTGCCGACGCTCTCCGGGTCCACGCCCTCGACGAACGTGTCGTTCAGCCGCTGGTACGTACCGTCGTTGAGCAGCGCGTAGATCGCCGGCTGCGGCACGGCGCCGAGCGAAGACACCCAGATCATGCGCCCGTTCTGGTATTGCTGGTACGCGCCGCCTACCGGAAACGCCGCTGTTGCCAGCGGGCATCCGAGCGCCGCCTGTAGGGCCGGATCGCTCTGGTAGATCGCGCCCATGACGCCCTGCGGCCCGGACTCGCACGCTTCCGCCCCGGCGAGCACCGCGTCCACCCCGCCGCCTACCGGGCCATACGCTCCGGGAGCGCCCGGCGTGCCGGGCGTGTCGGTCGCCGTTGGCGTGAAGGTCGGCGTCATGGTGATCGGCGCGGGGCGCGTGGGGGTTGGCGTGCGCGTGCTGAGGTCAGCCGTAGGCAGCAGCGCCGCCGCCGTGAGCGACGCTTCAGGCGTTGGCGAGGGCGTTTCGGTCGCGACGATCGGTAGCACCAGCGGGCTGTCCGTCGCCGTGACGTAGATTGGCAGCGGCGTGGGCGGCGTGTCGCGCGTCGAGCCGCACCCGGCGATCAGCGCCCCGGCCACGATCAGCGCGGCCAGACCGCCCGCATGTTTGAGTCCCTGCCAGCCGCCGCGCATAGGGTCCCTTCGCTACGTCTCGCGCATGATTTGCGCGTGGATCGTCCCGTCGTCCTGCACCCAGGCCACCGCCATATGAGGCGTGTTGTGCGCGTAACCAACGCGCCCCGCGCGGTCAACCACGATGATCCCGCCGTAGCCGCCGGTGCGCTCATGCAGCACGCGGATTGCGTGCTCCGCCGCCTCGGAGGCGCTCAAGCCGCGCTCTGCCGCGTCGGTCGCCGTTTTCGCCAGCACGACGCGCATGATGCTCTCGCCGTGACCGGTCGTCGCCGCCGCGCCCGCGCGATTGTCGGCATAGGCGCCGCAGCCAACCAGCGGCGAATCCCCTACCCGCCCCGGCATCTTGAAATGCACGCCGCCGGTCGAGGTCGCCGCCGCGACGTTCCCCCCGGCGTCGATCGCGACCGCGCCAACCGTGTCCATCGGGTGCGGCGACAGGCTGCCGTCCGGGCGGTACGCGGCTTGCTGCTGGAACTCGCGGTAACGCTCGACCTCGCGCGGAGTCGTCAGCTCCGCCTGCGCGCAGAGCCGCATCCCCTTGAGCGAGGCGAAGCGGCGCGCGCCCTCGCCTACCAGCAGGCTGTGCTCGGTGTCTTCCATGATCAGGCGCGCCAGCCTGACCGGGTTGGTGATGCCGCGCACGGCGGCGACCGCGCCCAGCGCCAGCGTCCGCCCATCCATGATGATCGCGTCCAGCTCGATCTCGCCTTCGCGGTTCAGCGCGCTGCCGACCCCGGCGTTGAGGACCGGGTTATCTTCCATCAGCGCGACGGCGCGCTCGACTGCATCCAGCGCCGAGCCGCCCGCCTCAAGCAACGCCCAGCCTGCGGCGACCGCCGCGCGCACGCCCGCCAGCCGCTCAGGATGGCTGGCGGCCTCGATCTCCCAGGCATCCCCGTGAACAATGAGCGCCGGTTTCAACTGGCTGAGAACTCCATCCCGTGATACGACGATGAGTGACGACGACGCGTGACGACTACGGGGCGCGCCACAGCCGAGCGCGCCCCCCGCAATCTCTCGTTATCCCTTGCGGCCGAATCTGGCTTCGAGCAACTCCGCGATCGTCGGGTTGCCCAGTTCCTGCAACTCGTAGCGCACGCGGCGGTAAGGCTTGTCGATCGAGATGACGCGCGTTAGGTCAATCGGCGTGGCGACCAGCACCAGGTCCGCCGGCGTGTTGCGGATCGTCTGCTCCAGGTCGGCGCGCTGCTTCGCCCCATAGCCCATCGCCGGGAGCAGCGTCCCAGTCGTCGGATACTTCGCGAAGGTATCGGCGATGCTGCCAACCGCATACGGCCGGGGATCGACCAGCTCGCCCGCCCCGAAGCGCTGCGCCGCGACCACGCCCGCGCCATAGCCCATCTCGCCGTGCGTCAGCGTCGGGCCGTCCTCGATCACCAGCACTTTCTTGCCGCGAATCGCCTCGGCGTCGTCAACAAAGGTCGGGGACGCAGCCTCGATCACCGTCGCGCCGGGATTCAACTGGCGGATGCTCTCGCGCACCGTCCGCACGCCGTCAGGCGGCGCGGTATCGACCTTGTTAATCACGACCACGTCCGCCATCCGCAAATTCGCCTCGCCGGGGTGATAAGTGCGCTCGTGACCGGGCCGGTGTGGATCAACCACCACGAAATACAGGTCCGGCTGGAAAAACGGCAGGTCGTTGTTGCCGCCGTCCCACAATACGATGTCCGCTTCCTGCTCGGCCTCGCGCAGAATCGCCTCGTAGTCCACGCCCGCGAAGACAACCACCCCGCGATCGAGGTGCGGCTCATATTCCTCGCGCTCCTCGATCGTCACGTCGTGGCGGTCCAGGTCGGCGTAATCCGCGAACCGCTGGACTTTCTGCCTGGCGAGGTCGCCATAAGGCATCGGGTGGCGCACGACCGCGACCGTGTACCCCAGGCGGCGCAGCGCATCGCTGACGGTGCGGGTGGTCTGGCTCTTGCCGGAGCCGGTGCGCACCGCGCCCACGCCGACGACCGGCTTGCTGCTCTTGAGCGTCGTATGCTTGGGGCCAAGCAGACGGAAGTCCGCGCCCGCGGCGAGCACCTGGCTCGCCTTGTGCATCACCGTCTCGTGAGACACGTCAGAATAGGCGAAGACGACTTCGTCGATGTCGTGCTCGCGAATGAGCGCGCTCAGCTCCGCTTCCTCGTAGATCGGGATGCCGCCGGGATACAGCGCGCCTGCCAGCTCCGGGGGATAGGTTCGCCCTTCGATGTCCGGAATCTGCGTCGCCGTGAAAGCGACGACTTCATACGCCTCGTTTCGCCGGTAATAGAGGTTAAAATTATGGAAGTCGCGTCCGGCGGCCCCCATAATCACGACACGGGTCTTTGGCATCGCAAAATATCTCCTAAATGGTTATCCGCAACTTTGATCAGCCGTCTATCGCCGCGCGCGCGAGCCTGCTCGCAGCGCACGCGGATAGGCCACCATCGCCAATCCGATGCTGAGCAGATACAGCACGATCAACGGCGCAATCACCAACAACATGTTGAACGGGTCAACCGTCGGCGTGATCAGCGCGGCGGCGACTGTGATCAGGACGACGGCCAGCCGCCAGTTGCGGATCAGCGGTTGAGGGCCGACGATCCCAAGCCGGGCGAGCACAAATACGACCACCGGCATCTCGAACGCCACGCCGATCCAGAACAGGATCGAGGTCAGGAACGAGATGTATCGCTCCGCCGTCCACTCGGCCTTGAAAATCTCGCTTTCGAAATCCTGCAAAAAGCCCAGCGCCGCCGGGACCATGATGAACCACGCGAAAGCGACGCCGATCAGAAACAGCGCGGTCGTGGCGGGCAGCGCCAGATAAATCCAGCGTTTCTCTTTCCGGGTCAGCCCTGGCGCGACGAACAAGAAAAGCTGCAGCGTGATATACGGGATCGCCAGGATCGCGCCGGACAGCAACGCCACCCGGAAGTACATCACGACGCTTTCGGTTGGCCCCAAGACCTGCAACTGCTCGCCATAGGGGCGAATCAGGTAGCGCAGGATGGAGCTGGTAAAGACGGCGGACGCGAGTACGCCCACCACCAGCGCCGTGATCGCCCGAAACAGGCGCTTGCGCAGCTCGTTGAGGTGCTCGAACAGAGTCTGCGGGGTGTCGTCGGCTTCGCCGCGCAGCGAGCGCCAGGCGTCATAACGCTGCGGCGCGGCCACCACCTGCTTATCGCGGGAAACGGGTGCGTTAGGCATAGAGGTCAGGGCTTGCTCTCCGGGCGGCGGCTGCTCTCGGCCGAGCCGGTCAGCACCGCCCGCAAATCCGGCTCGTGCGTCGCCAGCGAGCCTAGCACGCCGTTGACGAAGCGCGCCGTCGTCTCCGCCCCAAACAGCTTCGCCAGCTCGACCGCCTCGTTGATGACGACCTTCACGGGGGTGTCCTGCTCGAAGGCCAGCTCGTAGACCGCCATGCGTAGAATATTGCGGTCCACGACCGCCAGCAGATCGAGCGAGCGCTCGGGCGTATAGCGGCGGATCAGCGCGTTCAGCGCCTCGCGGTGTTCCAGCACGCCGTGCACCAGGCGCGTGACGAGCTGGCGCGTCTCCAGGCGCACGCCTTCGCCTTCCAAACGGGTGGCAAGGACCTCGTCGCGCGCATGGTTCGTGCTGTCCAGTTCGTACAGGATTTGCAGCGCCAGGCTGCGGGCAAGATGGCGATAATCCGTGATCGGCACGTTTCGCTTACCTGGAGGCTGGGCGCGTCTCACGCCTCGGGTTCAGTGTGCAGGCCGAAGTCGACGTCTTCGACGTGCACGTTCACCGACTCAACTTTCATGCTCAACAACTCGCGGATCGAGCGCGTGACAGCCTTCTGGACTTCGACGCACATCTCGCGCAGGTTCACCGTCGGGTCCGCCACGACATACAGGTGCGCCGTGACCGTTCCCTCGTCCACCGCGATCTGCACGCCGTTGGCCGCCGGCACGCGCCGGAACAGCCGGTCCACGCCGCCCGGCGTGCCGCCCATACGCAGCACGCCGGGCACGCTCAGCGTCGCCTTGCGCGCGATTGTCAGCAGCACGCCCGGCGCCAGAGTCACCGTGTCGTTGGGGTGGCGCGGGCTTACTTCGTCGCTCACCGCTTTCATCGTGCCAGGCCCCTCTCTCCCACGCGCTTAGCCCATCACCAGGCCGCCATCGACCGACAGCACGTGCCCGGTGATGTAACCGGCCTGCTCGGAAGCCAGGAAGGCCACCGCATAACTGACGTCGTCCACCGTGCCCCACCGCCCCAGCGGGATGCTATTCACCAGCGTATCAAGGATATCCTGCGGCAGGTTTTCGGTCAGCTTGGTCTGGATGAAGCCAGGAGCGACAGCGTTGACGGTGATATTGCGCGAGGCCACCTCGCGCGCCAGCGCCTTCGTCATGCCGATCAGCCCGGCCTTGCTCGCGCTGTAATTCGTCTGCCCGGCTTGCCCCGCGATCCCGCTGACGCTCGACATATTGATGATCCGCCCATAGCGCTTGCGCATCATGGGCCGCAGCACGGCCTTTGAGCATAGCCAGGCGCTTTTCAGGTTCACGCGCAAAATGAGGTCCCAGTCTTCTTCGGGCATGCGCATCATCAGGTTATCGCGCGTCGTGCCCGCGTTGTTAACCAGAATATCGACCTTGCCGAACTTGGCGATCACCGCCTCGACCAGGCTCTCGACCTGCGCCGGGTCGCTCACATCCGCCGTGATCGCCAGCCCATCGCTGCCCAGGGCGCGAACCTCCGCAAGCGTGTCGTCGGCGCAGCAGCCGCTCAGGTCGTTGGTGATGACGATCGCACCGCGCCGGGCCAGCTCGAGCGCCACGGCGTGCCCAATTCCCTGGCCGCTCCCGGTGACAATCGCGACCCGCCCGGTCAGTTCTGCCATTAAGCCTGCTCCTTCTTCGCGTGAGGGAAGCGCCGCACCGGACCTCCGCGCGCCGCCCAGCCCGGTGAAACACCCTGAACGGCTCTATGATAGCGGGGCAGCAGTCGGTGTCAAGTAACAACCGGCGTGGCAAGCGATACGCAAGCGAGGCAGCCGCCGCCCGAACCCCTGTTGACAGCCGTCGTGGACGTGGTATGCTTTCGTCGCCCCACGCGCAGCGTCCCGGTAGATACGCCGCCGGCCGGCCTGACAAGACTCAGAAGGTTCTGATGAGCAGCGAGCTGTCTCCCCTTCTCAATCGGGTGGTGTTCCGTCCAATCGCGCTCGACGACGCCGACGGGCTGAATGCGACCTGCTGGTCGGATCGCCCACGCGACGTGGTGATCGATCTGCTGCGCCGCGCCCAACGGCTGGCCGAGCAGCGGCGCGGACTCGCCGTGACCGCGTTGCGGGAAAACCAGCCGTGCGCGTTCGCCATGCTCACGCTGTGGCCGCACTGCGCTGAGATCAGCGATCTGATCGTCAGCGAGCCGCTGCGCGGCCACCGCATCGGGACCGGGCTGATCGAGTACCTCGCCCAGGCCGCGCGCGGCCTGGGCGCCACGATGCTCGAAATCGGCGCGGCGCTCTCCAATCCGCGCGCAATTGAGCTATACCGCCGCCTGGGATTTCGCGATGGGCGCGTGGTGACGCTCGACCTGGCTTCCGGCCCGGAGCCAGTGCTCTACCTCTACCGCGCTGTGTCGTCGCCCGACTACTGCCAGCCGGTCGGCTCACCACGATAGAGCGCGCGCACGGCGGGGTCTTCCGGGTCGGGATAGCCAAAGCGATCGATCAGCATCCCCAGCGAATATTCCGGCATCTGCCGCGTGCGCAGCAGCAGTTCCAGCAGAACCACATCCACAACCAGCAGCAGGCGCCCAAAGTGGCTATACTGGCCGCGCAGCGCGGTGAACAAGGTCGCGAAAATGCGGTCGCGCAGCTCCGTATCTAGCACGCCGCTGCCGGGCCAGCCCACGACCCAATCATGCTGGTACGACCCGATGGCGAGCACGTCGGCGCGAAGCTGCGCGAGCTGGTGAATCGCCGCCTTGCGCGCGACGGCGTCTTCCAAGCGGCTCGTATCCCGGAAGGGGACATTGCTCAGCGAGCGGTAGATCGATCCTGGCTCGCTCGCGCGGATCACGCGCCCCAGGCTGCGCCGCTCGAAGCCCATCGCCCTCGCCAGCGCGCGCGCGCAGTCCTGGTAGTAGCGGACGAGGTGTGGCTGCGCTGCGTGCCGATCCGCCCGCCACAGCAGCGACAGATAATCACCGAAATCGAGCGGAAGCTGGGGCGGATTGGTAGGGCTATAGTGAGATGTGAGCTGATGGATGCGATTCTGGTCGCTGGCGTTCATGCTCCCGCTGTCTCGATCACGAAGGGTCATGTCGTGGCGCCTCAGCGCGCGTTGGTCTCCACCTGACGTATGGTCAGTATAATCGCGGCGCTGAATTTGGAAAGCGCCACGCCCGCAACGGGCTAGCGGTAGCGCCCGCGCGCGATATTGATCATGTCGACCAACATGCCGTAGGCCGTGGTGGTCGGGTCTGTGTCGCCCTCGATGATCGTCAACCGGTGCAGCGTGTCCGTCTGGATCGTGACCGCGCTGCTGGTCTTGTCGACCTGCGCCAGCGGGTCGTCGAGCGGCAGCCATGTCGGGCGGACGCTGGCGCGCACGGCTTCGCCCTCGCGCACCGCCTCGCACACCAGCTTGATGCGCTGGCCGCTCGTAAGGGCGTCACGCGCCTGATCAGCGGTGATCTGGGTGATTCCGGTGCGATCCACGTCGGCGGGCCGCAGGTCGGCGCCCATCATGACATTCGCCAGCACGACGATCTTGACCGCTGCGTCCCACCCCTCCAGGTCGTTAGTCGGATCAGCCTCGGCGATGCCCATCCGCTGCGTCTCGGCGACCGCATCTTCAAACGACACGCCCTGCTCCAGCGCGGTGAGGATGTAGTTCGTCGTGCTGTTGAGCACGCCCCGCACGCGCTCGACCGTCGAGCCAACCAGCCCCTCGCGCGCGATGCCAAGCACCGGCGCGCCGTCCATGACGGTGCTCTCGAAGAACAGACCGGCGTTCTGGCGGGCGGCCAGGGCGCGCAGATCGCGGTAGGCGAACGCAATCGGCCCCTTGTTGGCGGTGACGACGTGCCGCCCCGCTTCAAGCGCCGCGCGGACGTAGTCGGTTGCTGGCTGACCGGTCTGCGGGTTCAGCCACGTGGCCTCCATCACCAGGTCCGCCGGGCACGCCTGCAAAAAGGCCAGCGTGTCGCTCACGGGCGCGCCGCGATGCAAGCCGTCCAACCGCTCGCGGGCCTCGACCAGGCGCAGGGTTTCCGCCAGGTCCAGACCGTTCGCATCGATCGCCAGCCCATGCGACCGTGTCGCGATCCCGGTGACGCGGAAGGTCAGATCGTATTCGTCGCGCAGCGTGGTTTCCTTACGCAGCAGCAGACGCGCCAGCGCCCGCGCCACGTTCCCGTATCCGAGCAGAGCCAGATCGAAGTGCATACCGTTTCCCTTTCGCCTCTCCGGGCGCCGCGCGCCGCCGTCGTCGCCCGCAATTATACTCGACTTCCGCTGGCTGCCAGCCGGAAGGGTTGGCAAGCGACCCGCGACTATGCTACCATCACACCGGATGTCTTCTCTCATCAAGAGCGGTTGAGGGACCGGCCCTATGACACCGCGGCAACCCTTGTGCAGCGTCCCGCTGGCTCGAACGGTGCCAAATCCGGCAGAGTTTCTCTGACAGATGAGGGGCTGCATAAACCGTTTGGCTTATGATGCCCCGCGACCTTCGAGGGGCATTTTCTATTTGGGCGAGCGCAGCCCGGCTACCGGATGCCTCGTCCCCGCGACCGCGCAGCAGAAACGGAAGTGATACGCCAATGACGACGCACCCCCCTTTCACCAATCGACGCTATCTCGACGCCATCGCCGACCGTGTCCTGATCTACGACGGCGCGATGGGTACCAGCATTCAGGCCCTGAACCTGTCCGCCGAGGATTTTGGCGGTCCGCGCACCGAAGGCTGCAACGATTACCTGGTGATCACCCGCCCGGACGTGATCCGCGCCATTCACGCCTCGTTCCTTGAGGTTGGCAGCGAGGTGATCGAGACCGACACCTTCCGCTCCAACCGGCTGACGCTGGCCGAATACGGCTTGCAGGACCGTGTGCACGAGATCAATGTGGCGGCGGCCCGGCTGGCGCGCGAGGTCGCGGACGAGTACGAGGCCAAGACCGGCATCGAGCGGTTTGTCGCGGGCAGCATGGGGCCGTCCGGCAAGCTGCCCAGCTCCGACGACCCCGACCTCAGCAACATCACCTTCGACGCGCTGGCGGACGTGTTCGCCGAGCAGGCGCGCGGGCTGGTGGAAGGCGGTGTGGACGTGCTGCTGCTCGAAACCAGCCAGGACATCCTCGAAGTGCGCGCGGCGGTGGCGGGCATCGAGCGTTACTTTGTGGAAGCGGGCGTGCGCGTGCCGCTTCAGGTTCAGGTCACGCTCGACACCAGCGGGCGGATGCTGTTCGGGACCGAGATCGGCAGCGCGCTGACCACGCTCGAAGCCTTGCCAATCGACGTGATTGGGCTGAACTGCTCGACCGGCCCGGAGCATATGGCCGCGCCGGTGAAGTATCTGACCGAGCACAGCTCCCGCCCGATCAGCGTGCTGCCCAACGCCGGGCTGCCGATCAACGTCGACGGCAACGCGGTCTACCCGATGCAGCCGGATCCGTTCGCCGAGATGCTAGGCGAGTTCGTCGACTGGGGGGTGAACGTCGTCGGGGGCTGCTGCGGCACGACGCCCGAACACCTGGCGCGGCTGATCGAGCGCGTCAAGGGGACGCCGGACTGCACCCGCGCCCCGCTGGATCGCCAGCCGGAGGTCGAGCCGGCAGCGTCGAGCGGGATGCGCGCCATGGCGCTCCAGCAATCCCCGCCGCCGACGCTGATCGGCGAGCGCGTCAACAGCCAGGGCAGCCGCAAGATCAAGCGCCTGCTGCTCGAAGACGACTACGACGGCATCCTCCAGGTCGCGCGCCAGCAGGTCGAGGCCGGAGCGCACATTCTCGACGTGTGCGTGGCGCTCACCGAGCGCGCCGACGAGGCCGAGCAGATGCGCCAGGTCGTCAAGAAGCTGTCGATGGGGGTCGACGTGCCGCTGATGATCGACAGCACCGAGGCGGACGTGATCGAGGCCGCGCTGAAGGTCTACCCGGGCCGCGCGCTAATCAACAGCATCAACCTGGAAAACGGGCGCCAGCGTGTCGACGCGGTCGTGCCGCTGGCGGTCGAGCATGGCGCGGCGGTCGTCGCGCTGACGATCGATCAGCAGGGGATGGCGAAGACTGCCGCGCGCAAGGTCGAGATCGCGCGCGCGATTTACGACATCGTCGTGAACGAATATGGCCTGCCGCCCCACGCCCTGATCTTCGACGCGCTGACCTTTACCCTCGCCACCGGCGACCCCGAAATGGCCCAGAGCGGCATCGAAACGCTGGAAGGTATCCGCCGCATCAAAGAGGCGCTGCCCGGCGTGCTGACCTCGCTGGGCGTCAGCAATGTGAGCTTCGGGCTGGGTCCGGCGGCGCGCGCCGTGTTGAACAGCGTGTTCTTATTTCACGCGGTCGAGCACGGCCTGGACATGGCGATTGTCAACCCGGCGCACATCACGCCCTACGCCGAAATCCCCGAAGAGCAGCGCAAGCTGGCCGACGCGCTGATCTTCAACCAGCACCCGAACGCCCTGGCGGAGTTCATCGCCTACTTCGAGGAGCATGACGTGGCGCTCGCCGGTGAGGAGCCGGCCGATCCGACCGCCGGCATGACGGCGGAGCAGGCGCTCCACTGGCAGATCGTCCACCGCAAGAAAGAAGGCGTGGAGGCGCTGATCGACCGCTGCCTGGAGCGCCAGGACGCGGTTGGCGTGCTGAACAACGTGCTGCTGCCCGCCATGAAAGAGGTCGGCGACAAGTTTGGCGCGGGCGAGCTGATCCTGCCCTTCGTGCTGCAAAGCGCCGAGGTGATGAAGAAAGCCGTCTCGTACCTGGAGAACTTCCTGGAGCGCAAGGAAGGCACGACCAAAGGCACGGTCGTTCTAGCGACGGTCTACGGCGACGTGCACGACATCGGTAAGAACCTGGTTCGCACGATCTTGAGCAACAACGGCTACACGGTGCACGACCTGGGCAAGCAGGTTCCGGCCAACACGATCATCGAGGCGGCGCAGCAGCACAACGCCGACGCTATCGGCCTCAGCGCGCTGCTGGTCAG
Source organism: Aggregatilineaceae bacterium (assembly GCA_035325905.1). Taxonomy (GTDB): domain Bacteria; phylum Chloroflexota; class Anaerolineae; order Aggregatilineales; family Aggregatilineaceae; genus DYGX01. The sequence continues at coordinate 20,294 of DAOKYY010000011.1, read as the reverse complement.
CACCTCGAAGCAGATGCCGCTGATCGTCAACGAATTGGCGCGGCGCGGCCTGAGCTACCCGGTCATCATCGGCGGCGCGGCGATCAACCGCGCCTTCGGGCGGCGCATCCTGTTCCTGGAAGATACCGCCGAGCCATACGCCCCCGGCGTGTTCTATTGCAAGGACGCCTTCGAAGGGCTGGGCGTGATGGACCAGCTCACCGGCGGCGAAGACAAACGCGCCGCTCTGCTGGCGCGGATCGAACGCGAGGCGCGCGCCGAGATGAACCGCCCCACCCCCGTCGTGCGCGAGCGGCGGCGCGAAGACCGCCCCTCGACCGTCGACCCGGCGCCGGACATCCCGACGCCGCCCTTCTGGGGCGCGCGGGCCGTGCTGGACATCCCGCTGGAGTCGGTCTACCCGCACATCAACCGCCCGGAGCTGTTTCGCCTCAACTGGGGCGCCCGCAACGCGCATGGCGCCGAATGGGAGAAGCTGCAAGCCGAGTACGAGGCCCGGCTGGATCGCATGAAGCACGAGGCGCTGGCGGAAGGCACGCTCACGCCGCGCGCCGTCTATGGCTACTTCCCGGCGCAGTCGGACGGCAATGACCTGATCCTGTACGATCCCGACCGCTACGCCGAGAGCGGCGCCCGCGAGGAAATCGCGCGGTTCAGCTTCCCGCGCCAGCCCTACGGCGAGTACCTCTGCCTGGCGGACTACTTCGCTCCGGTAGACAGCGACCGCGTGGACGTGTGCCCGTTGCAGGTCGTGACGGTCGGCCTGCGCGCCACCGAGAAGTTCGACGCGATGCAGGCGGCTCACGAATACACCGAGGCGTACTTCTTCCACGGGATGGCGGTGCAGACCGCCGAGGCGACGGCGACCTACATGAACCGCTTTGTCAACCGCGAACTCGGCATACCGGTTGAGCGCGGGAAGCGGTATAGTTGGGGCTATCCGGCCTGCCCCGACATCAGCGATCACGTCACGGTCTTTCGCCTGCTGCCGGCCGAGGAAAAGCTGGGAATGTCGCTCACCGCCGCGTACCAGCTTGTGCCGGAGCAATCGACCGCGGCGATCGTAGTTCATCACCCGGACGCCAAGTACTACAGCGTGGGAATCTCGCGCGCCGAGCAACTGGCCGGCGGGTAAGAGGTCGCAAACCATCTATGGCGAAAATCCCATTTCGTGAACGGCTGGAGCAGGGCGTCCTGCTGCTCGACGGCGCGATGGGCACCATGCTGCACGCGCACGAGAATCTGCCGATCGACACCTGCTTTGACCTGCTGAACCTGACCGACCCTGGCGCGGTCGCGCGCATCCACCAGTTGTATCTCCAGGCCGGGGCCGAAGTGCTGGAAACCAACACCTTCAGCGCCAACGTGCTCAAGCTGGCCGCCTGCGATCTACAAGATCGCTGCGCGGAGATCAACCGCGCGGGGGTCGAGCTGGCGCGGCGCGTGGTCGACGCCGCGTTCCGGGACAATGTCTATGTCGCGGGGTCGGTTGGCCCGCTGGGGCGGCGTCTGGCGCCGTTTGGCCGCGTCACGCCCGAAGAGGCGCTGGACGCCTTCCTCGTCCAGACGCGCGCCCTGATCGAAGCCGGGGCCGACCTGCTGCTGTTCGAGACTTTCACCGACCTGCATGAGATCGCGCTCGGCATCCAGGCGGCGCGCTCGGTGCGGGGCGATATGCCGATCGCCGCGCAGATGACTTTCAACCGCGACGACCGCACCGCGCTCGGCGATACCCCGGCGCAGGTCGCGCGGGCGCTGGCCGATCTTCACGTGGACATCATCGGCGTCAATTGCAGCGGCGGCCCGGCGCAACTGCTGCGCATCCTGCAAATCATGCACCGCGCCGCGCCCGAAGCGCGGCTGTCCGTCGTGCCGAACGCCGGGTGGCCGGAGATGGTCGGCGGGCGCGTGATGTACCCCGCCACGCCGGATTACTTCGGGGACTACGCGCTGGCCTTCAAAGAAGCGGGCGCCTGTTTGATCGGTGGCTGCTGCGGAACCACGCCAGAGCACATCCGCGCGATGCGTGCCGCGCTCGACGACCCGGCCCGCCATGCCCCGACGCTGCTGGCGGTGCGGGACCTGGCCGAGCAGCCGCCGGACGAAGCGCCGGAGCAGCCAACCGAGATGGCGCGCAAACTGGCCGCGGGCGAGTTCGCCGTTACGGTCGAAATGCCGCCGCCGCGCAGCTTCACGGCGCAAAAGGTCATCGCCTCGGCGGAGCTGCTGCGTGAGGCCGGAGTGGACATGATCAACGTGTCCGACAGCCCGATGGCGCGGATGCGGATGAGTCCCTGGGCCGTGTGCCACCTGATCCAGCATCACACCGGCGTCGAGACCGTGCTGCACTTCCCCACGCGCGGGCGGAATCTGCTGCGCGTCCAGGGGGACTTGCTCGCCGCGCACGCGCTTCACGTGCGGAACGTGTTCGTCGTGATGGGCGATCCGACGGTGATCGGCGATTACCCCGACGCGTTCGACACGCACGACATCGCCCCTTCGGCGCTAATCCAGTTGATCAAGCGCAACCTTAACGCCGGGATTGACCAGGCGGGCGGCTCGATCGGCGTGCCGACTTCCTTCCTGGCCGGGTGCGCGCTGAACGTTAACACGCGCGAGCTAGATCGCGAAGCCAGGTTGCTACACAAAAAGATCGAGGCCGGGGCCGATTTCGCGCTGACGCAGCCGGTCTTCGATCCCGCCGTTGTCGAGCGTTTCCAGGATGCCTATGCCGCCCAGTTCGGGCCGCTAACCCTTCCGATCCTGATCGGAATCTTGCCTCTCTTCGGGGCGCGGCACGCTGCCTTTCTGCACAACGAGGTGCCGGGGATTGAGATTCCGCAAGCGATCCGCGCCCGGATCGCCGAAGCGGGCGACGAAGCGCCGCATGAGGGGGTGCGCATCGCACAGGAGCTACTGCTGGCGCTCCAGCCGGTGGTTCAGGGGGTCTACCTGATGCCCGCTTTTGGGCGCTACGATCTGGCGGCAGCAGTGGTCGATTGTCTGGGGCGGTCGCACGCATTCGGCGAGCCACAGTCCACCGGCGCGCGATCGTAGGCGGAGCGACGGGCACACGCCGGCTACGACAGCGCGCAATGTCGCCGCAATCCCGCAACGCTTGGTATAACTCTATCGTACACTGTGGTAGGCAAGCTGGACGTACGGCACTTCGGGAGACAGCGCCCATGCGTTACCGCATTCGACTGGCCGCGCTGGCGGCGGTTCTCGTCACGCTGGCAGTAATTCTGGGAGCGTGCAATGGCAATGGCGGCGAGGAGGATACGCCCACTCCGGCCCCGTCGCCGCGCACCCTGCTGGCTGAGGCGACCGAAAAGATCGCCTCCGCGACCTCGTTTGTCATCGAGATCTCGGTCAGCGGCCTGCCGGTTCGCATCCAGGTGGCTGACGTCGTCCTCCCGGAAGAGATTCCGCTGATCTTCGAATACGCGCGCGGCGCGTTCGTGGCGCCCGATCGTCTTCAGGCGGCGATCGATGTGCGCGTGGGCGACGCGGTGGCGCGGACCGAAGTCATCGCGCTTGGCGGCGATCAGTACATGCGCGGCGATCTGCTGACGCAAGGCAACTGGGTTCAGGAACAGGTTATCCAGGATTTCACCCCCGAAGACCTGCTGGCGCCGGATTCCGGAATTCCGAACGCGCTGTCGAAGGTCCGCAACCTGGAGCTGGTCGAGCGCACCGATCTCGACGGCTTGCCGGTCAACCACCTGCGCGGGACAATCGACGCCCGCGACGTTTACTCGCTGACGTTCGGGCTGATGGGCACGCGCGAAGGCGAGATGGCGCTGGACATCTACCTGCTCACCGACGGGAACTGGGTCGAGAAGATCGTGATGCAGGAGCCGCTGCCCGCCGGCGCCGAGGAAGGCGCTGAGCCGACCCGCTGGACGATCAACGTACTGGATTATAATCAGGACATCACGATCGCGGCCCCTGAGCTGAGCGAGCAGAGCTAGCGATGACTTCGCGAATAGCGGCTGCCCGGCGCGAGCATGCGCCGTGGCTGATTCTCGCCATTGTCAGTCTGCCGGTCTTCATCGGCGCGCTCGACCTGACGATCATCTCGGCGGTGCTGCCGGAGGTGATCCTCAGCCTGAATCTGCCGGTCAAGGAATACCTCGACCAGGCATCCTGGGCCGTCAGCGGCTATCTGCTCGCCTACGCCATCAGCATGACCTTCACCGGGCGGCTGTCCGACCTGATCGGGCGCCGCGCCGTGTATATCACCTGTCTCGCGATCTTCATGATCGGCTCGTACCTGGTCACTGCCTACGACAGCGCGCTCGTCAACGGCTGGATTGCGCGCTTTTACAACGTCGTGCTGGGCCAGCGCCCCCCGCGCCTCGAAGAGCGCCATCTGTACCTGGTCATCACCGGGCGCATTATCCAGGCGTTCGGCGCGGGCGCGATGGTCCCCGTCACGCTGGCGCTGGTCGGCGATATGTTCCCGCCTGCCCGCCGCGCCAAGCCGCTCGGTCTGATCGGCGCTGTGGACACGCTCGGCTGGGTGCTGGGGCACCTCTACGGCGGCGTGATGGTCCGGTACTTCGGCCAGCACGGCGACGCGATTGTGGACACCTTTCAGAAGCTCGGGCTGAGCCTCAGCCGGCCATCATGGGAAACGCTGTTCATCCTCAACATCCCGATCAGCCTGGTCGCGCTGATCGGCGCGTGGTGGGTGCTCAAGGATGTGCCGCAGCGCCGGACGGCGGGCCGCTTCGACCTGATCGGCACCTTGCTGATCGCGCTGGCGCTGATCGGCCTGAATGTCGGCCTGGGCACCAGCCCGGAAGCCGCCGCGACCGCGACCGACTTCGAGGAGCTAGGGCAAGCCGGTACCGGCGTGAACACGCTCTTCCTGGTCGCAGGCGGGATCGCGTTCGTTTTGTTCCTCTGGGTCGAGCGACGCGTCGCGGTTCCGCTGATCCGCCTCAGCATGTTCCGCAGCCGCAACTTTTCGGCGGCTGCAATGACGAATCTGCTGGCCGGCTATTGCCTGGCGATCGGGCTGGTCAGCGCGCCGCTGCTGGTCAACTTCCGCGTCGATACGCCCACCAGCGATCAGATTCAGGAGGCGGCGTACATCGCGGGCCTGCTGCTGTCCGGTCTGACGGTGCCGATGGCGGTCGTCGCGATCCCCGGCGGTTGGCTGAGCGACCGGCTAGGCTACCGCTGGCCGACGGCGATCGGCCTGCTGCTGGCGACGATCGGCTTTTTGCTGACCGGGTTCATCTGGGACACCGACACCTCGTACTGGACGATGGGCGCGCATATGGCGATCATCGGCATCGGCCTGGGGCTGACGATCTCGCCCATCAGCACGGCGGCGCTCAACGACGTGCACGAGGACGAGCGCGGGATCGCGTCCGGTTTGATCCTCAACCTGCGCCTGATCGGCATGACGCTGGCGATCTCGTCCCTGACTATCTACTCGCTGAATCGCTTCGACCGGCTGGTGGCGGAGTACCAGTCGCAGCAATCCGCCGGCATGGTCCAGACCGCGATCGACGCGTCGATGTCCGCCGCGATGACCGTGATCAACGAAATGCAGAAGATCGGCGCGGCGGTAGCGGCGGTCGCCTTTGCCCTGGCGCTCCTGTTGCGCGGCGGGCGCAGCGCCCCGACCCCGTCCACGGTCGCCGCGCGTCGCTACCCGCGCCAGGCGGCGTCCGCGCCGCGCCTCCCGGACGACTGATCGCTTCGCGCCGCGATGGCGGCGACTGGCGTGTCCGCCGAACGCTTCCTATAATCGGGAGCGTTCGCTGGCTCATATCCGTGGAAGCCCGATGTCCGAATCGCCCAAGATTCACGTGCTGGCCGCCGTAACGCCTGCCACACTCTCACGCTATCGCCAGACGCTCGCCCCGGACCCGCAAATCAAGCTCAGCCTCGTCACGGATGAGCGCGATATCTGCGCTTTCCTGGCGCAGCCCCACACCCGCGCCGACCTCCTGGTGCTCGACAGCACCCTGTGCGACAGCTACGCGCTGATCAACGATCTGCGTCAGACCTACCCGCGCCTGCTGATTCTGCTGGTCGACGATGGCGCAGATTTCAGCACACCGGGCCGCGCCGACGACGTGTCGATCCAGCCCTTCGAGGAGGGCGACCTGCTGCGGCGCATCAAGCGGCTGGCGCAGGAGCGGCAGCTTGAAACCCTGCGCGCCGACAGTCTGCCGCCTGTTCGCACCGTCGCGCAGCAGCTTCGCCGCGCCGGGCCAGGACATGGTAAGCAGCAGGCGGCAGTCAACGCAATTGCGGAGCTGGGCTACGACTACGTGGCATACTACGCGCTTGCGTCGCCGGCCCCGCCGGAACTGACGCTTGGCGCGCAGGCCGGTCCGCCGCAGCTCACCGATACCGCCCCGCACACGCTGCCGGTCGACGGCACGGTGTTTGGCTGGGTGGCGGAAAGCGGGCAAAGCCGCGTCATCGGGTCCGGGGAGAGCGCCGGGCATCGCTTCGTGGAGCGCGGCTGGCTGACGGCCGGGGTGTGTGTTCCGGTCGGCACAAGCCTGCGCTTCGGCGTGCTATTCGCCGGGCGGGCGAACGCGCCCGCCATCACGGAACAGCACGTCAAGCTGCTGGAGCTGATCGGAGCGCAGCTTGCCCACGCGCTCGCCAAGCAGCAGACTTAGCACTTGCGCACAGAGCACCGCTCGGAAGTGCAGGCCGCATGAACCCGTCAATCCAGATCGGAACCGCGCGCAGCCAGCCGGGGGCCATCACCTACGGCACGTTCGACGCCGTCCCGCTGCCGACCGGCGGCGCCGATGCGTTCCCGATCGTGATCGCGCAAGGGCGCGGCGGCGCGCGCCCGGTGCTCTGGATCACCGGCACGATTCACGGCGGGGAATTTGATGGGCTGGCGACGATCCACCACCTGATCACGCCAGAGTTGGTCGAGCGACTGAGCGGAACGGTGATCGCCGTGCCGACGCTCAATCCGGCCGGGCTGCGCACGCATGAGCGCAGCCCGTACTATCTGTATGGCCGCGACCCGAACCGGCTCTTTCCCGCGATGTCCGGCACGCTGGACGAGAACGACACCGCGTTTCCGTCGGCGCTGGAGATGGCCTACGCGCGGCTGTTCGAGCGCATCGCCGCGACCGGCGACTATCTGATCGACCTGCACAACTACGGCGCGGTCTCGATCCCGTTCGCCTTTCGCGACCCGGTGTTCTATCGCGATGGGCGCGACAAGGGGGTTGCGCGCAAGCTGCAAGAAACGGTCGGCGCGATGCTGAAGGCGATGGGGCTGACGGTCGTCAACGAGTACGTTTCGGCGCAGTATATCAAGCTACATTTGCATCGCTCGGTGAGCGGCGCGGCGCTCAACACGGCGCGTATCCCCGCGGTCACGGTTGAGCTTGGCGGGCAGCGCGTCGTGAACGTGCGCCACGTCCGCGCCGCCGCCGCCGGAATCCGAAACGTCATGCGCTGGGCCGGGATGCTGCCCGACCCCGTCGAGCCAATCCGTGATGTGCCGGTGATCGACCTGGGACATCCGGTGCGGCGCATCCAGCACCCGCGCGTGACCACCGCCTGCATCGTGCAGCATCTGGTCCAGCCGGGCGAGCGTGTCGAGCGCGGCCAGCCGGTCGCGCGTATGGTGGATGTGTTCGGGCGGCCCGTTGAGACCTCGGATGGCGTGCTGTGCACGGAGTTCGATGGGTTCGTGCTGGGCCTTTACCCCAGCCTGGCCCACTACCCGAACGAGGCGGTGCTTGGCCTGGCCGTCCGCGACGACAGCAGCCTGGTGCAGCCGATCCCGCGCTCTTGATGGCGCGCGCAAAAAACCGCGCGCTGGTTGAGCGCGCGGCATCCGCTTTCCTGAGCCACTCAAGCGGTGGTCAGACCTTGTTCGACCCCTCAGCACCAGCCAGCCGCTCGGCGTACTGCATCTTGTAGAACTCCAGATACTCGCCGGTCTTGATCTTGCGCCACCACCATTCGTTCTGCCGGTACCACTCGATGGTGTGGCGCATCGCTTCTTCGAAGCTGTGCTGCGGCTGCCAGCCCAGCTCGCGGCTGATCTTGTCGTTGGTCAGAGCGTAGCGCCGGTCGTGGCCCGGCCGGTCGGCGACATGGCGGATCAGGCTCTCCGGTTTGCCGAGCGCGTCCAGAATGAAGCGCGTCACCTCGATGTTGTGCAGCTCGTGCTCGCCGCCGACGTTGTAAATCTCGCCCGGCGCGCCGTGATGCAGTACGGCGTCGACCGCGTCGGCGTGGTCGTCCACATACAGCCAGTCGCGCACCTGCATCCCGTCGCCGTAGAGCGGCAGCGGGCGGTCGTCAATCGCCTCGGTGATGAAGAAGGGCGCGATCTTCTCCGGGTACTGGTACGGCCCGAAGGTATTGCTGCCGCGCGTGACGGTCGTGTGCAGGCCATAGGTGACGTGATAGGCGCGCAGCATCATCTCGCCGCCCGCTTTGCTGGCCGCGTAGGGGCTGTTCGGCAGCAGCGGATCGCCTTCGCGGAAGAAGCCCTCGTCAATCGAGCCGTAGACCTCGTCCGTGCTGACCAGATGCACGCGCGGGATGCCAAGCTGCCGCGCCACGTCGAGCAGCACGTACACGCCGACGATGTCGGTGTTGATGAACGCATCCGGCGCCAGAATCGAGCGGTCCACGTGGGACTCGGCCGCAAAGTTCACGATCGCGTCAATCGCGTACTGCTCGCATACGCGCTGCACCGCCGGGCGGTCCGCAATGTCGCCGCGCTCGAAGTGGTAATTCGGCGCGTCGTTGACCGGCAGCAGGTTGTCGAGGTTGCCGGCGTAAGTCAGCTTGTCGAAGACGATCAGGTTGTAGTGCGGGTACTTTTCCACCATACGACGGACGAATGCGCTGCCGATAAAGCCCGCGCCGCCCGTAACCAGGATGTTCTGCATAGTCGCTCCCTCATGTCGGATTGGAGTGTGTGCGCTGTGGAATCGGCTAGCGTTGCGCCAGCGGCGCCAGGACAAACCGTTCCAGCGCCAGCGCGACGCCGTCTTCGTCGTTGCTGGCCGTCACGTAGTCCGCGCCGTCGCGGACCTCCGCCGGAGAATTGCCCATCGCCACGCCGATTTCCGCCATCTGGATCATCGCCAGATCGTTGCAGTTGTCGCCGAAGCAGATCGTCTCATCGGCGCCGTAGCCGGACCGGTCCAGGATCAGGCGCAGCGCGGTCGCCTTCGACACCCCGCGCGGCAGCAGCTCGATCACCGACGCCAGGCCGGATCGCAGCACCTGCCCCCGCCCCGCGAAACGCTCCTCCAGCGCGTGCTGGAAGGCGGCGACCTTGGCGAGGTTCTGGTTCATCAGGATGATCTTGTGCGGCTGGTGGCTGTTGCGCAGCGCGGCGACGAGATCGGGCGCGATCACCGGCGCTGGCTCGTGGTGCGCGACTAGCTCCTCGATATTGGCGTCCCAGCCCTGCGCAACCAGCCCGGCCTCGATGTAGACCACCGGCGTCATGCCGTGCTCGGCGGCGAAGCGCACCGCCTCAACCGCCAGGTCAAGCGGGATCGGGTCCTCGTGAATCACGTCCCCCGCCGGGTCGTGGATGCTGGTGCCATTGCCGCAGATCACCGGCAGGCGGATGTCGAAGCGCTCGATCAAGGCCGTGGTCGAGGGAAAAGTCTTGCCGGTCGCCACGGTGAAGGCGACGCCCTGCGCCTGAGCCGCGCGGATGGCGGCCTCGGTGCGCGGCGAAACCTCATGCGCCGAGTTCAGCAGGGTGCCGTCCAGGTCGGTGACGATCAGCCGGATGGGCTTGGGGATTCCGTGTGACATCGCCCGCACGCTAGATCAGCTCCAGGCGGCTGTGGTCGCCCAGGTGCAGCTTGATCGCCTTTGGGCGCATCGTCCCCACCCCGACCTCGGCGTGGCGGCCAATCAGGCTGTCGTGCAGGCGCGTCGGGATGTCGCAGATCGTGCTGTGCTCCAGCACAATGCTGCGCTCGATCTCGCTGTTCTCGATCACCACGTCGTGGTAGATGCTGGTGAACGGGCCGATGTAGCTGTTGACGATCTTCGCGTTTTCGCCGATGATCGCCGGGCCACGCACCACGCTGTTGACGATCTGCGCGCCGCGCTCGACCGTCACCCGGCTATCGACCCGTGACGCGGCGTCCACTGTCCCGACGATCTCTGGCACCAGCTCGTCGAGGACAAGGCTGTTGGCAGTCAGCATATCGTCCGGGCGCCCGGTGTCGATCCACCAGCCGCGATGGATGTGCGGGAAAACGCTGTAGCCGTGATCGATCAGCCACTGGATCGCGTCGGTGATCTCCAGCTCGCCACGAAATGACGGCTTGATCTCCTCGGTCGCCGCGAAAATGTGGTGATCGAACATGTAGATGCCGACCAGCGCCAGGTTCGAGGGCGGCTGCTTGGGCTTCTCGATCAGCCGCGCGATGCGCCCTTCCCCGGTCAGCTCGGCCACACCGTACTGCTCCGGGCGCTCGACCGCGGTCAGCACGATCTGGCTGTTCCACTCCGGGTGGTGCGCGAAATCCGCGATGAGCGGGCTGATCCCGCCCTGGATCACGTTGTCGCCCAGGAACATCACGAACCGCTCGTCGCCGATGAAGTCACGCGCGATCTTGACCGCGTGCGCCAGGCCGAGCGGCGCTTCCTGCGGGATATACGTCACGTCCACGTTCCAGCGCGAGCCGTCGCCCACCGCCTCGCGGATCTCCGGCGCGGTGTCGCCGGTAATGATGCCGATCTCAGTGATGCCTGCGTCGCGAATCGCTTCGATCACGCGGATCAGGATCGGCTTGTTGGCGACCGGGATCAACTGCTTGGCGCGGGTGTACGTCAGCGGATACAGTCGCGTCCCTTTGCCGCCGCTCAGCACAAGACCTTTCAACTTGGCTTCTCCCTCGACTCTAGCTCGAATAGTAGGCGCGCACCGACGAATCACGCGGCGCGTCGAGCAGCACCGCGCCGATTAGCGGAACGTTTACCCGTTCCAGCGATTCCCTGGCGCGCGCCGTCTGATCCCGCCGCGAGACGCCCGCCCGCAGGACGAGCAGCAGCCCGTCGGTTTTCAGCGCGAGCAGCGAGGCGTCGGTCGCTGCCAGCACCGGCGGCGCGTCGAAGATGATGTAGTCGGCCTGCGCGCGCAGCGACGCGATCGCTTCGTCCATGCGGTGCGAGCCGATCACGTCCGCCGGGTTGGGCGGCAGCGGCCCGCTGGTCAGGATCGACAGGTGCTCCAGAGCGGTCGCCTGCAAGGGCGGCCGGTCGAGCGCCGAGGCTTCGAGCAGCATAGTCGTCAGGCCGTTCTCGTTCGCCAGACCCCACAAGGTATGCTGGCTCGGCTTGCGCAGATCGCAGTCCACCAGCACGGTGCGCTGCCCGCCTTGCGCCAGCGTCACGGCCAGGTTGGCGGCGGCGGTGCTTTTGCCCTCGCCCGGCGCGGCGGACGACACCACCAACGCGCGGAGCGCGCGGTCCACGCTCGAAAACATCAGGTTGGTGCGCAGCGCGCGGTACGCCTCGGCAGCCGGCGAGCGCGGGTCGGACAGCGTTATCAGGTTCGGATCAGGCATCTTGGCACCTCACGAGCGCGCATCGTCGGCAGGGATCGCGGCGAGCACCGGCAGATCGAGGAACCGCTCGATATCCTCCTGGCGGCGCACCACGTTGGACTCCAGGTATTCCAGCGCGAAGACCGCCACGCCGCCAATCAGCACGCCAAGCAAGCCTCCGGCCAGCGTGTTGACCCCGGTGCGCGGGCTGTGCTGCCCGTAGCTCGCCACGTCGAGCACGATCGCCTCGATCCGGTCCTGGCGGTTGAGGTCGCGGTTCTGCTCGTCGCGATACTCCTTGAGCAACAGACCCAGCTCGTAGGCGATGCGCGCGGCGAGCGGCCCGTCCTCCATGTCCACGTCGATCTGCACGGTGAGCTGCGTCGGGTCGGAGCTGATCGTGGTGACGCTCAGCACGTCGCCGGGCGTCATGTCGAGGCTCAGGCGGTCAATCGCGGCCTGCGCCTGCTGCTGCGTATTCAGATAAACAACCCAGCTGCGCAGCAAGATGCGCAGCGTCTCGGTCAGGCCAAAATCATTGCGAGCGGGCTGCATCAGCACGCGCTGCGTCGCGCGGTACACCGGGGTTTGCAGCTTGCTCAGGCCAAACGCGGCCCCGGCGGTGATCGCCACCGCCAGCACGACGATCCAGCCCCGGCGCACGAGCAGCCGCGCGTAATAGGATAAATCCATGAGGAATCGGTCCTGTTTTGTCGTTCCCGAAGCGATGAACCGCCGCCATTATACCAGCACTTGTGGCGGAATGGGCCGTTTATCAGGCAGCCGCCCGCCAATCGCCCGATCAGCGCGCGTTCAGGGCGCGACGCTACTCCCTGTGGCGCGGAATCTCGGCCAGGACCGCGACCCCCAGCGCCTCGACGTCCGCTCGCGTGCGTACCGTGCGGTCCAGGTACTCGGCCAGCGCCGCCAGCGCCACGCCCGCTGCCAGCCCGGCCGCGACCCGTAGCAAAGGATCGAGCCGCTGCGTAATCGGCGCGGCCAGCGACCGGACGCGAATATCGTCCAGCGGCACCACGCTGACCGGCTCGCCGGCGAACTGCGGGAAGAAAAGCTGGTTGCGGCTCTGCAGGACAGTCACCGCTGCCTGCGTGATCGGGACGATCTCCGCCGCGCTGCCCCACCGGACGTGCAGCGTCAGAATGCTGCGCAGCCCTTCCGCCGCGAACGCCCCGCCCAGGTCGGCTGCGGAGAGCGTGATGCCCTGCGCGCCCAGCACGTCGCTGACCTGCTCGGCAAACGAATCGCTCATAATCCACGCCGGAAGATTGACGACGATATACTCCGACGCCAGCCAGGGGACGTAGGCCGTATCCTCATAGGGCGTCGTGGTCTGCTCGGTGGGCGGCTGTGGCGGCGCGGCGACCGTCAGGCGCATCTGCACCCCGTAGCTGGGCGGCGGCGAGAGCGCGTCCGGCAACGAAGGCAGCACCAGCAGCAGCGCCGCCAGCGCCGGCAGCGCGATTAACCACCAGCGCCGCCGCACAAATTCCCAGACTGCGATCAGTTCCATAGCGTGTCCATCGCGCGATCCTGGCCCGCGCGCCGGGCCTGCGACCTGACGGCAGGGCTGATTATAGCGGACTCCTGGCTCCGCGTCAGCGTGCTTGTCAGCGGCGGCCAATCTGCGCTACGCTCATAGTACACGCCGCGCCAGCCTGAGGAACCCACATGGCCTATCAAAACGCCCCAGACGAGTACGACGACAGCTACGACGATGACGCCTACGACGACGAGGCGGACGATTACGACGACGGGGTGATCGTCGTCGATGTCGCGAGCGCGCGGCGCGGGCGGGCCGGGCGACGGGCTGCCAAGCGCGGAGAAGCCACCCCGCAAGGAAACGTCACCGCGCGGCGCGCGATCGATTGGAGCACGACCGGCGGCATCATCACCGTCATCTTGCTGACGCTGCTGTACGCCCTCTCGCCGGTCGACGCCATCCCGGACGTGATCCCGGTCGCGGGCCAGGCCGACGACATAGTTGCGGTGACGGCCGGCACGGCGACGGCGGGCTTTCTCGCCTTCGTGCGGATCGCGCTGCGGGCCATGCTCGCCACGCGTATCGGGCGCAAAGGGTGTGTCATCCTCGGCGCGGTGATGGGCGTCGTCACAGTGCTCGCCTTCGTCGGTCTCGCCGCGATCATCAGCGCGATCTTCTGATCGCGCCCGGCCTAAGACGGGCTTTCCTCCTCGCACGAGGGCAGCCGCGTAACGTCTACCGGCCAGTCCCGCCCATAGAATGACAGATATTCGGTCACATGCGCCGTCCAGTAAGCCATGTCGTGCGCGCCGGTCGGATGGATCACGTACTCATGCTCGATCCCGTTTGCCCGGAGCGTTTCCGACATGCGCTCGGCCATCGGCCCGACCGTGTCCTGCGCGGCGTTATCCATCCAGATACGCAGCGGAAACTTGTTCAGCACGGCGCGCGCTGCCAGATCGAGCGGGTTGATCGCCGCCGGGGCATGATCGGGGTCGAAGTGCGGGCTGTGACCGCCCAGCGCGGAGAAGAGATCCGGGTGGCGCAGCGCGATGCTGAACGCCCAGAATCCACCGCGCGAGATGCCACCGATCGCGCGGCCATCGCGCGCGCCCCACAGGCAATACCCAGTCCCATACGCCTCCAGCGAGGGCACTAGCTCGCTCAAGATGACCGCCTCCCACGACTGCTCGACCGGCGCGTTGTTCTCCTCGGCAAGGTAGCCTCCATCCGGCATGATCAGCACCATCGGCGGGAGCGTCCCGGTCCTGATCCCTTTGTCCAGCGCCTCGGCGACGCCGAGATCGGCCCACATCTGCTCATCGTAGCCGGTACCGTGCAGCAGGATCACGTAGGGGTAGCGCCGCCACGTGTCGAAGAAACACGGCGGCTGATACATGGTGTACGGCACGTCGCCGCCGAGAATGGCGCTGGTGAACGTTTCCTCGACGATGCGCCCCGTCGCCTCGAGGCACCCGAACGGCGTCGCGGTGGGAAGCGCGGTGGGCGTTGGCGTCGCGGCCGGCGTCGGCACGGGCGTATTCACCGCGCCTGCGACCAGCGTTCCCGGCTCTATGACCGCTTCAAGCAGCACGTCCGCGCCGCCCGGCGGGGCCGTCGGAGTGACGCCGGTCACGACGATGATTTGCGGTGTCTGCTGTGGGGCCAATGGCTCGCACGCGGTGAGAAGCGTAAACGTCAGGAAAACGGAGAGTTGGAGGAGGCGTTTTTTGGGTATCATGGGGCGGATTATAGGCCGTTCACCGCGCTGGGACAACCGCCCGGCTCTTGGCGGGCGGGGGTAATGCTCCTACAATTGGATCGCTGCGCGGGCCTGCAAACGGAAACGTGTCGTAACTGGTATGGCGGCCCGCGAGAGACGAGTTGGCTGGGTATCGATGACGACCACGCAGAACCTCAAATCGGCGGCGGACTCCCGCCCGTTTCGTCTACCGAGAAGTTCCGGCCGCCGGCGGCGTCGCCTGCGCAATCAGCTGCGAGCGGTCTTTGCGCGCGGGGACCTCAGCGGCCTGCTGATGACCTGGGCGCTGATGATTGTCACGGCGCTGGCCGTCGGCGCGGCAGGCTGGACGCGCGGTCTCGAAACGCTGGTGGTCGTCAGCTTCCTGTCGGTGGGGTTCGGCTTCCTGCTGGCGCGCAGCCATTACTCCGAGTTACTGGCGCTGATCATGACGGCGACCTACAGCCTCGCGGGGATCGGCGGCGTCAGCGCGCTGGCGCTGATCGACCAGGGCAGCCTGCGCGAGCGGGTCGTCACCCTGGCGCAACAACTCAACGAATGGCTGAACGAGGGTTTGGCCGGGCGGCAGCCGCCTCACGACGACGTGGCGTTCGTCGTGTTCCTGTCGGTGCTGTTCTGGTACCTGGGCCACAACGCGGCGTGGCACGTCTTCCGCATCGACCGCGTCTGGCGCGTGATCATCCCCGCCGGGCTGGTGCTCGTCACCAACCAGTTTTATTACCAGGGCAGCCGCTCGCTGGACGGCTATCTCGTCGCGTTCGTGATCCTCTCGCTGCTGCTGCTGATCCGCTCGCACATCGACGCCCGTGAATATGAATGGTACGTCAACCGCGTCAGCTTTCCGCAACACGTGCGCCGGACGTTCTTTCAGGTGGGAAGCATCATCGCGGTCGTGATCGTCGCGCTGGCGTGGCTGGCGCCTGCCGGGGCGGATAACCGCAGCCTTGAGCGGCTGCGCGAAATGCTCTCCGACGCGCGCCTGATGCAGCTCGCCGACGCGTGGAACCGCCTCTTTTCGTCGCTGGAAGGCGAAGGCATCGCCACCACCGATTACTACGGGGGCGACCGGCTCAAGCTCACCGGCGCGATTCAGCTTGGGGACCGGCCGGTGCTCTCAGTTGAAGCGCCGTTTGGGCCGCGTTATTACTGGCGCTCGACCGTCTTCGAGACCTACAACGCCAATTCGTGGGAATGGAGCCATGTCCGCACGGTCCGCGCTTTCACCGATAGCTCAGGGCTGGAGTTCAACCAGGAGCCGACCCTGCCCGGCGCGCGCCAGGACGTGACGCAGTCCTTCGAGATTCTGCTGCGGGCGTCGGACCTGGTCTACGCCGCGCCGCAGCCGCTGCGCATGGGGCTGCCGGTCGAAGCTGAGCTGGACTGCGTCCTGGATCGGTCCAGCCAGGCGTGCGTCAACGGGGACGATCCGACGGATGTCGCCATCATTCGCGCGCGGTCGCCGCTGCGTCAGGGCGCGTCGTACACCGTCACATCCTCGATCAGCGCCGCCTCGGCGGACATGCTGCGCGCCGCCAGCCCGGATTACCCTTCCTGGGTGCGCGACCTGTACCTCCAGGGCGCAGAAGATGTCTCGCCGCGCGTGCGCGATCTGGCCGCGCAGATCGTCGCCTCCGCCGGGGCGCAGACGCCCTACGACCGCGCCAAAGCGATCGAGCGCTGGCTGCGCGCCAACATCCAGTACAACGAGACGATCCCCGCCCCGCCCGAAGGGCGCGACCCGATCGACTGGTTCCTGTTCGACGAGCGCGAGGGCTACTGCAACTACTACGCCTCGGCGATGGTGATGATGCTGCGCTCGCAGGGCATCCCGGCGCGGCTGGCGGCGGGGTTTGCGCAGGGAGAGTACGAAAACGGCGCGTTCCTGGTCCGCGAGCGCGACGCGCACACCTGGGTCGAAGTCTATTTCCCCGGCTACAACTGGATCGAGTTCGAGCCAACTGCCGACGAAGCGCCGCTGGACCGGCAGGGCGACCAGGCGCCGCAGACAGTCCTGCCCACGCTCACGCCGATGCCGACGCCTACACCCAGCCCGACCCCGACGCTCGCTCCGCCGACTCAGGATGCAGGCGCGAATGCGACGCCCACCAGCCAGGCCGCCAATCCGCTGGTTCCGCCGACGCCAACCCCGACACCCACGCCGACGCCCAGCCCCACCCCGACCCCGCCGCCGAACATGGCGCCGGTCGACGCGAGCCAGGGGGGGAGCGTTCTGCGGACGATCCTGATCACGCTCGGTGTGTTTGTGCTGGTGATCGTGCTGCTCGTCCTGATCATCCTGTTTGTGATCTGGTACGTCGAGTATCGCGGCCTGGGCGGGCTGAACGGCATCGAGCGGGCCTACGCCCGGCTGGGGATTTACGCGCGCTGGCTCGGCCTGCGGCTCGATCGCTCCGCCACGCCGGACGAGCGCCGCCGCTATCTGGTGGGTGAAGTACCGACCGGCGAAAAACCGATCAACGCCATCACCCGCGCCTACATCCAGAACCGCTACGCGCCCGCGCACCGGGTCGATCCGCGCGCCAAGCCGGAGGCGATTCAGGAGGCGTGGGAGGAAGCGCGCTGGGCGTTCATCCGCCGCAAGCTCGACCGGCTGCGCGGGAGGCGCTAGGCGCGCCGCG
>DAOKYY010000011.1:0-2749 GCA_035325905.1 Aggregatilineaceae bacterium | reverse complement strand
CGCCGCGCCCGAACTCGCCATTGACGGCGCCGGGCGCGGCTGGTATTATCCTGGGTGTCTTAACGCCAGATCACTGGCGCTTTACCGCAGACAGCAGGCGTCCTTCGGGGCTTAATCGAGCGACACGCCAGCCTGCCGAGGTGAAGACCCGAGCCAAGCCTTTTGCCAGGCGTCGCATTTGCCGCCGATTTCCGGCTGAAATGTGAACGGTCTTCGCCCTTGCGCGGAGACCGTTTTTTGTTCGTCTCCGCTGCGGACACATTTCGGAGGGAAGGAGGAAAGCGCACTTGGCTCTCACAAAGCAACGCAAAGCTGACATCCTGGACAAGTACGTCTCCATGCTCCAGAGCGCGCAAGGCGTGGTCGTCACCGAGTATCGCGGCATGACCGTGCAGCAACTCGACGGCCTGCGCGCCAAGCTCCGCGAAAACAACGCGAGCCTGGTCGTGACCAAGAACACCCTGCTGAAGATCGCGCTCGAGCAGGTGGGCATGGCCGTCTCCGACGATCTGCTCGCCGGCCCGGTGGCGGTCGCGATCGCCTACCAGGACCTGCCGCTCACCATCAAGAACGTGCTCGAATTCGCGGGCACGACCGATATTTTCGTGGTGAAAGGCGGTATCCTGAGCCAGACGGTCGTCAACAAGGCCCAGCTTGGAGTCATCTCGGAGCTGCCGCCGCTCGAAACGCTGCGCGCGCAGCTCCTGGGCATGGTTACAATGCCGATGACCCAGTTCCTCGGCCTGCTCAACGAACCCGCTCGCGGCGTCGTGGCGGTGATCAAGGCTGGCAGCGAGGGCCTGGTCAACGTGCTGGCTGCCTACAGCCAGAAAGATGCCGCGTAACGCGGCGCGATCGCTCGCGCGATTCGATCGTTCGTCACCTAACACACAGATTCTCGACTCAGTCGAACCAGAAACCTGAAAGGACCCTGTCACAATGGCCGATCTACAGAAACTCGTGGAAGAACTCAGCGCCCTGACCGTGATGGAAGCCGCTGAACTGAAGCGTATGCTGGAAGAGGAATGGGGCGTCGAAGCGGCGGCCCCGATGGCGATGGGCGCGATGCCCATGATGGGTGGCGCGGCCCCGGCCGCGGCGGCCCCGGCGGAAGAGGAAGAAGAGAAAACCGAGTTCGACGTCGTCCTCAAGGACGTCGGCCCGAAGAAGATCGAGGTCATCAAGGTTGTCCGCAGCCTGACGAACCTCGGCCTGAAGGAAGCTAAGGACCTGGTCGAAGGCGCGCCCAACAACGTCATGGAAGCTGTGGCGAAAGACGCCGCCAACGACGCCAAGTCGAAGCTCGAAGCCGCCGGCGCGACCGTCGAAGTCAAGTAATCGGACCGCCCTGCCCCTGCTTCGGCGGAACCGGAAAACGAACAGGCGGCCCTGTGCGCAGAGTCGCCTGTTTTCTTGTGAGCGCGCGACGAGAATCGAGCCGCTCTAGCCGGCCGTATCGGCGTAATGCTTGAGGCGCGCGATCGGGTCTTCGTAGGCCCCACCCCCGCGATCGCGCTCCGCCTTGCGCTGGATCGCGGCGTCGATCTGGCGGATCAGCACGCCGTAGGCCGGCACGATGAACAGCCAGGCGTCGGCGCGCGGCGAGAACAGGTAGCGCCCGTACCGCCGCATCAGCCGGTCTTTCGGCTCCGGCCACGAATTCATCTGCACTTCGACCGCCGTCATCGCCAGCAGTGGCCGGACCAGCGGACGGCCCATCCCTTTGAGGTCCTTGCGCGGGTAAAGCTGCGAGACCTGCACCGGCTGCACCAGTTTGATCCGCTGATAGCTGATCACCGTCCGGCGAAATGGCCCGCGCACCAGCAGGACATCCGGTCGCACTTCGACATACGATCGCTCCGACGCCAGCACGCTAAACAGCCACATCCCGGCCCCGACCAGGATCAGGACCAGCCCCACCAGCGCCAGCGCCTCCGGCTCGACCGCGTCATTTTCCAGTTCCTCGATAAAGCTGGGGAGGAATGCAAACAGACCCATAAGGACAAGCAGCAACGCGGGCGGCCGGTAGCGCCGGCCAAGATTGTGATAGACGAGCAGCGGATGTCGCGGCACGTCACGCGCGGGGCTTTTACGATCCTCTTGGCGCGCCATCCTACCCTCCTTTGCAGCAGCGAGCACTAATCGCAGTCTACTCCGCTCAGGCTGGCTGTCAAGAGACGCGCCGCCGGTCGCCAAGCGGGCATCAGCGCAGGCGGAGCCAGTAATACCCATAGGGTGGCAGCGTGAAAAGGTACGGCTGCGCGCCGATCTCGCTCCACGGGTGGCCGGTCAGCACGTCAACCGGCGCGATGCCCGCGTAGGCGCCCAGGTCCAGCTCGCTGGTCTGCTCGACGCCGGTCAGGTTCGCGAGCACCAGAAAACGCTCCGGCTCGCCGCCACTTTCATCGTCGGGATCGAGGGCGCGCCAGTAGCCCAGAATCGCTTCGTTTTCGGGCAGCGCAAACTCGAACGTTCCCCGGCCAAAAGCGCGATAGTTGCGCCGCACCGAGAGCATGTGCCGGACGGTATACCACAGCGATTCAGGGTTCGCCTGCTGCTGCACCACGTTGACGCGCTGGTAGCCGTAGACCTCGTCTGAGATAGCGGGCGCGTAGAGGTCGTCCGCCTCCGAGAAGCCGCCATGCTTGTTGAAATCCCACTGCATCGGGGTCCGCACGCCGTTGCGGTCGTCCAGCCAGATGTTGTCGCCCATCCCGATCTCGTCGCCGTAGTAGATGATCGGCGAGCC
>DAOKYY010000010.1:39443-63058 GCA_035325905.1 Aggregatilineaceae bacterium | reverse complement strand
GCCAGATGTTGTCGCCCATCCCGATCTCGTCGCCGTAGTAGATGATCGGCGAGCCAGGCAGCGTAAAGAGCAGCGCGTTCAGCAGCCGGATACGGCGTGTGTCATTGTCCAGCAGCGGCGCCAGGCGGCGACGAATGCCAAGATTGAGCCGCATCCGAGGCTCTGGCGCGTACTGTTCCCACATATACTGGCGTTCTTCCTCAGTCACCATTTCGAGCGTCAGCTCGTCGTGGTTGCGCAAAAAGACGCACCACTGCGCGCACGGCGGGATCGACGGCGTGCGATTCATGATGTCCACGATGCTCTTGCGCGTCTGCTGCTTGAGAGCGAGGTACAGGCGCGGCATGATCGGGAAATGGAACGCCATGTGGAATTCTTCCGCGCCGGGGTCGCCAAAGTAAGCCCGCACGTCCTCCGGCCACTGGTTCGCCTCGGCCAGCAGAATACGCCCCGGCCATTTGGCCTCGACATGCGCGCGCATCCGCCGGACATAGGCGTGCGTCTCCGGCAGGTTCTCGCAGTTGGTGCCCTCGCGCTCGAACAGGTAGGGCACGGCGTCCACGCGGAAGCCATCGATGCCCAGTTCCATCCAGAAATCGATGATATTGAGCATCTCCTGCTGGACTTCAGGGTTGTCGTAATTCAGATCGGGCTGCTGGCTGTAGAAGCGGTGCCAGTAATATTCGCCGGAGATCGGGTCGAACGTCCAGTTCGAGTCCAGAGTATCGAGAAAGATAATGCGCGCGTCGCGATACTTCTGGTCGGTCTCGCTCCACACGTACCAGTCGCGCAGCGGGGACTGCTTGGAAGACCGCGACTCGATGAACCAGGGATGCTGGTCGGAGGTGTGATTGACCACGATATCGACGATCACCTTCATGCCGCGCTGGTGCAGGCCATCGACCACCGCTTTGAAGTCTTCCAGCGTCCCATAGTCTTCGATAATGTTGCGGTAGTCGGCCACGTCATAGCCGTCATCGACCAGCGGCGAGGGAAACATCGGCATGATCCACACGCAGTCGACGCCAAGCTGCTGCAAGTAGTCAAGCTTGGAGAGCAACCCCTTAAAGTCCCCATGCCCGTCGTCGTTGCCGTCTTTGAACGCCCGCACGTAAATCTGATAAAAGACCGCATCCTTGTACCATGTTGGCGAGGTATAGCGCGACATCGTCCCTTAAAAGCCTCCAGAATGTGACAACCGGCCCGGACGCCGTGAGTCGCGTCCCGGCCGGATGACCACTGCACCGAACTGATCCGCTCCGCAAGCCGCCCTGGAGCCAGGGTCTCACGCGAAATGTACCCGCATCACCAGGCGCCCCAGACGCAGCTCGTCGCCATCGCGCAGAATGCGCGCCTGGTGTGCGATCAGCTTCTGCCCGTTCATGTAGGTCGCGTTGGCGCTGCCCAGGTCCATCACTTTGAGCGCGTTGTCCTCGACCAGAATCGCGGCGTGTCGCCGTGAGACGCCTAACTCCTGCGCGTCGTAATCGTCCAGCCCGACATCCGGGCTTTGCTGCGTCTCCACGTCGAACCGTCCCAGGATAAGCTGATCGGTCACGCTGACGACCAACGGGCGGGCGTGGCCGCGAATGTGCAGCAGCAGTTGGCGCTCGCGGCCCAGGCGCGCCGTTCCCCAGTTGGGCATCTGGAAGCCCAGCGTGGCGGGGTCCAGGCGCCGGGTTTCAGCGGCATCAGGCTCAGGCGCGCCCAGGCGCGAGCCGCAGTTGCCGCAGGTCGCTTCGCCGTCGGGGTTCTCGAACCCGCAGAGCGTGCACTTGACCACCGGAGTTCCCCTGTTCCGAGTGAGGCCTGACTGAGTGTATACCGGAACGGCCCTTTCTGACAACCGCGCCCGCCCGGAGTGTGCTAGACTACTGGCGAAACGCATGGTTCAAACGCACAGCGGTCTCAGGAGCATCGCCCGCGTGAGCCAGACACCTCAACCCAGACGACCGCGCCGGCTGAGCCGGCGGCTGACCCTCGCCGAGCGTTACTACGAGCGCGCGCTGCACGCCTTTGGCCGCAACCGCTACGACGCCGCCACCGCCGACCTCGACGAAGCGATCCTGGCCGAGCCAAAGCGGGCGGAGCTGTACATCGCGCGCGGCCTGGTTCTGCTGGCGGATCAGCGCCCGGAAGACGCTGAGGAAGACTTCGCCTACGGGTTGATGCTTGACCCGGCCCAGTGGGGGGCGTACTATGGGCGCGGCGTGCGCGCCTTCGAGACGGGAGACTACCGCGCCGCGGTGGACGCTTTTTCGCGCGCGCAGCGCATCGAGCCGGGCCGCTTCGAGATTTACGTCTATCGCGCGGTGGCGCTGCACCAGCTCGGCCAGACCGGCGAAGCTCTGCGCGACCTGCGCTACGCCGAGACACTGGCTGACCCGGCGGATAAGCGGCTGCGGCTGGTCAAACGCTGGGTCGAGCTGATGGACGCAGACAAAACCGCGCCCCCGGACGAGCCGCCGCAGGTCCCGTGATCGGCGCGGGGGACGGGGTTGCCACGCGCCCTGCCCTGCGCTAGCATCTAGCCGGGCCTCATGCTCTCACATCGCGCCGCATCGCGTTCTGAACAAGCGTTATACGGAGAAAGCAGGTAAACCGACGATGAAAGCTGTGATCCTGTGTGCCGGAAAGGGCACCCGGCTGTATCCGGTCACGCTGACCATGCCCAAGCCGCTGGTTCCGGTCGCCAACAAAGAGCTGCTGCGCTACGCGATCGAAACCCTGACCGACATGGGCGCCAGCGAGATCGGGCTGGTCGTCGATAGCCTGGATTCGCCGATCCGCGACCGCCTGGGGGATGGGCTGGAGACGGTCGGTCTGCCGCTGACGTATATCGCGCAGGAGAACCCGCGCGGGCTGGCGCACGCCGTCAAGCTGTGCGAGCCGTTCGTCAACGGCGAGCCTTTCCTCGTCTACCTGGGCGACAACATCTTTCAGGACCCGATGCACGCGCTCTACAAGGAATTCGTCGCGCAGAACGCCAGCGCCGCGATCGCGCTGACCCCCGTGCGCAACCCCAGCGCGTTCGGGATCGCCGTGCTGGAAGGGGACCGCATCGGCCGGCTGGTCGAAAAGCCGAAGGACCCGCCGTCGAACCTGGCGATCGCGGGCGTCTACGTCTTCACGCCGGAGATCTTCGAGGCGATCGAGCATATCAAGCCATCGTGGCGCAACGAGCTTGAGATCACCGACGCCATCCAGTATCTGCTCGACCAGGGCAAGCTGGTCCTACCGTATATTGTCGAGGGCTGGTGGATCGACGCGGGCAAGCCGGACTCGATCACGCTGGCGAACCAGCTTGTGCTGGAACAGCTGCCCTTCAGCCCGCCGAACCTCGACGACGAGCGCATTCAGGGAACGTCCAGCGTCTCGCACCGGGTGATCCTGGGCGACGGCAGCCGTATTATTGACAGCATTGTGCGCGGACCGGTGATCATCGGGGACAATGTCACGATCCGCAACTCGTACATCGGCCCCTATACCTCAATCGGCAATGAGGTAGTGATCGAGTCGAGCGAGATCGAGCACAGCATCGTGATGTGCGGCTGCACGATCCGCAACATCGACGGCCGGATCGACGCCAGCCTGATCGCAGACAACGCGCAGGTGACGCAGTCCAACCACAAACCGCGCACGCATCGCTTTGTCCTGGCAGAGAACAGCCTTGTCCAGCTTTAGCGGCGCGCTGCCAGAAAACAAAACGGGCCGGCGAACTTCTCGCCGGCCCGTTGCTTTCGGCGGGAAGTCCGACCGCCCCTACACGTCGAGCGTCGCCTTTTTGGCGTGCGTGGTGATAAAGCGGCGGCGCGGCGGAACGGCGCTGCCCATCAGCATATCAAACACGCGGTCGGCCTCGGCGGCGTCTTCGATCGTCACCTGGAGCAGCGTGCGGTTGGCCGGGTCCATCGTCGTCTCCCAGAGCTGCTCCGGGTTCATCTCGCCCAGACCCTTATACCGCTGGATATTGACCTTGTCCGGGTTCGGCAGCGACTTGATGATGCGCTCGCGCCCGTCCTCCGAATAGGCATAGTGCTTCTGCTTGCCGCTCTGGATCAGATACAGCGGCGGCTGCGCGATGTACAGGTGGCCGTTGGTGATCAGCGGCGTCATGTAGCGGAAGAAGAAGGTGAGCAGCAGCGTGCGGATGTGCGCGCCGTCCACGTCCGCGTCGGTCATAATGATCACGCGGCCATAGCGCAGCCCTTCGATGTTGAAATCGTCGCCAATGCCCACGCCCAGCGCGGAGATCATCGCCTTGACTTCATTGTTGTCGAGCGTCTTATTCAGGCGCGCGCGCTCGGTGTTCAGAATCTTGCCGCGCAGCGGCAGAATCGCCTGGAAATGCCGGTCGCGCCCTTGCTTGGCGGAGCCGCCCGCCGAGTCACCCTCGACGATGTACAGCTCGGATTTGGCCGGGTCCTGCTCCGAGCAGTCCGCCAGCTTGCCGGGCAGCGTCGTGTTTTCGAGCAGATTCGCCCCCCGCCGCACCAGGTCGCGGGCCTTCTTGGCCGCGTCGCGCGCGCGCATCGAGGTCATGCACTGCTCGACAATGCGCCGGGCGTCGCGCTGGTTGACTTCGAGGAACTCGGCGAAGGCGTCCGACGTGACCTGCGAGACGGCGCCCTGCACTTCCGGGTTCATGAGCTTGACCTTGGTCTGGCTCTCGAACTGCGGCGAGGGGTGCTTGACGCTGACGATGGCGGTCAGCCCTTCGAGCGTGTCGTTGCTGGAGAAATTCGGGTCCTTGTCCTTCAGCAGCCCCGCCTTGCGCGCGTAGTTATTGATCGTGCGTGTGATCGCGGCGCGCAGCCCGGCCTGGTGCGTCCCGCCATCCGGCGTGTGAATCGTGTTCGCGAAATACAGCTCGGTCGTCGTGGCCGAGTCGGTGTACTGGAACGCGACCTCGACGCCGAGCGTGAACGGCTTGCGCCCGTTGCCTTCCGGGTCGATCTCCACTTCGCGGTCAACGTAGACCGGGTCGTGCAGCCCGTCACGGTTGCGGTTCAGGTACCGCACGAAGGCGCGCACGCCGCCCTCAAAATAGAACGAAATCTCGTGCGGCAGAGGGTCGGTCCGCTCGTCGCGCAGCGAGATCATCACCCCGCGCGTGACGAAGGCCATCTCGCGGAAGCGCTGCGCCAGCGTGCTGAAGCTGAAATTCACGTCTTCGAGAATGGTGGCGTCCGGCATGAAGGTGATACGCGTCCCGGTCGGCTCGTCCTTTTCCATCGGGCGCACCACTTCGACATCCGTCTGCGGAATGCCGCGCGCGTACCGCTGGCGGTACATCTTGCCGTCGCGCCAGATCTCGGCCACCATCCACTCCGAGAGCGCGTTCACTGCCGACACGCCGACGCCGTGCAAACCGCCGGATACTTTGTAGGCGCCGGAGTCGAACTTGCCGCCCGCGTGCAGCGTGGTCAGCACGACCTGGAGCGTGGAGACGCCCTTCTGTTTGTTAATACCAACGGGGATACCGCCACCGTTGTCCACCACCGACACGGAGCCGTCGCGGTGCAACGTGACACGGATATGGTCGCAACGACCGGCGAGCGCCTCGTCGATCGCGTTGTCCACCACTTCGTAAACCAGATGGTGCAGCGCCCGAAGGTCGGTGCCCCCAACATACATGCCGGGCCGCAGGCGCACCGCCTCCAGCCCTTCCAGTACGCGAATACTTTCTTCCGTTTGCCGGCTAAATTGTTCCGCCACTGCTTCCTCCCGCGCGGTTCCCTTTTTTCGCCCGCCGCTCGCGGCCTGCCTCACGGCAGGTCGCGCCCCGGCAACGCCCCACCGGGCGCTTTACGAAGTGAGTGATAACTCGTCAGTTGTTGTCACGTGCCTGCGCGAACAAACTACAGATTTTTGAGAGGGTGAATAGGTCGCCACACGGTTGCTGATCCCGACTCCACCGCCCTGCTCGCGGCAAAAACGGAACGCATGTTCGACCCTCAGATTATAAAACATGCCCGCGATTCCGGCCAGTTTTCGAGGTCGAATTATACCTCACGATGGCCGTTCAGACAACGTTTTCCCGCGTTAGTCTTCGCTTGCCGGGCGCGGCGCAGCGGGTACAATCTGGGCCATGACTCATCACGCTCCCCTGATTGCTCTTTTGACCGATTTCGGGCTGGCGGACGCCTATGTCGGCACGATGAAGGGCGTCATGCTGTCGATCTGCCCTTCCGCGCGGCTGGTGGACCTTACGCACCATATCACGCCGCAGGACGTGCGCGCCGGCGCGTATGTCCTGTCCACTGCCTTCCGGCACTTCCCGCCGCACACCATCTTCCTGATCGTCGTCGATCCGGGCGTGGGAACGGCGCGCCAGCCGGTCGCGGTCGAGACCGCGCACGGAATCTACGTCGCGCCGAATAACGGTGTGCTCAGCTACGTGCTGCCGCGTGTCGAGGTGCGCCACGCGGTCGAGATCGCCGAGCCGCGCTACGGCCTGCCCGGCGTCAGCCGGACCTTTCACGGGCGCGACATTTTCGCTCCGGCGGCGGCCCATCTCGCGGCCGGTGTGCCGATCAACGAGCTGGGTCCCGCCGTGCCGGAGTTGATCAAGCTCGACGCGCCGCGCCTGGAAATCGCGCCGGACATAATTCGGGGCGAGGTCCTTCACATTGACCACTTCGGCAACGTGATCACCAGCATCGGGTACCTGGCCTGGGACGGCGAGACGCTGGCGCTCACCCCGGAGTTTGGCGACGCACCCGGCGAAGCGATCACTTTCGACGCCGCTGCGGCCAGCGTCCGCGTGGGGGAGGCGACCGTCAGCGGGATATGGCCCACCTACGGCGCGGCTGAGCCGGGAACGCTGCTCGCGCTGGTCGGCAGCTCCGGCCAGCTCGAGCTGGGCGTGAACCAGGGCAGCGCCGCCGCCCGGCTCGGCGTGCGGACCGGCGACCCGGTCGAGCTGAGCCTGGAACTGTGAAACCCACAGCAGGGAGAAAACGATGCGCGAGCAGTTCGTAATCGAGGGCAACCACCGCCTGCACGGCGAAGTCACCGTCAGCGGGAACAAGAATGCCGCCCTGAAGATGCTCCCGGCGTGCCTGCTGACCGACGAGCCAGTTGTCCTGACCAACGTGCCGGACATCGCCGACGTGCGCGTCACGCTGGAGCTGCTGCGGCGGCTTGGCTGCGAGGTGGAGCTGCTGGGCGATCACCGCGTGCGGGTTCACGCCCGCGAGATCGTCACGCATGAGCTAGACCCGGAGATGTGCGTGCGCACCCGCGCCTCGATCGTGTTCGCCGGTCCGATGCTGGCCCGCACCGGCCACGTCGAGTTCGCGCCTCCCGGCGGCGACGTGATCGGGCGCCGCCGGCTCGACACCCATATCCTCGCCCTGGAGCGGCTCGGAACTACCGTCGAGTTTGACGGCCGTTTCGTGATGACCACCAGCGGCCTGCGCGGCGCGGATATCCTGCTGGACGAAGCGAGCGTCACGGCCACCGAGAACGCGGTGATGGCGGCGGTCCTGGCGCGCGACACGACCGTGCTGCGCAATGTCGCGTCGGAGCCGCACGTGCAGAACCTGTGCCACATGCTGAACGGCATGGGCGCGCGGATCACGGGCATCGGGACCAACTGCCTGACGATTGAAGGCGTCGAGCGGCTGCGGGGCGGCGAGTTCCGCGTCGAGGCCGATTACCTGGAAGTCGTCAGCTTTATCGGGGCGGCGGTCGTCACCGGCGGCGAGATCCGCATCCGCCAGGCCGATCCGCAGTATCTCGACATGCCCGCGCTGGTGTTTCGCAAGCTCGGCGTCGCGTGGGAAGTCGAAGGGTCCGACATCCTGGTGCCACGCGGGCAAGCGCTGACGATCGAGCGCGATCTGGGCAATCAGATTCCGTCGATCAAGGCCCAGCCCTGGCCCGCGTTCCCGTCCGACCTGATGAGCATCGCGCTTACGGTCGCGACGCAATCGGCGGGGACCGTGCTGTTTCACGAATGGATGTATAACAGCCGCTTCTTCTTCACCGACAAACTCAGCGCGATGGGCGCGCGCATCTTTCTGTGCGACCCGCACCGGGCGGTCGTGCACGGCCCGACCGTGCTGCGCGGCGTGCCCGCCATCAGCAGTCCGGACATTCGCGCCGGGATGGCGCTGCTGCTGGCGGCGCTGTGCGCGCGCGGCACGACGATCATCCGCAACATCGGCCAGATCGATCGCGGCTACGAGCGGGTCGAGGAGAAAATGCGCAGCCTCGGCGCGCACATCCGCCGCGAGCCGGCGCCTGCTTAAAAACCAGCGGGGCCGTGTTGGCCCCGCTGTCTGCTGACTCAGCGCCCTGACGCTAGTTCTCGCACGGCGCAACCGCCACGGGCAGCCCCAAGACGTAGTCGAAGGCGCTCAGCGCCGCTTTTTCGCCGTCGCCGAGGCCCATCAACACCTGGAACGCGCTGGCGTCGGTGCAGTCACCCGCCGCGAACAGGCCCGGGCGGTTGGTGCGGTTGCGCGAGTCCACCTTGATAAACCCGCATGGATCAAGGTCAACCAGTCCCTTGACCAGCCCGGTATTCGGGATAAGCTGCTTTTCCACGAAGATCGAGTCGGCGGCGATCGTGTCTTGCTTACCGTCGCACTCGATGACGACCGTGTCCGCGTAGCTGACCCCCTTGACCGCGACGACGCGGCAGCCCCGCCGGACGACCACGTTCGGCGCGCTGAGAATGACTCGCCCCGCGCCGGTGTCGAGATCGCCGTCGGACTCGGCCAGCAGCGTCACCTCGCGCGCGATGCGGCTCAGCTCGGCGACGGCGCGCAACGCCAGAAGCTCCGATCCCACCACGACCACGCTGCGATCGACCATCAGCGGCCCGTAGGTCATCGCGCTGTAGCACAACCCCTTCATCTCCAGCTCGTCCTCGCCGGGGACGTTCAGCCGCTCCCCGTGCGAGCCGGTGGCGATGATCAGCGTGCGCGTCTCGTAGGTGTGCCGGTCGCTGACAGTCACACGGTACCCATCCTTGATCGGCTCGATGCGCTGCGCGTGGGCGCGCACGCGCATGAACTCCAGATAGTCCAGCTGCGAGCGGAACCGGTGGATCGTTTCCTCGCCAACAATCACCTGGTAATCGTCAACCCAGGGCAGCAGCAGGCGGCGACGCGTCCTGCCGCCCAGCCCTGGCGAGATAAAGAGCGCGTCCATGCGTTTGCGAACCGCGAAAGCCGCCGCGGCCAGCCCGGCCGGTCCACCCCCGATGATGATCAGCTCATGCATGGCCGTTGCCCTCCTTCGCGGCTTCCTCCGGTTCCGGCGCGGCAGGGATGAACCCGTCGTCCATCAGCGCCCGCGTCATCTCGCGCGCAGCGCGGATGATCGTCTGCGCGCGCTCGTACTCCTCCTCGTAGGTCGTCGCCCGCCGCGCGACGCCCTGCTCCTGGGCCTTCATCGCGACCGCCGCCGCCTCGCGCGGGAACACGTCCCACTCGTCCATTGTCGGCAGGATGTAGTCGGGAGATAACCCCTTTTCGTCGGCCATCTGCGCCAGCGACTCTGCCGCCGCGATTGCCATCTCGTCGGTGATCGTGCTGGCGCGCACGTCGAGCGTGCCCCGGAAGATGCCCGGAAACCCCAGCGAGTTGTTGACCTGGTTCGGGAAGTCCGAGCGCCCGGTCGCGACCACCGCTGCGCCCGCCTCGCGCGCGTCCCAGGGCCAGATTTCCGGGATCGGGTTCGCGGCTGCGAATACGATCGCGTCTTGCGCCATGGCTCGGATCCACTCCGGCTTCAGCGTGTCCGGCCCCGGCTGCGACAGCGCGATGACCGCGTCGGCGCCGCGCAGCGCCAGCTCGACATCTCCTTCGATCTCTTCGCCATTGGTGAGTTGCGCCATATGCCATTTCTGCACGTACTCGGCGCGGCGCAGGAACAAGTCGCGCCGGTGCTTGCCGAGGATGCCCCGGCTGTCCACCATCAGGCAGTTGGACGGATCAGCGCCGTAGCGGAAGATCAGCCGCGCGCACGCGACGTTCGACGCCCCCGCGCCAAAGAAGACGATCCGCATCTGGCTGAGCGCCTTGCCAACGATCTTGGCGGCGTTAATCAGCCCGGCCAGGACCACGCTGGCCGTTCCCTGCTGGTCATCGTGCCAGATCGGGATCTCGGCCTGCTCGCGCAGCGTGTCGAGGATGCGAAAGCACTTTGGCTGAGCGATGTCTTCGAGGTTGACGCCGCCGAACGAAGGCTGAAGCATCAGCACGGTTTCGATGATTTTGTCGGGGTCTTTCGTGTCGAGCATGATCGGCACGGCGTCGACCCCGCCGAGGAACTTGTAGAGCAGCGCCTTGCCTTCCATCACCGGAAGCCCGGCCTTGGGGCCGATGTCGCCCAGGCCCAGCACGCGCGTGCCATCCGAGATCACGGCGACGGTGTTCCACTTGCTGGTGAAGTCATAGACCAGCTCCGGGTTATTGGCGATCGCGCGGCAAGGCGCGGCGACGCCGGGTGTGTACCAGATCGCGAAGTCGTCCAGATCCCGCACGCGGCAGCGCAGCGCCGTTTGCGTTTTGCCGTGGTAAAACGCATGCAGGCGCATCGCCTCGGCGGCGGGTTTTTCTGCCCGCGCCAGCAAATCTTCTTTCGTAACGGACTTTTCAATCATAGCAATCTCCGTGAACTATCTTTTCAAGAGAGTCGCGCCAGACTGCGCGCGGCGCGCAGATGGCTGCACCCTCATTATATGCCAAGCTGGTATGGGGCGCTGGCAGGCAGCAAAACGCCGGGTAAAACCCGGCGCGTTTGCTTATGGCGAAAAGATGATTGGGCAGGCTATTCCCGGCCGTTGCTCGACGGCTGGCCGTGGTCGATGTGGTCGTACTCGTGCAGCAGCGATTGGTAGCGATCGCGGTACAATTCGGCGCGTGCGCGCTCAAGCTGCCACATCCGCTCGACGCTATCCTTGATCGGCTCGTAGAGGCTCGCCACCTGCTCCATGCGCTGGCGCAGCTGATCAAGCTGCTTGTTCTCGTTGCGCCACGCTTCGTCGTTGGTGACGGTGAACTGCTTCCAGCGTTTCTGGTCGTCGGCCACCCAGTCGTTCCACTCCTGGCGGAACCGCTCTTCGGAGAGCCGCTGCATCTCGGCCACTTCGTTGATGCGCCGGCCCAGGCGCTCGCCGATGCGCTCGAAGTCTTCCACGATCTTGCGCATCTGGCGATACGTCTCCGTCCACGACTCGAAACGCTCCATGTAGCGTTTCATGTCTTCGTCATACGCGCCGAAGCTCTTGGTCAGTTCCGCCACCTGCTGGTCGCGCTGCTGAAGCAGCAACGTCTGCTGGTCAGTGAACTGCTGCATTTCCTCGCGGCGGTCGCGCTCGGCGGCCTGAAGCTCCAGCACACGCTTCTCGCTGCGCAGAACCATCGCCTCCAGTGAGTCGAGCTTGGGCCGGGTCGCGTCAAGCTGCTTCTGCAATTCAGGCAACTCGGATTGCACGTCGGAAATCCGGCGCGAGTCCTGGCGGCGCTGTTCTTCGAGGAACAGCAAGCGACGCTCCGGCTCCTCGAACTTCTTCGCCAGGTCTTCGACGCGCTGCTGCACCGCCGCCAGCGCGGACGCGACGCGATCGCGCTCGACGCGGGCCGCCGGTAGCTCCTCGATAGCGCGGTCGATCTTATCGACGCGGTCTTCGACTTCGCGCACCATGCGCGTCACGCTCTCGCGTGCGATGTCGGCGCGGCGCTCGGCTTCCCGCTCGGCCATCAGACGCTTGCTTTCGGTGCTCTCGATCATCTGCTGAAATTCGACGCGCAACTGTTCGGATAGCTCCGAGTCGCGACCGCTCGGCAGAAACGTGTTGCGCATGGTCGACTGCTCGCTCTCCAGGCCGTCGATCCGCCGCAGAAGCTGCTCGATCAGATCGGACTGCTGCGCGATGCGCTCCTCGAGTAAGGCAACATTTCCCCGGTCGCGACGACGCTCCTCGTCCAACCATTCAATCATTCGGGCTGCTTGTGCCAGGTCCATCGCGACCTCCTACCACTTATCGTGTATTTCTGGCTGCGCATTATAACACAGTCTTCGACCGGCAAAGCGTTTACACCGCGTCCTGCCACGCCGCCGGGCGAAAATTGGCCTTGCCGGGGCAACGCGCGCCGCTATACTAAGCCGCATGCGAGCAGCTATCGACGCACGGCTGAAATATTACCGCCCCGGTGGTATCGCGGAATACACGCGCCACCTCGTCTGTGCGCTGGCCGAGCGCGACGCCGAAACGCACTATACCGTCGTGCACCACGTCCGCGACCCGGAAACGCTCACGCCTGGGCCGAATTTCCACCGTGTCTCGACGCTCACGCCGAGCCATCACCGGCTGGAGCGCTGGCTGCTGACGGCGGAGCTGCTGCCTCACCGGTTCGACCTGTATCACACGCCGGAAGGGATTCTGCCACAGCGCGCCGCCCGCCATGAGATCATCACCGTGCATGACGTGCATTACCTGCACTTTCCACAATACATGACGGCCGCCAGCCGCCGCTACTACAACGACCAGATCACGCGCTCGACCCGGCGGGCGACGTGCATCCTGGTCCCGTCCGAGTCGACACGCGCCGATCTGGTGACTTTGCTGGGCGTGCCCTCAGAGAAGATCGTGACGCACGCGCTTGGCGTGGACGACGAGTTCCGCCCGGCAGGCGAGGACGCGCTGGCGGCGATGCGCGCTCGCTACAAACTGCCAGAGGCGTATCTGCTATTCGTGGGAACCTTCGAGCCGCGCAAGAATCTGCCGGGGCTGTTCGCGGCGTATGCCCGGCTGCGCGCCGATCTGCCGGATGCGCCGCCGCTGGCGCTGGTCGGGCGGCGTGGCTGGCTGATGGACGACATCGGCGCGGCAGTGAAGCAGCACGCATTGGAACCGCACCTGCGCTGGATCACGGACGCGCCGCGTGCCGATCTCCCCGCGCTCTATAGTGGGGCGCGGCTGCTGGCGCTTCCGTCGCACTACGAAGGCTTCGGTCTGACCGCACTGGAAGCGATGGCCTGCGGGACGCCGCCCGTCGTCTCGGACCGAGGCTCCCTGCCCGAAGTGGTCGGCGACGCGGGGCTGCTGGTCGATCCCGGCGACCCAGAGGCGCTGGCGGATGCGCTCCGCCGTCTGCTGTCCGACGACGCGCTGCGCGACGAGCTTCGCGCGCGCGGGCTGAAGCGCGCAGCGGAGTTCACCTGGCGGCGCACGGCGGCGACGGTTCTGGAGACGTATCGGCGCGTGGCGGCGTTATAATCTGGCAAGAGCGCCCAGCGCCGACGTTGATCTGGGCACACGCTACGATTCTGACTGACTATGCGAATTCTCTTCCTGACCGCGCAGCCTCCTGAGCCGGCCCACGCCGGGGGATCGCTGCGCACCAGCGGGTTGATGCGCGGCGCGCACGCTGCCGGGCATCGCCTGCACCTGCTCACCTTCGCGGAGTCCGTCGCAGCCGAGGTGGCGCGCCCGGCGCTGTCCGCCTACTGCGCACGCGCGGAATTCGTTCCGCCGCCCGCGCGGCGCGCCGCCGATCGCCTGCGCGATCTGCTGCTGAGCACGCAGCCAGACATGCAGCGGCGTTTCTATTCCGCAGATTACACGGCGCGACTTGAAGCCTTGCTGGCCGCCGAAGCTTATGATCTGATCCAGATCGAAAGCCTCGAAATGGCGACCTACCTGCCGGTAATCAAGGCCCGCCAGCCGCACGCGAAGGTGATCTACGACTCGTTCAACGCCGAGTTCGACTTGCAGCGATCGATTTACCTGGCGGAGCGGCGCGCTCCCAAACGTCTGCCCGGCGCGGTCTACTCGCTGATCCAGTGGCGGCGGCTGGTGCGCTTTGAGCGTGAGGTGTGCCACACGGTCGACTACATTATCGCGGTCTCCGAGGCGGACGCGGCGGCCTTTCGCCGCCTGGCGCCGGGCCGTCCGGTGGCGGTCGTGCCCAACGGGATCGACACGGCGCCCTACGCCCGGAGCGACGCCAGCCTCGACCTCGGACCTGCGGCGCTGGTCTTCACCGGCTCGATGAGCTACCGGCCCAATGTGGACGCCGCGTTGTGGTTCGCCGATGAAGTGCTGCCCAAAATCCGTGAGGCCGTGCCCGGCGCGACGTTCTTTATCGTCGGCAGCCAGCCCCACGCGCGCCTCCAGCCGCTGCGTGAGCGCGACGGCGTGCAGATCACTGGCTGGGTGCCGGACGTGAACCCGTTTCTGCACGCGGCAGCGGTCTTCGTCGTGCCGCTGCGCATGGGAAGCGGCACACGCCTGAAAATCCTCCAGGCGATGGCGGCGGGCCGCGCCGTGGTGTCGACCACGCTCGGCGCGCAAGGGCTGGACGCGCAGGACGGAATCGCGCTGCGCCTGGCCGACAGCGCCGCCGAGTTCGCGCGCCAGGTCGTCGCGCTGCTGCGCGACCCGGATCAACGCTGCGCGCTTGGTCGGGCCGGGGCAGAGCTGGTCGCCCGGCAGTATGAGTGGTCAGTGATTGTCCCGCGCCTGCTGGAGGTCTACCGCACCCTGGTTCCAGACGCCTAGCTGCCCGCACAAGGAGTATCCTGCATGGCAAAGACCCAGCCGATCCGCCCCCAAACCGGCGACGAAGTCTGCCTGAAGGACTATGATCCGGCCTATCGCGGGCGGTATCGCGACAAGGAAGAAACGGAGGAAGAACTGGCCGCGCTACGCAAGCGGCTGCGCGAGCTTCAGAATGTTCTCTACGCCGAGCACCGCCACGCGCTGCTGATCGTCCTCCAGGCGATGGACGCCGGCGGCAAGGACGGGACCATCCGCCATGTGATGCGCGGCGTGAATCCGCAGGGCGTCCGCGTCACCAGCTTCAAGGCCCCCACGCCGGATGAGCTAGATCACGATTTCTTATGGCGGATTCACCCACACGTGCCCGGCAAAGGGATGATCGGGATTTTCAACCGCTCGCATTACGAAGATGTGCTGGTGGTGCGCGTCGCCAAGCTCGCGCCGGAAAACGTCTGGGAAGCCCGCTACGACCATATCAACGCCTTCGAGCGGCTCCTCGCCGATAGCGGCGTGGTAATCCTCAAATTTTTCCTGCACATTTCCAAACAAGAGCAAAAAGAGCGATTCCTGGCGCGGCTGGAGGAACCCGATAAGCGGTGGAAGTTCTCGAAGGGGGACCTGGTCGTGCGCGAGCAATGGGACGACTATATGCGCGCCTACGAGGGCGCCCTGACGCGCTGCAACACGCCCTGGGCGCCGTGGCATATCATCCCGGCCGATCGCAAGTGGTACCGGAACCTCGTCATCGCGCAAACTCTGGTCGAAACGCTTGAACGGCTCGACATGCGCTACCCGGAGCCGGAAGAAGGGCTGGACGAGATCGTGATCGAGGACTGAGTCGCTTACTCCATGCGCGGCTCCACGTCGATCGTGGATTCGTTGCGATACGTTACCATGCCCGGCTTGCCGCCCTTGATCTTGTGAACATGCTTGCGCAGCGTCGCGTCGACGGTCACGCGGCGCTCGGTGCGCGCGCTGCTGTAGTACGCGGCGAGCGCGGCGGCGCGCTCCAGCACGTGCGCAGGCACATCCCGCCCGGCAGACTTGATAATGACATGCGCGCCGGGCACGCTGCGCGCGTGGAGCCACAGGTCCGCCGGGCCGCCTTTGTCGAACGTGACCTGATCGTTCTGGCGCGCGTTGCGCCCCACCCAAATCACCCAGCCGTCACCGGTCGTGACCTTTAGCGGAGCAGACTGCCCGCCCCCCGGACGCCCAATCGCCGGCCCACGCCAATAACCGTTGGCCTGGAGCGCCGCCTGCACCTCGCCGATCTCCGGCCAATTGCTCGCCAGGGTGAGATCGGTCGCCAACTGGTCAAGATAGGCGATCTCCTGGCGCGCGGCGTCGATCAACACCGGCACGGAGGCGCGCGAGCGCTTGGCCCGCTCGTATTTCTCGAAATACTGCTTGGCGTTCTCGACCGGCGTCAGCGAAGGGTCGAGCGCGATTGCCAGCTCCGGCCCGTCGATCTCGTATTGCGCTTTGAACTCGGTCTGCCCCGGCGCCAGCGTGTGCTGGTACGCGAGCAACAGTTCCCCGCTCTGGCGTAGCTGTTCCAGCGCGGCTTCGTCCGCCAGCGAGCGGTCGAGCGCGTCGAGCTTCTTCTGCACGCGCTCGCGCGCCTCAGCCAGCGCGGCGGCGATCGGGCGCTTGGCGGCGTCGTAGGCGTCCTCGCCGGTCAGCGGCCCGTAGAACTGCTCCAGCGCCTCGCTGACGGTCGCACGCGGCTCCCAGCCCGGCAAATGGGTGATCTCATAAACCGCGTATGCCGTGACCGTATCTTCGTCGCGCACCACGCCCGGCTGGTACTCACCCCGCTCCAGCGCGCCGAACAGGTTCTCGATCGCCGCCAGCAGCGCGCGCGGGCTGGTATCCGCCGCGCGAGTGTGGGTCTCGCCGGTCGCCCGGTAGACGACCTCTTTCGCCACCAGCGGGCTGAACCCCAGCACGTGCTGGGTCAGCACCTGGCGCGCTTGCTCGCCCGGCGCGCGGTCGAGCAGATCGCCGAGCAACGCCAGCGTCAGCATGGAGGGCGCGCGCTTGAGCTTCTGCGGGGGCGGCGGCGCGTAGCGGTGGCCGGGCAGGCTGACGCGCACGCGGTTCTCGTCCGGCCCAACGCGGCGCACACAGTCCGCGATGATGCCATCGTCGCGCACGAGCAGCAGATTGGCGCGGCGCTCCATCGGCTCGACGATCAGCTCAAAGACGCCTTCCGGGCCGTCGATGGCGAAGACGATCAGGCGCTCCCACGGCGGCTGCCGCACCGCGTCGATGCGCGCGCCTTCCGCGTAGCGGCGCAGCAGCAGCCCCAGCGGCGACGGTTTCTGCACGCCGCGCCGCAGCTTTTCCTCCACGAGCAGCGCGCGCGGGTACTGCTGGTCGGCGCTGAGCAGCAGGTAATGGCGCTCGCGGTTGGCGTAGACTTCCAGGCCGAAGCTCGCCGCGTCGATCTGAACGGAGTCCTGGATGCGCCCGCCGCCGAGCCGTGCGTCCAGCTCGCTCACCAGCGCGCGGATCGTCACCGCGTCAAAATACATCCGCCGTGCCCTCTCCCTTTTCCGCCGGTCAATTCTCGCTCAATTCATCGTCAAAACATGGTCCAAAGGTCAATTAGTCAATATAAAATTGTGATGCTACAATGCGATCAGGTGCACGAGAAAGCCACTGCGATGCGCATCGCCATCGGATCGACCAACCCGGTTAAGTGTAGCGCAAGCCGCGCCGTTTTGTCGCGCCTGTATCCCGACGCGGAGTTCGTCTGCCTCGACGCGCCGTCGGGCGTCTCGGCCCAGCCATGGGGCGATGTCGAAGCGCGCACCGGGGCGCTCAACCGGGCGCGCGGCGCGCTGGACGCCGCTCAGGCCGATTTAGGCGTCGGGTTAGAAGGCGGCGTGCAAGACAGCGAGTTCGGGCTGCTGACGACAGCGTGGTGCGTCTTGCTGGGGCGCGATGGGCGGCTGGGCGTGGGCGGCAATTCGTGCGCGCTGCTGCCTGAGGCGGTCGCCGTGCGCGTGCGGCAGGGTGACGAGCTGGGCGCGGCGATGGATCGTCTGGTTCAGCAAGAGGGCACCAAGCGGCGCAACGGCGCGATCGGCATCCTCACCAACGATCTTGAGACGCGCCAGAGCGCCTACGAGACAATTGTGCGGCTGGCGCTGGCTCCTTTCCAGAACCCAGCCTGGTACCCGACTGGACGCGGGTCGAACGGCGAATCACTCCACCAAACGGGGGAAACACGATGAGACGAGAGCAGTCTGCGATCAGGTGGTTTGCGCGGTGGCTGGTCCTGGTCGCCGTCCTGGCCCTGGGTATCAGCGCCTGCGGCGAGCGAGAAGCCAGGATCGACACCGGGCCGCAAGTCCGGCTCAAGGTCGGCGACGCGACCTACACCGAACCCGTTTACAGCTACTGCTGGCCGCAGACTGACGAGAACGTCGCCTGCGACGTGAACCTGGCGGCGCGCGCCCAGCCTGCGCGGCTGGCGCCAGTGGCGCCGGGCGAGCCGATTTCCTTTGACGTGGGAGAGACTGAACAGGACCCGCAGGCGATCACGGTCACGCTGCTGGATGGCCCCGGCGGCCAGACCCATCTGGCTGCTAGCTCGACAGGCGCGACGTTCACCAGCCCCACCGAGCCGGGGCAGTATCGCGTGCAGATTGACGTGCAGTACGCCGAGGTGAGCGGCAGCGAAGCCTACGTCTCGTATGTCTTTGGCCTGGACGTGCAGGCGGTGGCCGTCGCCGCCGCACCGACCGAGACGCCTGTCGAAGCTGGCGCGGCAGCGGCCACCGAAGCGGCGACCGAGGAGCCGGTGGAAGTCGCCACGGAGGAGCCTACTGAAGCGCCAACCGAGGAGCCGACCGCCGCGCCAAGCGAGACGCCTGTGCCGCTGCCCTCGCCGACCGCCGCGCCGACTTTGACCCCGCAGGAGATCGCGACCGAGGCGCTTGCCGAGACCGCCGAGGTCGAACCAGCGGAAACCGAGGCAGTAGCAGCGATCGCGCAGGCTACCGAGCAGGCAACTGAGCCAGCCACCGAAGAAGCGACTGCAGCGGCGACCGAAACCGTGACTGAGGAACCGGCGCTCCCTACTGAGGAGCCAACCGAAACACCCACCGAGGAGGCAACGGTCGAGCCGACTGCCGGGGAGCCTGAGGCCCTGACCGAGGAAGCGCCGACGCCGACTTCGGAGCCAGCCGTAACTGAGGTAGCCACTGAGGAAAGCACGCCGGAGCCGACCGCCGAGCCGACTCAGGAGCCAACCCAGGAACCGGCCATATCCCCGACTCCAGAGGGCAGCCTGGGCAGCGTATCGTTGCTGGGCAACGTGCGCGTCGTGCGGGATCAAGCGACCGTGCCGCTGGCGAACGCCACTGTCACATTCACGCACCGCTCCGCCAGCGATCCAAGCCGCGATCGGACGGTCCAGACCACGACCGACGACACGGGACGCTTCACCTTCGAGCCGGCCGAGTTATACGAAGACGACACCGTTGGGCTGACGATCAGCGCAGCGGGCTACTCGACGCAGGAGATCGAGCTGAGCGGCGCGGACGCCTACTCGCTGCCGGTGCTCAACCTGATTCTGTTGCCGGTCACGGTGCCAACGCCAACGCCCTCGCCCACCATATCCCCTACCGCGACTCCAGTTCCGGTCGAGCCGACGCCGACGCCTACTCCGGTCGCCCCCCCGACGGCCTATCCGAGCGGCGCGCCGCTGTTGAGCCTCGCCTATGCGGGCCGCGCCTACGAGCCGCTTGGGTACCAGTTTTGCCAGCCAGACAATACCGGGGCGCTGAGCGCGTGCGTTCAGGAGCCGACTGGCACCGCCGAGCGGCGGCGGCTGGCGCTGATGCGCGGCGCGGCGGCTCAGCTTCTGATCGCCGGTGGCCGCCCGTCGAGCGTGCATATCGAATATCTGACCGATACCGGCGTCAAAACCGGACAGCCCGAAGACCGCCCTGGCGACAACACGATTCTCTTTACGGTCTTGCCGGAGCCGGGGCCTTACATCCTGGCCGTCACCGTCACCTGGGACGCGCAGCAAGTGACATACTACTTCCGCGTAGCCGTCAGCGGATAGCGCGCCAGCCCGCTTCTTTCTCACGATACGGCCGTTCTGGCGCGAAGCGGTGAACCCGATTGGTGGTTCACCGCTTCCATGTTAAAATCGGTAAGGGAGGGTTTATGAGCACGACAACGGACGCGCGCACCCCGATACATAAGCACCGGCGCGATGTGCGCTGGAAGATCGTCGCCCCGGTCGTGGCGGCAGGCGCGGCCCTGGTGATCGGCCCCCTGCTGCTGATCGCCGGCGTGGCGACCGACGCGCTGGTTTTCGAGCAAGTCAGCGTGATCATGGGTATTTTAGGGACCGCGTTCGTGCTGCTGCCGCTCGTGCTGCTTTGCGTGCTTCCATACGTGCTGGCGGCGGCGCTGGCAATCGGCGCGGGACAACTCTATGCGCGCGCCCGCGCGCCCATCCGCGCCGCGCGCCGCTTCACCGAGCGCGTCGCAGCCCGCGCGCATCGCACTCTCCCCCGGCTGGCGCGCCCGCTGATCGGGTTCAACGCGCGGCTCGCTCGCTGGGAATACACGCTGCTCGGGTGGCAGCGTTCGGCTCTGGAAGCAGGAAAGGACAAATCTCATGAGTGAAGCTCAGGGCACGCAACCGCGCAACACCTCCTCGCAGCGCAGCGGTGTAGAGGAACAGGTCGACAACCTGCTGGAAATGTTTGAGGATCAGGAAGCCCAGGTCTGGGCATACGCCTTTGGCGCGATCATCGCCGTGCTGATCGGCCTGATCGTCGCGTACTACGCCGCGCAATCCATGCGTGAGAACCGCAAGAGCACGATTGAGCGCCTGCGCGATTCCGTCCGCGAGGGGCTGCGTCTATGACAGACAAGCTCCCAAGCCTGCCAAGTGTAGACTCGCGGACCAAGACCCTGATCATCGGCGGGGCGCTTGGGCTGCTGATCGGCCTGCTCGCCGCCCGGCTCTACTGGCGCGCCGCCGAAGAAAACCAGGCTATCGACGCGGGCAAGATCAACACCATGGATGCCTTGCGCCTGGCGGTCGCGCTGCTGGCTATCGTGCGCCAGGTGACTGACCTGGGCGCGGGCGGCAAGAAGTAGCCAAGTCATCGGGCGCAGCATGAGCGCGCATGGCTGGACCGGCGCGGGCGCGACTGGCGCGATCCGCGTTCACCGAGAGCCATGCGCTTTTGTGTGCCATGACCCTGAGCCGCATCCCCTCCGCGCGCCGTCTGCGCCGCGCCGCGCTACGATCCGTTCCGCTGCTGGCGCGGCTGGGAGTGCTCGCCTTTGTCTTGCTCGCCCTCGTCCCCGCGCCACCGCGACTGTCGCTTGGCCCGCCCCAAACGGTCGAAACACTCCACCCGAAAATCTGCGTGCACACCCGTCTGACCGACGAGGTTGAGGAGTGGAAAGTGCAGCGGACCCTGGCGCTGGTCCGCGAGATGGGCGCGCCGGCGATCGTCGAATATTTCCCGTGGCCCTACGTCGATCGCGGTCCGGGCCGTTACGACTGGAGCCACCCCGACCGCATCCTCCGGCACGCCGAAAACCAGGGATTGCGCGTGATCGCGCGGCTGGGGCTGGTCCCGGTCTGGGCGCGCCCGCCCGCCGACGAGAAAGTTACGTCGCTGACCTATCTGCCCTACGACCGTTTCGACGAGTTCGCCGCGTTCGTCGGCGCGTTCGCGGCGCGCTACCGGGGCCGGGTGCACGACATTATCATCTGGAACGAGCCGAATCTCGCCTTCGAGTGGGGCAGCCGCCCGCCGGACCCGGAAGCCTACGCCGATCTGCTGCGCCTGTCATACGCGGCGGCGCACGCCGCTAACCCGGAGGTGCGCGTGCTGGGGGGCGCGCTCGCGCCGACGCTGGAGCCGGAGTCGAGTGGCTTCGCCATGAGCGACCTGGTGTTTCTGGAGCGGCTCTACGCCGCCGGAGCCGCCGCTTCCTTCGACGCGCTCGCCGTGCACACTTACGGCTTCACCGCGCCGCCCGACGCCCCACCGGACCCCGGCGCGATCAACTTCCGCCGCGTGGAGCTGCTGCGCGTGATCATGGAGCGGCATGGCGACGGCGACACGCCGATCGTGATCACCGAAAGCGGCTGGAGCGACGATCCGCGCTGGGCCAACGGCGTGCGGCCCGGCCAGCGCATCGCCTACACGCTGGCCGCGTTCGAGCAGGCCGCCGCCTGGCCCTGGGTCGAGGCGCTATGTTTGTGGAACTTCCGCATTCCGGCCGACCAGGCCAACCGGCGCGACGCGTACTTCGCGCTGGTGTCGTCCGACTTCATGCGCAAGCCGGTCTACGAGGCGATCCAGGGTTACGCGCGTGGCTGGGAGACGCCCTACACGCCATGAGCCGCGCCCTCCCGAAGCCTCTCGCGCGTTCCCGGCGCTGGATTGAGCAGCATCCACGCCTGACGGCCGCCACGCTGGCGCTGCTAGCTGCGCTCGGCGGGCTGTGGGCGCTGACGCGCCCCGGTATGCCGCTCGGCCCGGTTGACCTCACCTGGCACCGGATGCAGGTCAACAAGGATTTCTACGTCGGCATCGACCCCAGCTACCCGCCGTTCGCGGCGTGGACGCCGGAGCGCATCGCCGGCATCGAGCCGGACATCGCGCGCGAGCTGGGGCGGCGGATGGGCGTCGAGACCTCGATCCTGATCATGGGCTACGACGGGCTGTACGACGCGCTGTACACCGGCGAGGTAGACCTGATCCTGGCCGGGCTGCGCGTTGATCCGCTCTACGCCGGGTGGGTACACTACACCGCGCCGTATTTCGACGCCGGGCAGGTGCTCGTTTCGCGCCGGGACGCGCCGGTTCAGGACATGACCGCGCTCGACGGCAGGACGCTGGCGGTCGAGATCGCTTCGCTCGGCGACCAGGCCGCGCAGCGCTGGCAGCGGCGGCTGGACCGGCTCGACATTGCGCGGCATACGCTCCCGCAGGGCGCGATGGCCGCCGTCGAGCGGGGCGAAGCTGACGCCGCGCTGGTCGATACGGTCAGCGCCCGGCTATACCTTCAGGAACACCCGGCGCTCGTTCAGGCCGGCAGAACAACCGCGCCGGACGAGTATGTGATCGCGATCCGCGACGCCAACTACCGGCTGATCGATGGGGTAGAGCGCGCGCTCGACGACATGCGAGCGGACGGCACGCTCGACCAGATCATCAACGCGTGGCTCGACTGAGAGGGGGATACGATGCATTTGCGCAACGTGGACGAAGTCGCTCCGGCGCGCTCCGCGCACGGCGAGACGATTTACGAGACGGTCGGGCTTAGCGCGGGGGGGTCGAGCGCGCACAGCCTGGCGCAGATCGTGCTGCCGCCGGGGTGCGCCTCGCTGCGGCACTATCACCCGGTCGCGGAAGAAACGTATCACATCCTGTCTGGCGCGGGCGTGGTGGAGATTGACGGCGCGCGGCGGACAGTCCGGCCGGGCGACAGCCTGTGCATCCCGCCGGGCGCGGCGCATCGCATCGCCAACGAGGGATCAGCCGACCTCGTCTTCCTGGCGATCTGCGTCCCGGCGTGGACGCCGGACAACAGCGTATTCGTCGATTAGTTGTGCAGGCAATCATACGGAGGATCTGAATCTGCTTCGAAATCAAAGTTGCCTTGTAGGGACAGGACTTGAGATGGATCATCGTTTGCGTGCAAGGTTGCTTCAAATTCACCGCGTACGCGTTGTCCGGGCTTCTCTGGAAAATTCTTGATAGTAACATAGCCAAAGACGAGGACAAAGTCACTGATCAATGAGTAATGGACTGATGCAGTTGGGTAGATCAAACCACTAATTTGTGGTAGGCGCGACAGAGTTGATAAGTCATTCGAAAACTGGTACGTGCCACGAGACATTGTGATCGGGAAGGATAGTATAAGATAACTAGGTGTCTCTTTGTCACTGAGCCAGATAGCTGATCTCGCCGGATAATCAAATACCTGATAGCAGGGTTCGATGCGAGCGTTACCAGCCAACTCGCCCTCAAACATACCGGAATAGGAAACCTCAAATTCTCGGAATAGGGAGCAGCTTGTTACGGGA
>DAOKYY010000010.1:0-39343 GCA_035325905.1 Aggregatilineaceae bacterium | reverse complement strand
CATACCGGAATAGGAAACCTCAAATTCTCGGAATAGGGAGCAGCTTGTTACGGGAAGCGCGAAGCATAAACAGGCCAGGAGAATGCGTCTTAGTTGCATAGGGTACACCTTGCCGGACTGCCCTCAGTAGCTGTGCAACTCTACGACGGTACATCTACGGCGGCGCGGCTTACTTCCCGCCTGAGGCAAGGCGGTCCAGCAAGCGGAACATGTGCCGCAGCACGGCGTGCTGGTTCATGCCTGCCAGCGCGCACAGCAGCCACACGACTGCCTGCTCCATCGGCTCCGCCGCGCCGGGCTGCAACACGTCCTGATTCACGATCGCGTACAGCAGAAGCATCAGCAGACCCATCACCGCGCCCAGCGGCGGATTGAACAGGTACCAGCTGACGTGCAGCGGGTCGAAGTCGCGCAGGTGAGTCGTGTGGCGGTCGAGCGTCAGATAGCCGGATACCAGCGCGCCGAGCACGCCGAACATCACCGGGTAAAACACGACCGGCACATTCACCGCCTGAAAAATGCCGGCGCGCTCCAACAGAGCAGGGCCAAGCGCCATCACCAGCGCCCAGGCCGCGCCCCACGCCAGATAGTAGCGCAGCAGCGGCGGGCGATAGCGCGCGATGTCCTGCTCGACCTTTTCCTGCCGCGACAGGTCGGCCTTGATCCGCATGACGATCGCGCGCGCGTTGTCATAATTGGCGCGGCTCTGGAGCAACAGCTCGCTCGCTTCCAGCAATTCCTTCTGGTGAATATCGGTGTTGCAGCGGTCGCCGCGCACGACTTCGATCAGGCGCTTGTGCAGCGCCTCGATCTCCTGCCACAGCTCGATCACAACCTCGTCCGGCACCAGCCGCACCAGCAGCGCGGAATCCGGCACGGCGGTTGGCGGGAAGAGCGACCGCGACTCGGCGCGCGGAAACTGCGGCGGGAACGGGTCGCCCACCGTCTCTGGCAGGCTTTCGAGGATTGGCGGCGCGATCATCAGCCCG
This sequence comes from Aggregatilineaceae bacterium, assembly GCA_035325905.1. Taxonomy (GTDB): domain Bacteria; phylum Chloroflexota; class Anaerolineae; order Aggregatilineales; family Aggregatilineaceae; genus DYGX01. The sequence continues at coordinate 38,354 of DAOKYY010000010.1, read as the reverse complement.
CCTTCGCGCGGCTCCGGCAGATCGGGGATCTCGTCAACGTCGTTTGGCGACTGAAGCGCGCCGATCGAAGGGCCAGGCGCCTCGTACAGCGGCCGGGATTCGCCCGGCACGACGCGCGGCGTGTCTGACTCGCCGGAGGCGGAGGGCAGCCCGCCGGCCAGCAGCGCGGCAAGCTGCGGATCAACATCTTCAAGCTGGGAGGGCAGATCGGCGTGCTGGCCGAGCAGGATGGCGCGGCCTTTGCCCTGCAACGAGGCGCGGCGTTTGGGCTTGTCGCTCTCAGACATGAGCCACCTCTCGGGCCAGCGCCCGGTATTCCGCAGCGACGATATGATCAGGCAGATATTCGAGCATCGACAGGCCAGCCACCGGGGCCTCCGGCACTACGTCGTCAAAATAGATCAGGGTGCGCAGCATCATGCGCCCAAACACCTGCCGCAACTCCTCGACCACTTCCTGCGCGTGGGCCGAGCCGGGCCGGTACATCGTCCCGAACAGGCCGCCGAGCGCCAGCCCTGGGTTCAGGCCGCCCTTGATGCGCGTCACCGTCTCCAGCAGCGCCCGGACGCCGCGCATCGCCAGGAACTGGCACTGGACCGGGATCAGCACCTCGTCGGCGGCGACGAGTCCGTTCGCCGTCAAGACGCCCAGGCCCGGCGGCGTGTCGATCAGCACCGTATCAAACGGGATACGACTGCGCTCTAGCGCGCGCCGCAGCCGGTGCGCCTGGTCTGGCTGCCCGACAAGCTGCAATTCCGCCGCCGCCAGGTCGATGCTGGCCGGGACCAGCGCGATCTGCGGCCGGACCGGGCGGACGACGCGGGCCAGCGAAATGTGCTCGTACAGCAACAGCGAATAGGCGCTGCGCCCGATATGGTAGGAGTCGAGGCCGAAGGCGGCGGTCAGCCCGCCCTGCGGGTCGAGATCGACCAGCAGCACGCGCTGCCCCATCTCGGCCAGCGCGACACCCAGGTTCATGACCGAGGTGGATTTGCCAACGCCGCCTTTCTGGTTGGCGACCACCAGCGTCCTCGTCATGCCGCCCCGTTTCAACCCTTGCCCGCGCTGGCCGCATTATAGCATGAACCGATTCGGCGCGGAATCGAGGAAGAGGGGTTGTTGCGGGGGTCCGGGCTAGGCGGGGCCAGGCACTTATGGTACACTCCGCCCGCGATTGAGAACCGGACCGGCGCGCAACCGGCAGCGGGATCAGGGAGCATTATGGCGGAAATCCTCGACCAGATACGCATTCTGATTGAAGAGATCATCTCGGCCCTGGGGTATCCCGGCATCACGTTTGTGATGCTGGTGGAGAACGTCTTCCCGCCGATCCCGTCCGAGGTCGTCATGCCCTTCGCCGGCTTCCTGGTGGTGGACGGGCACTTCACGTACCTGGGCATTGTCCTGGCCGGGACCCTCGGCTCGGTGCTCGGCGCGCTGGTGATCTACTACATCGGATTGTGGTCGAACGAGCGCCTGGTTCGCCGCTTCATCCGCCGGTGGGGCAAGTTTTTTCTGCTCAGCGAAGACGATCTCAACCGCGCGCTGAGCGTCTTCGACCGCTACGGTGAAATCATCATCTTCGTCGGACGCCTGATCCCCATCATTCGCAGCCTGATCTCCCTTCCCGCCGGGATGGAGCGGATGAGCCTCGGCAAGTTCCTGCTGTTCACCACGATGGGCACCGCGATCTGGTCTGCCGTGCTGGGCTACGCCGGAGTCTTCTTGGGCGAGAACTGGGAAGACATCCTGGGGATTGTGGACCAGTACGAGCGCGCGACAGCGGCGGTATTAATCGTGCTGGTGGTCGCGTTCGTCGCGTATCGCCTGCGCGAGATGCGCCGCAACAGGGCAGCGCCGCGCAATGCCGGGGCCGATCTTCCGCAACGGTAATCGCCACAAGCTACTGCCCCAAAGCTTTCAGCCTGGGCTGCCGGACAGCCACCGGGCGTTCTTTGACGCCTGAGCGCGGGGTGAGTATAGTTCGAGGTAGCAAATCGCAGCGGGCGTGTGCGTGAGAGTGCAGCCATGTCGATCTTCAGTGGACGCAAGCCAGAGCGCGAGGAATCGGGCGAGAGCAGCCGGCCTGCTCCATCCGGCCAGGTCCAGCCGGTCGCGCCGGTCCGGCAACCGGTCGGATTCGAGACGGTGCTTGGCGCCAACTCGACGCTGTACGGCGATCTGAAGAGCCAGGCGAATGTTCGCCTGGATGGGACGTTCGAAGGCACGCTTGAGATCGAGGGCAACGTGCTCGTCGGCGAGACGGCGAAAATCACCGCCGATATTCATGCCAAAAACGTTGCGATCGCCGGGGCCGTGCGCGGCAACGTGAGCGGCAAAAAAGTGCAGCTTCTGCGAACGGGTCGCGTCTGGGGAGACATCACCGCGACCGCGATCGCGACGGAAGAAGGCGCCTTTATCGACGGCAAAATCACCATGATCAGCCACGACGCGGCGCGCACCTTCGACCCGACTGCCCTGCCGCTTCCTGACGAAATCAGCGGGCCGGAGCCGGAAGCAGAGACGCCGGACAAGGCAGAATAACCTTCGCCACGCGGCGCGCGCTTTGGTGCCAGATGGACTTGATGATATAATCGGCCTAGATCGACGCGGGTGGCGCCGCGACATCTGGTTCATTGAGACCTTGAACGGTTCAGGACACTTTTCATGATTGAAGTGCAGATCGATAGCATCCGCGTGAGCCTGATGTCTCAGCTTCGCGTCGTGATTCTGAAAGACGCCAAAACCGGACGCTATCTGCCGATCTTCATCGGCCCCTTCGAGGCGGAAGCCATCGCCGTGAAGCTCCAAAAGGTCGATGTCGAGCGCCCATTGACGCACGATCTGCTGAAATCGGTCATCACCGAGCTAGGCGGGCGCGTGCACCACATCGTAGTCAACGATCTCCGCAACGACACCTTCTTCGCCAGAATCGTCGTTGAGCAGAACGGCCACACCCAGGAGATCGACTCGCGGCCCAGCGACGCGATCGCGCTGGCGGTGCGGCTGGACGTTCCGATCTACGTTGAGGAGTCCGTGATGGATCGCGCCGCGATCTTCCCCGACGAGGATGTCGACGCGGAAGAAGCCGCGCGCAAGACCGAAAGTGATGAAGGTCTCGGCATTTTTAAGGATTTTGTCGAATCGCTCGACCTGGACGATCTCGAGTCTGACGACGAAGACTAACCGGCACCGGCCGCATCGCTGATGGTGACGGGGCTTCTCCTGCTGAGCGGCCCCGTTTTTACCGCATCACCCGTAGAACACCCATTGATCGCCCGTTGATCGCCCGCAGTCCAGCTAAAGGGTAATCCAGGTGCAGGAATCGACCGTTCTGCCGCCCGATCGGATGGCGCCGCACAGTGTCGAGGCCGAGGAAGCGGTGCTCGGCTCGGTGTTGCTCAACTCCGATTCGCTCTTCGAAGTCGCCTCCTTCCTCCAGCCCGACGACTTTTTCATCGTGCGCAATAGCTGGGTGTGGGAAGCGATCCTGCGCCTGCAAGAGCGCAACGAGCAGATCGACTATGTGACCGTCGTGGAGGAGCTTCGCCAGCAGGGACGGCTGGACGACATCGGCGGCGCGGCGTACATCACCTACCTGATCAACCACACGCCGTCCTCGATCTACGCCGAAGCCTATGGCCGGATCGTAGAGCGCGCCGCGATCCGGCGGCGTCTGCTGGCCGCCGCCAGCGAGATCGCGCAACTCGCGCACGAAGAGAGCGCCGACATCAACGAGGTGATCGACCGCTCCGAAGCGTCGCTGTTCGCCGTCACCGAGCGGCGTCTGCGCAAAGAGCTAGTGCCGATCAACATCGCGATCAGCGACTACTACGACCGGATCGAGCACCTGTACGAGCACCGGGGCGAGCCATTGGGCGTGCCTTCCGGCTTTGTCGATCTCGACCGGCTGCTGGGCGGGCTGCAAAAGTCGGACCTGATTATCGTCGCCGGGCGGCCCGGCATGGGCAAAACCTCGTGGCTGCTGAGCGTCGCGCTCAACGCGGCGCGGGCGCGGGCGCGCGTGGCGATCTTCAGCATGGAAATGAGCAACGAGCAGATCGTGCAGCGCCTTGTCTCGTCCGAGACGGGGATCAGCACGCAGAATCTGCGGCTCGGCAAGCTGGACGACCGCGAATGGACACTGTTCGTCGAGGCGACCGGCAACCTAAGCAACGTGCGCATCTTCCTCGACGACACACCGGCGCAGTCCCCGATCCAGATGCGGACCAAGTGCCGCCGCCTGTACGCCGAGCATGGCCTCGACCTGATCATGGTCGATTATTTGCAGTTGATGAACTCCGGCAGCGGGCGCGTCGAGAACCGCGTGCAGGAGATCAGCTTCATCTCGCGCCAGCTCAAGCAGCTCGCGCGCGAATTGAACGTGCCCGTGCTGGCTGCCGCGCAGCTTTCACGCGCGGTCGAGCAACGCCAGGACAAGCGCCCCCAGCTTTCGGACCTGAGAGAAAGTGGATCGATCGAGCAGGACGCGGACGTGGTGATGTTTATCTATCGCGAGGATGCGTACAACGAAAACACCGAGAAGGTCAATCAGGCCGATATCCTCGTATCCAAGCACCGCAACGGGCCGACCGGCGTCGTGACGCTCTATTTCCGCAAGGAACTCACCCAGTTCTCCAACCTCAACCGCACCGGCGTAGACCTAGCCGGATTCTAGCGGGCGGCTCAGAGGCGGCGCGGCATGGAGCACTTCGACGGATTTCCACCCGGTAAAGCGCGAACAGTAGCCGTTCCGGCCCAGTTCTTCGCCGACCTGCTACCGAAAATTGACGACCTGGCCGAGCTGAAGATCACGCTTTACCTGTTCTGGGCGCTCCAGCAGCAGGAAGGCGAATACCGCTATTTGACGCGGCGCGAGCTGCTCAGCGACGAGCGCTTTCTGAGCGGGCTGGATGCCGACCCTCTCGCCGCCGCGTCCGCCGCCGAGGCCGGGCTGGCGCGCGCCGTGCAGCGCGGCACGCTGCTGCACGTCCAGGTGCCGGGCGTCGAGGAGGCGGAGGATGTCTATTTCGTCAACACGCCGCGCGGGCGCAACGCCGTGCGCGCCGTCCAAGCAGGACGCTTCGTGCCGGGCGACCGCGATTACCCGATTGCGCTGGTGGACGAGCGACCCAACATTTTCGCACTGTATGAGCAGAACATCGGCCCACTGTCGCCGATGATCAGCGATCAGCTCCGCGCAGCCGAGCAGGAGTACCCGGCGGGCTGGATCGAGGAAGCGTTCCGCCTGGCGGTTGAGCGTAACAAGCGCAACTGGCGGTATATCGCGGCGATCCTGCAACGGTGGGAGACCGAGGGGAAAGACCGTGGACTCACTCAACAACCAACTCAGGCGGATCGCTACCGGTATGTCCGGGGAACCCTCTCGGACATCATCGACTTCTGATCACCGGGCGCCTGGGCCTGTCTGCCCGATCTGCGGCGGGATGGGCTTCGTCGTCAAAGACGTGCCGGTCGAGCATCCCGACTTCGGCAAAGCGTTCGCCTGCGTCTGCCAGCGCGACGCGCTGATCGAGCGCCAGACTGCGCGGCTGCGCAAGCTCAGCAACCTGGACGCGCTGGCGGACAAAACCTTCGAGAGTTTCCAGCTCAACCTGCACGGCCTCAACGATGAGCAGCTTTCGGCGCTGCGCGTCAGCTTCGACCTCGCGCACCGCTACGCGCTCCAGCCGGAGGGGTGGCTGCTGTTTCAGGGCAACTACGGCAGCGGAAAAACGCACCTGGCGGCGGCGATTGCCAACTATCGGCTGGCGCAGGGCGACCGGGTGCTGTTCGTAACCGTGCCGGACCTGCTCGACCACCTGCGCGCGTCGTTCGGCCCGTCGTCGGAAGTCGCCTACGATGAATTGTTCGAGCAGGTGCGCACCGCCCCGCTGCTGATCCTCGACGATCTCGGCGCGGAAAGCGCGACACCCTGGGCCGAGGAGAAGCTCTACCAGCTGATCAATCACCGCTATTTGCACGCGCTGCCGACGGTGATCACGACCAATTGCGAGCTGAACGCAATGGACCCGCGCATCCGCAGCCGGATGGTGGACTGGCACCTGACGCAGAGCGTCAACATGCACCTGCCCGATTTCCGGCGAGCGGATGCGGCGCACGAGCCGAGCGCCGTATCGAACCTGAGCCTTTATGGCGAGATGGTCTTCGAAACGTTCGACCTGCGCGAAGACGTGCTGCCGCTCGACGAGCGACGCAATTTGCGCGAAGCCTATGAGATCGCGCGCGCCTACGCCGAAGCCCCCCGCGACTGGCTGCTGTTCATGGGCGAGCACGGAACCGGCAAGACCCATCTGGCGGCGGCAATCGCGAACTTCCGGCAGGCGCGCGGCGAGCAGGCGATCCTTGTCACAGCGCCGGACCTGCTCGACTATCTGCGCGCCGCCTTTAGCCCCTCCGCCTCCACGTCGTTCGACAAACGCTTTTACGAGATTCGCGCCGCGCCGCTGCTGGTGATCGACCACCTGGACCTGTCCAACGCCTCGTCATGGGCGCGTGAGAAGATCCGCCAGATCGTGGATTATCGCTACCTGGCGCACGCGCCGACCGTTTTCACCACGACGCAGACGCTGGAAGAGCTTGATCCGATGATCCGCAGCCGCCTGTCCGACACGCGTCGCTGCCGCATCTTTGCGCTGACCGTCCCAGACTACATGGGCGGCTTCCGGCGGGCGCGCCGCTCGCAGCCGGACTAGTGTGGCATCACCATGGCGCGACAAAATGACGCCCGGCAGGGGTTCCCGGCCGGGCGCTATTTTCGATTGAGGTGTCGCGTTGGGCGCTAGGCGCGCTCGCCCAGGCGCCGCTCGCGGCCCTGGATCAGGCTGTAGATGTTGCTGCGGTGGCGCCAGAAAATCATGTACGCGACCAGCAGATACACCGTGTAGACCGGGTCCAGGCTGCCCACGATCACCATGATCAGGATCGCGACTGCGCCGACCGCCACGGCGGTCAGAACGGCGAGCGAGACGAAGCGCGTCAGCAGAATCACGGCAGCCGCCAGCGCCAGGCTCAGCGCGACGATGAAAGTCGGCGCGAGCAGCAGGAAGGTGCCCATTGCCGTCGCCGCGCCCTTGCCGCCCCGAATGCTGCCGGTGATGATCGTCGCCAGGAACGACCAGTTGTGCCCGGCCACGACCGCCACCGCGCCGATCACGCTGGCCGCCGTGCGGTCGTCAGGGACAAGCGCCCGCGCCAGCAGGACTACCACGACGCCCTTAATCCCGTCCCAGGCCCAGACCAGCAGCCCATAACGCCAGCCAAGCGCGCGGGTGACGTTGGTCGCGCCCATGTTGCCGCTGCCCACGGTAAAAATGTCAACGCCTTTGGTCCGGGCGACCAGATACGCCGTCGGAAATGACCCGATCAGATAGCCGGCAACGATAATCAGCACGACCGACACAAGGTCCATGCGCGCGCTCCGCTCGAAAAAGCTCACCTGTGTTGATGATACTCCTAAGAACACCGTTTCGCCCAAAAGGGTGCGCCCTCGCACAAATCGGGCTGCGAAAACGATCCAAGCGCCACGCTATAGCGCGTGGGAATTTGTGACCATGCTGTTTTCGTTCATAATAGACAGTGGCGACACGTCCGCCGTGAGGCCGCCTGTGGAGAGAGTGGGAGTTGTGGAGATGCGCCCGATGGACCACCGGAAACGCTGGACGATGAAACGCTGGGCGATGGCGCTGCTCGCGCTGGTGTTTGGTATCGCGCTGGCCGCCTGCGAGGAAGCCGCGCCCGAGTCCGCCGCGCCGACGTTGCAGGGCGGCGAAGCGGGCAGCCTTCCGACGCGCACCGTCAAGCCGATCGTCAGCTTTACGCCGCGCTTCACGGCGACCCCCCTGCCCAGCCTGACATTCACGCCTTCGGTCACGCCGCGCGCCACCGAAACGCCCGTGCCGCCCAGCGCGACTCCGACAGAAGCTCCCTCGCCGACGCCAACCGTAGAAGGCGAGATTCGCTCGACTGAGAATGTGAATCTGCGGGTTGGCCCCGGCCTGAACAGCGCGATCGCGCGGACGGTGCGCTCCGGCACGCAGGTCGGCGTGATCGGCATGCAAACCGACGCGGAAGGCCGCCTGTGGTACAAGGTCGTGCTGACCGGCGAGAGCGGCGAAGAAGAGCGCCTGTGGGTGCTGGCGCGCCTGGTCAGAACCGATTACGAGACTGTGGTCGCGCAACCGATCGTGATCGAGACGCCGGAGCCGGGCGCCGGCGGCGCGGCGCTGGTCGCCACCCCGGGCACTCCTGCCGGGCCGCTGCCCACGCTCGACGGGAACCGGGTCGACGTGCTAGCCTACTGCCGCCAGAAAGGCGTGCGTGCGCCGCGCATCACGACCGCCGATTCCGTCTATATCGAGTGGAGCTGGTTCGTAGCGCGGCCCGAATACATGGACGAGCATCTGGAGAATGCGACCTACGAGGTCCGGCTCGATGGACAACTGCTCGACAACTGGCGGCAGGCCGCCGATGAGATGAAGCAGGAAAGCGGCGTCTGGATCACCTACTGGTATTACCCGGTCGGGCGGCTGGCGGCAGGCGAGCACGAAGTTACGTACCGTGTCACCTGGGACGAACAGATTACCGACGGATACGGCAACTTCGGCCCTGGCACCGGGCGTGAGAGCGAAACGGGGGATTGCCGCTTCACCGTAACCGAAGCCGGATAACCGCGCCGCACCGTCTCCGCGTTAGCTCCAGGGTTCTACCACGCACCAGCGCAAGGGCTGGTACGTTTGCATGGGTACTCAGGTCACGTTTTCCGCGACGCAGAATGAACGTATAATTAAGATGTCATTCTCGCAGATACGACGCCTGAACAACGCATGCCGCAACCTGACTGGAACCACCTGGCCGAACAACTCCACGACGCAGAGCCAAAGGTACGCTGCCGGGCGATCCGGCGGCTGGCCGCCACCCGCGATCCACAGGTCATCCCCCTGCTCCGCAACGCCTACCTTCAGGATGAAGATGACCGCGTGCATGCCGCCGCCGGGAGGGCGCTCGCGCAGTTCCGCGCTATGCAGCAAGGCGACTCGCCGGGCCGGCGGCTCGCCATCAGCCAGACGGCGCTGGGCCGCGCGATCGGCGTGTTGGCGGTGGCCCTGATCGCGCTGCTGGCGGCAAACGCCGCCGTGCGCGCGCTCGACCAGAGCGGGAGCGACGCCAGCGCGTCCGCGAAGGAAGTCGAGACGCCGCTGGAGCGCAGCGTCTTCGAGCGGGACCTGCGGACACGGATCGCGCAGATTCACGCCGAAGTCGAGCGCCTGCGCGAGAGCGACCGCGTCTACCGGGAAACGGGCGGACTGGCATGCGGCGAAACCACGCCCGCGTTGCCTGCGCTGAGCCTGTCGGCGCTCACGCGGCAGACGTATCAGGGCGATCTCACGCCGATCGCGGACCGGCTGGACGCGGCGCTGCCGTTCTTGCAGAGCGCCCAGACGCGTTGGGCCGCGATGTGCGCGGCGGGCACAGCCAACATGACCGACCTCGTCCGCGCTTCAGCGGAGCTGGACCAGGTCACGGTCGATCTCGGCCTGGCGGAGCGCGACTTGTCAGCGGCGGTGGCAAACCCCGCGCCGCCCGGCACAGTCTATCCGACCGGGACGCCGCGTCCAACCGCGACCATTCCGCCCACAAACACCCCCACCCCGACGGCAACCCGCGTCGCCGGGCTGCTGCCCCTGCCCGACCTCGACTATCCGGCGCTCCTGCGCGAGCTGAACGCCCGCCTCGCGGTGCTTGGCGACCTGCAACGCCCGTACAAAAATGGTATCCTCGATAATTGGCGCCAGAGCGAGCAGGGCGCGATAATCAGCCCGCTGTCCTGCGCGCTCGATCCGTGGCCCGCCGCGTTTGAGTGGACCGCCGAGCAGCGCGCTCAGCTTGACCGGCCCGACGCGGCTGACCCGGAGATCGAAACGGCGGCGCGGTTGATCAACGAGGGGCTGGCGTTGGCCGTTGAGGCTCGCGTGTTGTACGAGCCATCGTGCGCCAGCCAGACGCTCGCCGAGACCGCCGCTCAGGGCCTTGCGCTCGGCACGCGGGCGCAGGAGACCCTGCTCGAAGCGCAGGCGCTTGTGGACCGGATTCGCCGCAGACCATCACAACAGTCACAATAGTCGCGTCATGATCGACCCCAGATCAATCTTGCTGCGGCTCGGCGGGATCGCCGTGCTGCTCGCCGCGCTTGCCGTGGGGCGCGCGCCCGCCGCCGCCCAGGAAGGGGAGAGCGTCGCCCCGCCCGGCGCGACCACGATCCATATCGTGCAGCGCGACGAGAACCTGTTTCGCATCGCGCTGAAATACGGCACGACGGTCGAGGCGATCGCGGCCTTCAACGGCATCGCCGACGCGCGCGTAATTGCGGTCGGGCAGCGTCTGCTGATCCCAAACGCCCAGGCCAGCGGCAGCGGCGTGCTGGTGACGCACACGGTCGCGCCCGGCGACAGCCTGAGCGCGCTCGTCGCGCGCTACCACACCACAGTCGACGCGCTGGCCGCCGCCAACAACCTGAGCAATCCGGCGCTGCTGACCATCGGGCAGCGGCTGATCGTGCCACAGGGCGCCGATGCGGGCATGACGCCAGCAGGATCGACGCCCGAAGCAGTCCATGTCGTGCGGCCAGGGCAGAACATTTACCGGCTGGCGGTGCAGTACGGGGTCACGGTGAACGCGCTGGTTCGGGCGAATCACCTCGCGTGGCCCGCTCCGCTGTTCTTCGGGCAGACACTGCGCATTCCGGGCGTCAGCGCGCCGGAGCGTGCAGCCGATCTGCCCTACCCGCTGCTCGACGCGCAGTTCCAGCCGCTTCCGGCGGCGCAGGGCAAGACGCTCGGCATCCGGCTGGTGACGGACGGCGCGGGGCAAATCAGCGGCGCGTTTATGGATCGCCCGCTGCGCTTCGCCACGCACGACGCCAGCCAGCACGAAGCGATCTTCGGAATCCCGGCGCTGGCGCAGCCGGGCATTTATCCGCTGACGCTGACGATCGAGGCCGCCAACGGGCAGCGTACCGAGGTCGCGCTGCGGGTCCAGGTCGACTCGGGCGGCTACTCCGCCGAGCAGATCACGCTGGCGACTGAGCAGGACAACCTGCTCGACCCCAGCCTGACCGGGGCCGAAGACGAGACTATCGCGCGGGTGATGGGCGGTTTCACCACGCAGCGGTACTTCGACGGCATGATGGGCCTCCCCTCGGCGGGCGCGATCACGTCGCAGTTCGGAACACGACGCTCCTACAACCACGGCGCGCTGTCCACCTTCCACAGCGGCACGGACTTCGGCGCAGGCCCCGGCTCGCCGATCCTCGCTCCGGCGGCAGGCGTGGTCGCGCTGACCGAAACATTGCCGGTGCGCGGCAATGCGACGATCATCGATCACGGCTGGGGCGTGTATTCGGGCTTCTGGCACCAGGCGGAAATCAAGGTTAAGGTGGGGGATGTCGTCTCGCCCGGCCAGGTGATCGGGCTGGTCGGCTCAACGGGTCGCTCGACCGGGCCGCACCTGCACTGGGAGCTGTGGGCCGGCGGCGCGCAGGTGGACCCCATGCAGTGGGTTCAACAGGGTTTCCCGTGAGAGAGGGCGCTTCGAGGATGGCGCATCACACAGGCCGCCCGCCGATCGTCGCCAATCGGGTCTACTCGCGCGACGAGGTGGCGGAAATCCTGGACGTGAGCTTGAGCACGGTCAAGCGGCTGCTGGCGTCAGGGGCGCTGCGCTCCAGCCAGCCGCCGGGGACGCGGCGCGTGTTCATCACCGGGCAGGCTATTCTCGACATGCTGGCCCGCAGCGAAACCCCGTCCGGCGGCGATGTGTAACCGCCAGGGGTCAGGATCGAGCGGTTCGAATCAGGGACACCACGGCGACAATAATCATGGCGATTACCACGCCGACGGTGAGAGCGTCGTCGCCCAGCTGAATCGCCCCACCCACGAGCAGAATGACCAGAAAGATGATCGCGAGCGCCAGCGCGCAGCCGCAGCTCACGATCCAGCGCGACGCCCCGCGCAGCGTATCGAAGAAATCGTTGCTGCCGCCGCGCTTCCGGCGCGAATTGAACAATCCGCTTAACAGATCCACGCTTATTTTATCCTCGTCGGGGCCTGATCCGGCCAGCTCGAACCTGTGTTCATTATAGCGGCTTGACCCGCGCCTGGCACCTCCTACGAATTTCTATTAGAAAGACAGCGCGTTTCACGGTATGATGTCCGCAGACAGCGCAACCGGCGCCTCTAGACTGCATCTATAGGGGTGTAAGCCTCAGCAAAACCCTCAGTAAAGGATGCGATTGACATGCGTTTGATGGACACAGACACCCAGAATCAGGTCCGCGACCTGCTGTCGGCGGTGCAGTCGCCGGTGACGATCCACCTGTTCACCCAGGAGTTCGAGTGCGGATACTGCAAAGAGACGCGCCAGATCGCCGAAGAAGTGGCCGAACTCTCCGATCACGTCACGCTCCAGGTCCACGATTTCGTCAAGGACCAGGCGCTGGCGGAAGCGATGGGAATCGATAAGATCCCGGCGCTCGCGATCAACGGCGAGAACGACCGCGACTACGGCATTCGCTTCTACGGGATTCCGTCCGGCTACGAGTTCACATCGCTGCTGGAGGCGATTCTCGCCGTCGGCACCGGGGAGCACGATCTCGACGCGGCGACGATTGCGTATCTGGACAGCCTCGAAACCCCTCTGCACCTCCAGGTCTTCGTGACGCCAACCTGCCCCTACTGCCCGCAGGCGGTTGTCCTGGCGCACCGGATGGCGCTGGCGTCGGACAAGGTGCGGGCGGACATGGTCGAAGTCACTGAGTTCCCGCACCTCGGCCAGCGGTATGAGGTGATGGGTGTCCCGCGAACCGTCATCAACGAAGAGACCTACCTTGAGGGCGCTGCGCCCGAAAAGATGCTGCTCGACAAGGTGAAAGACGCCGTCGCGCTGTCAGCGAGATCATCTGCGCGGTAACTTGTGCTCGCGCCGCGCGATACCGCCGGCGCCGGCACCCCAAAACACTCTGATACTGAAGGAGACAGAAAGACATGGGCGACAAGATCAAGATCGAACCACTGGGCGCGCGCGTGCTGGTGCTGCCGGTCGAGGGCGAGAGCCAGACCTCCGGCGGCGTGCTGCTGCCGGAAACCGCGAAGGAAAAGCCGCAGCAGGGCACGATCGAGGCGGTGGGTGACAGCGAGGAAATGACCACCGACCTGAAGGTGGGCGACCTTGTGCTGTTCCCCAAATACACGGGCACCGAGATCAAGTACGAAGGCAAGACTTACCTGCTGATGAGCGAAGAAGACGTGCTGGCGCGCATCAACAAGTAAACCGCGCAGCGGTCCGGGATACACCCTATTCACACGCACACGCGAAAAGCCGGGCGCAAGCTCGGCTTTTTCGGTGCCCGGATGCAGCTGCTCAGGAGATTACGCGCTCCAGGAAGCCAAGCAACGCGGCCTGGAACGCCTCAGGCGCTTCGTGCATCGGCAAATGCCCTGCCCCGGCGATTTCGACACGCTCCGCGCCGGGGATGAGCGTTTCCAGGCGCACGCCTTCGGACGGGAGAACCCAGCGATCTTCGACGCCCCAGAGGATCAGCGTTGGTATCCGAAGCTGGCCGACTGGCGCCGTGTCGCCGTCTGCGTCGCGCAACATGCCGAGCAGCGCCAGCTCCCATTCTGGCGTCCGTAGCGCGCGCTCGTAGCCAGAGATCAGATCGGGCGTCAGGACTGCGTCGTTGTATGTCGCGTCGCGCAGCAGGTCCGCGAACAGATCCGGCACCGCGCGGCGCAGCGCGATTTGCGCCCAGCGCCGCAGAAACGGCGCGTCGAGCAGGCCGTCGATCAGCGTTCCGGGCAGGCCCCACGCCCGCTCCTGGCTCAAAATGGCGGCATCCACCAGAACCAGGGCGCTCACCCGCTCAGGTGCCGCCAGCGCGGCATAGGCGGCCACGTTGCCGCCCATCGAGTGCCCGACGAGGGCCGCCCGCTCCAAACCGGCCGCGTCCATCCACGCCAGAACGCGCCGCGCCTGCGCGGGAGGGTGATAATCCGCGTTGAAGCCCTTGTCACTCAGGCCGAAGCCGCGCAAATCGATCGCGTAGGCATCGTAGCCCGCCGCCGCCAGCGCCGGCACTGTCTCGCGCCAGGTCACGGTCGAACCGCCGAAGCCGTGCACCAGTACAATCGCCGAGCCGTCCGCCGCCGCGTGCACGGCGTACAACGTCTCCCCTTCGACCGTCACAAACAGGCCGTTGTCGTCTGCCAGCGCCGCCGGATCGAGCGTCTCCGGCCCGCCGAGCGGCAGCGCGAACGGCAACACCACCAGAGCCGCAAACGCCAGCACTGCCAGCGCCGCCAGCCAGATCGACCAGCCGGGCGCGCGGGCGAGCGCGGGATGGCGTTGTTGCCAGCGCTCGAACGTGCGGCGCAGTGGTGGATAAGCCTCAGGGTTCGGGACCGGATCGGTCATCACAGCCTCTGGCGCGCAGGGTCAGACGAATTATACCGGGCGGCGCGCACGCCCCGAAAAACTGGATCGGCGAGGCGAGATATGGTAGAATCTCAAATAGACCATATGAGCTAATTTGCCGCAATTCAGGCGCGAATTGTCGCGCAAGGACGGCCCCAGATGTCCGCCAGAGACCCGGTGAGCGATGTCCGTCCGTCGCCGCTGGCAGGAAAGTGGTACCCCGGCAGCCCGGAGCGGCTGGCGCAGTCGATCGACGCCTACCTCGATCAGGCCGAGGTTGCCCCGGTCGAGGGGCGAATCGTTGGCGTGCTGGCGCCGCACGCCGGACACCGCTATTCAGGCGCGGTTGCCGGGCACGCGTTCAAGCGGCTGCGCGGCGAGGCGATGGAGGTTGTCGCGGTCGTCGGGCCGTCGCATTACCCCTATCGCGGCCCGATCCTGACCACCGGACACAACGCGTACAGCACGCCGCTGGGAGAGGTTCCCGTCGCGCGCGATCTGCTTGACACGCTGCGCACGGAGATCGCGCTCGAAACGGTGCGCGACGATCAGGAGCATTCGCTCGAAATCGAGCTGCCCTTCTTGCAGCGCGCGCTGGGCGCGTTCCGCCTGGTGCCGCTGGCGCTGGTCAGCCAGTCGCTCGCCACGGCGCAGGCGCTCGGCGCGGCGCTGGCCCGTATGCTGGACGGGCGGCGGGCGCTGCTGGTCGCCAGCTCCGACCTGTCGCATTTCTATCCACAGGGCATCGCGACGCAGCTTGATGCGGCCGTGCTAAGCGCGGTCGAGGG
This sequence comes from Aggregatilineaceae bacterium, assembly GCA_035325905.1. Lineage (GTDB taxonomy): Bacteria > Chloroflexota > Anaerolineae > Aggregatilineales > Aggregatilineaceae > DYGX01. The sequence goes on along the minus strand of DAOKYY010000010.1, from coordinate 23,076 downwards.
TTTCGACCCGGCAGCAGTCATCCGCGCCGAGGATGAAGGGCGCGGCTTCGCCTGCGGGCGCGGCGCGATCGCGGTTGTGATGATCGCGGCGCGCGCTCTGGGCGCCGACACAGCGCGCGTCGTCGGCTACGCAACGTCCGGGGACGCGACCGGAGATTACTCCCAGGTGGTCGGCTATGGCGCCGCGTTGTTCATCGCCTCGCGCCAGGCATCTGAGGATGCGTGATGTTCGCCGAGATCGCCGTTAACCGGCCGGTCCACACCACATTTCACTATCACATCCCGCTGGAGCTGGATGGCAAGATTCAGCCGGGCCACCTGGTCAAGGTCGGGTTTGGCACGGCGTACACTTCGGGCGTCGTCGTTGCGCTGCACGACACGGCCCCGATTCCGGAGACAAAGCCGGTGCTGGAGCGGCTCGACCCGCTGCCGGTGGTGACTCCGGCCCAGCTTGAGCTGGCGGCGTGGATGGCGGAGCACACGCTGACTCCGCTTGGGACCGTGCTCGGCCTGATGTTGCCGCCCGGCCTGGCGAAGCGCGGCGATACCCTGTACACGCTGCTCGATCCAGAAGCCGAGGGCCAATCCGCGACTCAGATCCGCATCCTGAGCCTGTTACGGCGGCGCGGGCCGCTGCGCGGGCGACAGCTTTCTTTCGCGCTGCCGCGCACGCGCTGGCAAAGCTCGATGAGTGGCCTGATCGAGCGCGGCGCGGTCGCATCCGAGCCGGTGCTCGATCCACCCGACGTCAAGCCAAAGACCATCCGCACAGCGCAGCTTGCCATCCCCGCCGAGCGCGTCCAGGATGTCGCGCCGCGCCTGGGCCGCGAATCGCGCCGCGCGAATATCCTCGAAGTCCTGCTCGCCGCGCGCGGGCGCCGTCTCAGCCTGAGCGCAATCTGCCTGGCGGTCGGCTGCACGGATCAGCCGGTTAAGGCGCTGGCAGAAACCGGCGACGTTACGCTGGAACCGAAGCAAACGTGGGTCGAGCTGGCCCGTCCAGCGGCGGAAATCGCCGGACGGCTGGAAGCAGGCGAGTACGACCGGTCCAAACCACAGCGCGCCGTGCTCGAAGCCATGCTCGCGGCGGAAGGGCCGCTGCCGGCCGGCAGCGTCAAGTCGTCCGTTGTGCGCGCGCTGGAAGAGGCGGGCACCGTCTACCGCTGGACCGACCCGGCAATGGTCGAGCTTCTGCTTTCGCCGGAGGAAGCCGAGCGGCGGATTATCGAGCTACGCGGCGGGCAGCCCTATCTCGACATCCTGAGCTATCTCGCGCAGCAGGGCGAGGCGGTCGATGTGCGGGACGTGACCGAAGCCACCGGGACCGATCTGGCCCGCGTGCAGCGGCTGGCCGAGGACGGCCTCGTCGTGCTGGGCGAGGCGGAAGCATGGCGCGATCCGCTGGCCGACCGCGAGTTTGTGCCCGCGCTGGCCCCGCCGCTGACGCTCGACCAGGAGCGCGTCTGGAGCGAGATCCGTGGCTATATGGACATGATCCACTGGGGCGAGCTATCGCCCTCGCCGGATGAGCCGGGCGTCTTCTTGCTGCACGGCGTCACCGGCTCCGGCAAGACCGAGCTGTACCTGCGCGCAGTCGAGCGGGCGCTGGCGCAGGGACGGCAGGCGATCGTGCTGGTGCCTGAGATCTCGCTGACGCCGCAGACGGTTCGCCGCTTCGCCACGCGCTTTCCGGGCCGGGTCGCGATTGTGCATAGCGGCCTGTCGGTCGGCGAGCGGTACGACACCTGGCGGCGCGCCCGCGCCGGTGAGATTCACGTCGTCGTCGGCGCGCGCTCGGCCCTGTTCACGCCTCTGCCCGATCTGGGGCTGGTGATCCTCGACGAGGAGCACGACGATAGCTACAAGCAGTCACCACCCATCGCGCCGCCGTACTATCACGCGCGCGATGTGGCGATCCGCGCGATGCAAATCACGCGCGGGACGGTGATCCTCGGCAGCGCGACGCCGGATGTGGCGACCTATTTCCGCGCGCTGGAAGGACCCTACCGCCTGTTGCAGCTGCCCGCCCGCGTGATCGCACACCGCGACCGGCTGGCCGAGCAGGTCCAGCGTCTGAACGCCCCGGCGGCCCGCTATCACCCGATCGACGGCGTGGACGCCATGAGCGCCGATCTGCCTTCGGTCCAGGTGATCGACATGCGGCGCGAGCTGCGCGAGGGCAACCGCAGCATTTTCAGCCGCGCGCTCCGCACGGCGCTCAACGAGGTGCTGGCGCGCGAGGAGCAGGCGATGCTATTCCTCAACCGGCGCGGCACGGCGACCTTCATCATGTGCCGCGACTGCGGCTATATCGCGCTCTGCCCGCGCTGCAACACCCCGCTGACGTATCACGGGCCGCGCCACGCGCTGATCTGCCACTATTGCGGCCACACGCAAGGCCACTTCGAAACCTGCCCGGATTGCGGCAGCAAACGCATCAAACACTTCGGCCAGGGAACGGAGCTGATCGAAGCCGCGGTCCAATCGGAATTTCCGACCGCGCGCACCATCCGCTGGGACCGCGACACCGCGACCGGGCGCGAAGCGCACGAGTTCATCTTGCAGCATTTCAGCGACCGTCACGCCGACATCCTGATCGGCACGCAGATGATCGCCAAGGGGCTGGACCTGCCACAGGTGACGCTGGTCGGGATCATCTCGGCCGACACGGCGCTCGGCCTGCCGGATTTCCGCGCCGGTGAGCGCACCTTCCAGATGCTGACGCAGGTCGCCGGGCGCGCGGGTCGCGGCGTGCTAGGCGGGCGCGTCGTGCTGCAAAGCTACCTGCCCGATCACTACGCCATCCGCGCAGCGGCCAGCCACGACTACGAGCAGTTTTATCGCCAGGAGATCGCCTACCGGCGCGACCAGGCGTACCCGCCCTTCCGCCGCCTGGCGCGCCTGTTGTTCCAGTTCCCCAACGCCGTCCGTGCCGAGCGCGAAGCACGCCGAGCCGAGCAGGCGCTGCGCCACATCATCGCCGGCGGCCAGTTCACGGCGTCGGAAGTGATCGGCCCCACGCCGTGCTTCTTCGCCAAGCGCGCTGACCTGTATCGCTGGCATCTGATCGTGCGCAGCCCGGACCCCGCCGCCGTGCTCGCCAGCCTGGACATCGGCGAAGGCTGGTTCGTGGACATCGACCCGGTCGACATGCTGTAAGGCAGCTTCCGGTCGCGCACGCTCCAAAGCGCGGCGCGGTCGCGAAACCGCCCGCGCCGTCGCGGTTCTACCTCCGAGCACGTGTGCATATTGCTGTGAAAATAAGTGCAATCCAGACTGTGATTATTCCGGCGAAATTCATAGAATCACGGATAAGCATGCGTGGGTCTATTGACGACCGGAGCGCGAACCATGAGTCCCTCGGAATGGGTCAGCCTGGGTGAAGCCGCCCAGATCGTTGGAGTGCACCCGGCTACGATCCGCAACTGGGCCGAGCGGGGGGAGCTACCGTTCCGCCGCACGCCGGGCGGCCACCGGCGTTTCCGGCGGTCCGACCTCAAGCAGTGGATCGCGAACCATCCAACGCACGCCTACGCGAACGAAGCGCAGCTTGTCGTGCAGAGCGCGCTCGGCCGCACGCGGCTGGAGATCGCCGACCGCCGCAAGCTGGCTGGGGAGGAATGGTACCAGCGGCTCAGCGAAACGGGCCGCGAGGGGATGCGCCAGCATGGCCTGCGCCTGATGGATGGGCTGATCCGGCACCTCGCCGCGCCGCGCGAAGGATTGGATATAGCGGTTGCGAAGGAGATCGGTACGGCCTACGGGCGCCTGCTGCGCGGCGAAGGGCTGACGCTGTCGCAGGCGCTGCGCGGGTACCTCTACTTTAGCGACTTCTTGCTCGACGCCGTCCTACGCATGGCCGAAACTGCCGCCGGAAGCGCCGCGCTCGATTGGAGCGACATGCTGCGCGAAGTTCACGCCTTCACACGGCAAATCCTGGTCAGCATGATCGCGGTCTACGACAGCTAGCGACGCGCGACCAACAGACAGAACAGGCGAGCGCCCGATGGTGTGGCGCTCGCCTGGTATTTGTCCAGAGTGCGCGGGGACTACACGCGCAGCGCGCCAGTCTCATCGGGCGCGGGGGCGGGATAGGGCCGCGTGCCGAGACGAGTGAGGATCACCGCGCCCAGTCCGATCGCGCTGACGATCATCGCCGCCAGCGTCCCGATCCAGCCGGTGAACCAGAACAGGTCCCAGATCATCACCATCAGCCCAAGCGCCAGCCCGCCAACCGCCGCCTGAACCATCGGCGGCTGCTCGCCCGCGCCGGTGCGCCGCAACAGCCAGCGCCCGACCGGGTGCGCAAAGGCCGTCCAGCCCACGAGCAGGGCCAGGCCAAGCGCCAGCCACGCCAGCAAGAACACCGGCAGCACGAGCAGCGGCACCACCAGGATCAGCGACAGGCCATAGATCACGCTGATCCCGACCGCCGCAACCAGCGTCAGACAGCCAATCCCGGCGGCGGCGAGCGGCGCCGCCCGCACCGACGAGGACATCCGGCGCAGCCCGGCTGGGAACAGGATCATCCCCAGCGCCGCGATCCCGCCGAGGAACAGGACGCGTCCCAGCGTGCCGAGCAGGCGCGCCAGAAAACTCGGCTGCCAGCGATCCGGCCCGGCGCCGAACAGGTGGTCTACGGCGGTCCGCCGATCGGCGGCGCATTCTTCTTTCAGCGCGCCATCCACCTGCGCGCCAGGCTGAATGCGTGACTGGTCCGCGCAGTACGTCAAGTCGCCCGTGACCCGCGCCGTGCTGTCGAAGGTGAAATCGCTGGCGATGACGGTCAGGTCTCCGGCGATTGACCCGCCAAAAGTGACCTCGTCGGCAATCAGCGTCACGTCGCCGTTGATGTGACTGCCCGGATCGTACGCCAGCCGGCTGCCGACCCAGACGCGATCGCCGTCGAGTCGCTCGCCGGTCCGCAGATGGAAGTCGTCGTCAAAGCGGAACCCGCCGAGCTGATCGCTCTCAAAAGAGCAGCTTGCCAGCAGCGCCGCCAGGAGCGCCAGCAAGCCCAGCCGGACCGCCCACCGCCCCACCGCTCGAACACGTCCTAGCATAACGAACTCTCGTTCTCTCTCACCCCACCCTACTCGCGGGCGCGGTTATAGCGCCAGGCGCTGCAACAGCCAGCGCGGTCCGCCGAGCAGATACCACGCCAACCAGCTCACCAGCATTGCCAGTGGAATCGCGGTGGTCAGCAGCGCCGGAACCATCGGCGTCTCGTTGACCAGGGTTTCCACGCTGGCGGCGTATTCGTTCACCAGGCCCAGCGCCGAGCCAATCGCCGTCGCCGCGAGCGTGACGATGTTGTTCAGAATCGCCGGGTCCGAGAGCGCGTCGAACAGCGCGGCGATCCCCAGCGCGAGCAGCGGCAGCGTGAGCACAGCGGCCAGCGCCAGCCCCAACGCGAGGCTCAGGCTCAGGCGGCGGTTGTGCATGTGCGGAAAGGTCATGGCCGCCACCGCCGCCATCACCCGGCTGGCAAACCCCGGCGAGGGCGACTCAAACGGCGCGCTCCGTAGCAACATTTCCACCTGTCGCAGACGTTGATCGAGCGCCTCCGGCGCGGCATCCGCGTCCAGGCGGGCGCGCACCGCCTCAAACTCGCGCCCGGCCTGCTCCGGCTCGAACGACTCGCTCATCTGGCGCGCGTGATTGCTTTGTTCGTTTCCCATCATGATCCTCTCAACTCGGGATTGAGCGCCGACAAGGGCTTGGCTCCAAGCTGGCCGGCGAGCGCCTGCCGCGCGCGAAACAGCCGGCTTTTGATCGCACTTTCGGTCGTCCCGAGCATTTCCGCGATCTCGGCATAGGACAGGTCATACCAGTAGCGCAAGATCACCGCCACCCGGTAATCGGGCGTCAGCTCGTCGAGCAGCGCCTGAACTTCGGCGCTGCGCTCACCGGCGAGCGTCGCTTCCTCAGGGCCGGGCAGATCGCTGGTCAGCGCCGGGTGCGGCGGCAGCGGCTCCTCAAGCGACAGCCATATCAGGCGGCGGCGGCGGATGCGATCGATGCAATGATTCGAGGTGATTGACAGCAGCCAGGTCTTGAACGGGCGCTCCGCGTCATAGCGATCGAGGTTAGCATATGCCCGCAGGAAGGCTTCCTGCGCGGCATCCTCCGCCTCGCCCCGGTTATTCAACATGCGATACGCCAGGTTGAACACGTCGCGCTCGTAGCGTAAGACCAGCTCCCCGAACGCATCTTGATCGCCTGCGAGTGTCTGCTCCACCCACAGCGAATCAGCCTCTTGACTCACAATGTGTCTACCCTACCCTGGCCGACAGACGATGTCGTCCCCTGCTATTCGGAGTATACGCACGCGCGGGGCTGTGGTTGCGTCGAGCAGCCAAATGGCATCACGATAGACACGGCCCCGCGATCACGGTAGAATGCGCGCACTTGCCACGAAACATCCTGGCGCTGCCCCGACGCCAGCAGGAAAGGGACCCCGCGCTTATGGCCGTAATCTATCGCGACTCCGACGCCAATCTCGGCGTGCTCATGGATCGCACCCTGGCGGTGCTCGGTTATGGCAACATGGGCCGCCCGCTGGCGCTCAACCTGCGAGACAGCGCCTTCCCGGTTCTGATCGGCAATCGCAGCGACGAGTACGCCGCGCAAGCCTATCACGATGGCTTCGAAGTGGTGGCCTTGCCCGAAGCCGCGCGCCGGGCGGATCTCATGTTCCTGATGGTTCCCGACGAGCTGGCTCCCCAAATCTATCTTACCTCAGTTGCGCCGAGTCTGAAGCGCGGCGACACGCTCGTCTTCGCCTCCGGCTACAACATCGCGTTCGGCCTGATCGAGCCGCCGCCGTTTGTCGATGTGGTGCTGGTGGCGCCCCAATCGACCGGCGAGGGCGTGCGCGAAGGCTACGTCGCGGGGACCGGTTTTCCCAGCTTCGTCGCCGTCGCGCAGGACGCATCCGGCCAGGCCTGGCCGCGCGTGCTTGGCGTAGCCAAGGCGCTCGGCGCCCTCCATCGCGGCGCCGTCGAGCTGACGTTCCAGCAAGAAGCCGAGCTGGACCTTTTCTCGCAACAGGCCGTGCTGCCTGCCCTCCATAGTGTACTCCAAACCGCGATCGAAGTCCTCAGCCGCGAGGGTTTTCCGCCGGAAGCGATCTACAGCAGCCTGTACCTCTCCGGCGAGCTTGGCTTTATCGTGTCAAAGTGGGCCGAGCGCGGGATTCTACCCAGTATGCAGACGCACTCGCTCACCAGCCAGTACGGCACGCTGTCGCGCATGGCGCGCTTCAAAGAGGTCAAGCTCACGCGGCAGATGGAAGGGGTGCTGGATAGCATCCGGCGCGGGGATTTTGCGCAAGAGTGGGCCGACGAGTACGCCGACGGCTATCCCCGCCTGGAAGCCCTGCGCCGGCGCTGGGAGTCGATGCCGGTCTGGCAGGAAGAGCAAGCGGCGCTGGACGCCTTGCGCCGAGGCGAGACCGGTTAGCGCGCGTCGCGCGCCCGGTTGCGGTCGCTCACAGCAGCATCGGCGCGTCCTGCTCAGCCAGATCGGCCAGGAACCACTGCTCGGCGGCGGACAGCTCCGCGCTGAGCAGCAGATCGGGTCGGCGGCGCCACGTGCGGCGGATCGCCTCCAGGCGCCGCCAGCGCTCAACCGCCGCGTGATCGCCTTCCAGCAGCACATCCGGCACACGCAGCCCGCGAATCTCCGGCGGGCGCGTGTAATGCGGGTATTCGAGCAGGCCCATCGCGTGCGAGTCCTCGTCCGCTGCCCAGCGTGCACCCAGCACCCCCGGAATCAGCCGCGCCACGGCGTCGATCAGCACCATCGCCGCCAGCTCGCCGCCGGTCAGGACATAATCGCCGATGCTGATCTCGTCGGTAATCACCGTCTGGCGGACGCGCTCGTCCACGCCTTCGTAGCGCCCGCAGACCAGCACCAGGCGCGGGCGCTGCGCCAGCTCCTGCGCGACCCGCTGTGTGAAAACCCGGCCCTGCGGCGTGAGCAGGATCACCGGGACGGCGAGATCGGGGCCGCGCACCGCCTCGACGGCGTCGATCAGCGGCCCGGGCATCATCACCATGCCCCCGCCCCCGCCATAGGGCGTGTCGTCGACGGTGCGGTGCTTGTCAGTTGTGTAATTCCGAATATCATGTAACCGTAGTGACAGCAGCCGCTTTTCCTGCGCGCGCTTGAGGATGCTCTCGGTGAGCGGCCCGTCGAACATCGACGGGAACAGCGTGAGAATGTCGATCTGCATAGCCACCTCGCCGAGGGATCGTCGTCGCGAGTGTAATCGTACCATCTCCCGCCTGCGCGGTCTACACCCACGCAGGCCCAGGTGACTGGACCACAGGCCCATGAAGCAGCAAGTCGATTTGCTGGTGCACAATATCGGTCAGCTTTGTAGGGTTCCGGCGCAGGAGGGCGGGCCGCAGCGTGGCGCGCGCCTCGGCGAGCTGGGCCTGCTCGAAAACGCCGCGATCGCGATTGACCAGGGGGCGGTCGTGGCGATCGGGGATGACGCAGACCTGCGCGCGCGCTATGAAGGGGCGACGGCGCTCAACGCGCAAGGGCGACTGGTCACGCCGGGGCTGGTCGATCCGCACACGCATCTGGTGTGGGCCGGCGACCGGGCTGACGAGTTCGAGCGGCGGCTGATGGGCGCGACCTACCAGCAGATCATGGCCGAGGGCGGCGGGATCGTGCGGACCGTCCAGGCCACGCGCGAGGCCGATCTGGCGGCGCTGGTCGAGCAGTCAAAGGCGCGGCTGGCGGCGATGCTGGCGCACGGCACGACCAGCGTCGAGGTGAAAACCGGCTACGGTCTGACAACCTCCAGCGAGATCGCGATGCTGAACGCCGCCGCCCTGCTCGACAGCGAGCATCCGGCAGATCTCGCGCTAACGTTTCTCGGCGCACACGCCATCCCGCCGGAGTACGCGGGCAACCCGGACGGCTACGTCGACCTGGTCGTGGACGAGATGCTGCCTGCCGTCGCCGAGTGGCGCGCCGAGCACTGGCCGGGCACGCTGTTCTGCGATGTGTTCTGCGAGACAGGCGCGTTCGACCTGGCGCAGACGCGACGCATCCTGGAAGCCGCCGCCGGGTATGGCATGGCGCTGAAGGTCCACGCGGACGAGTTCGACGCGCTGGGCGGGGCCAGGCTCGCTGCGGAGCTGGGCGCGGTCTCGGTCGATCATATTGTCGCGACGCCGGACGACGAGATCGAAGCGGTCGCGGCGTCGAGCACGATCGCCGTCGCGCTGCCGCCCACTCCGTTCGGCTTAGGCCAGACGCGCTATCCGAACGCCCGTCGCTGGCTGGACGCGGGCGCGGCGCTGGCGATTGCGACCGACTGCAACCCCGGCACGGCCTGGAACGAGAGCATGCAGTTCGTCATGGCGCTGGCAACGCGCGCCATGCGGCTGTCCCCGGCCCAGGCGCTCGCCGCCGCCACGATCAACGCCGCCTTCGCGATCGGCCGGGGTGACGAGATCGGCAGCCTGGAAGCGGGCAAACAGGGCGACCTGGTGATCTGGGACGCCCCGGCCTACCCGCACCTGAGCTATCGCTTCGGGCGGAACCTGGCGCAGGTCGTCGTCAAGCGCGGCCAGATTGTGTATCACGCCTGGTGGGCGGGGCTGCCCGTTTAGGCGAGAGCGCCCGGCCAGGGCGGGCAGCCGGGCGAGCGTCCGGTGTAGTTTGCCCGGCAAGACCGGCCGGCAGCGGGCTGGAGGTGGCGGCAACCCGCCAGGGCGCGGCGCGATCTGGCGCCCGGCTTGAACGCTTCGCCGGGGAAGATGGTATTAATAAGTAGACCATTCACGCCCTCAGCCGATGACAGTGGAACCCCGGATGAACGACTTCGCTGTGATCCGCCGCGCTCAGGCGGGCGACGAGCGCGCCGCCCGCGAGCTATTCGAGCGCCACCAGCTTCGCACGTACCGGCTGGCGCTCGGCCTGCTGGGTGACACCGCCGACGCCGAAGAGGTGGCGCAGGACGCGCTCGCCTACGCGCTGCTCAATATCTACCGCTACGATCCGGGCCTGAGCAGCTTCAGCACCTGGCTGCACACGATCACGGTCAGCCGCGCCCGCGACAAGCGACGCCGGAAAATTCTGCCCAGCATCCCTCTCGCGCAGTGGCTGGGAGTGGGCAACCAACTGCGCGATTACACCCCCGGACCTGAGGCGCACGCCATCTCCCACGAGATCGAAACGGGACTGATGGCGGCCATGAACCAGCTCAGCCCCAAGCTGCGCGAAGCAATCGTCTTGCGATTTTACGCCGATTGCACGTATAAGGAGATGGGAGAGATCATGGGATGCTCTCTCAACACCGCACGATCGCGCCTGCGACTCGCGATTGAGAAGCTTCGTGCGAACTTGGGAGAAGACACGGTTCGATGGCTCGTCACGGAGACGATTCGCTAGGCGACGCGCACACGCATCAGGGGCATTATGATGCCGCTACGCTGGCCGCCTACGCGCTTGACCAACTATCCGCCGCGCAAGCCCGCGCCGTCGAGCGGCACCTGTCCGTCTGCGCCGCGTGCCGGATAGCCGTCGCCGCCCGGCAAGACTTTGCGCACTCGATCGCCGGCGAATTGCACCGCACCCTGGATGCCTCCGTTCCCGGCCCAGGCGTGAGCTTTGACCCGGTGGCGCGGGTATGGCGCCACGCGCCGCGCCACGTCACGCTCGCCTACCGGCGGGCGCGGCTGCTGGGCGGTTTTGCCCTTGTCTCGCTGACGCTGGCGTTTGTGCTGGCGGCGGTGGCCCTGGCGCCTTCACGGGAGACGCTCGCGCTGCGCGCGCTGAACGTGACAGAAGACTACTCCGGCCCGCCCGCGCTGGTTGCCCTGGCGCTCGAAGATGGCATCGCGATTGTGCGGCTGGCGCCGAAGCGATCACAGATCGTCCGCACCGTTCGCCACGTGCGGGATGTGTCGAACCTGGACTTCGCGCCGGACGGGCGCTGGCTGGCGTTCAAGCGCGGTAAGACGCTGAACGTGGTGGAGGCGGCCTCCGGCGGAATGCACCTCAAGCTGCCGGTGCGCGCGGCGGCGGCGTGGGCCTGGTCGCCGGACGGCAAAACGCTGGCGTACACCGATGGGACCGGGCAATTAACGGTGTTTTCGCCGCAGAGCCAGACCCAGTCCGTGCTGGTCCCGGCGTCGGAAGGCGCGTGGGGCAAACCCGTCTGGTCGGCGGATGGCAGGCAGATCGCTTACGCGGTTGGGGCGGCGGGCAGGCTCGGCAACGCCCTCGACGTGGGCATCCAGGCGGTGTGGCGCGTCGAACGGGCGACCGGCTATCGCGTCGAGATTGTCCGCAACCCAGCGCCGCAGGTCCGGCTGCTGGTTCCGGCGGCGTGGCCGGAGGCCGGAACGCTGCTGGCAACCTGGGACGCCCTGGCAGAAGCGCCCGGTAGCCACGCGACGCTCTATCGCATTGATCTGATCCGGCGCCCAGCCGCGCCGCTGGCGGTTGACTCGCTGGCCCGCGAAGACTGGCGCGCCCGGCTGGTGAGCGCCGGCAGCGTATCGCCCCCCCTGAGCACAGATCGTCTGAGCGCCCTGCCTCTGCCCGTGGAGCTGGCAGGCTTGGCGCCAAGTCATCTCCGAGCGCCGGTGGAGGTCGATTGGGCGCCGGGCGCCGCGCTCCTGGCGGCGGTCGTGCCCGATCGGGCGGACGGCGGGCAGCTGCTGGTTTACACGCCAAACGCGGAGCAGGCTGTCTCGGTCTATCTGCCGGGTGAAGCGCCGGTAGAGGCGGCCTACTGGGCCGGGCCGGAGTACCTGTTTGTCATCCGGCGTCCCGATGGCGCAATGCGCGCGGAGCTGTGGCTCGTCGCAGCGAGCGGCGACCAGACGCCGCAGCGTCTGGTGAGCGACGTTCCCCTGCCCCATGCGGCGAGCTGGACCTGGCGCGACACGCTGGCGGCGCGCGTGCTTGACAGCGCAGTCGCGCCGCTCAGTCGATAATCACCTGCCCCCGAATCGCTTCGATCTTGGCCGGTCCCAGACCGGGCACGGCGTCCAGAGCGTCCACTGTGGCGAACGGGCCGTGCGCGTCCCGATACTCGACAATTGCCTGCGCCAGGGCTGGACCAATCCCCGGCAGTTGCGCCAGCTCGTCGGCGGTGGCGGAATTGAGGTACACGATCGGCGCGTGATTGGGCGTCGGCGTGGGCAGCGACTCGACGATGCGCGACGGGACGTGCACAAAATCGCCGTCGAGCAGGCGAGCGCCCAGGTTGAGCGCCTGCGTGTTCGCATCGGCGGCGAATCCGCCCGCTGCCTCGACGGCGTCGCTCACCCGGCTGCCGGGCGGGAGCGAAACCAGGCTGCCCGGCCGGACCACCGCGCCAGTCACATAGACGACCAGCTCGCCCGGCGTCGGGGTGATCAGCCTGACGGCGGCGCTGGCCTGCCCCGGTTGCGCGCGGAGGGCCGGCACGTGAACCTGGTCGCCATCCGCCAGCTTCTGCGCGAGGTTCACGACATCGAGATTCGCGTCCGAGCGCGAGCCGCCCGCCGCGTTCAGCGCGTCGATCACCCGACTGCCGTAGTCGAGCGTGACCAGGGCGTTAGGCCGCTCGACCGCGCCGGTAATGTACACCATGTAGGGGCCAGGCGTCGGCGTTGCCGAAGGAATCGGCGTCGCTGACGGAATCGCCGTTGGCTCCGGGGGAATAATCGTGATCGTCGCCGGTTTGGGCCGGCTGGATAGCAGCGCCAGCACCCCGCCCGCAAGCACCAGCGCCAGCGCCGCGTAGATGATCAGCCGGTAGCGCCCCAGCAGAGGCTCCGCGCCAGGTTCGACGCTCTCCATCCCCCCGCTCCTAGTACCCCGCAGACGGCTCGCCGCCGGCCGGCAGGCCGAGCGCCTGCTCCACAATCCGCACGCCCGCGCTCGCGCCGATCCGCGTCGCACCCGCGGCGACCAGCGCCTGCACGTCCTCGAACGTGCGCACCCCGCCAGACGCTTTGACGCCCATCTGCGGGCCAACGGTCCGCCGCATCAGAGCAATATGCTCGACGGTCGCTCCGCCCGGTCCGAACCCGGTCGAGGTCTTGACGAAGTCGGCGCCCGCCGCCTGTGCGACTCGGCAGGCCATTTCGATCTCGTCGTTTGACAGCAGCCCGGTTTCGAGGATGACCTTGCACAGCGCGCCAGCCGCATGAGCGGTCTCGACGACGGCGCGGATGTCCCGCTCGACCAGCTCGCGATCACCTGATTTCAGCGCGCCGGCGTTCATCACCATGTCGACTTCGCGCGCTCCGATGCGGATCGCCTGCCGCGCCTCGTAGGACTTGGCCTCCGGCGTGTTCGCGCCGAGCGGAAAGCCGATCACCGTGCAGACCAGCACCTCCGGGGTTTCCGCCAGCAGCGCGACGCACAACGGGACCCAGGTCGGGTTGACGCACACCGATTTGAAGCGATAGCGCCGCGCTTCGGCGCACAGCCGCTCGATCTGCTCGCGCGTCGCGTCCGGCTTCAGCAGGGTGTGGTCAATGATGCGGGCCACTTCGTGGGCGCGCTGCTCAGGAGTCTCAGACATAGCCTCCGCCTTTCACTGTCTTTCGCAGTTCTCTCGCATCAACACGTGCTCCCGCCGCGCAGCATCTGACCGGCTCCGGCGGGCGGCACACTCAGCTTTCCAGCTCGGCGCGGGCCGCAGGCAGCGTGAAGCCAAAGGTGCTCCCTTTGTCGCGTTCGCTGGTGAAGAAAAACTCGCCGCCCATCAGCGCGATCATGCCCATCGCGATGGACAGCCCCAGCCCGTGCCCCTTGATCTCGCGCACGCGCTCGTCTTCGGAGCGCCAGAACCGCTCGCCGACGTGCGCCTGATCTTCCGGCGACATACCGATCCCGGTGTCCATCACCGAGACCTTGAGCCGGTCGCCAGCGGCCTCGGCGCAGACCGTCACCTGGCCGCCCTCTGGCGTGTACTGGAGCGCGTTGGCGACCAGCTTGCGCAGCACCAGCGCCAGCCGCTCGCCGTCGATGTTCAGCATCGGCAGGCCGCTGGGAGTCTCAAACGTCAGTGTGACCCCTCGATCGCTCGCCAGCCCGGACAGGTCCTTCTCGACCTGGAGCGCGATGTTTTTGTACAGATCGAGCTTGGGATCGAGACGGATACGTCCGGCGTAGAGCTTGCTGGCGTCGCTGACATCAGTCACCAGGTTCTCCATGCGGCTGACGTTGGCGCGCACAGTTTCGGCAAACTGCTGCTGCATCTCGTTCAGCGGCCCGGCGATGTGCTTGGCGAGCATGTCGGAATACCCCTTGATGCTGGTCAGCGGGATGCGAATCTCGTGCACCATGAGCGAGGTAAACTTCGCGGTCGTCTGGATCACCTCGTCCAGCCGCGCGCGCAGCGTTTCGGCGCCGGCATCCTCGCCGCGCTTCGCCGCGTCATCCAGCAGGTGAAGGATGGCGTCAAGTTCCTGGCGCTGGTCGCCGGGGGCAGCGTCTCGCAGCTTCTGCACGCGCTCGCGCGCCTGTCTGAGTGGGCTGTCGTGTCGCGTCTCGCTCATCAATCGCGCTCCCTGTTCTCAAAATTTCCGCCATCCTTCACCGGCTCCATCCATCTGGTAGGATACTCGTTCGGCCTGTTTGACGCCAGCGCGCTTGCGGGCAGGCTGCCGGTCCCGGGACAAAAAACACCCCGGTTCAGGCCGCCGGGGTGCGGGGATCGGAACAGACGTATGGGATTAAATCTTCTTCCGCAGCTCGTAAATGCGCGTGTAGAGCGGCAGCAGCGCGGCCTGAGCGGTGTCCAGCACGACATCGGACGTGCGCCGCGCCAGAAAACGCGCGCGCCCGACCGAGAACAGGCTGTGCGCCGGGCTGACCTCGCCCGTCCCCATCTTCATCACGACCGAGGCCCACGTCAGCCCCGCGCCAAAGGCGCACATGGCGACCAGGTCTCCGTCTTTCAGCCGCCCTTCCTCGATCGCCTCGACCATCGCGAGCGGCACCGAAGCGGCGGACGTGTTCCCATAGCGATCGATGTTGACGTAGAACTTCTCGGCCGGGACGCGCATCTGCCGCGCCGCCGTTTCGATGATGCGCGCGTTGGCCTGGTGCGGAATGAACAGCGCAATATCGTCCGGCGTCAGCCCGGCCTGGTAGATCGTCCGCTTGAGCGAGCTGGCGAGCGTGCGCACCGCGAACTTGAACACTTCGGAGCCGTTCATCCGCAGGAACTGCCGGCGCTCGTCAAGCGTGCGCTGCGTGAACGGCGACGCGCTGCCGCCGTCCGGCACGTAAAGCGCGTGCGCCCCGGAGCCATCCGAGCCAAGCTCGACCGCGAGCACGCCGCCCGGCTCGTCGCTGGCCTCCAGCACGGTCGCGGCAGCGGCGTCGCCGAACAGCACGCAGGTCGTGCGGTCGGTCCAGTCGAGCGCGAACGAGATGATCTCCGCGCCGATCACCAGCACGCGGTTGTACGTGCCCGCCGCGATGAACTGGCTCGCGGTCGCCAGCGCGTAGACCCACCCGGCGCAGCCCGCCACCAACGTAAACGCGCCACAATGCGCGCCCAGCAGGTCCTGAACCTGGCTAGCGACCGAGGGGAGCAGATGGTCCGGCGAGGACGACGCGACAATAATCAGGTCGAGGTCGGCGGCGGCCAGCCCGGCGGCGGCCAGCGCCTCGCGCCCCGCAGCGGCCCCCATGCTCGATGTGGTGTCGCCCTCGGAGCGAATCCGCCGCTGGCGGATGCCGGTGCGGCTGCTGATCCATTCGTCGCTGGTATCGACGATCTGGGCGAGATCGTCGTTCGTGATCACCCGATCGGGAACGTATTTGCCCCAGCCGGTGATCTTGGCATAACGCTGGCTCATGATCGCCATCTCCCATTGGAACTCAGCCGATCTCAATTGAGCGGGCGATAATGAATGCGCGCCTAGACGGCGGGGATGCGGCGGCGCAGCGCGCCGAGCAGGCCGCCTTCGGATCGCCAGGCGATCCAGACGACTCCAGCCGTGACGGTCAGCGTCGCGGCGCCCCCGATACCGGCGGCGGCCAGTTGGGTACGCGGCGGCAGATGGCGCAGGCGCTCGACCAGCGAGACCGCCGGAGCTTCCGCCACGCGCAATTGCTCGTACAAGGTGCGTGCGAATCGCTCATCCGGGTGGACCGGGGCAAGCGCCTGGCTGACGCGCTCGGCCAGGGCGAACAGATCGCGGGCCTCCGCCGCCGTCGCCTGGTCATAGCGCGCGAGTAGCGCGTCCAAGCCCGGCGTGCCGCGCGCCAGCGCCTCGGCGTGCGCGTCCACTAACTCGGCCAGCGGGCTGCGGTCAGCCGGACTCAGCCATGAAAATGGGGAAAATCGCATCCTGCTCACCCTGTCCTTTGCACATTTTCGCGCCGTCTCGGCCCGCCTCGCGCCCGTCCGAGGAGGGCGTCACCGGTTCTTGTCCGGCGGACCGTCTTCCTCGTCGAACGCGCTGCGCAGCGAGAGCAGCGTGCGGTGATACAACGACTTGATGGCGCCCTCGGTGCGCTCCATGACCGCTCCGATCTCGGCGTTCGACAGCCGCTCGACAAACTTCAGAATGAGAAGCTGCTGCCGTTCAGCCGGGAGCTGGCGGATCGTTTCGAGCAGCCGCGCCCGTTCTTCCTGCGACACGGTCGCGATCTCAGGCGCGTCGGCAGGCGCGCTGCTGGTCATCGTCTCTTCCAGCGCAATCACCTGACTGCGCCCGCGATCGCGGTGCCAATTGGCGACCAGGTTGTGCGCGATACGATACAGCCAGGCCGAAAACGGCACGCCGCGATCGGTGTAGCTCCCAATGTGCCCCAGCGCCCGAAAGAACACGCGCGAGGTCAGGTCTTCGGCGTCGTGATGGTTGCCCGTGCGGTAGTACACATAGCTGTAGATCTTGTCGACGTACCGCGTGTACAGCGCGCCAAAGGCCTCTCGATCGGCTTTCGCCCACTCGACAAGCTGGGCGTCGTCCGCCGCGTCGTAGTCGCGCTCGGCCTGAAGATTGGGCCTAGTCATGCGTACTAACACCCCATCTACTCAATGGTTACGCCGGAGTCAGGTTGTCGGGCAACAGGACGGACGCTCGCCGCGCGAGTATACCAGGCATCGGCGGGCCTCACTACCCTGCCCGGCGCCGCGCCGTAAAAAGTGCTGGTATAATGGGCCGCCATGAGCCAACCGCTAACCCAACAACGAATCCGCATTCGCTTTGGCAAAGATGGCCCGCTGCGCTTTGTCGGCCACCTCGACCTGGCGCGCACCTGGGAGCGGGTGCTGCGCCGCGCCCAGGCCCCGCTCGAATACTCGCAGGGCTTTACACCCCGCCCTAGAATGCAGTTCGCGGCGGCGCTGCCGCTCGGCGTCAGCAGCGAATGCGAGTACCTCGACGCATGGCTAACCGAGCGCCTCGACGACCCTCCGCTGGCCGCGTGGATCGAGCGGCTCCAAGCCACCAGCCCGCAGGGGCTGACCGTCCTGGCGATTGAGGACGTGCCGATCAAGGGCGCGGCGCTGCCGGTGCTCGTCACCCACGCCGAATACCGCATGACCCCGCTCGACCCGGCGCTGAGTGGCGATGATCTGGCGGCCAGAGCCGCTGCGCTCCTGACTGCCGACAAGATCGAGCGCGTGCGCGCCAATGGCAGGCATTACGACCTGCGCCCGCTGATTCTGGACCTTACGCCGGATGAGTTGGGGAGTCTGATCGCGCATCTCGTTGCGGGGAACGAAGGCGCGGGCCGCGTTGACGAGCTGGCTGGCGCGTTAGGGCTGGAGCTGAGCCAGGTGCGCGCTCACCGGACGCGGCTGTTCCTGCGCGACGAAGGCAGCGCCTAAAAAAGCGCGCTCCGGCATGGATGCGCGCGCTCGTTCAAAATCGCTACATCGCGTAATGGACGAAGAAAGTCGGGGACCAGCTGCCCCACACGCTCGGGGTGCGGCGATGATACTTCGCAGCCTGGTGTTTGCGGTAGACTCGCAGGGCGCGCTCAAGCTCGACACCCGACAGCGTGGCCGGTGGCGAGTCGGGCGGCTCGCGGAAGGTCTCGTCCAGAACCCACATGCCGTAACCGCGCACCAGCTTCCGCTCGTTGATCGCCTTGCGCAGCCGGTCCCAGGCGCCGGGCGGCACCGTCGACCACGCATCATCCGACAGGGCATCGGCGATGCGCCAGTCCAGCAGCGCGTCGGACTGGCAGCCGCCGATTCCAATGCGGCAGAGCCACTCGCTCCACAGCTTTATGGCGCTACCCCTACGCCTAAAAATACCCATGCGCTTCCTCAGACAGCCAGCTCAGGTTCGCGCCGAGCTTGCCGCGCAGGTTCTCGCGCGCGTAGTACAAGCGCGACTTCACGGTGCCTATCGGCACGTCAAGGATTTCGGCGATGTCCTGCAAGCCCAGCCCGTTCAGATAGTACAGCACCACGACGACGCGCTGGTCAAGGTGGAGCGCGCTGATCGCGCTGCGCACTTTCTGGCGCGTCTCAAGCTGCTCGGTCACATGATCAGGCGCCTGGCGGACAGGCCCGACGATCTGCTCAATCGCATCGTCGAACGTCGCGCGGCGCCCCTTGCGGCGCGATAGCCACGTGTAACTCAGGTTAACCGTCACCCGGTAGAGCCAGGGCGCGAGCGGCCGCTCCGGGTCGATCCGTTTCGCGTTCAAATAGACCTTGAGAAAGCAATCTTGCAGGATGTCTTCCGCCGCCGCCGGATCGCGCACAATCGCCAGCGCGGTGCGGTACACCCGCGCGCGGTGCCGCTCGAACAGCAGGCCGAGCGCCTCAAGGTCTGTTTCCTGCAAGCGGGTAATCAGCTCTCCATCAGAAGGAGACTGGGTGATTTCTGACATTTCAGTCCATCCGCTGCTATCAATCTTACTGTGGGACCGGCTGCCTGGTTCAATGCGCCGCGAGGATCGGCTATCGCTCAGGCTGCCGGGCGCGTCAAGCCGATCCGCGACAAGCGGCAACGCGCGGGTGAATTATACCCGAATTACGCCGCGCCTGAAACCGTCGATTCGCCGCCGAGAGGAAGAACCGGCGCGCGGCGCGGCCTAGCCGCCGCCCAACGCTCGAAGCGCCGGGAGCACGCGCTCGGCCTCGTCGATGCCCGCTTGAATCGGGCGCTGAAAATCCTTGAAGTCGAACGACCCCAGCCGCTCGACGGCCGGGCGCAGCAAAACATCCGGCGCGTGCGCGGCCAGCCGCGAGGTATGCAGGTGCCACGCCATCACGCGGGATGAGCGCCACAGCGACGCGATGATCCCTGGCGTCTGCTCATCGACGCTCCCCAGCAGATTGAAGGGCAAATCAAGCCCGGTCATCGCCAGCAGCGGGTCGACCCACAGGTTCTCATGTTCCAGCGGCGGGTAAACGTCGACCGCGATCACCTTCTCCGCGCCCAGCCGGTAAGCGAGGTGCGTCGACAGACTATCGATCACCCCGCCGTCGGCCAACAGTTGCTCGCCCCGCCTGACGGGAGGGAACATGCCGGGCACGGCGCTGCTTGCCAGCAGCGCGGGGACCAGCGGCCCCTCGTCGATCGTAACTTCCTCCCCCTCGACCACGTCGACGGTGACGACCGTCAGGGGGCAGTGGAGGTCTTCAAAGCTTTTGACGGGCAGATTCGCCTCCAGCCATTCCTCCAGCGTGCGCTGGCGAGCGCGCGCGCTGAACAGATGGTTGATCGAGATCACCTGGCTGCCCTGCAACGACTTGAGCTTTTCGACCATCTCGTCCGGCGTCAGCCCGGCCGAATGGAGCGCGCCGACGATGCCCCCCATACTGGTCCCAACGATGAAATCAATCGGGATGCGCTCGCGCGACAGGACCTGCAACACCCCGATGTGCGCCAGCCCCCGGCTGCCACCGCCGCCCAGCACCAGGCCGATACGCGGACTCATGGGACCACCTCGCGCTCTCGTTGTGCCAGCCGCCGCCGGTTCACCTTGCCAATGTGCGACCTGGGCAGCTCGTCGCACAGCTCAATCTCCGCCGGGACGGCGTGCGGCTCAAGGCGGCGGCGGCACAGGTCGAGCAATTCCTCCTCGGTTGGCGTCGCGTCCGGGCTAGGCACGACAAACGCTTTCGGGCGCTGGCCGGTCAACGGATCGTCGATCCCCACCACGGCGGCTTCGAGCACCTTCGGATACTCGAAGAGCAGCTCCTCGATGTCGCGCGGGTAGACTGGCTGGCCGCCGACGACGATCGTGTCCCTCTTGCGGCCGATCACTTGAAAATAGCCGTCCGGGTCCACCGTCGCGAGATCGCCGGTCAGCAGCCAGCCGTCGCGCAGCTCGGTCTCGCCGGGTTCCGCTACAGCGCCGTTCCAATAGCCGCGCATCACCTGTGGGCCGCGCACCGCCAGCTCCCCGATGACGCCATCGGACAGGTCGCTCCCCGTCTCCAGGCTAACAATTTTCGCGTCGGTGTTGGGGAGCGGTACGCCGATCGAGCCGGTCTTGCGCACGCCCATCAGCGGGTTCGCGTGAGTGATCGGCGATGCCTCCGTCAGGCCATACCCTTCCACCAGCCGCCCGCGCGTCAGCTTCTCGAATTCCTCCTGCACCTCCACCGGCAGCGGCGCCGAGCCGCTCATGCAGGCTTTGATAGCGGCCAGGCCGTAGGCGCGGACATTCTCGGCGTGGTTGATCGCCGTGTACAGCGACGGGACCCCCGGAAACACAGTCGGACGGTACAGGCGGATGGTGTGCAGAATCTGGTCCACATCCAGCGCCGGCAGCAAGATCATCTGCCCGCCCAGCGCGATCGGCACATTCATCGCGCTGGTCATGCCGTAGCTATGCAGTAGCGGGATCACGCTGAGAAACACCTCGCGACCGTACTGAAGCTCCGGGTTCCAGTGGCGGTTTTGCAGCGTGTTGGCGACCAGGTTGTGATGCGTCAGGCAGACGGCCTTCGGCGCGGCGCTCGTCCCGCTCGTGTAGGCGATCACCGCGAGGTCCTGCGGCGATACCGGGCGCTCCAGGTCGGCGTCGGGCTGGCCGCGCATCAACGCGGACATCGCCAGGCCGGGCTTGCGCGGTGCAGAGCGATCGGCGTGCGCCAGGGTGGTGTGGCCCAGGTGGGCGAGCAGGCGCCGGTATTCTGAGACTTTCATCCACGAGCGCACGTTGGCAAGAACGATTTGCTCGACAGCGGGCGCATCCGCCATCGCCCGCACCAGCGCCGTGTCGGACGCCAGCGCGATCAGAGCACGCGCCTGTGTCTGGCGAGCCTGCTCGACCAGCGCCTCGATTCCCCCGTCGGGATTGGGCAGCACAACCGAGCAACCCAGCTTCAGCGCGGCGTAAAAGGCAATCACCAGGTGCGGCACGTTTGGCAGCGCCAGCATCACCCGGTCGCCGGAGTCCAGGCCAAGCTCCAGCAGCGCCCGCGCGAACTGGTTAGCCTGCGCGTTCAACTGCTGGTACGAAACTGTCTTGCCGTAGAACAGAATCGCGGTCCGGCGCGGGACCGCATCCGCCGCGCTTTCCAGAAACGAATGCAGCGGCTGGCGCGGGAGCGGAATCGTGAACGCCGTATCCTGGCCGTAGTTTGAGAGCCAGGGGCGCTGCTCGATCAGGCGCGTCGTCGTCCCATGATCGCGCCAGGAGCCGCCCCGGTTATCGCGGATGAAGCGATCCAGCGCCCGGTTGACGGCCTGGTGCCGCTCGAGCTGGACCTTGTGCTTGGCCGAGCCGACATCCACGATCTCGGCGTTGGGAATCATCTTGCCGAGGTCCTCGTAGACCCGGCGCGGAAAATACGTGTCGCGCTCGCCGGTGATCACCAGCGTCGGCACGCTCAGGCTGCGCAGCAGCGGCCCGCCGCGCCAGCGCTGCATATTGTTGAGCATCATCCGCCGCATGACATGGATTTCGGCGTTCCACATCGGCCGGTACTTCCACAGCGCGCGATAGAGCGCGGGCGGCACCCGGAACGCCCACGCGACGGCGCGCGGCAGAGGGTATTCGCTCGCCGTCGCGAGCAGCGCCAGCCGCGCGACGCGCTTCGGGAAGCGGGTGGCGTACTCGACGCAGATCGCGCCACCGAACGAATGCCCGACGACGGTAAAGCGCGGCGGCAGCGCCAGCCGCTCGACGATCGCTTCCAGGTCTCCGATGATCTCGTTCATCGTGTAATCGGTGTACGGGGCGTCGCTCTGGCCGTGCCCACGCAAGTCCGGCACGACGACGCGAAAATCGCGCGCGAAGTGGTTGGCCTGGTATTCCCAGGTCTCGGCGCATCCGGCGTAGCCGTGCACGAAGAGAATGGTCTGATCGACCTGCTCCGGCCACAGGTCGATCACGCTCAGCGACATGTCAGGGCGGTCCGGCAGCGGCACGCGCACGCGGTAAAGGTCCAGGTCCAGCCGGATGACCTGGCGCTTCATGCCTCGCAGCTTCTTCTTCATCGTCTCTGCCGGCTCACCTCGATCAGCCCATCAGTGCGTCGAAACGGTCAGCGCGCCTCGCTCGCGAACGCCCAGCGCGTCGTATCGTCGGGGAAACGCGACCAGGCGAAGCCGACGCGCGGGACGAGCCGCCAGACCGGCGTCCCATGCCGCATATCGTACTTGGCCTCATACGCGTCATCGATGCGGGTGAGCAGGCCCGCGCTGGTGTTATCCTCGGTATGCCGCTCGGCAGTCCCTTCGAGGATCACCACTTCGTCGCCGCTTTCCAGGTGGACGACAATCTGCGGGCTACGCGCGAGATTGCGCGCCCAAACGGTTTGCGGTCCGCCGCCGAAGTAGACCTCGCCATCGACCAGGACACCCCAGACCGGGACGGCGTGCGGCCGCCCATCGGGCCGGGTCGTCGCAATCCAGTAGTTGCGCGCACGGTCCAGCCGTTCCAGCGCGAATGACCACGGCAGCAGCCCGTCGCTGTGTTCGGGGATGCCATACTCCGGGACGTGCGGGCGGCCCGTGAGGACAGGATCGACTTTCCGCGTCATGTGTTCCTCCCAGTCAGCTCGACGATGCGGCTGAGTCTAGCGCAAAAACCGTTTGCGACCACGCCTGATCAAAACCGAGCGGATCAAAAACGGGCGGCTGCTCGCGCAGTCGCCCGCTCGTCGTCCGG
>DAOKYY010000009.1:62641-70738 GCA_035325905.1 Aggregatilineaceae bacterium | reverse complement strand
TGCCGCGCTGATGATCCGGCAATACCTCAGCACGCTCGTGAAAGTGTAGCGCGAGACAGCGAAAGACAGCGACAAGCAGCTAAAGGCAGCTAAGTACAGCAGGCAGCAGCGCAGCACACCTGCGATTCAAGTGTCGTAGATCACAGTGCTGTTCTTCGCTGTTCTTCGCTGCTTTTTGCCGCTCTTCGCTACTTCGCCAGCACCTTCGCCAGCGCAAAAAGCTCGGTGTCGAGCGTCTGCTTGTTGCTGACAACCTCCTCATGCGGCGTCGTCGTGATTTCTCCCCGGCGATGGCCGACGAGCACGCCGTGATTGCCTTGCGACAGCTCATACGTCGCGCGGGCGCCGAGCCGCGTCGCCAGCAGGCGATCAAACGCGCCGGGCATACCGCCGCGCTGTACATGGCCGAGCGTGGTCACACGCAGATCGAAGCCGAGGCGCTGCACGTGCTCCTTGAAATACTTCGCGAGCGTGTCCGCCTCGTATTTCGCGCCCTCTGCCACCACGATGATGGCGTGCGCCTTGCCGCGCTCGTAGGCGATGCGAATCTCGTTGGCGAGCGCCTCCGGGTCGGTCTCGACTTCGGGGATGACGACGGCTTCCGCGCCGCCCGCGATGCCTGCCATCAGCGCCAGGTAGCCGCTGTTGCGCCCCATCGTCTCGACCAGGAAGGCGCGCTGGTGCGACGACGCCGTGACTTTGAGCCGGTCGATTGCCTCCAGCGCGATGTTAAGCGCCGTGTCCACGCCGATCGTGATGTCCGAGCCGTAAAGATCGTTGTCAATCGTCGAGGCGACGCCGACGACCGGGAACCCCATTTGATCGAGGGCGTAAGCGCCGGTCTGCGAGCCGTTGCCGCCGATCACGACCAGGGCCTCGATCCCGGCCCGGTTCAGCTCGCGCAGGGCGCGGCTGCGCCCGTCGTCCGTGCGGAACTCCTCGGAGCGCGCGCTGCCGAGGATCGTCCCGCCTTGCTGGATGATGCCCCCCACGCTGCGCCGCCCCATCGGGATGAAATCACCCGCGATCAATCCCGCGTAGCCATGCTGCACGCCAAAGACTTCCCATCCATAATCGATTCCGGTGCGCACCACGGCGCGAATTGCGGCGTTCATGCCGGGCGCGTCGCCGCCGCTGGTCAATACTGCGATGCGTTTCACAGCCGCCTCCTGTCGGGAGTAACACCTTCTACAATTGTAGTTGATCTGAGCCGGTGTCGATCGGATCGCTTCGTGGAAAGCGCGACCGCCGGCGCAAGAATCGAGAGCCTGCGCCGGGCGCGGACGCGGCGCGTTGCCCCCCAGCCCTTGACGCCGTATAATCCCGATTCCTATCGGGTATTGGTCCGCCACGCCGGGAGCAGCGGCTTCGTGACCCCGCCTGAGACAACCCTGCCCGATCGCCCGCGCTGGCGCGCCGTGGCCGCGCTGTGGCTCGGCTGGTACCTGGCGCTGATCCTCTTTCAGCCGATCGTGTGGGCGCGCTTCACCCTCGACCGCCCGGACTACGCCTATCCCTGGACCGGCGACA
Source organism: Aggregatilineaceae bacterium (assembly GCA_035325905.1). Classification (GTDB taxonomy): domain Bacteria; phylum Chloroflexota; class Anaerolineae; order Aggregatilineales; family Aggregatilineaceae; genus DYGX01. The sequence goes on along the minus strand of DAOKYY010000009.1, from coordinate 69,208 downwards.
TGACCGCCGGGTATGCCGACGGACCGGCGACCGGCCCGTGGTTTTACGCGCGCTGGGACAGCCCGCGCTACGTCGCGATCGCGCGCGAAGGCTATCGGCCGGACGGCGGCCCCGCCGACGACCGCGCCGCGTTCTACCCGGTCTACCCGCTGCTGATGCGCGCCGTGCACACGCTGGCGATCGCGCCGCTTGGCCTCGACGATTGGGCGCCGGGCGGCCACGCGAACGCGAGTTACGCGCTGGCCGGGATGATCGTCTCGGCAGGAATGTCGCTTGTGGCGGCGCTGGCGATGTACGCGCTGGCCTGGGAGCGGCTCGGCCCGGCTGCGGCGTGGCGCGCCGCGTTCTACCTGCTGATTTTCCCGTCGGCGCTCTATCTCGCGCAGGTTTACACTGAGGCGACCTATCTCGCCTTCTCGCTGGCGATGCTCGCCGCGCTCTACCGGCGGCGCTGGCTGATCGCGCTGCCGCTGATCGTCATCGCGACGCTGACGCGCGCGGTCGGGCTGTTCCTGGTGCTGCCGTTCGCAGCGGTCTGGCTGCGCGACTGGTGGAACGGCGTCCGCCCGCCGCGCTGGGCGCTGCTCGGCGTGATCGCGCCGCCGCTGGCGTGGCTCGGCTGGAACCGCTGGCTCGCGTCAATTGGGGCCGATCCGGCCGAGGTCTACGCCTCGTTCAACCGCGAGATTCTGAGCGTGCGCGGCTTGCTGGACCTGGCCGGGGACGTGATCTACATTTTCCGCGAGCCGAACGGGGTGCACGTCGCGCTCGATCTCGCGATGGCGCTGGGCGGGGTCGCGCTGTGCCTGCTCGCGCTGCGGCGGCAGCCGGGGCTGGCGCTGTACGGGCTGGCGGCGATCGGGCTGCCGCTCAGCTCCGGCCAGTTCACCAGCATGAGCCGCTACGTGCTGGCCGCCGCGCCGATCTTTCTGGTCCTGGCGCGCGCCGGAGAGCGCCCAGTATTCGACCGGGTGTGGACCGTGATCTCGCTGCTGTGGTTCGCCTTATACGTGGTGCTCTATGTTCACGGCTTCTGGCTCGCCTAAGCGTCGCCTGCTGGCTGATCCCGCCGTGCGGCGCATCACCGCGCTGTGGGCCGGGTGGGTCGTGATCCTGCTGCTGTTTCAGGCGGCGGCGTGGCTGCGGCTGGACGTCACCGGGCCGGATACGTCTTACGGCTGGACCGAGGAGCACTCGACCGGCACGCCGCGCAGCGGCGTCGGGCTGGCGCACGTGCGGTGGGATTCATACCACTACCTGCGACTGGCGCGCTTTGGCTACCATTACGCCGAGGACGCCGCCTATTACCCGGCCTACCCCGTCCTGATGCGCGGCGTGGCGCTGGCGATCGTGCGCCCGTTGATGCCCTGGGCGGACGCGCTACGGCAATACGCCGTCGCCGGGCTGGCGATCTCGATTGTGGCGACGCTGCCCGCGACGTGGACGCTGCATGCGCTGGCGCGCGAGGTTCTGCGTAGCGACGACGACGCCCTGCGCGTGACCGTCTACGGACTGATCTTCCCGACCGCGTTCTTCATGCTCCAGGTCTACACCGAGGCGCTCTACCTGGCGCTGGCGATCCCGGCGCTGCTGATGGCGGTCCGGCGGCGCTGGTGGCTGGCGGGCGCGCTGGCCGCGCTGGCGACAATCACCCGCGCGACCGGATTTCTCCTCGTGGGCGCAATCGGAGTATACTGGTACACGGATTGGCGCGCGGGACGCCGTCCGCGATGGGCCTCGCTGGGAGCGGTGGCGCTGCCCGGCGCGGCGCTGCTGGCGCACCGGCTGTTTCTCCGGCTGAGCGATCTGGACCAGGACGCGGCGTTCGCGAGTTATGGGCGAGCAGTGCTCAACCCGGCCGGGCTGCGCGATATTTCGCACCAGCTTGGGCAGATGCTCACCGACCCGATGGGCGCGGTGCAGATCAGCCTGGACGTGGCGCTTCCGGCGCTGGCGTTGTGGGCCTGCTGGCGCGTCCGGCGGCTGGCGCCAGGGCTGGCGCTTTACGGCGCTGCCGTCGTGATCCTGCCGGTGATCACCGGGACGCTGGTCAGCTTGAACCGCTACGCGCTCGCGGCGACCCCGGCGTTTCTGGGGCTGGCGCTGGCCGGACGGGACCCGCTGTTCGACCGGCTGTGGACGCTGGCCTCGGCGCTGATCCTGGCGCTTTACCTGGTGGCGTTCGCGCATGGCTACTGGGTTGGCTAGCGCGTATAATAAAGGGGCGGTCGTCTCCGAAGACTGTTTGCCCACAAATTATTCCTTTAACTCAATACGTTTGTGAACTGGCTGGCGTCAGCGAGCGCGGAGACGGGCGTCTTCGCCGCGACTGCAATGTGAGGATGCGATGCGTTTGATTCTGGTGCGCCATGGACAGACTGAACATCGCGTGGATGAAAATGGCGACAACCTCTATCTGACCGATCTCGGCAAGCGCCAGGTCGAGCTGTTGGGCCAGTGGCTCCAGCAGAACGAGCCGGGCGTGAGCCAGATCGTGTGCAGCCCGCTGCGGCGCGCCCGTGAGACGACCGCCATTCTCAGCCGCTATGTCGGCGCGCCGGTCAGCGTGGACGACGACCTGCGCGAGACCGATCGCGACCTGTTGATGGAGCTGCCGCGCCTGGTGCACCCTTCGGACAGCGGGCCGCATTACTACGTGCTGCCACACGACAACTACTACCAGCGCTTCGCCGAGCAGACCCGGCGCGTGCTAAATCGTCTGATCGAGAATCCGTCGTCGATCCGCACCGTGATTGTCGTCTGCCACGGCGGCACAGCCAGTACGATGGTCCGTATGCTGCTCCAGTGCCACCACCTGCATATCTGGATGCACAGCGCCGCGATGCACTACCTGACGTGGCAGGACGGGCTGTGGGACCTGCGCGGCGTGAACTACGTCCCGCACCTGCCAGCGGACATGCTGACGAACTGAGCGCGGCGCGGGGCGGCGACGAACATTGTTGCGCTGTCCCGAACGCCGCTCGCGTTCCGGTTCAACGCGCCCACCTCACCCCTGGCCCCGCTCCGTTCAGGCACGCGCTGGGGCCAGGGACAGCCCTGCTCGCCAGGCGACAATGTCCCCTGGTCAAAAGTCACCTGTGCATCCAGCCGCTTCCCGGCAGGCAGGGGCTGCCGCATCCGCAGATGACTTTTCCCGCCGCCGCAACCCCGTGCCCAAGCGTGCGTATACACTACCTGGAATACGGGCTTGCGCCGGACAGCACCCGTCCGGCGCGGCCCATCTGGCGCGTTTCTCGCTGCGCGCGAGAAAACCAATGGTACAATTAGTGATAATGTGCCAAGCCCCACGCGCCCGGCCAGATCAATCCTGAATCAGGGGGTACGAACCGATGCAGCTTCGAACACGCGGACGGAAGATTTTGCGCGATGTGATGGCCCGCAAAGGACGTACGGCGCTTGTCGCGCTGGCGATCTTCATTGGCGTGGCGGGCACCATCACCCTCTTTTCGTTGAGCGACATCATCGTCGGCCAGCTTCGTCAAGACATCAAGGAAGACGAGCTATCGATGCTCGACGCCTTCGTGACGATCAACGCCGGCACCCTCCCCGATAACGATACCTATCTCGCAGAACTGAGCGCAATTCCCGGCGTCACCGATGTTCAGGGCTTTGTGCAGGCGCCAGGTCAGTTCAAGCTGAGCGAAGACGAAGAGTCGTTCGAGGATGGGATTATCAACGCGTACTCGTCCCCCTACGAGCCGCGCTTGCCGATCACCCCGTTGCGTCTGCTCGAAGGGGCCTACCCCGCGCCGGGCGCCAACGAAGTCGCAATCGAAACGCGCATGGCGGAGGAGAACGGCCTGTCCGTCGGCGACACGATCTATTTCCGCGTGCTCAGCCCTTCGCGCGTCAGCGAGAGCGGCGAGATCGGCACGGTCGAACCCTGGACCGTCAGCGGGATCGTGTTCCATCCCTACACGTTCACGCCCACGACGGCCATCTACGCGACCGTGAGCGACGCCAATTATGTCAGCGGGACGACCGGGTTCAGCGGCTTCTCGGCCCGCTTCACGGACTATGAGACGGCGCAAGAACAGAAGGACGCCTTCACCGACGCCATCGCCAACGAGACGCCCTACATCCCGGTCTTCATCCAGAGCGAGGATCCCGCCAACAACAGCCTGATCATGCAGGCGCAGACGATCGCCGGAACGATGGGCATCCTGGCGCTGATCGCGCTGGTCGTCTCAGGCTTCCTGGTGATCAACGTCATCACCTCGATTGTGGTCGAGCAGAAGCGGCAGATCGGCGTGATGAAGTCGATGGGCGCGTCCCGCTGGGACAACTTCATCATGTACTCCGGCATCGCCTTCGTCTACGGGCTGATCGCCGTGATCCCTGGCGTGATCATCGGCATCCCGCTCGGAAACTACGCCGCGCACGCGCTGGCGCCGCAGCTCAACACGGTGCTCGAAGGCTTCCAGATCTCGCCCAGCTCGATCATCCTCGGCGTGGTCGTCGGGCTGGCGATCCCGGTGCTGGCGTCGCTGGTGCCGGTGTTCAACGGCACGCGCGTCAAAATCCTCGACGCGATGACGGACCTGGGCATCGACGCCAACTACGGCTCCGGCCCGCTTGCCAAGATCATCGCGCGGTTGCCGGTGCCGATCACCGTGCGCCAGGGCCTGAGCAATGTCAGCCTGAAGAAAGCGCGCCTGACCTTCACCGTCATCACGCTGGCGATCGCGGCGGGCGCGTTCATGGGCATCTACGCGATGTTCAACTCGCTGACCACCAGCCTGGACTATTTCCTCGACAGCTTCAACGTGCAGATCGGCATCTTCCCCAACGAAGGGCGCGACCCGGACGAGTTCACCGCCATCCTGCGCGAGAATTTCCAGTCGGAAGAGAACAACGTCTTCCGCTCCATCGAGCCGGGCTTCCAGCTTCAGGTCGAGTTTGAAGGCTACGACCCGGAGCCGACTGCGGGCGGCCCGCCCGGCATCTTCGCCTATGGCTACGATGTGAACAGCGAGACGCCCGCCTTTAACTTCACGATCATCGAAGGCGAGTCGCTGACCGACACGACCGGCCAGGACGGGATCATCCTGTCCAGCCTGCTGTCCGCGAACATGGACAAGACGGTTGGCGACACGGTTGTCCTGCGCGTGCCCGGCAACACGGCGGAGCTGCAAGTGGTCGGGATCGCGGAGTTCCCGCTCGACCAGGTGTGGATGGACTGGCGCACCCTGGCGCGGATCTCCGGGTACGTGGCCGGCGCGCCGCGCCCGAACGAGTACTTCACGAGGGTCAGCGTCGCCGGCTATGACGGCACGCTACCCGCAGGTCAGGTCGGCGTGATCGGCTTCGACGAGACGGTAGGCCGCTTCCTGACCTTCAGCGAGGGCGAGTTCGTCACGCCGGGCGAGCCGGGCCTGATCATCAGCGGCGGCATGGCCGAAACGGGGGGCTACAGCGTGGGCGACACGCTCACGATCACGACCGAGAGCGGCACGACCGAGGAAGTGCCGGTGGTGGGCATCGTCACGCTGCCGCCGATGATGCAGAACGAGCAGATTCCGCCGGACTTCGCCGGGATGTACTGGCAGGACCTCGCCGCGCTCGAAGGGCTGAGCCTGACGGGCAAGCCACAGCCGCAGGGGTACTTCGTCACGACAACCCTGCCGGACCCGACCGAGGATCAGCTTGACGACGTCATCGACGAGGTTGACGAGACGATGCTCGCGCAGGGCATCCCGACCCAGTTCTTCAACTTCGTGGAGCTGGTCAACCAGATCAGCGAGATCTTCACGACGATCCAGGTCATCCTCAGCGCCGTCGCCCTGCTGATCGCGCTGGTCGGCGCGCTGGGGCTGCTCACGACGCTGTCGATGAGCGTCTTCGAGCGGCAGAAGGAAATCGGCGTGATGCGCTCGATCGGCGCGGGGTCCTCAACCGTTGCGCTCCAGTTCCTGACCGAAGGGCTGGTCGTCGGCGTGATTTCGTGGCTGGTCGGCCTGCCGCTGGCGGCGCTGGTCGAGCTGCTGCTGCTGAACGTGACGGGCTTCGACGAGACGTTCCCGTTCACCTTCCCGCTCAGCGCGGCGGTGATCGGCCTGGTCGGGATGCTGGTCATCACGACGATCGCCAGCCTGTGGCCGTCGATCGCGGCCTCGCGCAAGACTGTCTCAGACATCCTGCGCTACCAGTAAAGTACGTTGCACCGCCAACCAACTCAACACCCGCCCTCACCCGGCGGGTGTTTTGATACACGGCAGCGAAAGACAGCAAAGAGCAGCAACTAGCGGTTAGCCAAAAGCGAACCTCGCCCCTTAACCCCCGGCCCCTTTTCCCTTCTCCGCTCGCGGCAGAGGGGATTTAGGGGTGAGGTTCCCGGCTCCGGGCCGACAGGCCGAGACTATCGAGCATTCACATCGCAATAAAACGGGCCAGGTTTGCCCAGTATCGGCGCTAGCAGCGGCTTTGCTGCTCTCAGCTTGCGCCAACCGATAACTGCTAACCGCTACTCGCTGCTCTCCGGCGTGGGCCGCCGCGTGATGTGCGCCTCGGTGAGCAGCGGCGACACGTCACGCGGCAGCGGGTCCT
>DAOKYY010000009.1:0-62541 GCA_035325905.1 Aggregatilineaceae bacterium | reverse complement strand
CGCGTGATGTGCGCCTCGGTGAGCAGCGGCGACACGTCACGCGGCAGCGGGTCCTGCGGAATCGCGCCGAGCCAATTCCTATAATCGATGGTGTACGTCGGGTCGTCCGTCCGCGCCGCGAGCCAGTCCAGAAAATACTGGCGGCGCAGGGCTTCAATCTCGCGCGGGGACAGCATCTCGAACCGCTCGCCGACGACGCGCGCCACATACCAGCCCTGCCCGGTCGCCAGCGGGCCGATCACGTCACCCGGCTGCGCGCCGAAAATCGCGTCGAGCACAGCCGGCGGCAGCGCCGGGTCCGAACGCCGCACCAGGCGCGACGTGGCCTCGCTCGCCGCCTCAACCCCCAGCGACGCCATGATCGCGCTCAGGCTCTCGCCCGCCCGCAGCCGGTCCGCGACTTCGCTGGCGCGCGCCTCGGAATTCAGCACGGCGTCACGCACTTCGATCCCGGCCTGCGGCTGGCTGGCGTCCGGGATGGCCGCCGGGTCCTGGCTGATCAGGAACTGAAGCTGCGCGTAGGCCGTTTGGGCGCGGGCGATGCGGCGCAGGTCTTCTTCCGACATGCCGGTGTAGGCGTTCAGCTCGGCCAGAAACTGCCGGACCTGCGCGTCAAAATCGGGCGGAAGCTGCCCGTCGTCGCCCGGCAGGAGGCCCATGTACTGCGCCAGCTTGGCGTCGAACTGGAACGGGTCCAGCTCAAGCTGGCGGCGGGCGGCTTCCTGGCGCGCGACCGATTCGACGACCATGATCCGGCGCACCTGGCGCCCGAAGCTCGCGCTATCGGCCAGCGTCGCAAAGAGCGCGGCAGTGGTCGCGTTCTCCGGCCGGGTCAGGTCGAGCACGCGCTCCGGGCCGCGCTGCCCGGCCTGCCGCGCCAGCGCGCGCAGCGGGTGCCAGCGCTCGAAGCGCACGCGCTGGCGGAACTCGTCCAGTGTGATCGTCTCGTTGCCGACGCGGGTAATGACCGTATCCCCGGCAAGCTCAGGCGGATCGGTCGGGCGTTGATACGGCGTCGGCGAGGGGCCAGGCGCTGGCGTGGCGGCCGGCAAGCCGCCATCGCTCCGCGCGAGCTGCGTCTGCGTCGCGCCGAGATCGACGTGATAGACCTCAGTTCCGCTGTCCGACGAGCAGCCGGACAATCCCAGCGCGGCCAGCGCCAGCCCGCCCAGCAGGATCGCTTTGTGCAGTTGCATTCAAGCCCTCGATGAGTCGCCGGTTCCGTTCGCCCCGCGCGCCATGTTCGAGACGGCGGCCAATCGAGCGATTGTAGCACAGAATAGCCGTCTCACGCGGCGCAATTCCCCGCGCGGAGCGTCCATGCTACAATAGCTGCGGGCCGGAGCGGGGATGTCGCCTGATGGTGGCGAGCCAAAGGAACCCTATGCTGTACAATGTGCTGATCATCGACGACGATCGCCGGACTGCCGACAGCCTCGGCGCGCAGGTGGGCGTCTTGGGGCACACCGTCGCCATCGCCTACGGGCCGCGCATGGCGATGCGCCAGCTTGGGGAAGTGATCCCCGACGTGATTCTGCTCGACCTCAACATGCCCGGCGTCAACGGGCTGGAAGTGCTGCGCTTCTTACGGCGCGACCCGCCGACCGCGTCCGTCCCGGTGATCGTGATCACGGCCAACGACTCGCAGGAAATGCGCCGCGCCGCCCGCGACGCCGGGGCGAATTTCTACATGGTCAAGCCGCCGATGCTCGAAGACATCGAGCGCGCGCTCGACCGTGCGGTGAGACTGAACCCGCCGCCCCACACGCGCGGCGGACCGGCATGAGCGGGCGGGGCTACGACGCGGGCTGCATCAGCCGCCACTGGTTCCCGCCCGTGCCAATCACCGCGCCATCCGGCAGGCGCAGGTAAATCGCGAATTCCGGCGCCGGAATCCGCGTCAGCGCGACCTGCTGGACCGTCAGCGTAACCGGCGTCTCTGGGCCGAGCGCCCAGCCAAGCCCCTCGCGCACGCCCGGCGCGTTGGCCCAGACCTTGCCAAAGCCATGCGCCGGAGCGAAACGGTCCAGCGGCGGCAGCGCGCCGTCGGGACCCGGCTCGGGCAGCGCGCTGTACGACGCTTCGAGGAAGTAGTCGGTCGCGCCGCCCATCTGGCCCGGCGCGCCGTCGTAGAAGACATAAATCTCGTAGGTGTCGCCGCGCCAGACCATCACCCCGCCTTCAAACTCCTGCATTGCGCCCGGAATATCCACCGGCGCGGACGCGGGGCAGCCATCCCCTTCCCCGAAGAAGAAGGCATACGGGCAGTGGACGCGCACGGTGCGCGTCTGGTAGGCGCTCTGATCGGCGGTGAAGAGCGTGTAATCGACGCTATAGGCGGCGCGGTCCGGCACGTACACGGTGGCCGATCCCCTGGGCGACTGCGCGTTGACGACCGTGATCGGGTCGCCGCCGTTTGGGATCGACTGCGTGATGCTTACGCCGCCCGTGCCGCGCACTTCCCAGCTGAGCGTGACCGCCGCGCCGGGGTTGACGGTCGAGGGGCTGGCGACGAACGAGGCGATCTGCGTGCTGCCGGGCTGCACCGGCGGGATCACCGGCGCAGGCGTTGGCGCGACGGGCGTCGAGATCGCCGGCGGGCGCGCCGCGAACCCGACCACGTTCACCGTGATCGTCTGTTCGGCGTAGGCGTTGCCCGACACCAGGTCGATCACGCGCAGCCGCAGGCGGACCGGGCTGCCCGGCGCCAGGGGCACGACCGGCGCGACCGGCCCCTGCCCCGCCGAGGGCACCCAGAGGTACTGGCGCGGCAGCTCAATTGACTGGAAGGTGCCATCCTCGAAGACCTGCTCGAAGACGAGATTCGAGCCGGGCGCGCGTCCCGTGACCTGCCACGCGACCTGGATCAGGGCGGTCCCGCTCGCCAGCGCCGCCGCATCGACCGAGGTCACGTCCGTCTGGAACTGCTCGATAGCAGGCGGCGCGTCGACTGACTCGACATCATACGGGATCGTCAGGGTGCGCTGGTCGACAATACGCTGCTGGCGATCCACAATCGAGAGCAGATAGGTCGGCGCGCCGAAGGTCAGCGGGTGCTCGATGGTGACGACGCGCGAGCCGCTTGGCTCCAGCGGGACGCTATCCTCGCCGAAGACCGGCTCCCAGTTGCCGCGCCGGTAGGTCAGCAGGCGCAGGCGGTAGCCTTCGGTCAAATTGGCGGTGTACCAGGACAGCTCGGTCGTCTGCGTCCCGGCTTCGGCTTCGTCCATCGTCAGCGAGGGCAGCGAGCTTTGAAAGGCGATGATGGCGGGCTGCGGAAGCTGCGCCAGAGCAGGCGTCACGCTGACCAGCGCCAGCGCCACCACGATCAGCAGGCCGAGGAACCGTCTCTTCATCGCCGCACCCCATTTCTCTCACACCGCGCTGCGCCTAGCTTATCCTCGCGCCGTGTGCTGGGCAAATCAGGCTGTCTCCGCAAATCAAACAGGGCGAGCGCCCGCCCACCCTGCCGGAAGAAAAACTCGTGATCGCTCAGCGCGCGCGCAAGCCCAGCCGGGCGATCATCGCCTCGCGACCCGGCCACTCGTCGCGCATCAAGCCGAACACCACTTCATCGTTCCACTGACCGTCGGCAATCGCCACTGAGCGTAGCCGCGCCTCCAGCGTAAAGCCGACTTTCTGCATCTGGCGCAGCACGCGCGCATTGGACGACATCGTGTCCAGCCACAGGCGGCGCATATCCAGCCAGCCGAAGGCGTAGTCCACCAGCAGCAGCAGCGCGTCGGTGCCATAGCCGCCGCCCCAGTAGTCCGGCTCGTTGATCATCGCGCCGAGGTTGGCGACGCGGTGATAGGGGCTGAGAAAGTTGATTCCGAACGAGCCGATCAGCGCGCCGTCTTTGGTCCGCACGCCGAAAGTGACCCCCGTCCGCGACTCATCGGACTCGGCTTCTTCGCGGCGCTGCTTTTCGAGCTGGGCGTGGGTGAGCAGCTCCCGCTCGCCCATGCTGGCCCAGTACAGCGATTCGTTGTTATACCAGGCGTGCTCGCGCGCCTGAAACGCCCGCCCGTAGGGGACGAGGTCCACCAACAGCCCTTCAAGCATGACTATGGCTCCTGGCGCGGGCGCAGGCGCAGCCGCTCGACCAGCGCAGCGCGGCCCGGCCATTCGTCGCGCGCCAGGGAATAAGCCAGCAGGTCACGCCAGTCGCCAGCGGCCCACGTCGCCTGGCGCTGGCGAACTTCGAGCCGGAAGCCGGTTTTTTCCATCTGGCGCATCACACGCTCGTTGAGGCTCATCGTCATCAGCCACACACGCCGCACATCCAGCCAGTCAAAGGCGTACTCGACGAGCAGCAACAGGCCATCCGTGCCATAGCCACCGCCCCAGTACGCGGGGTCGCCGATAAAGGCCGTCAGCAGCGCCGTGCGATGCTCGGCGGGCAGCCAGTTGATGCCGAACAGGCCGAGCGGCGTGCCGTCTTTGGCTTGCAGGCCAAAGCGCATACGGTGATCGGGTTCGTCCGCTTCTTCGGCGCGGTCACGCTCCAGCATCGTTTTCGTGATGAACCAGCGGCTGCCAATGGCCCACCAGAAGATACCCTCGTCGTTAAACCAGCGGTGCTCCAGGTCGAGAAAGCGCCGGTCGTAGAGCGCCAGGTCGACCAGCACACCTTCAGCCAGCATCGCCGTACTCCTTCGCGCGCCGGTCCAGGCGCTCGATCATGGCCTCGCGCCCCGGCCACTCCTCGCGCAGCAGGCCATAGAGCAGGCCGTCGTGCCACGCGCCGTCCATCAGCGCGGCGCGGCGCGCGCGCGCTTCGAGCACAAACCCAGCCTTCTCCATCTGGCGCATCACGCGCGCATTGGCGCTGGTCGAACCGAGCCAGAGCTTGCGCATATCCAGCCAGTCGAACGCGTACTCGATCAGCAGCAGCAGCGCGTCGGTGCCATAGCCGCCGCCCCAGTAAGCCGGGTCGCCAATACGCGCGCCGAGCATCGCCAGCCGGCTGTGCGGCACCAGCCAGTTGAGCGCGAAAAAGCCAATCGGCGTGCCATCCTTCGTCTGCACGCCAAACATCACGCCGCGCGCCGGACCCAGGTGCCCGGCCTCCTCGGCCCGTTCCTGCCGCTGGCGCTCGATCGTCGCCCGCGAAACGATGTACCGGTCGCCGCCGCTGCTCCAGAACGCCGAGTCGTTATTGCGCCAGAGATGCTCCAGATCGCGGAATTTCTTGCCGTAAGGAACCAGATCGACCAGCAGGCCATCAAGCATAATGCGTACTCCTCCGCTTCTAGCGCGCTCAGGAAGCGGGCTTGTCGTCCGATTTTTTCTCGTCTTCGGACTTCTTCTCCGGCTTGGGCTTCGGCTCCAGATCGCCCGGCTGCAAGCCAAGCGTCTCGACCTTCGCGGCGTAGCCCGGCCACTCGTCTTCGAGCAGGCCGAACATCTCGAGATCGACGTAGTCGCCATCCCAGCGGATATGCTGGCGCAGCGTGCCTTCGTGGACGAATCCGGCGCGGCGCAGCGCGTCGATCCGCGCCTCGTCGAAGGCCAGGGCCGTCGCGTCCAGGCGGTGCATGTTGCGCGTTTCGAAGCAGTAGCGCGCCAACATCAGCAGGCCATCCAACGCCTCGTCCGAGCCTTCGTAGCGCGAGTCCCCGGCGAAGAACGTCACTTCAACCTTGCGGACGCGGGTCCACTCGTGATCGTAGATTAGCGCACCAATCGGGTCTGCCGCCTTCGACTGAAAGCCGATCAGCGCGGCGTGCTCGTTCTTTTCCATCTTCTCGATGTACTTCTTGACCGCGTCCTCCGGGTGTGGCTCGCGGCGCTCCCAGGGGTGCGCGCGGAACCACGCTTCCTCGTTCATCCAGCTTTCCAGGTACGTCGCGTAGTCGTCCTCGAACGGGACCAGATCGACCAGTGTTCCTTCAAACATGCTTGCCTGTCTCCTGGCATCGCGCTGAAAGGTCACAGACAATCAGGGTGAGGGCCGGCGCATCGCGGGCCGGGCACGGGGATCGCCGTTCAACAGTGTGCGGCAAGTCCGCCTGTTTTGTCAACCACCAAGCGCACCGGTATTGTTATACGCTTGCTCAGGCTATAATGTTGCGAGCGTCCCGCGCTGGCTGAAGAAAGGACCCGGACTGCGATGAAACGTGCCGCGATCGCGCTGTTCACGCTATTCTCAATTCTCTTCCTCATCGCGGTCGGGGCGCTGACCACCTTGCTGCTGGCCGATTGGGAAGGCGAGACCGCCACGCCCACCGCGACGGCCCCCGCGACGACGACTGCAACATCTACCCAGCCCGCGCGTGCTACCCTGACCCCGGCGCAAACGCCCGCTGCTCCTCAGCCGACACGCACCCCGCGCCCGACCACACTCCCGACGCCGACAACCACACCGGAAGGCTAAGCAGCGCGACGCTGGCGATCCGGGACCTGCCGGACCAGTACGCGGGCCGCACCGCCGATCAGTCAGCACTACCCCGCGGCGCCTGTCCAACGCGGTAGATCGCCACATCGCCCGAGGCGAAGACACGCGCGAGGTACGGGGCCGCGCCCGGTTCCCACGCGCCAATCTCGCGGGCGTAGGCGTCGTGCCAGATCAGGTGAACGCCTGCCGACTCCAAGAACTCCTGCCGCCAGCCTTCCGGCGTGGCCGGGTCGAAGAAGCGCGCCACGGTATCCAGCTTGGCGTCGAAGTCTGCTGTCTCGATCCAGTGCCCGATATAGACCCGCTGCCCCGCCGCCGAAGCGAGTAGCCCGCCGCTCCCTGGCTCGGATGAGTTCGACACCGTCAGCACAAGCTCGTCGCGTCCGGCGTGCGCGCCCAGCCAGTCCAGCCCCTGCCGCACATCCGGGCTGAGGTATAACGCCGGGGTCCGCGCCGGGCGCGCAGCGGCGACGTTAGCCGCGATCATGAGCAGCAGGCTGATCGAGCCGAACATCAGAAAAACCGTGGTGATCAGCGGGCGGCGGCGCGGCGCAAAGCGGGGCAGCACGCCACAGACCCATCCCTGCGCGGCCAGCACCGCCAGCGGCGTCTGAACGCCCAACAGGTAGCGGCGCTGCGTCGGAAGCGGCAGATACAGCAGGCAGACGACGGCGATCGCCCACAGCGCCGGGACGAAAAAACGGTGCGGGAACAGCCCGCGACGACCGGCGAGCGCGCCGAGCGCGATCGGCAGCAGGAACGGCAGATAGCTCGTCAGGTAGTAGACCGGATGGGGCGAGCGCGTCTGGTTCTGCGTGACGAAGCTGCGCCAGATCGGGTCTCCCTGCATGGCGAGATACTGGTACAGCGACAGACCGCCGTGCGCGCCCAGCGGCAGCGCCAGCCACAGCGCCTGACGCAGCGCCAGCCGCTTCTCGAACACGGCCTTGAGCGCCATACCGCCGAGCAGGGCGGCCATCAGCGGAACAGCGTAGGGCTGGATCAGGCTCTGCGCCGCCAGCGCGAGAGTCAGCCCGCCCAGCGCCAGCCAGTCCGGTCGCCTGATCCAGGCGTCACACAACAGCACTGCCGCGATTTGCAGGATGATCGACGCCGTGAAGTGCGGCAGGTACAATGCGCCCAGCAGGTTATAAGCGTCCACCAGCCAGAACTCGATCGGGGACACCTCGACGGTCATGCGCGGCGCCAGCGCGAGCAGAAGCCAGCTCCACCCGCCGACGACGGTGGCGAACAACACGGCGATCCAGCGGCTCGCGGTGCCGCGGAAGAACTGCCCCGCGAACAGCCACAGCGCCGGAACCAGCGCCACCACCAGCGCAAAGCGTGCCGCGTGATAGATCGCCGGAAGGCTCAGCGGCACAACACGCGCCACCGCGCCAAGCGCGACGTAGAAGCTCTGCACCAGCGGGATGGCGGGGTGGCTCTCCGAGGTGAAGGGCAGCCGGAAGAGCGCCGCCGCCGGCTCGTACCCCTGCCACATGCGGGCGAGCTGGGCGTTGTAGTCCCAGCGCACGCCAGCCGGGATCGCGGGCGCGCCGGTGTAGGACCAACCGTCCGGGGTGTTCAGCCAGCCGATCAGCGTGGGCAGCGTCACCATCACCGCGAGCGCCAGGCCGAGCGCCCATACCGGCCACGGAACGGCGCGCTGCCGCATTTCGATCACGTCCGGCGCAGGAGTCATCGGGCGCATTGAGGGAGCAACCGCGCTACCCTGGCTTCTGGGCGACGGTGACAGGGGGCAGGCTACCGTCCCGCCCCAGGACCTGATCGACGCGCTCGGCCATCCGCGCGCGCCAGGTTAATCGAGGAGGCCGGTCCATCAGACGCAGCCCGGCCTGCTCAAGCTGGCGCTGCAACGCCTCGACTGCCTGGATTGAGCCGGGAAACGCGTCCATCACGACCACATGACCGCCGGGCCGCAGCGCCTCAATGGCGCGGGCCAGCGCCGCCGCCTCGTCGGCAGCCTCGCGGGAGCGCGCCAGCCCTTCCTGAAACAGCACGATGTCGAACGCGCCGCGCGCCAGCGGCGGATGGACCGGGTCTGCCTGGACGCGCACGTACCGCGCGATCGGGTAGACGCCCAGGCCGTAGCCCTCCCCCACATAGGCGTCGATCGCGATCGTGGTGTAGCCCGCCACGTCGAGCGCATACGCCAGCCAGCCGGTGTCGGCGCCGATCACCGCCGCCTCACCTACAGGGCCAACCGGCAGCGCGCCGCGCTCGGCCCGGATCGCCTCCAGATAGCGCCACAGCACAGCCGTCGCCTCGGCGTACTGGGTCCAATGAAACTCCGGGTACCCTTTCAAGCCGGTCTGCGGCAGACGCTTAAACGCCTCCTCATCGGGCGTCTGCCAGCCTTCGGCTGCCGCGTCGTCTTCGTGCTGGCGCGACATCTCGTCCAGCGCAGCCCGCAGCCCCCCATCCGCCAGGCGCAAAATGCCCGCCTCAATCGGGTAGCGGTGCGCGGAATCAGCAACGCAGACGGCCTCGTTCTGCCCCATCGCCAGCGGCGCGCCGTCGACCGGGCAAGCCAGCAGCGAGAGGTATTGCCGGCCCCGGCCCTGAAACGCGGCGCCGGGGCGGTCGGATGGATCGCTCAGATCGGATGGCATCATCGGCATCTTCTGAAAATACGCTACACAGCCGTCATCGGGAAGTCGCGCCGTCCGGCACAGGCGGCTCGTATCCTGGCGCGGCGGCATGGCGCAGCACCATCAAAAAATGATCACCCCACGCGCGGAAGCCCGGCCAGGAGCGCATTCGCGCATCCCACCGCTTGGCGCGCGCGTAATGGTCCGGCGCGGCGCGATACAGCTCGTGCAGATGAACGGGCGGCAGCCACAGCGGAAAGGCGCGCACCGACTCGACCGAAAAATAGGGCGAGAACGGCGTGGCGAACGCCCCCGGCGTGTAAAAGCGCACCGGCGCGACCACGCCCCCCGCCCCGGCGCGGCCTTCGACCCACTCGCCGGACCGGTCGAGGGTGGAGCGCGGCGCGAGGCGGCGCACGCCGCGCACGATCTCGAATAGGCAGCGGCGGCTCATGACGGTCGCTACAAAGGGCGCGCCCGGCTCTAGCAGCGCGTGTAGCGCCCGCGCCACGGCGGTCAGGTCCGGCTCGGTGTTGAGCGTCCCCAGGCTGGCATAAGCGCCCTGAAACGGCCCGCGCTCGTCCAGGTTGGCGAGCTGTCCGGCAGCCATCGCCCGGACACCGAACCCGCGCCGTATCCCGTGCACGGCGGCTTTCGTCTGCGCCTGGCGGATCATCGCCGGGCTGATGTCGATGCCCAGCACGCTGTAACCATCGCGCACCAGGGCAAGAGCCTCTTCGCCCGTGCCGCAGCCAATGTCGAGCACGCTGGCCCCCGCCGGCAGCAGGTCGCGCAGGATGCTCAGGTGCTCGGCGCGCAGCCAATCCATGAGCGGGTTGCCATGCCCCTGCTCGTCCGCCGGGCCATAGGTCGCATCGTACAGCCGGGCAGCGCGATCGAAGCGCACTTCAAGCGTTTTATAGTGCTGGAGCGTCGCCGCGTCCGTCGCGGTCGTCATCCCCGTCTCCTCGCGGCGCGAGCATCCCGGCCAGCACCGGCCGCCGCCCAAGCCACCACGCGCCGATCAGCGCCGACGCCAGCAGCGGCCCCGCCAGCGCAGCGCACACGGCCCGCGCCGTGTCGCTAAAACCGAAGAAGCCCATCAGCACGAACAGCGCCCCGGTCGAGGCGAAAAACAGCGCCGCCCAGACCAGCCCCAGCCGCGCGCCGCGCTTCCACACCGGCCAGCCCAACGGATTGCCCGGATCACTCATCGCCCGCCGCCCCGCCATTCACGCTGACCAGCGGCCAGACCCACATATCTCCAACCAGGCAGCGTGTCACCACGTCCTCGTAATTAAGCAGCGCGACGCCCACCCGGCCGGACTCCGCCGCCAGCGTTTCCTGCGCGACCAGCGCGCCGTTGACGTACAGCGCGATCCGCTCGCCCCGCGCGATGATCAGCAGGCGATCCGGGTTTGGCTGGTTGAGCGGGATCTTATCGTAAACGTTCGTCGTCAGCGCGCCATCCTGGGCGCGAACCAGCCCGAAGCCGCCGCTGCTGTCGACGTAGGCGAGGCTCAGATTGCGATCGTCCAGCGCGCGGAACAGCAGCCCGCAGCCGGGGCTTTCGCCATCCGTCACGATCACGACCGACGCGCCTAGAATAAAGTCGCCATACAGCGCCCGCTCCGAGCCGACCAGCTCAAAGCGCGAGGCCGGGTCCGCTGCGTCGAGCGTGCGGCTGTTGATATACAGGTCGTGCGCCGGGGCCGGGCTGACCATGCCGGATCGCGCCAGCTCCGCCACCACGCGCGCCGGATCGGCGTCGGCCCAGGCCGTCAGCGCGAGCGGCATCCCGCGATAGGTGCTGCCCAGCCGCCGCGTGATCACCACGTTGTCAAACGACACGGTTGGGCGGTCTTCCTGGCCCGCGTCGACGCCCACCATCAATCCCACGGCGCCCGGCTCGACCAGCCGCCCGTCGGTCACTGCGCCGAGCAGCGCGCCGTTGGCGTAGAACGAGAAGGTCGTATCCTGCGCCAGCACGCCGAGCGTCCAGGCGTCCGCCGCCAGCGATGGCGCCTCGGTCCAGCGCTCAAGCACAAACTCGCCGGCATCGTTCGTGACCGTGACCGTCCACTGGCCCGCCGTGTTCACCTTGAAGGTGTAGCCCTGCCCCGTTATCCCCGGCGTGGTCGGGATGCGCAGCACCAGCCCAAACTCGGCATAGCTCGCCGGGCCGGACAGGCGCGCCTCGGCCTGGTAGTACAGGTCGCGCAGCGGGGCCTCGTCGGATGGAACGGCGACCGTCCGGCTTTCTCCCGCCGCGACACTCAGCCGTAGCTGCCCCTGCTCCGGCGTGACCGAGCCGTTTCCGGCGGCGATCCACGTTGTCTCACTACCAGCGAAGGTTTCGCGTCGGGCAAGCTCCGCGTAGCCCGGCAGCGCCAGAAGCTCGTACGCGCCCGCCGTTGCGCCGCGCCTGCCCTCGTACCGCGCGACGCGCACCGTGTAGACGCCATCAACCGGCAGGATCAGCGCCTCCAGCCCGGCGTCGCGCACCAGCGAGTCGAGGTCGTCGTTGGTGGCGACCGGCGCGCCATCCGGCGCGATCACTTCCAGCACCGGGTCGAGGCTGCCGTCGCCCGTCACCAGCAGCCCGACGGGCT
The DNA here is from genome assembly GCA_035325905.1 of Aggregatilineaceae bacterium. Classification (GTDB taxonomy): domain Bacteria; phylum Chloroflexota; class Anaerolineae; order Aggregatilineales; family Aggregatilineaceae; genus DYGX01. The sequence continues at coordinate 50,917 of DAOKYY010000009.1, read as the reverse complement.
GGTCCGCCAGGCCGTCGAGCGCCCACTCATCGACCGGATTCGCCGCGTCGAGCGTGCCGCGCACCGGCTCGAAAAACACCAGCGCGCCCGCCGCGTCGCCCGGCTGCGCGCCCGCTGCCACGCCGGGAATCGCGATCGCCGCCACCAACGCGGCCAGGAGGAGGGCATCCCGCCCGGTTTTTAAGACGCGCTCAAATCCTGTCACGCCCACCATAGAAATTGCGCCAGGGGACACCAAGCTCTAGCCCGGTGGGGAATGGCGCTTGCCCCCTCTCGTGGATTGCACCTCGAACGACGGCGCGATAGGCTTTGAACGAATACGACCGGTCTTCCAGGGACAGCAGGAACACAGCCTCAGCCCGCCGGTGCGGCTCTTTAACAACTGAGAGTAGGCGGTTGGGGCGGGGAGTCCGCCCTGTACAATTCCCAACGCACCCAAGAGAGAAACACCTCTTTCTGGCCCGGACGGGGCCGCTAGACGCGCAACGTGGCCCGTGGGGGCGAGCGTGCTCTGAGAAGCTCCCTGCTTTAGCGGGGAGAGTCGTCACCAATCCTTACACGCGCGAAACCGGCGCAGAGCGCCGCGCGCGCCCGGCCCAGGCTCAACATACCGTCTAGACTGTACCACAAGGAAATCCCTTCCCCAAAGGATGATCGCACGGGATCGGGGAAGGGATTGCGGGAGGAGCCGCCGTAGAGCGTCCGGCGCGCGGGGTCCGATTGGAGCGCAGCGCCGGGCCGCCGACTTACGGCGCGGTAGGCGCGGTGCTGCCGGGTGGCAGGCTCGCCATCGCGCCAAAGGGCGTGGCGGGCGTTGTCACCGCGAGATTGTCTACATACGCGATCAACACTCCATCGTCTTCGGGCGAGGTCGCGGCGACCAGCCCAAAGCCGCCTTCCTGCGCGAAGAACTGCACGTCCGTCACGACGCCAACCGGCTGATCGTTGAAGAACACACGGAAAGTGCTGCCCTGGACAAACACGCCAATGCGCGGCGCGAGGTCCGCCCCGTTAATGGCGGGTGAAGCCGTCCAGTCCTGCACAACGGCCCACCCCCCGTTGAAATAGAATAGCGCCCAATCGCCGTCGCTGCTGAACATCACCGCGTAGAACGAGTTAGCGCCCGGCGCGTTGCGCAGCGCGAAACCGTATTCGTGGTAGCCGGGCGAGTCTTCGATAGTGAAATCCGCCTGGATGTAGAGGTCGTGGTAAGCGGCCCACTGGTCCGGCTCGAACATGCCAAGCCGCCCCTCGTTGATGACCTGGATGCCGAGCGCGCCATTCACCACGTCCGCCGCCGCATCGACCGAGACGAACGGCGTCCAATCCAGATGCAGCGCATCGCTCGCGCTGGAGAAGTCGTCGAGCACGGCCAGCTCCGCATAGCCAGCCAGCAGCGCCAGCTCGTAAGTTCCCGCCGAGCCGTGCAGCGCGGTCGCGGTCACGTAATACGTCCCGTCCGCCGGGGGGATGAACGCGTCGATAAACTGGGTGAGCGGGTCATGCGCCGCCGGGACCGCCCGCGCCAGCCCGCTGCCACCCGGCCCGCCGAGCACGAGATCGAGCGTCAGGTCGCCGGAAGTGGCGGCGCGCAGCGAGATCGGCTGCCCCGCGCGCGCGGTAAACGTGTAGGTGGCGCTAGGAGTCGTGGCGTCCAGCACGCCCTGAACGGGCGGCCCGAAGACAATCAGTTGCCCGGTAATCGCCTCTGCGCCCGGCCCGGCCAGCGCAGCATCCGGCGCCAGCGGGAGGGCAAGCAGAACCGCTGTGAGGAGTGTGACGAGGGTGCGAGCGGCGCGAGATGACAACAACCGTCTCCATTAAGACTAGATTGATCATGCATCATTGTATCATGAAGGTATCAACCTTGTCTCGATGGAGCGATGGTACGTTAGTCATAGTCTGCGCGCCCGGCAGATGGCGCGCCGTATGCGTCACAACCACACGGGCGCGTGGATCGCGAGACGCGCCAGCACCGCCGCGAAATCGGACGCGGCGATCTCCGCGCCACCCGTCCAGCGCGCATCCTCCAGCCGGAGCAGGCGCCGCTGCGTCGCGGCGAGGCGCAGGTCGGTAACGGTCTCGGTCTCTTTGCGCGGGCGCAGGCGCACGAACTGGGGGAACTCCGGCAGCGCCTCGGCATCCGCGGGCGACATGAAGGCGTACAGGATGATCTCCGTGTCGTCCTGCAAAAGATGCAGCGCCATGCAGTACCAGCCCTTCGGGATGCGCGTCCGCCGCCGGACGACGAAATACCACGTGCTGACGTTCAGCGCCCGATCCCAGTCAATCTCGCGCACGTCCGGCGGATTAGAGCGCGCGTCGGTCAGCGTCAGGCCGTCGTGGCTCAGGCGCGCCGAGCGCCGCGAGGGCAGCAGCCGCTTCAGCACGCGCTCGATGCCCAGCCCGGCGGTGAGCAGCACCAGCCCGTCGAGCGGCAGCAGAATGCAAATTGCGCTGGTGTTCTCGCTGCCGGCCCGGTTGAGCGCCAGCAGCCCGACTATGTGAAAGAGCACGGTTGCGACGACCGTCAGGACGGGCACCAGCAGGCGAATGGAGAAGTGCTCGGCGTCAACCGGGATCACGCGCTCAGCCGGTTGGGCCAGCGAATCAGGGGATGCGGCTCTGGTCATCGGTGTGAATTCTCTCGTCGGTGGGTTAGTCGTCGTCGGGCGGGTCCAGGTCAAGCGCCTCGGCTGCCTCGCTCAACAGGCCGAAGACATCGCGCAGCGGGCGGCTCGGCGCGCGCCACAGCCCCGGCTGGCCGAGCATCCGCTCGACGTGCCCGCGCAGCGCCATAGTGTCGAAAGGCTTGGTCAGGTACTGGTTGAGCATGTTGTCGCGGAACAGCGGGTGGCGCTCGGCCTGCTGGCGCAGCACGGTGAGGATGATCACCGGCATGTCGCGAAACCGGAGGCTAGCGCGCAGAGCGTCGAACACATCCCACCCGTCCCACTCGCCCGGCAGCATCACATCGAGGATCGCCAGATCGGGGCCAATGTCCTCGATCAGCGCCAATCCCTCCCGCCCATTCGCAGCCGCGTATAGCTCGACTTGCGGGCAGGTCAGGACCACGCGCAGCAGGTCGGCGATCTCGGCTTCATCTTCGACAACCACCAGTCGATAGGGCATGTCCGGCTCTCGCGTTCGGTTGGAAGCCATTGTACCCGACCTGCGCGCCTGCAACCAAACACGCTGCCGGGCAGACCTCGTGAGAATCCACCAAAATTCACTCTGGCGCGGCGGCGGGCCTCCGCTATAGTTTTCGCGTTGGAACGCGCACGGTTCTAGCGCCTGGAGAACCCATCATGCCTAACGCTCCGCTGACGCTTGGCATTGAGGAAGAGTACCAGATCATCGATCCGCACACCCGCGAGCTGACCTCATACATCCAGCAGATGCTCAACCAGGGCCGCGTCGTGCTGGGCGACCAGCTCAAGCCGGAATTTATGCAATCGCAGATCGAGGTCGGCAGCCAGATCTGCCGCGATGTCCACGAGGCGCGCGCGGAGATCGCCCGCCTGCGCCGCACGGTAAGCGAGGTCGCCGAGCAGACCGGGTGCCGCATCGTCGCCGCCTCGACGCACCCGTTCTCGCGCTGGACGGAGCAGCTCATCAGCGAGGGTGCGCGCTACGACGACCTGGCGTCCGAAATGAAGGATGCCGCGCGCCGCATGTTGATCTTCGGCATGCACGTGCATCTTGGCTTTGGGCGCACGCCCGAAGCCTTCGAGCTGATGATCGACGTGCTCAACCAGCTTCGCTACTTTCTGCCGCATATCCTCGCCCTGACCACGTCCTCACCGTTCTGGCACGGGCGCGATACCGGCCTGAAAAGCTATCGCAGCCTGGTCTTCCAGAACATGCCGCGCTCCGGCATCCCGCCGCACTTCTACGGCTACCGCGAGTACGATCACTACGTCGAGCTGATGGGGCGCGTCGGCTCGCTGGGGCGCAAGCCGGACACGGCCAAGCTCGCCGGGCAATCGGGCGCCGGCGACCCGACGAAAATCTGGTGGGACGCGCGCCCTCACCCCAACCTCGGCACGCTTGAGGTACGCATCTGCGATATGTGCACGCACATCGACGACGCGATCGCGGTCGCGGCGCTGATCCAGGCCATCGTCGCCAAGCTGATCCGGCTGCGCAATCAAAACCAGTCGTGGCGGATTTACCGGGGCGTCTTCATCGACGAGAACAAGTGGCGGGCCGTGCGCTACGGCATTCACGGGGACCTGATCGACTTCGGGATCGAGAGCGAGGTCCCGATGCGCGCGCTGGCCGGAGAGATTCTGGAGCTGGTGGACGACGTGGTTGACGACCTCGGCTCGCGCGCGGAAGTCAGCCGGATCGCGCAGATTTTCGAGCGCGGCACCAGCGCGGACCGCCAGCTCAGCGCGTACTACCGGGCGCTGGACGAGGGCCGCTCGCGCCAGGAAGCCCTGTTTGCGGTGGTCGATCACCTGGTGGCCGAAACCGCGCAGGGCTGGTAGGCGGGTCTAGCGCCGCCGGCTCGAGATCATGATCGTGACCATGCCAGAGGCGATCCCCGCGATCAGGGTCGCGTAGAGGATCAGGCCAAACGCATCCGTGCGCGCCTCGGTCGGGTCCTCGATCACCAGCGCGCCGACGATCAGAAACAGGGCGAGCACGACAAAACTCACGCGATAGACCCACTTTTCCCAGGTGTTCAACCGGGTCATTAGTGCCTAATCCTCCACCATGAGCGCGGCCCGCACGTCCTCGTCGAGCCGCTCCAGCGCGGGCTGCCAGCCGTCCGGCTGGACGGTGATCAGCCGCGCCGGATGGATATAGTAAAGATGCGCGCGCGGGGCCTGCCCGGTGTGGGCACGGACCGCGCCGACATAAACGCCGACCTGCAAGAAGTGGCGCCGTGCGTTTTCGGGCGCTGTTTTCCAGTTCACGAGCGCGGTCTTGTAGTCGAGCACGTGCCACGTCTTCCCGTCGAAATACAGCACATCGATCACGCCGTGAACGGCGCGCCCCCCGCTGTCGCCAGCGGTGCGATAGACGAACGGCAGCTCGCGGTAGACTTGCGGCGCGCGCTCGATCTCGCGGCGGATGTCGCTGGCGGCGAACCGTTCCAGCAGACGGCGGGCGCGCTCCGCGACCACCCCAGCCATGCCCGGATCGGTGGCGCCCTGCTCCCAGGCGTAGGTCCGCAGGCGCTCGTCCAGCAGGGCTGGAGCGCTCCTGTCTGGCATCAGCCAGGCGCGCAGCGCGCGGTGCACCGTCTGGCCGACGGCGATCGCCTGCCAGCGCGAGTCGGGCTGCGGGCTGGGCAGCGGGCGCAGCGCGTCGGGCGCGTCATGCAGCACGGCGTGGCGGAAGGCACGTCGCCCGGCCGCGGGCGGGTCCATGAACGGCGCGTGGCCCAGCTTGGCGACCAGCGTCGCGCTCAGCGCGCGCGCCGGAGCGTCCGGCTCGGCCACGACCGGCGACAGCAGCGGCGGGCGCGCGGCGGGAAGATCGGGAACCGGCCCCCCGACTCGCAGCGCAGGATGGTCCCAGCCGGTCGCGCCGCGCAATCGAGGCGCCAGCAGATCGGCGGCGCGCGGCGGCGTGGCAGGCACTTCGATCACACAGTCGCCCCACTCGCGCGCGATACGCAAAGGCTCATCGGATGGGACGAGCGCGTCGGAGTCCACGCCCAGCGCGCCGAGCCAATGGTGCAGCCAGCAGTCTTTTGGATAGCGCCCGTGCTGGTCGGGTGTCCCGCTCAGGATCAGGTAGTCGCTGGCGCGCGTGGCCGCGACGTAGAGCAGGCGGCGATTCTCGGCCTGCTCGCGGCGCGCGCTGAGCTTCTTCGCCCACTTGACCATGAACGGCTCCAATGGTTCGTCGCGGGATTCGCGTGGCAGAACGCAGACCGGCCCGGCGTCCGGGTCGAGCGTGAAGACGCCCAGCGAGTCCTGGCGCGACCAGGTGGTATCGAACAGCGCCACGATCGGAAACTCCAGCCCTTTGCTGGCGTGGACTGACATCAACTTGACGGCGTCTTCGGCCTCGACCGTCGCCTCGCCCTCGCGGATTTCGCGCGCGGTCAGGTCGCGGGCGTAGGCGTTGAACGCGCCCAGCCCGGTCCGGCCCGACGCCCGCGCCAAGCGCAGCAGCTTCTCGACGTTGCCCCGGCGGCGCGCCCCGTCGGGCAGGCCGCTCAGCGCCGCGAGATAGCCGGTCATCTCCAGCGTGCGCGCCAGCAGCTCGGCGTTTGAGACCCGCCCGGCGCGGTCGCGCAGCTCGCCCAGCACGTCGCGCGCGAAGTCCAGGGCGGAGATTTCATCGCGGGGGAAGTCCGCCGGGTCATCGCCGCGCAACGCCTGCCACAGCAGAAGCGGCGCGCGCGATCCCTCTGGCGGCAGCCGCAGCGCCAGCAGCGCCTCGTCGCTCAGCCCGAACAGCGGCGAGCGCAGCGCCGCCGCCAGCGCCAGGTCATCGCCGGGGTTGTGCAGCGCCCGCAGCAGATTGAGCAGGTCCCAGACCTCCTGGCGGTCGAAATAGCCGCGTCCCGCGATTGTCACGTATGGGATGCCGGTCGCCTTGAAGACATCCTCGACCAGCGGCGCGCTGGTCATCGCGCGGAACAGCACGGCCACGTCGCCAAACCCGGCGGGACGGTAGCCTCCGCCCTCCGGCCCGCGTTCCCAGATGGACGCGCCGGTTTCGACCATCTCGATCAACTTCTGCGCGAGCGCCCAGGCTTCCCAGCGGCGCATCTCTTCTTTGGTCTGAAACTCTGGCGCGAGCGTTTTGTCGAGCCTGGGGATCGCCAGCACGGTGATCGGCTGCGCCTGATGCGGGGCCGCGCCCAGATCGCAGGCGCGGTGCGCGGTCATCGGCGTGCCCAGCCCGATCTCGTAGCGCGCGGTGGGGCCATCGCCCACCGTCAGGATCGCGCCGAAGAGGTCGTTGAACGCGCCAACCAGCCGCTCGTGGGCGCGGAACGACATCGCCAGCGGCAGCTCGCGCCCGCCGCTGTCCAGCAGATCGCGCCGCACGTCGTCAAACACGCTAACATCCGCGCCGCGAAAGGCGTAGATGCTCTGCTTCGGATCGCCCACCACGAACAGCCGCCCCGCGCCTTCGGGCCGGTCCGCCGCGCACAGCCGGTAGACGATGTCGCGCTGCGCGGCGTTGGTGTCCTGAAACTCGTCCACCAGCACGTGGCGAAACTCCGCGTGATAGCGCGCGCAGACCGCGTCATCGCGCAGCAAGGCGCGCGCGCGATGCTCCAGATCGGCGAAATCGAGCGCGGTCCGCTCGGCCTTCAGGCGCCCGTATTCCTCGGCGGCCAGCGCGATCGCCTCGCCCCAGAGCATCAGCCAGTCAAGCGCCTGCTCGTCCGGGTCGCCGGGCGCCGGTCCGATGTCCTTCACAGCTTTTTGCAGCGGCTCGCGGATGGCCTTCAGCGCGTCCTTGCACGCCTGCAACCGCTCAGCGCCGCCCCAGTTCGTCTGCGAGCCGACGTTAATCTTGATCGTCCCATTCAGCCGCTCGACCGCGCTCCAGCAGGCGTCGTCATCGCTCGAAAGGAGCGTGCGCACATACGCCTGCACGTCCTCGCAGATCGGAGTCAGCTTATCGCCCGGCGGTGGAGATACCCTGCTGATCCACTCCAGCGCCGCGCACCAATTCGGATCGGCGCGCAGATGCCGGATCGCGTCCGCTCGCGCCGCCTGCCAGGCCGCCTGCCAGCGGTCTCGCAGCGCGTCCCGGCCGCACGCCAGCGCCTCGGCGACCGACTCCGCTGCGCCGGGCTGCGCGTAGGCGCGCAGGATGCCGCGCACCGCGTCCAGATCATAGGCGCTCAGCAGGGCCGCCGCCGGAGAGCCTTCGCGCACCAGCCGCGCCAGCGCGCGCTCAATCGCGTCGTCAAGAGCCAGCGTGGCCTCGGTCTCGTCCAGCACCTCGAAGGCCGGGTCGAGGCGCGCCTCGGCAGGGTTGGCGCGCAGCAGCTGGGCGCACAGCCCGTGAATTGTGCCAATCCGCGCGGCGCTGAGCGCGGCGTAGTGCTCGAACCAGCGCGCGCGATCTTCCTCCGGGGCGGACACCAGCCGTTCCTCAATCGCGGCGCGGACGCGGTCGCGCATTTCGCGCGCGGCTTTCTCGGTGAAGGTGATGGCGACAATCGAGGTCAGCGGCCAGTCCGGGTGAGCGTCGAGCAGCGCGACAAACCGCTCGACCAGCACGCGCGTCTTGCCGCTGCCTGCCCCGGCGGTGACGATCAGATTGCAGCCGTGCGCGCAGACCGCCTCGGCCTGCTGCGGGGTAAACTCCATGATGCCGCCCTGTTCTCCCGCCTTAATTCAAAATCACGTGCGCCAGCATCAGCACAAACGCCGCCACCATCGCCGCGTAACCGAGGATGCTGCGCGGCCCCCAGCGCACATGCCCGTCCGGCTGGACCGGGAAGACGAACACCAGCAGGGACACGCCGAGCAGCAGCCACGTCGCGCCGTTGAGCGTGTGTCCACCCACCAGGCGCACCACGCCGACCACCGCCAGGATCGCGCCGATCACCTGGACGAGATTGATCCGCCTGAGGCGCTCCCAGATCGACATCGCCCGCCCTAGCCCCCGCCACCCAGGAACGCAATCGCGAGCAACGCCAGCGCGAGCAGCGCCGCCGCCAGCGCGAAGAAGTTGCGCGGCGTCGGCTCGAAGCCGCGCGTCGCGCGCCCGGCGGCGTCGTGACTCCCTTCGTAGGCGATCAGGCTGGCGCCGAGCAGCGCCCAGACCACTCCCAGCAGCAGGTCCGCCGTCAACAAGTTCATCAGCCCGACGCCGATAAACAGCAGCCCCGCGAGCTGCGTTTTGGCCCACGACCGGAAATTCATGCGTTCTCTCCCGCCAGGCTGCGGCGCTGGCCGGCGCGCGTCAGGTGGCACAACTCGCTGAAATCGCACGGGAACGCGCAGCGCCCCCGGACCATTGGCTTGCTCGGCCTGACCATGAAGCGGCCTGCGCGCGCCGCCGCGACGTGAATGTGCAGCCGCGCCTCCGCCTCGTCGAGCGCCTCGTCACCCGCCTTGACCGCACCGCTGATGGCGCGACTGCCGATATGCCAGTACGCCCCGCCGGCCACCCGCGCCGCTTCGCCACGCTCGGCGAGCAGCCGCTGCGCCGCGCGCAGATAGACGAGCATTTGCACGCTGCGTGCCGCGCGCAGGTCGTCCACGTTGAAGCTGCCTGACCCGCTTTTGTAGTCGATCACGATCACCGCGTCGCCCACGCGATCAAGCCGGTCGATTTTGCCGCGCAGGCGCAGCGCCCCGGCCTCGCCCGCGATCTCGACCGGCGCGACGCCTTCCGTGCCAAACGACGCTTCCAGGGCGTAGGGCGTGCGCGGCCCGCCGCTCCAGGCCGCCAGCGTCTGGTTCTTGTCGCCCGGGAGGCCCTCGTTGAAATCCTGCTCGATCAGCCAGCGCAGGCGGCGCAGCAAAGCGTCCTGCTCGCGCCGCCACACGGCAGACGGGCGGAAGCCGTAGTCGGCGGGCGCCATATCGAAAACCGCCCGCGCCGCCTCGTCCAGCAGCGCCAAAGCGCGCGGCAGGTTTTCCGGCGCGATCGCCAGCCCTTCGCGCTGCACCGCGCGGTACGTGCGCTCAAGGATGGCATGATTGATCAGGCCAAGCTGGAGCGCGTCGTGGCCTTCTTCCGGCTCCTTGACAGCCTCCAGCCTGAGCAGGCGGCGCGCGAAGAAGCGGAACGGGCACATCCCGTAGTCGTTCAACTGGGTGGCGCTCCACATGCGCCCCGGCTCCAGCAACTGCGCGGCGCGCGCGATCAGCGCCGGGGCGTCCAGCAGCCCGGCGTGGCGGTCGAAGGGGCTGCGCGCATCCTCGCGGCGGGCCTCCAACATACGCCCGCGCAGCGCGTTGCGCCAGGCCGGATCGTCCAGCAGGGCGTTGTGCGCGGCCAGCGCGGAGCCAACGTCACCAGAGGACGACGCCAGCAGGGTCGAAACCGCGACCGCCGCTTCGACCGGGGTGGCGGCGTGCTCCAGCGCGGGCGCGGCCCCGACCGGGATGCGCTCGCGCGCGCCCGGCGCCACGTCGAGCGCCGCCAGCGCCGCGCCCCAGAACGGCGAGGGGGGAACCGGCGCGCCCGCGTCGTCCACCGTGAAGCGGCTGAGCGTCAGGGTTTGCCGCGCCAGCCCGATCACCTGGTAGAACAGGCTCAGATCGTCGGCGCGCTCGGCAGGCGCAGGCAGATCGACGCCACACGCCGCCAGCGCCCGGCGCTCGCCCTCATGATGCGCGCCGGTCTGCGCCTGCGGCGCGGGGAAGACCCCTTCCGCCAATCCCAGCACATAGACATGATCATGCGGCAGGCCGCGCGCCTCGTGCACGTCCGTGACCAGCACCCGGCCCAGGCGGCTTGTGCCGCCGGGCGGCGTGACCGTCGCCTCCGCGAGCGCCAGCTCCAGCTCCGGGCGGAAATCCGGCCAGCGCAGCACCGGCCCCGGCGCGCCATCGATCAGCGCGTGCGCGGCGCGCAGCCCGGCCAGCACGCCCCACAACGCCTGCAACGCCAGCAAGTCGCGCGTGGCCTGCTCGCCATCCGGCGCGGCGCGAACCTGCGCGATCAGGTTGGCATGATCGCGCGCGGGTGGCGCGGAGGGGGCCTCTTCGGCGGCGGCAATTGCCTCGCGCTCGGCTTCCGGGTCCGGCCCGGCCAGGCCCTCGAGCCAGCCTAATAGCTCGTCGAGCGTCCCGGCGGCGGGCGGCGTCACCCGCTCAAACCAGGCGGCCAGCGCCGCGCTGTCAACCGCCTGCCCGGCCTGCGGCTCGCCGTCCTCGTCGACCAGCGGCCGCGCCGCCGCACGGACCGCGTCCAGCCATTCCTCCCGCCCGCCGATCACCTGCCGCTCGACGCTGATGCGGGCCAGCGCCGCGATGGACGCCGGATCGAGGCCGGGCGGCGCAAGGTAGGGGCTGCTCAGCACGTCGAGCGTGTCGCGGCGCGGAAAATCTCGCGCGGCGAGGTCGATCAGCGCCAGGAAGGCGGTCACGGCCGGGTTGTCGCGCAGCGGCAGGCCGTCCCGCACGACCAGCGGAACGCCGTAGGCGTGCGCCGTCTCGCGCAGCGCGCCGCCGTAGCGCGCCAGGTCACGCGTCGCGATCAGAATCGCGTCTGGCGGCGTGCCATCCAGCAGGCGCTGCTTCACCCGACGCAGGACGGCGCGGACCTCGCGCTCCACATCCGGGGCTTCAATCAGCGCCAGCGCGTCGCCCGCCGGGGCCTTCTCCGGCGCGAGCGCCAGCAGCGAATCGGTCAGGTGCTGAAGCGGCGCGGCGCGCCCGCAGCCTTCGCCGGTCAGCGGCACGATCTGCCACAGATCGGCACCGGCGGCCATCAGCCGCTCGCGGGTCTGTTCGAAACGGCGGAAGCGCCCCGCCCGCTGCGCGTCAAGCTGGGTCAGCGTCAGGACGGTGCGCTCGGCCTGGCGCGCCAGCGCGCTCAGCAACTCGACGTGCAGCCGGTTGAACTGGTCGAAACCGTCAATCGCCAGGAGCTGCACATCATCGGTCCGCACGGTGCCGCCGCGAACGTGCTCCAGCGCCACCCAGCCCGCGCCGTGCCCATCGACCAGGCGGCGGCTCTGCAAGAACGCCTGGTACGCCTCATAAATGCGCGCCAGGTCGCGGTCCTTCGGGCCAAGTTGGCCGGCGGCCTCGCGGTACTGCTCTGGCCTGACAAGCGCCTGCTTCAGCTCGCCCACCAGCCGCGCAACGAGCGCCACGAAGCCAGGCGTGCGCGCGATGGGGCCGAACAACTCCAGCCCGCCCTCGTCGTACAACTGCTCGGTGACGCGCCGCAGCACCTGCGTGACCGCTGCCTGCCCAATCGCGCGCTGCGGGTCCCCGGCGCGATCCAGCAGGCGATGGTAGAGCGCCTCGAAGTTGAAGAACTCCACGCCAAACAGCACACCCTCGTCGCCACTGACGCGCAGCATCCGCTGCCGAAACGCGGCGACCTGCGGCCCGCTCGCCAGCAACACCCAGATCGGGCGGAACGGGCTGAGCGCGCGCAGCGCCAGGATTTCGTCGATGACGGCGTGGGTCTTGCCGCACCCGGCAGACCCGATCCAGAGCGCCGCCTGCGGCGGCTCCCGGTACGGCGCGATAGGCTCGAACGGCATACGGACCTCCCAGCGCGCCAGTGTAGTGCGGAGCGTCTTAAAGGGCAAACGGGGCGGCGCCAGGGCAGCCGCGCCTGGCAGTGACGCGCGGCTTTCCCCGCGAAATTGGTGTGGTCAGAAGCCGCCCGCCCAGAGTATGCTCTAAATGAACGCGCAATGTATCGGGAAGCAGACGCAGCCGGGCCTCGCGTGTAATAACAAGGCACTAGAACCCTGGCAGGGCCAGTAGAACCTGGTAAAATATGAGGCGCTGGCTTCGTCTGGAAAAGGAGACGCAGCGACTATGCTCAAGAAGCAATATCTCAAGCGCGGTACGGTAAAGGTTGACTTCGTCCTGCCCTCGGCCATCGCTGCCGAGGCGTCCAGCGCCTACCTCGTCGGCGATTTCAACAACTGGGACGAATCTGCGACACCCATGACCAAGCTCAAGAACGGCACGTTCAAGGTCACGCTGGAGCTGGAGCCTGGGCGCGATTACAAGTTCCGCTACCTGGTTAATGGCGACCAGTGGCACAACGATTGGGACGCCGATCGCTACGAGCCGAATCCTTTTAGCGGCGACAACTCGGTCGTCAGCACGCACCCGCAGTAGACGGCAGCGGTTCGTCGCAGGCTGCGCCCGAGAGGAGCCATGCCGCTCCACAGCAGACTTTTGACGGCCCGCCCGTGCAACCGGCCTGAGGACGGTTCGTGCGGGCGGGCGTTTGCGCGCACCACCGTCGCCCAGACAACCGCTGAAGCGGAGAACTAGAGAACGGAAGACATGATCCGGTTTGGTCGCGAGATTACCGGCAGCCTCGAAGCGGCGCTGCGCCGGGAGTGGCTGGTCACGAATGGCATCGGCGGCTACGCGATGGGATCGCTCGCCGGAGCGCGCACCCGCCGCTATCACAGCCTGCTGACCGCTTCGCTTCAGCCGCCGACACGCCGCACGGTCACGGTCGCCAACCTCGACACCTGGATCGAGATTAACGGGCGGCGCTTCCCGCTCGTCACACACGAATGGGCCGCCGGGGTCGTCTTGCCGGACGGCTACCGCCACCTGGAACACTTCGAGCTGGACGGCGCGATCCCGGTCTTCACCTGGGCGCTGGGCGACGTGCAGATCGAGCAGCGCGTCTGGATGGCGCACGGCCGCAACACAACCTATGTCACCTACACCTACCGGCGCGGCTGCGCCAACGTGCGCCTCGTCACCCGGCCGCTGTGCACCTACCGCGATCACCATCACCTGACGCGCGGCGGATTCGCCATCGACGTGCAGCGCGCCGATGCCCCGCCCTGGCCGGACGGGCACGCCCTGATCATCACCGCCAAGCCTAAGAGCAATGGCAAGAGCGATAGCAAGAGCAACGGGGCGGAGACGCGCCCCTACCGGATCGCGATCAATCGCGGCACGATCTTCGAAGAAACCGAGTGGTGGTGGAACTTCCACCTCTCGGCGGAAAAAGCGCGCGGCGAAGACGACCAGGAAGATTTGTTCGCCGCCGCCACAATCACGACCGGACTGGAGCTGGGCGAGACGCTGGCGCTGGCGATCACGACCGAGGACGCCGACCCGGCGCCCTGGGACGAGGCGCTGCGCGCCGAGCAGGCCCGCCAGCGCGCGCTGATTGCGCAGGCCGCGCTGCCGCCCGACGCGCCCGCGTGGGTCGAGCAGCTGGTGCTGGCGGCGGATCAGTTCATTGTCACCCGCCCAATCAATGGCGAGACAGGCAAGAGCATTCTGGCCGGGTATCCGTGGTTCTCGGACTGGGGTCGTGACACGATGATCGCGCTGCCGGGGCTGGCGCTGGCGACCGGCCGCCTGGACGACGCCGCCTCGATCCTGCGGACCTACGCCCGCCATGTGGACCGGGGGATGCTCCCCAATCGCTTCACCGACGACGCGAGCGAGCCGGAATACAACACCGCCGACGCGACGCTGTGGTACTTCCAGGCGGTCTACGCCTGGGTCCAGGCCGCCGGAGCCGATCACCCCGCGCTGCCAGAGCTGTACGACGTGCTGGCCGAGATCATCGCCTGGCACGAGCGCGGCACCCGCTACAACATCGTGCGCGACCCAGCTGATGGTCTGCTGTTCGCTGGCGAGCCGGGCACGCAGCTCACCTGGATGGACATCAAAGCCGATGGCTGGGTCGCCACGCCGCGCATCGGCAAGCCGGTCGAAATTAACGCGCTGTGGTATGGCGCGCTGCGCGTCCTGGGCGAGCTGGCGCGCGCGCTGGGCCGCAGCGCCGACGCCGCGCGCTACGACGAGCTGGCCGGCCAGGTTCACGCCAGCTTTAACGCGCGCTTCTGGTACAACGGTGGCTACCTGTTCGATGTCATCGACGGCCCGGACGGCGACGACCCGACTCTGCGTCCGAACCAGATTTTCGCGGTCGCGCTACCCTTCCCGTTGCTCGAGGGCGAGCGCGCCAGGGCCGTGGTCACGATCTGCGCGCGCGAGCTGGCGGTGTCGTGCGGGCTGCGCACCCTCGCGCCGGATGAAACGGTCTATCACGGGCATTACACGGGCGACCAGCTTCAGCGCGACACGGCCTACCACCAGGGCACCGCCTGGGCCTGGCTGCTGGGCGCGTTCGTGACCGCGCACTTCCGCGCGTTTGGCGACCGGACGACCGCCCTCAGCTTTTTGCGCCCGCTGGTCGATCACCTCAGCGATCACGGCCTGGGAACGATCAGCGAGATTTTCGACGGCGACCCGCCGCACACCCCGCGCGGGTGCATCGCGCAGGCGTGGAGCGTGGCCGAGGCGCTGCGCGCGTGGCGCGCGCTCGATAGCTCGACAAACGAGCAGGCGCAGGCCGAGGCTTCGTCCGCCGCGCCGTCCACCCCGTCCCGCTGATCCCGATGGAACCGGACCGGCTCGTCACCCGCACCTACAAGACCTCGCTCACGATCGCGGTTCTGCTGCTCTTTACGACGCTGACCGGCGCGGTTGTCCTGGCGATCATCACGTCCGAGCGGGAGGGCGAGCGCGAAGAATCGTTCGCCGCCACCCTGACGGCCGTCTTCAGCGCGGCGCAGAACACCGTCGCCGCGCACGCCACGCCGCCCACCCCCGCGCCGACCGTCCAGCCGGGCGAGTACCCGTTCGCGGCAGAGCCGCCCGGCCCGCGCTACAGCCGCGCCGAGCTTCCGGCCAGCCAGGTCGTGCACGGTCTGGTGCTGGACGAGGCGGGCGAGCCGGTTGACCGCTACAGCGTGACGGTGTGGGGAGACTACACACCAGCCCGGACGCTCGAAACCGGCGAGCTGGTCGGGCTGGGGCCGGGACGCTGGGCGCTGACGCTGGAAGGCCAGGTCAACCGCCGGGTCTGGGTGCAGTTGATGGCGGCCGGGCGCTACCTGTCCGCGCCGGTCGAGATCGTCTTCGAAGAATCGAACGCCGAGCGCAGCGCAGCCGAAGTCGTCTTCCACCAGATCCGGCCCCTAACATAAAGCAGCCAAAGACCGCGAACATCACCAAAGACAGCAAAAAGCAGCCGGAAACATCTTGACAGCCCCGGCTGCTTATAGCTGTTGCTTGCTGTAAATTGCTGTTCTTCGCTTCTCTTCGCTACTTTTCCGCTACTTCCGCATCTTGAACCCGACGCGCGCCCCGGCGGGGATCACGCCGTCCGGGTACTGCTCGATGATGTCATCCGCCACCAGGTCCGAGCCGAGATAGGCGCTGTGCCGCAGGGTAAAGCGCGCGGGGACGGTCGTGTTCTTGCCGACGCAGGCAATGCCGAACTCGCCCAGCTCGCCGCGCTCGCCGATCCGTGCGCCCTGCCCCACCACGACCCCCTTGTCGATCACGGCGCGCTCGACGACCGCGTCTCTCTCGATGTAGCTATCCGTCAGGATCACGCTCTCGAAGACATACGCGCCCGGCCCGACGTAGACGCCCGGCGACAGCACGCTGCGCACGACCCGCGCTCCGGCGCAGATGATCGAGCCGTCGGTGATCATGCTGTCCTCGACGATCGCGCCCTGCTCGATCTTGACCGGCGGGCGCTCCTCGCTGCGGGTGTGAATGACCCACGAGCGATCGTTCAGGTCCAGCGAGGGCGGCGTGGCGAGCAGGTCCATGTGGGATTCCCAGTAGGCGTCGATCGTCCCCACGTCGATCCAGTAGCCGCCGAAGGGATAGGCCATGACCTTCATCCCCAGTTCCATCATGCGCGGGATGATGTTGTAGCCGAAGTCGTGGCGCGAATCCGAGCGGGCCGCATCTTCTCGCAGCAGATCTTCCAGCACATCGGCCTTGAAGACGTAGACGCCCATATTCGCCAGATCGCCGGGGGGGACCTCCGGCTTCTCGACAAAATCGACGATCTGGTTGCGGCTGTCCACTTCCATGATCCCGTAGCGCGACGCCTCGTCAAGCGGCACGCGGATCACGCACACCGTCGCGTCGGCTTCCTGGTCCTCGTGGTAGCGGATCAGCATATCGTATTCCATCTGGTAAATATGATCGCCGGAAAGAATCAGTAAGTTCTTGGGCCGGTTGCGTCGCACAAAATTCAGGTTTTGCGTCACCGCGTCGGCAGTGCCAGCGTACCAGTCGGTATCATACCGCCCCTGGTAGGGCTGGAGAATCTGCACGCCGCCGGTAAACGTCCGGTCCAGGTCCCAGGGGCGCCCCAGGCCGATGTGCTCGTTCAGGCTGTGCGGCCGGTACTGCGTGAGGACCAGCACGTCGAAAATGCCGGAGTTCACGCAGTTGCTCAGCGCAAAGTCGATAATGCGATATTTTCCGGCGAAAGGCACCGCCGGCTTGGCCCGCTTGGCGGTCAGAACACCCAACCGGCTTCCCTCACCCCCGGCCAGGATGATGGCTTTTGTGCGCATGTAGGTTCGCTCCTCGACAAGCTGTTGCGCGGCGATTGGCACACCCGAAAAAACGCAATCAACCCAAGTGGTGCGCGGCGCAGCGATCCCCCGGAAGCCGCGCCGGAAGTCAGGACCGGACTCACCCGGCGCAGGCAGCGCAGCCCTGCGCCCGGCCTGTCCTGTTGAGACACGCCCGCGCCGCTGCCTGTGTTTCCAGTATAGCAAATTCGCGGGTGTTTGCGCACGCCGCGCGCTCAGCCAGGCCGCCGGACCTGCTCGCGCGTCAGATACAGGCGGCGCCGGACCCAGCGCGCCAGGTCGAGCGTAGCGGCGTGGAGCGCGCGCCAGCGGATCGAAAACAGCGCCAGCACGAACAGAAACACCGGCCCGACCAGGATCAGGCCGCGCGTCTTGAGCGCCACAAAGAACGCGACCGACAGCAAGAAGAACACGACGAACACCACCAGCCCTTCGAGCAAGACCTGGTTCTCGGTGTCGTGCGTGATGCCGCCGTGCACCCACGTCCCGCCGGAGTCGTCCGGGTCGAGGCTGCCCACGAAGCGGATCGGGTGCAGCGCCCCAGCGAAGTGCCGCTCGATGATAAAGGTCCGGTTCTCGGCCAGGATGACTTCCTGGCGCAGCGGCGCCAGCGCCCCGCGCAGCCCATGATTGAGCGCGACCGGGTCACGCTCCAGCCGGTCGAAGCACTCTTGCAGCGGCAGCGCGGTCACGAACTCGACTGCGTATTCGGGGTTCTTGCGCTTGATCTCAACCATACGTGCCCTTCTGAGCGACCAGCGGTTAGCCGTTAGTGGTTAGCTAAGAGCTTACCTCACCCTCGTCCCTTCTCCAACATGGAGATGCGAGAAAAGCGGCGGACCTGGTGCGAAGTCCCCTCGCTGCTAGCGAAGAGGAGATTTAAGAGTGAGGTAAACCGGCGCCCTCCGCACCGCCAGCTCGTTCCAACCGGCCGCCTAGCTCTTAGGTCTTGGCTCACCGCCAACGGCTAATCGCTAACCGCTATGCTCTCAGTGCGCCCGCGCCAGCTCGGTCAGGCCCACATCGCCGCGCCCAGCTTTGCGCAGCGCCTGCTCGTACAGCGCGATGTACTGCTGCACCGGCCGGTCCCAGCTCCAGTCGGTGCGCATGGCGCGCTCCTGCATCCGCTCCCAGGCCGGGCGGCGATGGCGGTAGGTGTCGATCGCCCAGCGCAGCGTGTGGCGCACGGCTTCCGGCTCCTCCCACAGAAAAACGAAACCGGTGCCCCGGTCGGCAGGGCCGTCGTCGTAGTTGGCGACCGTATCGGCCAGCCCGCCCGTCTCGCGCACGACCGGCAGCGCGCCGTAGCGCATGGCGAGCATCTGCGTCAGGCCGCACGGCTCGTAGCGGCTGGGCACCAGCAGCATATCCGCGCCGCCGTAGATCCGCTGGGCGAGGCCGGCGTTGTAGCCGATGTACGCCTTCGCCTTCCAGCCGAAGTCCCACTCCAGCTGGCGCATCTCCTGCTCGATCTCGGCTTTGCCGGTGCCAAGCACGATCAACTGCGCGTTCGTCTCGGCCAGAACCCAGCGCAGCCCCTCGGCGGCGAAATCCATCCCCTTCTGCTCGACCAGCCGGCTGACGATCGCGATAATCGGCGCGTCGTCCACCTGCTCCAGCCCGAACTCGCGTTGCAGCGCGCGCTTGTTCTCGATCCGCCGCGTGCGGAAGGTATGCCAGTCAAAGGGAAAAGGCAGCGCGCGGTCGGTGGCCGGGTTGTTGCGCTGCATATCCAGCCCGTTCAGGATGCCGGCGAAATCGCCGTCGCGCACCCAGACCAGCCCCTCCAGCCCTTCTCCAAAGCGCGGATAGTGCAGCTCGATGGCGTGGCGCGGGCTGACGGTGTTGAGCTTGTCGGCGTAGGCCAGCCCGATGCCGAGCAGGTTATCGGTCTTGTTCTGGTAGACCAGGTGCGGGTTGTGGCGGCCCGGCACGCCCGCCATCCACAAATAACCGCCCGCGTCCCACCCCTGATAGGCCATGTTGTGGATCGTCAGCACGCTGGCGACGCCTTCCCAACCCGGCTGGTAGCGCGCCTCGTGCAGCAGAAACGGGACGAGCGCGGTGTGCCAGTCGTGCGCGTGGAGCACGTCCGGCCTCCACGGCGCGCCGCCGTGATGGCCCTGCCCCAGCTCCCAAGCGACCGCCAGCGCCGCCTGCCCGAAGAAGACGAACCGCTCGCGGTCCCAGTCGATGTCGGTGTAGACGCTGTCGCCCTCTCCAAAGAACGGCCAGCTCTCCATGAAGTAGACCGGCACGCCGTCCTGCTCGGTGGTGTAGATGTGGATGTCCGCAGTTCCGGCGCGGCGCGAGAACGTGAAGGAGAACAGGCGCTCCAGGCGGTCGCCAAACGTGGCCCGAATCGGGCCGTGCAGCGGGATCAGCACGCGCGCATCCACGCCTTTGGCGCGCAGGACCGCCGGCAGGCTGCCGACCACGTCCCCCAGCCCGCCGGTCTTGGCGAACGGGGCCATCTCGGCCGAGATAAAGAGCACGCGCATAGATCACTCGCTCCTGAGTGTGCGGTTGGGCGTCACGCTGACCGGCCAATCTGCGCTGAATTATAGCCTCAGTTAGCGCGCCGCACGAAGCGCCGAAAATGGTAGAATTGAGAGCAGCGCGCCCACTCTTCCGCCAGCGAGCAGCCTATGTCTTCGCCGTTTCAGCCACGCAGTCACAGTATTCTTGATCCCCACCCGGTCGCGCCTGACCTGGAGCGCGTCGTATGCGATGTCTGCGGGCAGGCTAACGCGCGGCGCGTCGGCACGCTTCCCCCGCCGGAGCGGCTGCCCTGGCCGATGCACCGGCTCGGCGCGTCGGTTCTGGCGCTGGACGGGCACGCGATTCACCTGGTGGAGTGCCAGGGCTGCGGGCTGGTGTACATGAATCCGCGCCTGACGGAGCGGGCGGTTGAGCGTTTTTACGACGCGGTCTACGCGGCCAGCGCCGCCGAGATGTTCGAGAGCGACCAGGCCGGGCAGGTGCGCTACTATCTCGACGCGCTCAGCCGCTTTGTGCGCGCGCCACAGCCCCACCTGCTCGACATCGGCTGCGGCGCGGGGCAGCTCCTGATCCAGGCGCAGGCGCGCGGCTGGCGGATCGACGGCGCGGAGCTGTCCGCCTACGCGGCGCAGCACGCCAGCCGGGCGCTGGGCGCGCCGATTCATCACGGCGATTTCCGTACAATGGGCCTGCCGCCCGGCTCGCTGGACGCCGTGACGCTGATCCACGTGATCGAGCACGTGCGCGCGCCGGTCGATTTTCTGCGCGACGCGGCGGCGCTGCTCAAGCCGGGCGGCGTGCTGATGTTCGACGCGCCCAATGTGGACAGCGCCGAGGCGCGGCTGGCGCGCTGGCTGGGGCAGCCCTGGCGCGGATTCATCATCGAGCATCTGACGTATTTCCGGCCCGCGCTGCTGCGGCGGCTGGTGCGCGATCTGGGTCTGGAATTGCTGGCAATCGACGGCTATCTGCCGGATGTGCCGCCGCCCAATCCGCTGCGCGACTTGCGCGCCATGCGCGGCGGCGCGGGACCGGCCCGCTTCGGTGCCGCGCCGGGGCCGGGCGTTCCGCCCTTGCCGCCGGTGTCGCTGCCGCGCCGCGTGCTGCGCCAGGCGGCGAATTACCTGTTTGACGCCGTCGCCGCGCTCACCGCGCGCCGTCACGACACCTCCGCCAACGCGGTCTTCGTCTGGGCGCGCCGGCCCGAACAAGCATGAGCTTCATTCAACAACACAGGGGCGACTGCTCGCCGCCCCTGCCGGTTCTCTGTATTCACGCCGCGCCTCGATCAGCGGGTCGCCCACCAGCGATAGTCGATGTCCGGGAACAGCCGGTCGCGCTCCCACAGCCGGGCCGCGAGCGCGCCGTCCGGCTGGCCGCGCTCGACGCTGTCGGCCAGCTCGTTGAAGCGCTCGAGGTGCTGGCTGAAACGCTGGATCGCGTACTGCCGCGCTTGCCCGGTCGTGACCAGGAACGGCCAGTCGGAGCTTTCGAGCAGCAGCAGCTCGCGGGCCGCCTGGTTCAGCACGCCGCGATACGCCTCGTCGTCGAAGCGGCCCTTGTGCTCGTTGGCGAGCCGCTCCATCCGGCGCTCGGCCTCGTGGATCGGCTTCCACATCCAGTGCGTGTCGTTGTTGTCCCAGGTGAAGTGGTTGCCGCCCGCCCCCCAGCTCCCTTCCGGCAGGTGGATGACCTGCTGCGGCGGGTGTTCCTCGATGTACCCGGAGGCGGTGACGAGATCGATTTTCGGGTTGTGGGCCAGCAGACGCAGCACCTGCTTGAGCCACTCGACGCCCTCGAACCACCAGTGGCCGAATAGCTCGGTGTCGTAGTTCGAGGCGATGATGCCGTAGCCTTCGCCGCTGTCGTGCTGCGCCTCGACGATGCGCTCGACCAGCGCCGCGAAGTCCTGGGCGTGCATCCGCACCTTGTTGGCGGCCCATTCGGGGTGATAGAAGTCTTTGTCGCCCAGATCGACCTTCGCGCCGGTCACGCGCCAGTATTGCAGGCCGCTGATGCCGTCCTTGCGGTGGAACTCGCGGTAGTCGAAATCGCCCGGATAGCCCCAATCCGCCGACCAGACGCGCTGCCCGGTCTCATTGTTGCGCCCGATGACCGCGACGCCGCTGTGCTGATCGGCGCGCGGCCCGGCGGTCGTGTCGCTGACGTAATAGGCGCGGAAGGTGGTCAGCGGCTCGGCGGGGGTGGGCTTGGCGGACATCGGCACCAGGTAGCGGCGCTTGATCTCGCCGTAGGGGCCAATCGCCTCGCCGGCCGCCACGCCGACCGGCGCGCCGCCGGTGATCAGGTGCGTCTCGCTGAAGAAAACCTTCAGCCCTTCCTGGCGCACGAACGCCTCGATGCCGGGGCGGATAGCGCCCGTCGCGTCGTAATACGCGGGGCGATAGGCGCATTCCGGCAGCCAGATGCCGCGCGGGTCGCGCCCGAAGTAGTGGCGATAGCTCTGCACGCCGGTGTGAAGCTGGCCGCGAATGGCGCTGTCGCGGCCCAGCAGCGGCAGATAGCCGTGCGTCGCCGCGCTGGTCGTGATCTCGATGTACCCCTCGTCCTGAAGCTGCTTGAACGCGCCAAGCAAATCGCGGTTGTAGCGCCGGTCGAACGAGTCCTTGATGCGCTCGTAATACTGCTGGTAGAACCCGGCAAGGTATTCGAGGTGCTTGTGGCCGACCCACCAGGGCTTCGGCTCCAGCGGCGCAATCAGGTCGTCTCCGCCCTCGTCGTCAAGCTCTTCATCGCCGAGCGCGTCGGCAAGCGCGCGGGCGCGCTCGACCGCCGCGCGATCGACCGGCGGCAGATCGCCTTCCTCGGCTTCCTCGCGTGGCACACCGGCGGCCTCTTCCTCGCCGCGAAAACGCAGCACATCCTGCTTGGCGCGCGCGATCTTGTCATCGAGGTAGTGGTCAAGGTTGTTCAGAACGTCCGCGTCGGCCAGCTGCTCGGCCAGAACAGGCGTGATCCCGACCGTGAGCCGGTAGGGGACGCCTTCGTCGCGCAGGTCGTAGAGCGCGTCGAGCAGCGGAATGTAGGTTCCGCTGGCGGCCTCGTGAATCCATTCCTCGCCGTGCGGCCAGCGCCCCGCCAGCCGGGCGTAGGGCAAGTGACTGTGCAAGACAAAGGTGAACGCGCCAAGGGCACTCATCGGGGTATCCTCTCTGGTGTCCGCTCCGTCGCTCGCGTCGGGCTGCCGTGGAGTCCCGAAGACGCAGCTTTACCGCCGATTGTAGCGAGAAACTCCGCGCAAACCCAAACCTCGCCCCGCTAGCTTTCGAGCCGAAACACCTGGCCTGCCGCGCGCTGCCGGGCGGCGACCGGACCGGCGACCTGTGGTACAATCGCGCAACGAACAGGCTGGCTGGGACGTATATATTCACAGGATCGACGGTAGGGGGTCCTATCCTGCATCACCAACCCACCCTGAGCGTTATCTCCGTTACATCTCTGCAAGGAGCAGCTTGATGAACGCTTCTTCAAATCACTGCGCGATCTGCGTCCAGAACGTCACGAAACGCTACGGCAGCTTCACGGCGGTCGACGACCTGACGTTCGAGGTCCGCCCCGGCGAGATTTTCGCCATGCTCGGACCGAACGGCGCGGGAAAGACGACCACGCTGCGCATGATCCTGGATATTCTCAAACCCGACACCGGCTCGATCGAGATTCTCGGCGGGCCGCTCACCGACGCCACCAAAGATCGCATCGGGTATCTGCCGGAGGAGCGCGGGCTGTACCGCGATGTGCCCGTGCTGGACGTGCTGACGTACCTCGCGCAGCTCAAAGGCGTTCCCCGCGCCGAGGCGCAGCGCCGCGCGACGGCGATGCTCCAGCAAGTCGGGCTGGAGGCGAACGCCAAAAGCAAGGTTAGCGAGCTGAGCAAAGGGATGCAGCAAAAGGTCCAGATTATCGCGACCGTGCTGCACCGCCCCGCTCTGGTGATCATCGACGAGCCATTTTCGGGGCTGGACCCGGTTAACACGCAGATGATCAAAGACCTGCTGTACGACATGAACCGCGAGGGCGTTACGATCGTGATGTCCACGCACCAGATGAACTACATCGAGGAAATGGCTGACCGCCTGTTGATGATCGATCACGGGCGGCGCGTGCTGTACGGCAGCGTGCAGGAAGTGCGCGAGCGCTTCGCCGAGAACGCGGTCGTCGTGGAAGGCACCGGCGACTGGGCCGCGCTGCCCGGCGTCGGCAAAGTGGATGTCTCGGAAACCGGGCGCGAGGTCACGCTGCACCTGGCGGACGGCGTCGCGCCGGACCAGATCATGCACGCCGTGGCCGTAGACCCTGCCTATCACGTGCGCCGCTTCGAGCTAGCCGTCCCCAGCCTGACTGAGATCTTCATCCAGGTCGCCAGCGGGAGCAACCACAACAACGGCAACAGTCACGGCGCTGCGCGCAACGGGGGCTGAGCGATGTCCTGGAACAAGATGCTGCTCGTGCTCAAGCGCGAGTACGTGTTCAATTTCAAGCGCAAGAGCTTCCTATTCACCGCGTTCGGCGTGCCGCTGCTGACGCTGGCGGCGATGTTCCTGATCATCCGCTTCACCGTTGGCCGCGAGACGAATCTGGCGGAATTCAACCGGATCGGCGTGGTCGACCGGGCCGGTGTCGTGACCGACCTGAGCGTCCCGCCGGGCGACGAGGACGCGCCGGAATACGTGCGGGTGACTGATCCGGCGCTCGTCGCGCCAGAAGGGGACGACCCGGCAGCGCGCGAGGCGTACTTCGCCGCGCTGGAAGAAGCTGCCCGCCAGCAGTTTGACGCGGGCGACCTCGACGGGTACCTGGTGATCGCGGACGACTATATCCTGACCGGGCAGGTCGATCTCTACACTAAAGGTAACATCCCGGCGGCGCTGTCGCGCAATGTCACCGCGTTCATGCGCCGGCAACTTTCCGCGATCGTGCCGGACTCGGTGCCGGTGCCGCCCGACCGCCTCGCGAACCCGGTCGAAGAGGTCATCCGCGACATCGACACCGGCGAAGAGCTAAGCGAACCGGCGCTGGTCGGCCGCATGATGCTGCCGTTCATCTTCGTGTTCATCTATTTCATCGCCTCCAGCACGACCGCCCAGTTCCTGATGAGCGGCGTCGTCGAGGAAAAAGAAAACCGCATGATGGAAATCCTGGCGACCAGCGTCCGCCCCGGCGAGCTGCTGTGGGGCAAGATGCTGGGGCTGGCGGCGCTCTCCTTCACGCAGATCGGGCTGTGGCTGGGCGCCGGGCTGCTGATCATCCTGCTCAACGAGGACGCGCGCGAGTTCGCCAGCGGGGTGCGTTTCGCGCCGCTGGATATCGCCCTGTTCGTGGTGCTGTTCGTGATCAATTTCCTGTTGTTCGCGTCGGTCATGCTCGGCATCGGCGCGTCAGTCACCGCCGAGGCGGAGAGCCGGCAGGTGGCCGGGATTTTCAGCTTCGTCAACGTCGCGCCGATAGCCCTGATTGTGACCTTCTTCACCAACCCCAACGGCCCGCTGCCGATGTTTTTCAGCTTCTTTCCGTTCACGGCGGCGACCGGGCTGATCCTGCGCTTCGGCATGACGAACGTGCCGCTCTGGCAGATCGTGCTCAGCGTGGCGATCCAGGTCGTCTCGGTGCTGATCGTGATGTGGGCCGCGACCAAGGTCTTCCGGCTCGGGATGTTGATGTACGGCAAGCGCCTGACCCCGCGCGAGTTCTGGCGCGCGGTCCGCGAGGGGCGCGTCGCGCTGACGACCGCGGGCGGCGGCGCAGCGGATGGCCCGGCAGCCAGGTAGGGAGCAGAGGATGAACCGCTGGATCGATGTGTTTCGCTACGAGCTGCGGATGCAGTTCCGCCGCAAAGCCTATACCCTGCTGACGTTCGGCCTGCCGGCGCTGGCGCTGGTCCTGTTCTTCGGCTACCAGACGATCAAAGAGACGACCAGCGATGGGGAAGCTGACGAGCCGCTCAGCCCGTTCGTGGACGAGGCCGAGCAGACCGGCACGACGAAAATCGGCTATGTGGATCAGACGACGCAGGGCCTGTTCCCGCCGCCGGAGAGCTACCCCGGCGAGCCGGAAAGCTGCCAGGTCACACCGGACGAAATCCAGTCCATCAGCGCCGAGCTGATCAAGCGTATCAGCTCGCCGTACTGCCTGCGCGACAGCGTCCTCCACTACGAGTCACGGAGCGCGGGGACGGCGGCGCTCGACGCAGGCGAGATCGAGGCGCTGTATGTCATCCCTGAAGACTACGTGGACAGCGGCGAGATCGACCTGTACGTGCCGAGCCTGACGATCGACACCGGCCAACGCGCCAGCGCGCTGATAGAGAACTTTGTCGTCGCCACCCTGCTGCGCGACGCCGACCCCGCCTCATACGAGAAGCTGTACCTGCGGCTGCGCGGCCCGGCGACGCTGGTCACGCACAGCCTGACTGAGGGCGAGGTGGCCGACGCCAACGAAAACGACAACTTCGCGCTGACCTACGCGTTCGGGCTGATCCTGATGCTGAGCCTGTTCTGGGGCGGCGGCTATCTGATGCAGAGCGTCGTGCAAGAGAAAGAATCGCGCGTGATCGAGATCATCCTGTCGTCAGTTCCGCCGGTGCCGCTACTGCTCGGCAAAATCCTGGCGATGGGCCTCGCGTCGCTGATCCAGGTCGCGACGCTGCTCGGCACGGCGCTGTTTATCATGAGCCGGGCAGGCGATACGTTCGGCGTGCTGCAAGGCTTCGAGATCAACCCTGAGTCGCTGGTGATCGCGATCGTCTACTTCATCCTCGGCTTCCTGATGTTCGGCAGCCTGATGGCCGCCATCGGCGCGCTGACCACGTCCGTCCGCGAGAGCCAGAACTACGTCACGTTCGTCACGCTCCCGGCGGCGGTGCCGTTCTTCTTCCTGACGATGTTCGCCGAGGAGCCAAACGGGTCCGTCGCGACCGCGCTGAGCATCTTCCCGCTGACCGCGCCGCTGTCGATGATCATGCGCGCCTCGGTGACGAGCATCCCAGCGGGCGAGCTAGCGCTCAGCATCGGCCTGCTCGTGCTGACGGTCATCTTCGTGATCTGGCTATCGGGGCGGCTGTTCCGCGTCAACACGCTGCTGATGGGCAAGACACCGAAATTCAAGGACATCCCGAAGTTGATCCGGGGCTAACCGGATCGGACGCAACGACGGGGGCGGGCGGCGAAACGACCTGCCCCTGCTCGTTTATTCGGCTGGAACGGTGATCGTCGCCAGCCGGATCAGGCCGTCCGGCGCGCCCACGACCGCCAGCCGCTCGCCGCTGGCCGGGTCAGCCCAGCCCAGGTTGAGCGCGACCTCGCCGGGCGGAAGATCATCGGGCAGCGCGATACGCACGCTCGACACCCACTGCGCGCCACCGGTCCATTCATCGGTCGAGATTTCCGGGTAGCCGTCGAATTGCGCCAGAGGCCGGTCGGTCGCCGGGTCCGCGACGTGCACAAACAGCGCGTAGCTTGCCGCGAGCGGCCCGTCCGCCTGCCAGAACAAGCGCAGCTTGACGATGCGCTCCGCCACGTCGAGCGTATAGCCGCGCAGGCGCAGCCCGCCCGCGAGGCGGATGTCCGTCGGGAGGGGCTGCGCGAGCGGCTCCCAGGCGGGCGATCCGAGCGCGGCGCTGAGGCACGCGGGCGGATCGGCGGGCGCACAGGCGGCGCTCAGCGCCGGATCGTCCCAGCAGCCGAGCGCGAACGGGTACGGCGTGCACCCACCCGGCGCCGCGAAGGTCAGCGTGTGGAAACCCGCGTCGATCCACAGCGGCAGACGGATCGTCTCAGCCGCCTGATCGAGCGTCCAGGCAGCGAGCAGCCTGCTATCGAGCGCAACGGACACCGGGCGCGCGGTCCGGTAGGGCGCCGCGTCGAAGACCAGTTCACCGTACTGCTCAGTCAGGCTGTAGACGTGCCACGCGCCCTCGTCCGCCAGGAACATGACCCGCGCTCCGGCGGCGACAACCGGCGCGCTCCAGCCCTCGAACCCCGGCGCAAGCAACAGCGTGTCACTGTCTAGCGGCGCGCTCACAGCTACGGCGAACGCCGCGATCCGCTCGTCCTCGTACTCGGGCGGCCCCACGACCGCGCGCAGCCAGTTGAGCGCGGTGCCGGCGTCGTCCAGGAACTGCTTGTGCACGATCACCCGGTCGGCTCCGGCAGCCGAAAGCAGCGCGGGCGCGTCCTCGGCGCGCAGCCCGGCCCAGTCCGCTTCCGCGCCGCCGAGCGCGGCGCGATCCAGCAGCGCCAGAATGGCCGGGTTCTGCGGGCTGCGGCGCAGGGTGTGTCCGGCGATCAGCGGCTTGCCGTGGATCGTTTGCTGGTACAGCCCGATCTTGGCGGCCAGCAGATCGTCCGCCGGGACGTTCAGCACGGCGCGCACGTCCTCGGCTCGCGCCAGCGCGTGGAAGTACTCCGGCTGGCGCGCGTCGTCGGTCGGAAAGGGCCAGAACAACTGGTAGTCGAGCAGCAGCAGCGCGCCGAGCGCGATCACCAGCGCCCCGCGCGCTGCTGGGTGTCGCACGCGGTCGAGCAGCGCCGCGCTGCCCAGGCTGACCAGCGCGCCGATCGCCAGGCCGGTCGTCAGGTTAAAACGCCCCGGCGTGCGCGTCGCGTCGAAGACCGGCAGGTCTTCGAGAAAAGCCCAGGGCAGCGTAACGTGTGTCTCGATGTCCTCGACCGCGAGCGTCACCGGCTCGCCCTGCCATTTGAGCAACGGCCCCAGCGAGAGCAGCATCGCGCCGAGGGCCAGAACCGCCCAGGCCCACGCGCCGCGCTGTTTCGCCAGCGCGACCGCCGCCAGCGCCAGCGCGATCACGCCGAGATAGGCTGAGCCTTCGGCGGAATTTGTGCCCAGCACGCGCCGGGCGTAGTCCGGCGCCAGCCCGGCGTCGTCCAGCGGGCCGAACGGCGACGGGCTGGCGAAGGCGAGCGCGTCCGCGCTGAACATCACGCGGCCCCCTTCCGCCACGCCGCGCAATTCGGCGCGGCCCTCGTCGCTCAGCAGCGGCAGGAAGAACGGCGCGATCAGCAGGCCGCCGAGCGCCAGCATCGCCAGCGCGCGCACTATCGGCTGTGCGGCGAGCGGCTCCCCCTTGCGAATAACCGTGCGGGGAGCCACGATCAGCGCGCCGAGCAGCAGGAACGCCGCCAGCGGAAACATCACGAAGGTCACTTGCGTCACGTGGCCGAGCGCGGCCAGCCCGAACCACAGCGCGCCCCACAGCGCCGCCCGCCAGCCCGCGCCCTGCATCAGGACCTGCCACAGGCTGCGCGCCGCCAGCGCCGCCGGCCAGAGGATCAGGTTGCCGAGGTGCCCGACGCTGAGATGCCCTTGCAGCGCCGGAAACGCCATCAGCGCCAGCCCGCCGAGCAGCGCCGCGCCGCGCCGCCCGCCGGTCAGCGTCAGGCCCAGCGCGTAGCCCGCCAGACCGTCGAGCGCCAGCGTGATCAGCAGCGTCAGGTTGAACGCGGTCAGCGGGCTGACGACGAAAGTCAGCAGCGCGGCGGGCAGATATTGGAGCGGCTGCGTCCATTGGAGCCAGCTTGTGAAGCCGTCGGGATAAACCAGCAGCGGCTGATCGAAGGGGTTGTTACCGTGCGCGATCTGCTCGTGCGCCCACCACACCTGGCGCACGACCTCGTACCCGTCGCCGAAGCCGAACCCGGCGACGTGCGTCGTCAATCGCCCGGCCAGCGGCCAGGTGATCAGCACCGCGACCGCGCCGTACACCAGCAGAGGCAGCAGGATCGACAGCGCGTGCGCCAGCGCGTCAGGACGCCGCCCGCGCGGCCAGCGGCCCGGCTCGAATGATCGCATCAGCTCTCCCTGTGAGTGGTCCGGTTCCCGGCAGCACAGTGTACCACAGGCAGGGCAAACCTCCCTCCAAAACCGGCGGCGAGGCCAGGCACGGCTGCGCTTTGCGCCGGGATCGCCGCGCCCGTATAATACGAGCACATCTGGCCGCCCTGGGAGGACTGACCGATGAGCTTCAGCGATATCGCCGATCGCATGCGCCGGCACTCCGACGAGCGGGCCGACAGCGGCGCGCCGCGCAACTTCGACGAGCTGTACCTGCTGCGCGCGCGCATTCTGGGCGTGCTGATTCGCGACGCGCGCGAGGCGGCCGGGCTGAGCCTGGAGGCGTGCGCGGACCGGATCGGCGCCACACCGGATACGCTTGAAGCCTGGGAGTATGGCGAGGCGATGCCCTCGCTGCCGCAGATCGAGTTGCTGGCGCACACGCTCCAGGTCCCGCTCAGCCACTTCATGGGCGCGCAGACCCTCGCGCAGCAAGCCGAGCAGCAGGGCATCGACGCGCGCGAATATGTCACGCTGCGGCAACGGCTGATCGGCGCGGTGCTGCGCCAGGCGAGGATCGACGCCAACCTGACGCCGGAGCAACTTGCTCAGGAGTCGGGCGTGACCGCCGCGCACGTCCAGGCGTATGAGCTGGGGCGCCGCCCGATCCCCCTGCCGGTGCTAATGACGCTTGCCAGCGCGTGCGGCGTGAACCTGTCCACTTTCTTCGAGGATGTCAGCCGCGTCGGGGATTTCTTGGCGCTGCAAGAGGACTTCAAGCGCCTGGCGGAGATGCCCGAAGACATGCGGCGTTTCGTCACCAAGCCGGTCAACCAGGCGTATCTTGAGCTGGCGATGAAGCTGTCGCGGATGTCCGCGCAGGAGATGCGCGACATCGCCGAAGCGATCCTCAACATCACCCTCTAGAGGCGGATCGGCGCCTTCTTGACACGGCTGTAAACCCTTCCCTGAAAAACTGCCTATTTACATCCGTAACAGGATGTCATACAATGATGCGCGTGGAGCAGGTTGTTCGCAGTACCGGAAGTCAAATTCCCTGGCGCCCAAACCCGCGTGCCCGGGAGTTTTTTGTCCCTGTCGCAAACTCCTATGCTCCAAGCAACCGTTTTTTGTATCAGGGAAGGAGACTCCCAAACATGTCGTCGAATCGCATCCAGGGAACCGTGAAGTGGTTCAACGCCCAGAAGGGCTTTGGATTCATCCAGCGCGAAGGTGGCTCGGACGTGTTCGTCCACTTCAGCGCCATTCAGGGTTCCGGCTACCGCGAGCTGGCCGAAGGCGAGCGCGTTGAGTTCACGATCGCCGAAGGGCCGAAGGGTCCGCAGGCTGCCGACGTCGTCCGCCTGAGCCGCTAAACACCGGCTGAGCATCGACCAGCGCCCGGCCTGTCATGGACAGAGCCGGGCGTTTTGATTCCCGCCGCACGCCGAACGCGGTACAATCGCTCGCCATGACCCACCCAACCCCCGACTCCAGTTTGCCCCTGCACGTCACGACGCGGCCTGCCCTGTTCGCGATGCTGGCCGTCCTGCTGCTGGGGTCGGCGCTGCGCATTCATGGCCTCAACGATCAGGGCCTGTGGGGCGACGAAGGCTGGTCGATGTGGCTGGCGCGCGGGGACAGCCCCCGCGCCATCATGTCGATGATCATCACCGACCAGCACGGGCCGGTCTACACCTACCTGCTGCGCGGCTGGTCGTTGCTGGCCGGGCCGAGCGTGCTGGGCCTGCGCTGGCTCACCGTGCTGTTCTCGATCGCCAGCATCGCCCTGCTCTACCGGCTCGGCGCGCGGCTGTTCATGCCGGTGGCGGGAGCCGGCGCGGCGCTGGCCTTCGCGCTGATGGACAAGCATGTCGTGCTGACGCAGGAAGTGCGCGGCTACCCAATCCTCTACTTCGTGATGATGGCAATCACGCTGTTTTATCTGCGCTGGCGGCAGGCTCCCCGGGGCGGCGCGGCGCTCGGATTCGTCGCCGCGAGCGTGCTCGGCGTCCACCTGCACTACTACTCGCTCATGGTCAACCTGGCGATCGCGGCCCACGCGCTGGTCACGCTGCGCGGCAGGGATCGCTGGCGGCATTTCGCGCTGCTCAACGCGGCGATCGGGCTAGCGTTCGTGCCCTGGGCGCTGGTCGCCATGTACCAGTCGATGAACACCTCGCTGGAGGAGGCGATCCTCACCGGCCGGGCGATGCCGTTCAACCGCGCGACGCTCACTTACCTGGCGACCGAATCGCTCGGCAGCCCGGTCGCGCTCTACGGCCTGCTGGCGCTGGCAGGCTGGCTGGGGCCGCTGGTCCGCACGCCGGGGGCGATGGGCCGCCTGCCCCGCGACAGACGCCTGTCGGGCGCGCTGCTGGCCGCGCTATGGCTCGGCCTGCCGATTATCCTGACGGTTGCGCTGCACAGCCGCTTCCCGCTGCTGACCGACCGCAATATCTCGGTCATCATGCCGGCGATCGCGCTGCTGGTCGGCTTCGGCCTGACCGCCTTCGATCGCTTCGGGCGCGGCTTCCTGGTGGCGCTGATCGTCGTCAACGGCCTGCTCGTGACCAGCGCGTACTACGTCAAGCCGCCCTGGCGCCAGATGGCCGCCGACATCGCCTTTCAGCGCCCGGCCGAAGAGCCAGTGCTGATCGACGTAGAGGGCGAGCACGCCGCGCTGTGGTATCACTTAGAGCTGGCGCTGCCTGACGCCGACGTGCGCGCGGCGATGCGGCAGCTTCCGCAAGACGTATCCGGCGACCCGGCGATCTCGCTCTACGACTATCGCAAGCGTTACGGCACGCTCTTTCTGCCCTACCTCAAGGCCGCGCTCGACCGCACCGGCGGGCTATGGCTCGCCTACTGGGGCGACGAAGCCAAGAAGCACGACGCGCTCGATCTGCTGGCGCAGGAGGGCTTCGTGCGGACCGCGACGCTGAATTATCAGCATCACGGCCACCCGATCTACGCCTATCGCTACGACCGGCTGGCGCTCGACGAGGGCGCGCCGGGCGAGGTTGCGCGCTTCGGCGAGGCGATCGCGCTGCGCCGCGTCGATTTCCCTGCCGAGGCCGCGCCGGGCGCGACGATCCCGGTCCTGCTGTGGTGGCAGACCGGCGCGCCGGTTCCGGTCGATTACAGCGTCTCCGTTTTCTTGCTGGACCAGAGCGGCGCGCTGCGCGCCCAGCACGACAGCTTCCCCGCCGGGGGCCGCGCGCCGACGAGCGCCTGGACGCCAGGGACCCCGGTCTTCGACGCGCACCCGCTCGAACTGCCCGCCGATCTGCCGCCGGGATCGTACACCATCGGCGTCAAGCTGTATACCTATTGGGACCAGGCTATTCTTCCGGCGAGCGATGGGGCGGATTACGCGGCTATCGGCACGCTGACCGTGCAGTAGGGGATACCACGTCCGGGGTGACGGGGACACAAGGGGGGACGAAGCATGGGACGCAAGCTCTGCCCGAAAGTTATCCTCGAAGGCACGCGCCTGACGTTCAAGACCGATATCGCCTTCGCGCTCAACGAGCACCCGCGCATCGTCGGTCCGCGCAAGTACCGCTACCACTCGCCGCTGATCTCCGCCGAGTGGTGCGCCTTCACCAATTTCCCCTGGGGTCGCGGGCTGATCAACTTCGCGCCCGAAGAAGAAGCCCTGGCGATGGAGACGTATCACACCTGGGCGCGCCTGTTTGAGCTTCAGCGTTACTACTCATGGATTGTGGACCGCTTCCACATCTCGACGCGCGTCGTCCAGCTGCGCGAGCGCGGCAAGGATTACGACTTCACCTGGCTGGAGCAGCGGCTCGCGCCGCTCGGCTTCCGGCTGGTGTACGTCACGCGCTCGGCGGAGTCGTTCGAGGCGGCGCGCGCCGAGCGGCTGAAAGTCTCTGGCAACCCGAAGCAGTACGACGACCTGAGCGTGTTCGTGGCGGAGCAGGCGCTGATGGACCGGCTGGTGAGCGAATCGTTGCTGCCAGCGCTGCGTCTGGACATTTCCGACAACGACGTGCCGCGCGCCGTCGAGCGCATCGCGGACTGGCTGGAGGCGACCGGCGGCCTGTACATGGCGTGAGCAGGGGCAGGCGCGCTTGCGCGGACCGCGCGATCGCCTGCACAATTAGACAGCGTAGAACCGCCAGGAACCGCGAAAGGCAGCACAGAGCAGCTAGCGACAGCCAGGAGCAGGGCGCATCGGGCTGGCGCGGCGTGCGATCAGCGAGGGGAGAGCATACAGGCATGGCGAACGCCGAGAGTCTGAAGGATCAGGGCATCCAGCAGTTCATGCAGCAGGATTACGAGCGGGCGGCGGAGACCTTCCGCGCCGCCCGGAGCGCCTATGAGGCGGCGGGCGAGGACGATCTGGCCGCCGAGATGCGCGTCAACCTGGGGCTGGCGCTGCACAGCGTCGGCCAGTACGACGCGGCGCTGGCCGAGATGCAGGCGGCGCGCGACGTTTTCCAGGCACGCGGCGACCAGAGCCGCCTGGCGCAGGCGCTCGGCAACATGGGGCGCGTCTACGCCAAGCTGGGCAACACTGAGCAGGCGATCACCAACTACCGCGAGGCGTCGGCGCTGTTCATGGAGATCGGCGACGAGGAAAACTACGGCCAGACCGTGCTCGCCATCGCGGACTTGCAACTGCGCGGCGGGCACGTCACCCAGGCGGCGGCGACCTACGAGGTCGGGCTGGATTACGTCAAGCATCCGAACGCCCGCCAGAAGCTGATGCGCAACCTGCTCGGCCTGCGCAACCGCCTGACCGGGCAGGCGACCTCTGCGCCGGACAAGGACGAGTAACCGATGCCCACCGTCGAGCAGGTCGCCTTCGCGGGGCCGCTTGGCACGCTGCGCGGCCTGCTGCACCGCCCGGACTCCGCCACCCCCGCGC
This sequence comes from Aggregatilineaceae bacterium, assembly GCA_035325905.1. Taxonomy (GTDB): domain Bacteria; phylum Chloroflexota; class Anaerolineae; order Aggregatilineales; family Aggregatilineaceae; genus DYGX01. Next base: position 16,682 of record DAOKYY010000009.1, on the reverse strand, counting down.
CGGTCGCCATGCTGCTGCACGGCTTCACCGGCCAGCATATCGAGCAGGATCGGCTGTACGTGCAGATGGCGCGCGCCCTGGCCGCCGCCGGGTTCGCGGCGCTGCGCTTCGACTTCTACGGCTCCGGCGACAGCGACGGCGACTTTCAGGAGTTCACCGTCGAGACCGAAGTCGCAGACGCCGCCGCCGCGCTGGACTGGATCGCGCAGCAGACCGGCCTCGACCCGGCTCGCGTGGGCGTCGTCGGCCTGAGCCTGGGCGGGGCGATCACCGCGCTGCTAGCCGGGCAAGACGCGCGGGTGAAGGCCGCCGTGCTGTGGAACGCCGTTGCCAGCACGCGCCAGATGGCGCGCAACCTGGACAACGATCTCGCGCCGGGGCCGGACGGGAACCGCATCAGCGGCGGGCTGACGGTCGGCGCGGGGCTGATCGAGTCGCTGCGCCAGGCGGACCCGTTGGCCGCGATCGAGCGCTACGCCGGGCCGACGCTGGTGATCCACGCGACGGACGACGCCGTCGTGCCGACCGCTGCCGCCGAAGCCTACGCCGCCGCGCTCGGCGACCGGGGCGCGCTACGCTGGTTCGAGGGTGGCAGCCACACTTTCACCCGCCCGGACTGGCGGCAGACGGTCTTCGCCTGGACGATTGACTGGCTGGCGGAGCGGCTCTAGCCGCCGCGCCAGCCGCCGAGGACGCGCGCATGTCGCCTTTCCCGACCGGGCCGCTGCCCCGCCCAATCGGTCCCTACCTGGTGACAGAGAAGATCGGCGCGGGCGGCATGGCGAACGTCTATCGCGCGCGCCACATCGAGACCGGCGCCGAGGTCGCGATCAAGGTGCTGGCGCTGCACCTGGAGCAGCAGCCCGCCGCCCGCGCGCGGTTCGAGCACGAGGCCGCGCTGCTGCTCGGCCTGCGTCACCCGCATATTCTGCCGGTCTACGACTTCGGCGAAGACGGCGATATTCCGTATCTCGTCATGCGGCTGCTCGGCGGTCGCTCGCTCAAGGACGAGCTGCGCGCCGCGCCGCTCGACCTGGCGCAAGCCGCGACCTGGGTCCGCCAGCTCGCCGGGGCGCTCGATTACGCCCACGCGCGCGGCGTCATTCACCGCGACGTGAAGCCCGCGAACGTGCTGCTGGACGGCGAGAGCGCGCCCTTTCTGGCGGATTTTGGCGTGGCGACGGTCATCGGCGCCGCGCAGGAAACGGCGGGCGAATTCGTCGGCACCGCCGCTTACGCCGCGCCGGAGCAGTGCCGGGGCGAGCCAGCGGTGCGCGCCAGCGACCAGTACGCGCTGGCGGTCGTCGCCTACGAGATGCTGACCGGGCGACGGCCTTTCAGCGGCCCGACCGCGCTGGCGGTCATGGCGCAGCACATCGGCGACGCCCCGCCCGATCCGCTCGCGATCAATCGGGCGCTGCCGCACGCCGTGCGCCGCGTGCTGGCGCAGGCGCTCGCCAAACAAGCGGCGGCGCGCTACCCGTCGGCGCTGGCGTTCAGCCGGGCGCTCGACAGGGCGCTGGACCTCGCCGCACCGGCCCGTCCACACGGAGAGGAGACCACGTGATGCACTCCGGTAGCGCGTTCTCGGTGGCGGCGCAACCCCCTGGCAGGCGCGTCGCGCTGATGCTGGTGCAGGGCGCGCTGGTGATGGGTCTGCTCGGCGCCGTTCTGTTTGGCGCGGCAGGAACGCTGGACTGGCCGCGCGCCTGGCGGCTGCTCGGCGTGTACGCGCTGGGCTACGCCGTTTCGACCTCGCTCCTCTTTCTACGCGTGCCGGAGTTGGTTGACGAGCGGCGCAAGCCGCACCCCGGCGTCAAGCCCTGGGACCGGAGGCTGGTGCAGGCGTACCAGGCGATGTACTTCCCCACCTTCGCCGTGTCCGGGCTGGATTGGCGCTTTGGATGGTCGGCGGTGCCCGCTTCGGTGTCGCTCGTGGCACTGGCGGCGATCATCGTCTTCTTCGCGCTGATCACCTGGGCGCCGCTGGTCAACCCTCATCTCGAAACCTATGTCCGCATTCAGACCGAGCGCGGGCACAGCGTGATCGACCGAGGCCCGTATCGCATCATCCGCCACCCGACCTATGCCGCCCTGGCGCTTTTCTTCCTGGCCGTGCCGCTCGCCCTGGGATCGTGGTGGGGGCTGGCGCCGGGCGGAATCGCGGCGGGGCTGGTGGTGGCGCGCACCGCGCTCGAAGATCGCACGCTGCGCGCCGAGCTGCCCGGTTACGACGCCTATGCGCGGCGGGTGCGCTATCGCTTGCTGCCAGGGGCGTGGTAATTCGTCGTCTTGGACACGGCGATTTTGGCTTACAATCACGGTAAGAATCAGTCAATTGCCTTTCGATGAGAAGGGGTAAACCACCTATGAAGCGACGCATCGTGTTGATCGCGCTGGCGCTGTGTGCGCTGAGCGGAGCGGGTTTCGCGGCGGCGCAGGAGAGCCTGCCGGCCCGCGCCGAGCTGGCCGAAGGCTGGAACTGGCTGGCGCCGGGCGGCGAGACGGCGTGCTCGGACGGCTCGCCTTACCGGTTCGTCGCGCGCGAAGGGCCGGGCGAGGACCTGCTGATCTATTTCGAGGGCGGCGGGGCGTGCTGGTCCCCGCTGACCTGCGGGCTGGTGCGGCCGTTCACCCCCGCGATTGAGACGGAGCGACTGGAGACCGCCGCCGGCGGGATTTTCGACCTCGACAACCCGGCCAATCCTTTCGCCGGATATGACATCGCCCTCGTGCCGTACTGCACCGCCGACGTGTTTATGGGCGACGCCGTGCAAGACTACGGCTCCGGCAGCCGCGCCGTGACCATCCACCACAAGGGCTTCGCCAACGCCTCGGCGGCGCTCGAGTGGGTTTACGCCAACTTCCCCGCGCCGGAGTCGGTTTTCATCACCGGCGAGAGCGCGGGCGCGCTCGGCGCGTCGTTCCACGCGCCCTGGATCATCCGGCAGTACGCCGGGACGCGCATCGCGGTGCTGGGCGACAGCGCGGGGGGCTACAGCGCGCCGGGAATCGACATGGGGATGATTTTCGGGCCGTGGGGCACCGCCGATCTGCTGCCGGACTGGCTGCCGGAGTTCGCGGCGGTGGACGAGGCGTCGGACCTGAAGTTTGAGAGCTTCTATATCGTCGCGGCGAAAAATTACCCGGAGATCGTCTTCGCCCAGTACAACACGCTGCGCGACAGTGTCCAGCAGTTCTTCATGAAGCTCGTCCCGAATACGCCGCCGCTGGAAGCGGTGCTGCCGGGCACGATGGCGGCGATCGCAGAAGCCGCGCCCAACTTCCGCAGCTATCTAGCAGACGGAGATGTGCACACCATCCTGCACCTGCCAGAGTTCTACACCGCGACCACGGCGGGCGTCGCCGTGCGCGACTGGGTCGCCGCGCTGGCGGCGGGAGAGCCGGTCGAGAACGTGGCCTGCGAGGCGTGCGTCGCGCCGTGAGCCGCCTGCGCCGGAAATCGTGACAAACTCTAGCACCGGATTAACATCCGGCGCCGGGTCGATGTGATACACTCAGGCTGAACCGCCTCTTCGACGCGATTTCCGGCATGGCGCAGCGGCATGGCAAGCGAGCTGATCGGCACCCAACTGGATCACTACTTTCTGCTGAGCCGCATCGGCGCGGGCGGCTCAGCGGCGATCTACCGCGCGCACGACGCGCGCGAAGACCGCTATGTTGCGCTGAAGGTGCTGCCGCACCACTTCGCCGAGAATGACGAGCTTTATCAGCGCTTCGTCCGCGAGGCGCAGATGGCTGCGCGGCTGACGCATCCCCACATTTTGCCGGTGTATGACTATGGCGAGGCGGAGGGCATCCCGTACATCGCGATGCGGCTGGTGGACGGCGGCACGCTCGACGATTTTGTGCGCGAGGGGCCGCTGCCGCTGCCCTTCATTACGCGGGTGCTGGGCGACATCGCCAGCGCGCTGGATTACGCCCACGCCCGGGGGGTGATCCACCGCGATCTCAAGCCCGACAATATCCTGTTCGACGCCGAGGGCACGCTGTACCTGGGCGATTTTGGCGTGGCGCACCTCGAAGATGATGCCGGGGCGCAGACCGGCCCTGCCGAGTTCACCGGCACGGTCGCCTACGCCTCGCCGGAGCAGTGCCGGGGCGAGGTTCTGACCGCCAGCGCCGACATCTACTCATTGGGCGTGCTGTTGTTCGAGATGCTGACCGGGCGCAGGCCGTTCACCGGCCCGACGCCGCTGGCCGTGATGCACCAGCACCTCGCCGAGCCGGCCCCGAACCCGCTGCGCGACCGGCCCGATCTGCCCCCGGCGCTGGCCGACGTGATGCACAACGCGCTCGCCAAAGAACCGGCGACGCGCTACCGCAGCGCGGGCGCGCTGAGTGTGGCGTTCAACCGGGCGCTCGCCGCCAGGCCCGCCGCCCAGCCACGCGCAGCAGCCCCCACTCCGCCGCCCCGCCGGACGGAATTTCCCATCTGGCTATTGTTGACTATCATTGCAGTAGCGTTTGTCGCGGCGCTGCTTCTCGTGTTAGCCCTGGGCTGACCGGCGCCGCGCGCCGATGGAGACGACCATGACCCGATCCCCCTCGCGGCGCGGCTGCGCGCTGTTCCCCGCGCTGTTGATCATCCTGCTGGGTGTGATTGCCGGGCTGTACCCCTGGGCCACCGCCGACCCGATCCCGCGCGACCCGACGCTGATCCCCGGCACGCCGATCCCCGACGCGGTCCGGTACCTGGTCGTGCCCGCCGAGTCCAGCCTGGGGCTGGAGCTTGAGGCCATGATCGGGCGTGTGTCGGGCCAGGCCGAGATGAAGGACGGGACCGTCGAGCTGGTGCGCGAGGGCGACGGCTGGCGCGTGGTCGCGAACCTGGCGATGAACGTGTCAACGCTCAATGTCGGGAACGAGATGGTCAACGGCCTGATCCGGCGCGCGCTGGGCGTGGAGGAATATCCGAGCGGCGTGTTCCTGGCAACCAGCGCGACGACGCTCCCGGCCATTGAGGACGGCGCCTACAACGTGGACCTTGCCGGGCAATTGGAGCTGCGCGGAGTCGTGCGGCCTTATACGTTTCACACCACGATGATTTTTGAGGGCGAGCGGTTGGCGCTTGAGGCGGAGGCGACAGTCCAGGCGCAGGACTTCGGGGTGTCGGTCCCGCGCATCGTCGGCAGCGGCGTGATGGAGTCCACCATGCATGTCGTGACCGTCCGCGAGGGCGCGGCGGCTGGAAATTAGACGCGCCGGCGACGGCGCTTGCCGCGCCGCCAGATCGCGTCCAGCAGCCCGGCCCACAGCCCGCCCAGCCCGCTCTCCGCCGCGGAGGCCGTGATCTGCGGCAGATCGAGCGTGCCGCCCAGCGCCGCGACCAGCGCGATCGCGACACGGAGCGGCTCGGCCTGCGTCGCGTTCTCGCTCTCGGCCAGCAGGTCGAGCACAAGCTCCTCTGGAGACGATCCGTTGCGGCTGGCTTCCAGCGCCAGGGCGGAGGCCGCGACCGGGTCGAGCGCCCGCACGGCGCTCTCGACCACGCCGGAGGCGGTCTCGCCAAGCGCGTCCGTTCGCAGAAAGTATCCCTCGGCCCCGCGCATGCGGCTGTAACCGATCGCCACGCCAGAGGCGCGCAGCACGCGCAAATCGCGCGAGAGACGCGAGCGCGGCGAATCGCCAAAGATGCCCGGCTCCAGCGCCGCCTCGACCGCCTCGACCAGCGCAGCCCACGAAATGAACCCGCGCTGGGCCAGCACCTGCACGATCGCGATTCGCCGCCACAACGACGGGTTCTGCTGGGCTTCATGCGCCAGCAGCGAGCCGTCGTCTGCGCCGGGGTCATGGGGTGGCGTCATAGTGGTTGGTTGTCCTCTGACCGGCCATCGAACGCGGTCTACTGTACACCGATGCGCGCAAAACAAAAAACGGGAGCCATATGGCTCCCGCTGTGTCTAACCCCGGAATTTCCCGAAGGGCTATTCTTCCTCTTTGGCCTTTTCGGCTTTGGCGATGATCTCCGCCTGGACGTGCGCCGGGACGCGCTCGTAGCGCAGGAACTCCATCGTGAAGACGCCGCGCCCGGCGGTCATCGAGCGCAGGTCGTTGGAATAGCGCTGGATCTCGGCCAGCGGCACCTCGGCGCGGACGACGCTGCGGCCCGCCTCGGTTTCCATGCCCAGCACGCGGCCCCGGCGCGAGTTGAAGTCGCCCATGATGTCGCCCATATTCTCTTCGGGCACGATCACGCGCACGGACATGATCGGCTCCAGCAGCACCGGCCCGGCGTTGGCGAAGGCATCGCGGAACGCGCCGCGCCCGGCGATCTGGAAGGCGATGTCCTTCGAGTCCACGGGGTGCATCTTGCCATCGTAGACGACGGCTTTGACGTAGCGCACCGGGTAGCCCGCGATCACGCCGCCTTCGAGCGCCTGGCGAACGCCCTTCTCGGTCGAGGCGACGAACTGCGCGCTGATCGCGCCGCCGAAGACCTCGTTCGCAAACTCGAACTCGCCTTCGCCTTCCGGCAGCGGCTCGACGCGCATGAAGACGCGCGCGAACTGGCCCGCCCCGCCCGTCTGCTTCTTGTGGGTGTACTCCGCCGACGCCTGCTTGGTGATCGTCTCGAGGTACGGCACCTTTGGCACCGAGATGTCCATGCTGACGCCGTTGCGCTCGGCGCGGCTGATCGCGATGTCGATGTGCGTCCCGCCGGAGCCTTCGAGGATCGCCTGCTTCAGCGCGGCGTCCTGCCGCCAGCGCAGGGTCGGATCGGCGTTGGTCAGGTCGGTGAGGACCTCGCCCATCTTGGCGCTGTCGCTCTGCGTGCGCGGGTGAACAGCCACGGCGTAGACCGGCTCGGCGAAACGGGGCCGCGTCACGAACTTGTTGAAGCCCTTAGAGGCCAGCGTCTGGCCGGTGTGCGTCGCGCGCAGCTTGGCGACCGCGCCGATATCCCCGGCGTGGACCACGTCCAGTGGAAGCTGCGTGTCACCGCGCATGGTCATCAGCGCGCCCAGGCGTTCTTCGTGCCCACCATCGACGTTCACCAGGGTGTCATTCCCCTTGATCGTTCCGCTGAACAGCCGGAAGTAGGTCAGCGTCCCATATTTGTCGGTGTGGCTGTGGAAGACATACGCCACCACGGGTCCGCTGTCGGTCTGCGGCGGCTCAAGATACTCGACCTCGCCCTCGCGCTCCGCCTGGACGGCCACGCGGCGCTCGCTGGGCGGCAGGACATAGCTGATCAGCGCGTCGAGCAGCGGCAGCACGCCGATGCTGTGCGTCGCGCTGGACGCGAAGACCGGGACCAGCTTCTTATTCGGATCACGCGCGGCGGCCAGCAGCCCCTGACGAATTTCATCTTCGCTCAGCGTCCCTGCGTCAAAGTATTTTTCGAGCAGCGCGTCGTCCGCCTCGGCGGCGGCTTCCATCAACTCCAGGCGCGCTTCCTCGACAGCGTCTGCCAGGTCGGCAGGCACGGCCGAAGCATCTTTGCCCTGGCCGGTGTACGCCTGCATGGTCACGAGATCGACCACGCCGGAGAAGCTCGCCTGCGAGCCGATCGGCAACAGGACCGGCACGAAGCGGTATCCGGGGAACCGGGTCCGCATGACGCTGAGCACGTTGCCGAAATTCGCGTTCTCACGGTCCATCTTGTTGACCAGGACCATCAGCGGCAGATCAAACTCTTCGGCGTAGTCAACCGACAGCTCGGTGCCCACTTCCGGGCCGGAGACAGCGTCCACCACGATCAGAGCGGCGTCGGCGACGCGGATCGCGTTGCGGGCTTCGCCCTGAAAGTCCACGTAGCCCGGCGCGTCAATCACATTGATTTTGTGGCCCTTGTATTCGACCGGGAGCAGCGCCGAATAGATCGACAGGGATCGGGCGCGCTCGTCTTCGTCAAAGTCAGCGACGGTATTGCCCTCTTCCACCTTGCCCATACGGGTGATCGCGCCGGTCGCGAACAGCAGGCTCTCGCCCACGCTCGTCTTACCGGCGCCTTGATGGCCCGCCAGGACAACATTCCTCAACTGATCGGTGGTGTATTCCTTCATACGGATGGAGCCTCCAGAAACATGTTGGTGCGCTCTAAAACGGGACCGCGCAGGGCCAGAGCGGCTGCGACCGTCGCGTGTCAGAAACCGAAGATTAAACGACAGGATTGTACGAGGTGGCACGGCAAAAGTCAAAGGTGATTCAGGCGCGCGCCGCATTGAAGTCGTCTGTGAATCGTAGGGCGCAGCCCCGTGCCAGACGCGCCGGAGTGTGCGATACTCGGCGGGGATTCGACCCTGGCAGACTCGGCGTGAATGCGCTATAGTGCGCTGCGCGCCGCGACGCGGGGCACCTGCCAGGCGCAGACACAAGTTCGTCGTAGCGTAAGACGGTGAAGCGAAAAAGGCTGCGCATCGATGCGAGTATTGGAAGCCAGGCTGGCGCAGCGGCCACAACGCTAGTCGGGATCGGCCTTGCCGTGATCCCCGGTTAGCATGGGGAGTTTGGGTAAGGATGCCCTCCAAGAGCAGCAAGACGACATCGGGCGCGCCGCGCGTTCCGTCCAATGTCCCGAACGACATGGACCATCTGGGCGTACCCGGATCGCTGAATATGTCGCTCGGCGGCGGCCCCCGGCGGCGGCGGCCCCAGGCGCGACGCCGGAGCGGGATGCCGACCTGGGTCAAGACGCTCCTGGCGCTGGCTGGCGGCGCGTTCGCTTTCGGCGTGGTGGCGCTGGTCATCTTCCTGATCGTGTTCCCGTCCTTCTTCCGGGGGCTGGAGCCGCGCTACCAGTCACGCATCATGCACTACTTCCCACCGGCGACATACTGGATGCCGACGCGCCCCTTTAGCGAGCTGCCAACGCTCAGCGGCGCGGAGAGCGGGCGCGAGGACGCCAGCCGCCTGCTGACGCAAGCTGCCCTCACGCAGACCGCCAAGACCGAGGTCGCGCTGACGCAGCCGCTGACGCCCGCGCCGGGCAGCGCGCCGCTTACTGGGGGCGAGGGCGCCGGGCAGGCGCAGCCAACCGCGACCGGCGAGGGGATTCCGGTCGGCGCGCTGACCACGCAGCAGCCGACGCCCCTGCCCAGCCTGCCCTCGCCGACGCCGAACCTGGCGCCAACGTGGACGCCGCTGGTCGCCCCAACGACCGTCCCTCTGCCGCCAGCCGCTCGCCTCGGCAATATCCGCTACGAGGAGCAGGGCTGGAATAACTGCGGCCCGACGACGATGACGATGGCGCTCAGCTATTTCGGCTGGAGCCAGAACCAGTACACCGCCGCCAACTGGATGAAGCCGCATACCGAGGACAAGAACGTCAGCCCCTGGCAGATGGTGCGTTTCGTGCACGACAACACCGGCCTCAAGGCGCTCTACCGCTACGGCGGCACGATCGAGCTGGTCAAGCGGCTAGTCGCCGCCGGGTTCCCGGTCGTGATCGAAAAGGGCTTCCAGCCGGCGGGCGAGGACTGGATGGGTCATTATCTGCTGGTGATGGGCTACGACGACAGCCAGCAACGCTTCCTGGCCTACGACAGCTATCTCGGCAACGGCTCCGGCAATGGGCTGCCGCACCCGTACAGCATCTTCGACGAGAACTGGCGGCACTTCAACCGTGTCTTCATCGTGGTCTACGAGCCGTCGCGGGAGATGGAGCTGCGCAACGCGCTCGGCGGCTACGCCGACCCGGCCTACGGATACCAGATCGCGCTGGAGACGGCGCGCGCCGAGGCCGCGCAGAACAACGGCGACAAGTGGGCGTGGTTCAACATGGGCACGGCCTATACGCTGCTGAACGAGTACGAAAATGCCGCGATCGCCTATGACCAGGCCTTCCAGCTTCAACTTCCGTGGCGGATGCTGTGGTACCAGTTCGGCCCCTACGAGGCGTATTTCCGCACCGGGCGCTTCGAGGATGTGCTGCTGCTGGCCGACACCAACCGCAACATCACGCCCTACGTCGAGGAAACCTACTACTGGAAGGGCGTCGTGTACGCCGCCCAGGGCGATACGCAAGCCGCGCTCCGCGAGCTGGACCGGGCGCTGTATTACAACAAGAATTTCGTCCCGGCCCAGGAAGCCAAAGCGCAGGTCGAGGCCGGGACCTTCCAGGTCGCCGCGGCGCGCTAAGCCCGCCGCCGCGCGGAAAGAGGATCGCTTCGCCGGGTCATCCCCGGCGAATTTGTGCACCGGACGGACCGCCGCCCGGCGAGCGGGCCGCAGTGAGGACAGCGCATGACCGAAACCCTCGACCAGCCGCCGCAGGTCGTCCAGGCCACCCCGCAGAGCATGGCGCGCAACACGATCATCCTGATGATCGCGTTCGCCGCCGCCAAAGCCATCAGCCTCGCGCAGACCTTCATCATCGCCAGCGTGTTCGGCGTCGGCGACGAGTGGGACGCCTTCGTGACCGCCAACCGCATCCCGGAGCAGATCGTGCTGCTGATCGGCGGCGGCGCGCTCAGCTACGCTTTCATCCCGATTTTCAGCAGCTTTCTGGCGCGGCGCGACCGGGGCCACGCCTGGCAGCTTGCCAGCAGCGTGATCAACAGCGTTCTCCTGGTCACGCTCGCGCTCAGCGCGATCGGGTTTGTCGCCGCGCCGTGGCTAGTGCGGCATGTCGTCGCGCCGGGGTTCGACGCCGAAAAAGTCGAGCAGACCGTCAAGCTGATGCGCATTCTGCTGATCAGCACGGTGGTCTTCAGCGTCAGCGGGTTGTTTCAGGGTATCCTGCACAGCTTCAATCATTTCCTGCTGCCCGCCCTGGCGCCGATCCTGTTTGACATCGGCCTGCTGTTCGGCGTCGCCTTTCTGATCGAGCCGCTCGGCGTCTACGGGATCGCGTGGGGCGCGGTGATCGGCTCGCTGATGCACCTCGGCGTGCAGGTCCCCGGCCTGATCCGCTACCGCGCGCGCTGGATGCCGCGCCTGGGCTGGAGCGATCCGGCGCTTCAGCGCGTGGTCCGGCTGATGATCCCGCGCGTGCTGGGGCTGGGCGTGACGACCTTCAACGCGATCGTATTCAACAACATCGCCTCGCGGATGGGGAGCGGCGCGGTCAGCGCCTTCGACTGGGGCTACCGCCTGATGAACATCCCGGAGACGCTGATCGGCAGCGCGATGGGCTTCGTCGTGTTCCCCACGCTGGCCGCGCTGAGCGAGCTGGGCGAGGTCGACAACAAGCGGCGCGCGATGTCCGGCGCGGTGCGCTTCATCCTGATCGCGACCATTCCCGCCGCCGCCGGACTGATTCTGATCGGGCGGCCCATGATCGGGCTATTGGAGCGCGGCGCGTTCGACGCGCGGGACAGCGCGCTCGTCTTCGGGGCGCTGCAATTCTTCGCCTTCGGGCTGATCTTCCAGAGCGTGCACGAGGTCATCGCGCGCAGCTTCTACGCCGACAAGGACACCTTCACGCCGCTGTGGACCTCGATCATCGCCGCGATAGCCAACGTAGTCATCGCCGGCGGGCTGTATCTCGGCTTCGTCTACCGGCTGGACGACACGCTGCGGGCGGCGTTCACACGCTGGGGCGAGCGGTACCTGGGGGGCGATTTCGCCGCCGGGCTGGACGCGCTGCTGGCCGCATCGGACCGGGTGACGAGCACCCTCAGCAGCCTGACGGGCGTCGGCGGGCTGGCGCTCGGCTACTCGATGATCTTCCTGATCGAGCTGGCGCTGCTGCTGGTAATCCTTCGGCGGCGCTGGAGCGGGATCGACGAGCGGGCGCTGATTTACACGACGCTGCGCACCCTGGCCGCGACGGCGATCATGGCGACGGTTGTGCTCGGCGTGGACGCGATCTTCGGCCAGCTGGGCTGGCACGACGCCGGGCTGCTGATCAGCGTGCTGCGCGTGCTGGGGCTGGCCGGGGCGGGAGCGGTCGCGTTCGTGGCGGCGGCGCTGGCCTTCGGCGTGCGCGAAATCCGCGCCCTGCCCCAACTGGTGTTACGCCGGCGTCCTGAGACGCTCAAACAGGCTGGTATCTAGCGCGAATCTGGCATGGAACGAAAACGGAGCGCCTCAGCCCGCATAGGACGGGGCGCTCCGCTGCTTTTGAGTGTGCTCGCTCAGTAAGGAAACTTGTCCATCGCCGCTTCAAGCTGGCTGTAGCGACGGGCGCTCATTGACAGCACCCAGGGGCCTTTGCGCCACGTCAGCGAGACGGTTCCCTTCGCCGCGCCGTAGAAGTAATCGACCGACGTGATCCCGGCCACCGCGAAATTGCCTACCTGACCCTCGGTCCGCGCAAACCGCAGCAGGTCGTACATCGCGTCGGTCGCGCCGTTCTCGTTCGGATAGCGCACCACCGCCACGTCGATCATGTCGCTCGTGCCTGGAACGAGGTAGCGCCCGAACCCGCGGCTCGTCACGAACGCGCCAGGACGGCACGGCGCCACGTTGAGGGGCGGCGCGAACACGTCAGGCGCTTCCGCCGGCGCAGTCGCGCCCGGCTCCAGCGTGGGCGTCGCGGTCGGCGTCGGAGAGGGCGTCGGCGTGGGGGACGGCGTAGCCGTCGGCGTGAGGGTCGGCGTCGGCGTCAGCGTTGGAGTCACCGACGGGTCGGGCGTCGGCGCGTTGGGATCGACCGTTGGCGTGGGTGTCACCGGCGGCTCGACCAGGCTTTCCTCGCCCGGCGACGTCCAGATCAAGCAGGTGATCAACGGGTTTGTGACCGCCTGATCGGGCAGGCGCGAGGCCAGCCGGTTGTACGGGCCGAAACTGTCCGGCACGACATCCGAGGCTTTCGCGTCGTTGGGCGGCATCGGGCGCTTGTCCAGATCGTGCGGGATGACAATCGCGTCTTCGAGCAGCGGCTTGCGGCTTTCGCGCACGGCTGAAATCGCCTGGTTTGTCAGGAACATCCCGACCAGAATCAGGATCGCCAGCGACAGGAAAATCAGGGTCAGGCTGCGCGCCCGCGCCGGCATAGCGCGGAACGCCTCGACCGGGCCGCGCACGACGTTGAGCACGCGCTCGAAGATGACGCCAAACGCCGTCAGCACCAGGCCGATCATGCCCCGCAGACCGGGCGCATCCGGGTCGAAGAAGGGTTCTCGCTCAGAGGGCATTTTGCCAGGCTCCCCAACCGGCACGTGACAGGTAGGCGAATGAGCCGCCCGAAGGCGGCTCATGGTCGTTTGATCGCAGAAGATTACGAGGTGGCCTCGCACTCGCCTTCTTCCGGCTCGCGCATCTGAAGCGGGCCGGTAATCGTGTTGTGGTAGGTCTCGGTCCCAGCCTTCAGGTACACTTCAACCATACCCCATTCGTAGTACCCCGCCAGCGTGATGATCACGTCGCGCGATTCCATCGTGGCGCGGGGCGAGTACCCTACCAGCGAGTAGCCGTCCAGCCAGGTCTTCTTCGGCTTGCCGCCACCGCCGCCGCCATAGCCGGTCTCGAACTTAATCCCGCCCGCGCCGTAGTGCGGATCGCTGTCGACTTCCTCGTATGGCTCGCTGGTGCTCAAGATGCGATCCCGGACCGCAGGCGGCAGGCCGAGCAGCCAGTTGCTGATCGCCGGATCGGCCGAGTTGGTGACGGTGTAGACGATAGTCGTCCGGTCGTCGCTCTCCGTGACGCTCTTGAGGATAATCTCGTGGTCGCCCAGCGGAGTGGCAACGGTATCGCCATCCTCTGGATATTCGGGCGTATCATCGCACTCGAACCCAACCGGGTTGAGCGCATCGACTGTGGTCAGCAAGCCGCCGCTGATCCACTGAACCAGCAACCCCGCCGAGAGCATCAGCATGATCCCAGCCGGGATGGTGGGCCAGTATTCAACCAGCGCCTGACCACGCTGCCAGCGAAGCCATTTGGGTGTGCGCCGTTTCATGATAACCTCCACGAAGAATCAATTGCGGATAATGACGCTGGATAGCGTTAACGTTCCCCGGCTAATCGTGAGTTGTCTCACGGCTATCCCAAGCTATTCTTTATACCGCTACGATAGCATGAATCTGTCCTGAATTATGTAAATAATTCCTGAATTTCTAGGGAAACACACCTCCATTACAGGCTCGATCCTGTATCTTAACGGTTTCTTGACAACTTGGCGCGGGTTCGCGGGTTTGGCAAGCCTCCGGCGCGGCGCTATATTCGGACCAATCGTAAACAGATCGCGCAGTGGGGCCAGCCGAGAGTTCAGGCCCGCGCCCCGGATTGGCTGACACTCTATTGATTGACATCCTCAAGTTGACGCTTGGTCCGGTGCAGACCAACTGCTATATCGTGGCCGGCACCGACACCGGCGATGCGATTGTGATCGACCCGGTGGACAATGCGCCGCTGATCCTCAAGACGGTCCAGCAGCGCGGCTGGCGCGTGCGCGAAATCCTGGCGACGCACGCGCACTTTGACCACATCATGGCGAGCGCGGAGCTGAAAGACGCGACCGGCGCGCCGTTCCGCCTGCACCGCGCCGACGAGCCGCTGCGCCAGGCCATGCCGCAGCAGGTCATGCAGCTGATCGGGATCGACGTGCCGCCCGCCGCCGAGCCGGATAGTTATCTGACCGAAGGCGACCATGTGACCGCCGGGACGATCGACCTGGCCGTGTTGTTCACGCCGGGGCACTCGCCGGGGCACGTCAGCTTTGTGCTCACCAGCGAGCGAACCGTCTTTTGCGGCGACGTGCTGTTCGCCGGCAGCATCGGACGGACCGATCTGCCCGGCGGCGATTATGAAACGTTAATGGAGTCGATTGCGACGCGGCTGCTGCCGCTGGGCGATGACTATGCCGTGCTGCCCGGCCATATGCAGAACACCACTCTCGGCCACGAGCGCGCCACCAACCCCTATGTGGTCGATTATCTGCGCGCGCGACGCGATTGAGCGCGGGCCGCAGCCAGCGTCCGGCATAGCTCGCGTCTGCATCTGGCGCGCGCCGATGATCCGGCGCGTCTTGTTCCCCCGACGGAGCGCGAGATGACCGCCTTTGACCGGCGGCGGCTGAGCTTCTTGTGGCGCTACCTGCGCGGTAAGGTCCCGTGGGATTCGGGCCTGGTCCCGCCGGAGGTCATCGACTGGGTTGAGGCCGCCGAAGCCGAGACAATTCCGCCGGGGCGCGCGCTCGACCTCGGCTGTGGCACAGGCACGACCGCGATCTACCTGGCGCAGCACGAATGGGACGTGGTCGGGGTAGATTTCGCCCTGCCCGCGATCTGGCGGGCGCGGCGGCGCGCGCGCGCGCATCACCTGGCGTCGCGCGCTCGCTTCTTTCACGCTGATGTGTCGCGGCTGGACTTTCTGCCGGATGATCCCCCGTTTGACCTGGCGATTGACATTGGCTGCCTGCACGGGCTGTCCGCGCCCCAGCGCGAGGGATACGCCGCGCATCTGGCCCGCCTGCTGATGCCGGGAGCCAGCTATCTGCTGTATGCCTTTCTTCCCCGCGACGGCGGCTCGTTCGGCCTGGATACGGATGGGCTGGCGGCGCTGTTCGGCGCGCGCTTTGAGCTGACCGGCGAGCGTCACGGGATCGAGGCCACCACGCCTCTGCCAAGCGCGTGGTATTGTCTCCGCCGGACAGACACGTCATGACGCGCCGCGCGGCTCACGTGCTCCTGCTCTTTCTCGACGGCGTCGGCCTGGGCGACGACGACCCGGCGATCAACCCGTTCGCCGTGGCGCGCACGCCGGCGCTGGACGCGCTGGCAGGCGGGCGGCACTGGCTGCGCGACGCGCCCCGCCATGACAATGGCCGCGCCGTGTTTGTCCCGACCGATCCCCGCCTCGGCGTGCCAGGACGCCCGCAAAGCGCCAGCGGCCAGGCCACGATCCTGACCGGTCGCAACATTCCCGCTGCCATCGGCGAGCACTATGGCCCGCGCCCGAACCCGGCTATCCGGGCGCTGGTGCGCGCGGACAACCTGTTTCTGCGCGTGACCCAGGCGGGCGGCAGCGCGGCGCTGATTAACGGCTATCCCCCGCGCTTCCATGAGGCGATCAGCAGCGGCAAGCGCCTGCCCTCGGCCTACCAGGAGGCGGTGCTCGGCGCCGGGCTGCCGATCTTCACCGAGGTCGAGATGTACGCCGAAACGGCCATGAGTCCCGACTGGACCGGCGAGGGCTGGCGCAACGAGCTGGGCTACGCCGACACGCCTCTCTACGACCGCGCCGAGGCCGGGGCGCACCTCGCGCGGCTGGCCCGCCAGCGCGATTTCACGTTTTTCTCACACTGGATGACCGATGTCGTCGGGCATCGCGGCCCGCTGGAGCGCGGCGTCGCCCTGGTGGAGCTGTTCAACGACGTGCTGGCCGGGCTGCTCGACGCCTGGGACGATGCGAATGACCTCCTCGTGATCACCAGCGACCACGGCAACCTCGAAGACCTCAGCATCCGCCAGCACACGCTCAACGACGTGCCGACGGTAGCAGTTGGCGCGGCGCGGCACGACTTCGCGGCGGGCCTGCGCGATCTGACCGGTATCGCGCCGGGGGTGCTGCGCGTGCTCGGCCTGGATAGCAAGAGCAGCGGCTATGTGAACTATCGAAAGTAATTGGCGTATCAGCCCGGCGTGGGAAACCTCACCCCTCCATCCCCTCTCCGGCGCGGAGAGGGGACTTCAAACGCGTTCCGCCGCTGCTTTTCTCCCCTCTCCATGTTGGAGAGGGGCCGGGGGTGAGGTCAGCCTTGCCAACTGCCGCATTCGCCAGATCATTTCGACAGAGCACTTAAGGGTTAGCGGTTAGCCCTTGGCTAA
>DAOKYY010000008.1:0-78753 GCA_035325905.1 Aggregatilineaceae bacterium | reverse complement strand
TGTCGCCCACCAGGTCCGCGATCACGGCGGCGTTGCGCGGGTCGTCCTCTTCCATCCCGGCTTCAACCTTGCCGACCAGGTCCGCGCCCACATCCGCCGCTTTGGTGTAAATCCCACCGCCCACGCGCATGAACAGGGCCAGCAGCGTTCCACCGAAGCCGAAGCCAAGCAGCACGTCGGGTGACGCCTTGCCGAAGATGATGAAGATAATCGTGCCGCCGAACAGCCCCAGGCCGTCGGTCAGCATCCCGGTAATGGTGCCGGAGCGGTACGCGATCTTCAGCGCTTCCTGATACCCACCGCGCTCTGCCGCCGCAGCCACGCGCACGTTGCCCTGCACGGCCATGTTCATCCCGAAAAAGCCGACCATCGCCGAGAACGAGGCGCCCATCACGAAGGCCAGCGCGCGCGCGAACGCGATCACGAGCTGCGCGCGGCCCTCGTTGTGATCAAAGTACTCGTTCGCCTCGGGCGTCGGGCTGACCACGTACACGCTGAGAAACATCGCCACGGTGAGGACGGCGATCATGATGGCGATGGTCCGCAGTTGCGTCCGCAAATACGCGTTCGCCCCGTCGCGGATGTAGCCCCAGATGCGCTGCATCTCGGCGGTGCCCTTGTCGGCGGCCATGATGTAGTTGCGCAGCCACAGGGCATAGCCGAGCGCGAGGCCGGCCGTACCAAGTACGATAAAAATCATGACTTGTTCAAAAACTTCGATGTCCATTTGGAACATTTGGTGAGACCCTCCTAGTGGGCGAGGCCCGAGACATCGAGCGACCCGCGTCGCAACGGTGACGCGATGACGACGATCATGCGGTGTCTCGCGTGACCCGCGATGGACGCGCCGTCCGGGAGACGACCCTCCGAATTGTACCCCCAAGTAGCGGCATGGAGCAAAGCGAACTGCACGAGGAAACTCCTCAAATCCCAGTGAGAATTATCAGAGAAATTCCTACCTGCGCGCGGGCCGCGCCGCAGCCACAAAGCGAAGACCCCAGCCGAGGCTGGGGCCTTCTGTTTTGGGCGCTGTGACACCTGCAACAAGTGAAACTAGCTCACCTGAAGGAGGGGTGTCACAGCGCCGGTCGTGGTACTACTATCTTGCATCGACACCACCTCCTTCTTGTTTGAGATGGCAAGAGGAGGGTGCCCGGCCTGTGCGGGCGCCGGACAAAGCAGATTATGGCATAGCAGCCGGCAGTTGTCAACGCGGCTGCGTTAACGCTTCATCATTCTCTCATCAAGCTGTAGTGCTAAATCAACGGATCGGCAACCCGGCAGCCGGAGGATGCGCTCAAATCTGCCTGCGATTTTTGCAGGCGCCCCAGCCCCCTGCTAGACTTAACCGGTTACGTTTTGTCGCTCGATTAAAGGGGAACGGCATGGCGTTTTGGCGCTGGCTTGGCCGCAGCCTGCGCGGCCTTATGATCGCGGTATTGCTCGGCGCAAACGCAGTGGCGAGCGCACAAGACGTGCCTGCCGTAGCAGCGCTCACCGCCCCCACCGAAGGCGCGTCGCTATTCGGACCGGTCAACATTATCGGCACAGCCTATCACCCGACCGGCTTCGACCACTACACGCTCGAATACGATCTCGCCAGCGAGCCGGGGGACCAATGGGTGCCGGTTCAGGAGCAGGTCGCGCAGCAGGTGCAGGATGGTGTGCTGGGCACGTGGAACACCGGCTCCGTCCCGGACGGCGTGTACCGGCTGCGGCTGCGGGTCTACCTGGACGATGGCACATACGCCGAGGCGATCGTCTCCAGCCTGCGCGTGCGCAATAGCCCGCCGACGCCGGTTCCGACCAGTGGCGCGGCTGGCCTTGCGCCCGGCGTGGCGCCGCCAACGCCTGGCCCTTCGCCGACATCGCCCATCGTGCAGCCGCCAAGTAGCAACCCGCAGCCGGACAGCGCGCCGGAGCCGGTCGCGGGCCAGGCCGGGCAGACTGACACGCAGCCCAGCTTGCTCCAGAACGAGCCAGGCGGCACGCGCGTGAACTTTGATCGAGTGCGCCGGGCCTTCTGCACCGGGAGCCTGCTGGGGCTAGGCATTTTCGCGGCGGTGCTGGTCTACCGTGGCGTGCGCCGCGCTGGTGAAGCGATTGGAACAGACGGATGACAATCGAATGCGCTGGATAAAACGAGACAGCAGCCACGCTGCGACCGATCGCTTCCTGGTCGTGGGTCTCGGCAACCCGGGCCGCGAATATCAGGACACGCGCCACAACATCGGCTTCCGCTGCGCCGATGCGCTCGTCCGCGCGCACGGCCTGAGCTACAACGCGAAAAAGCGTTCCAAAGCAATCGTCGCCGAGGGCGCAATCGCCGGGCGGCGCGTGCTCGTCGCCAAGCCGCAGACCTTCATGAATCTGAGCGGTAGCTCGGTGCAGGGGCTGGCGGCGTTCTACCGGATTCCCCCGGAGCATATTCTGGTCATCTTTGACGACCTCGATCTGCCCACGGCCACGCTGCGTATCCGGCCAAAGGGGGGTTCGGGCGGGCACGGCGGCATGACGGATATTATCCGCAGACTTGGCACTCAGGACTTCCCGCGCGTCCGCTTTGGCATCGGGCGTCCGCCCGGCCGCATGGACCCAGCGGCCTACGTGCTGCAACGCTTTTCAGCCGGGGAAGAACCTGCCATCGCTGGTGCGGTGTCGCGCGCGGTGGCGGCGGTCGAGAGCTGGCTACGCGATGGAATTGAGGCCGCCATGAACCAGTTCAACGGCGCCGCGACCGATTCGCCAGTGGACCAGCCCGCGCCGCAGCCGCGCCTGCCCGACTGAGCTTCGACGCCCTGAAAGAACTCCCTGCCGGTCGATTAGAGATGTAACGGATCGCCACGCCCATGCAACTTGACGGTCTTCTGGAGCTTCTGCGCCAGGCCGAGTCTTATCAAACGCTTCTGGACCACGCGCGTCAGGGCCGCGCCCTGCCGGACCAGCGAGTGCTTCGCGCCGCGCGCCCCTTCGTGCTGGCGGCGCTCGCCGCCGACCTCGCGCGGCCCGTGCTTGTGATCGCCGGGCGGGTCGATCGCGCCTACAACATCGCGGAGCAGCTTCCCGTCTGGCTGCCAGGGCGCCCCGCCGAGCGATTCGCCGAGCCAACCTCGATCTTCTATGAGCGCTCGCCCTGGACGCCCGCCGCGATCCAGAGCCGCCTGACCACTCTCGCCGCGCTGGCTCCTCCGATTGGCGCCAAACCGGCAACGTCTCAGCCACCGCCGCTGATCGTCACGTCCGCGCTGGCGCTGATGCAGAAGACGCTCCCGGCGCGCGAGTTTCGCGCCGCCTCGCGCCTGCTGCGGGCCGGTACGCGCATCACGCCTGACAGCCTGCTGCACGCCTGGATGCAGAACGGCTACGAGCCAGCGTCGATCGTGGTTGAGCCGGGCACCTTCAGCCGGCGCGGCGGCATCCTCGATATCTTCCCGGTCTCCGCCCGCCAGCCGGTGCGTATCGAGTTCTTTGGCGACGAGGTTGAGAGCTTGCGGGCCTTCGACGCCGCGAGCCAGCGCTCGTCGGCCAGCATTGAGCAGATCGCGATTCCCCCGGCGCGCGAGGCGCTACCGCGCTTCGGGCCGGGGGCGGCGGAAAGACTGGCGGGCTGGTTCGCGCAACAGCCCGATCCGGCTGAAGATGTCACGTCGGCGCTGCCAGACCAGGAGCCGCTGGCGAACGGCGCCCCGTTCCCGCACCTTGAGTTCTACCTGCCCTACTTCCACAGCCAGCCGGCGACTCTGCTCGACTATCTGCCGGAAGACGCGCTGATTATGATCGACGACTGGGGCGCGCTGCACGACAGCATGGCCGATCTTGAGGAGCAAGCGATCGCGCTCCATCGCGATAAGCTGGCCGCCGGGCACCTGCCGCCCGATTACCCGCTGCCCTATCTCACCTGGGACGAGCTTCAGGACGAGCTATCGACCCGCGCCGTGCTACGCCTCGGCGCAGACCCGGAGCTGTCTCCACCCGACGGCGTGGTTCTGGGCGAGTTGTTTGCGCCCGGCCAGCGTTACGGCGGCCAATTGCGCTATGTGCTGGAGGAGCTGCACCGCCTGTCCAGCCGGTCCGAGCGCGCGATCGTCGTCAGCCAGCAAGCGCAGCGCCTCGCCGAGCTATGGAGCGAGCAGGACACCTACCTCCCGCCTGTGTCGCGGATCGCCTCGTCGGCGGCTCTGGGAGACCTGACGTTTGTCGAAGGCACGCTGGCCGAGGGCTGGACGCTGACCCCCGGCGCGGGGCGCTACCACCTCCTGACCGACGCCGAGTTGTTCGGCTGGCAGCGGCCCGAGCCGCGCCGCCACGTGCAAAGGCGCGCCGTCCCGCCCGAAGCGACCTTCGCCGATCTCAAGGCGGGTGACTTCGTGGTGCACGTTGAGTACGGGATCGGTCGCTTCGCTGGCCTTCAAAAGCGCGTGATCGACCAGAGCGAGCGCGAGTACCTGATCATCGAGTACGCTGGGAGCGACCTGCTCTACGTCCCGATTCACCAGGCCGACCGGCTGTCGCGCTACATCGGCGCGGACGACCGCGAGCCGCCGCTCAACCGGCTGGGGACGCAGGAATGGACGCGCGCTAAGGAAAACACGCAGCGCGCCGTCGAAGAAGTAGCGCGCGAGCTGCTGGAGCTGTACGCTGCACGAGCCAGCGTCACCGGGCACGCCTTCAGCCCGGACACGCCCTGGCAGGCCGAGCTTGAAGCCTCCTTCCCCTACGTCGAGACGGAAGATCAGCTCATCGCGCTTCGCTCGGTCAAGGAAGATATGGAATCGCCCCATCCGATGGACCGCCTGATCTGCGGCGATGTGGGATACGGGAAAACCGAAGTCGCGCTGCGCGCCGCTTTCAAAGCGGTGATGGACGGCAAGCAAGTCGCGATTCTGGTGCCGACAACGGTGCTGGCGCAGCAGCACTTCAACACCTTCGCCCGTCGCCTCGTCTCCTTCCCGATCAAGGTCGAGATGCTCTCGCGCTTCCGTTCCCCTGCCGAGCAGCGCCAGATTCTGTTCGAGCTGGCGCGGGGCACGATCGACATCGTGATCGGGACGCACCGCCTGCTCCAGCCAGATGTATCGTTCCGCGATCTCGGCCTGCTGATTATCGATGAGGAGCAGCGTTTCGGCGTCACGCACAAGGAACAGCTCAAGCAGTTCCGCACCGAGGTGGACGTGCTGACGCTGACGGCTACGCCGATCCCCCGCACTCTCTACATGAGCCTGGCTGGCGTGCGGGACATCAGCATGATCCAGACGCCGCCCGAGGAGCGGCTGCCGGTCGTCACCCACGTCGGCGCGTATGACGACAAGCTGGTGCGCCAGGCGATCCTGCGCGAGCTAGACCGGGGCGGCCAGGTATATTTTGTGCACAACCGGGTGCAGTCGATTGACGCCATTGCGGCGCATCTGCGCCGGCTGGTGCCGGAGGCGAGCGTCGCCGTCGGCCACGGCCAGATGGACGAGGGGCGACTCGAAGAGATTATGACCGCTTTCGCGCGGGGCGATTATGACGTGCTGCTCTCGACCACGATCATCGAAAGCGGGCTGGATATTCCAAACGCCAACACGCTGATCGTGGACCGGTCCGACTGGTTCGGTCTCGCGCAGCTTTACCAATTGCGCGGGCGGGTCGGGCGCGGCGCGAGCCAGGCCTACGCCTATTTCTTTCATCCGCGCGCCAGCCGCCTGACGTTCGACGCCCGCGCCCGCCTGGAGACGATTGGCGAGCAGACGGAGCTTGGCTCAGGCTTCTCGATTGCGATGCGCGATCTGGAGATTCGCGGCGCGGGCGACATGCTTGGCACGCGCCAGAGCGGGCATATCGCGGCCGTCGGCTTTCACCTGTACACGGAGCTACTGGCCCAGGCCGTGCGCCATCTCAAGGGAGAAGGCGAAGCCCCGCACCTGCCGATCACGGCGCAGACCGTGACGATCGATCTTCCGCTGCCCGCGTACTTCCCGGTGCACTATATCCCTGAGACCTCGCTGCGTATCCAGCTTTACCGGCGCATTGCAGAGATCGACCGCTTCGAGTCGATTGACGAAATGCGCGCGGAGCTAACTGATCGGTTCGGCACGCTCCCGCGCGCCGTAGAGGGCCTGCTGTTCCAGATTCGGGTCAAGCTGCTGGCGCAGCGCGCCAACGCCAGCGCGATCGCCACCGAAAACGGCCAGATCACGATCCGCCTGCCCTACCTCGCCAGCATCGATCGCGGCGCGCTCCAGCAGGCGCTCGGCCACAACACGCGTGTCAGCCGGACGGGCGTCTGGCTCCCGGCAGATGGGCGCCCGGAGGCCGAGTGGCAGGCCAGCCTGGTTGACGTGTTGGAAAAGCTGGAAGTCGTGCAGACGCAGGCGCCATTCGCCTGAGTTATCCCACATATCCCACATATCCCACAACTGTTTCACGAGAATGTGGGATATGTGGGATATCTCTGTGGCGGGCAAATAGCCAGAAGATGCTCCTGGGGACGCTCTGGACAGCGCCACAATCCCACATTTACCCGCAGTATCCTGCATAACCCACCATATGTGGGATTTGATGGGGGATATGTGTGAAAAGCGCCGCGTAGTCCGGCGGTCAGGCGCTCCACTCCACCACCAGCCCAACCGCGCCTGGCCCGGCGTGCACGCCCAGCACCGTCGTCGCATAGGCGAACATGATCTCTTCAGGCTGGAACTGCTGCTGAGCCTGCTCAAGTACCGCGCGCCCTTCGGCTTCGGCGTCAGCATGCAGCACCGACAGACGCTTTACCTGCCGCCCATCGAGGACATCGGCGGCGACCTTCGGAAGCTGCTGCAAGGCCCGCTTGCGCGTGCGGACGTTTTCGACCGCCTCGATCACACCCTCCCGCACGACCAGGACAGGCTTGATGTTCAGCGCCGAGCCAACAAACAGCTTGCCGCTGCTGATCCGCCCGCCCCGCTTGAGATGCTCCAGGCTGTCGATGGTAAAAACCAGCTGCTGCCGCGCTGCCGCGTCCCGCGCCGCCGCCGCGATCTCGTCCGCTGACGCCCCATTGTCGCGCGCGTCAGCAGCCGCCAGCGTGACATGTCCGAGCGCCCACGAAACCTGGCGTGTGTCAATTACCTGCACCGGAAAATCGACCATATCCTGCGCCAGAATCGCCGAAGCGTAAGTGCCGCTCAGGGCGCTCGACACGACCGCGCACACCACTTCGTCGGCATTGGCCGCCGCGCGAGCCTGCTCGAAGGCTAGCACGAAGTCCTGTGGGGTTGCTTGTGAGGTTTTGGGGATGTCCTTCGAGGCGCGCAGCCGGGCGTAAAACTCCTGTTCGTGGATGTCGATCCCGTCTCGCAGGCTTTCGTCTCCCCAGACGACATACAGCGGCACGACGTGAATCCCACGCTCGCGCGCCAGGTCCGGCGGAAGGTTGCAGGTGCTATCGGTGACGATCGCGGTACGCGCTGCCATGTGCTGCCTCCTTGATGCGAGTCTTTGCCGCTAGTCGCTCGCCCCACCGGCTATTTGAGACGGCCCCACCCACCCCAGCACGCGGATCTCGCCCCGCAGGCGGCTGGTCAGGTTCGTCGCGCCGTAGCCGTTCGGCTGCGCGACGTAGAGATCAAGCCGCCCGTCATCGTATCCCACGCGCTGCTGGATTCCCGCAAACGCCAGCCACCGCCCATCCGGGGAATAGCTCGGCGCGCACGCGCGCGCGTTCGCCAGCGGCCCAGTGACGACAGTTAGATCGCTCCGCGCGACGATCAGGCCGTATGGGCACAGGCTGTTCTGCCCGGCAATCGCTACCAGGTCCCCGGCGGGCGACCATCCAGCGGCGAAGCCATAGCGCGAAAACGTGTGCTGGTCGCTGGACGCAATCAAGCCGCCGTTGCTGTCGCGCATAACCAGCCCGCGCGGCTCAGTCGAGCGCTGGTAGATCACCCGCGAGCCGCCCGGCGCCCAGGACGCGCCAAGAACCAGGCCATCCTCATCCGCGGAGATTTTCCGCGTTGTGCCAGATTGAATGTTGGATACCCATAGTTCCGACGTGCCCGCCGACCCTGCGCTCTGCGTCGTATAGGCGATCTGGAGATTGCTGACCCAGGTTGGCGGGCCGTTCAGCCAGGCCTGCCCGACCTGCCGGACCTGCTCGGATTGCAGGTCAAGGACGAACAGGTTTCCACCCGCGCGCGGCGCAGTCCCGCTTCCCGAGCACGATTCCGGCTCGCCTGGCACCCATGAAGGGCATTCCACCCGCCCAGACACAAAGGCGATGCGGCGCCCATCCGGCGACCAGGCCGGCCAGAAGTCAAACGCGCCATCGCTCGTCAGGTTGCGGAACGAGGAGCCGTCGCTCGACACCAGGTAGATGTCGGTGTCATAGCTATCTTGCAGCGTGATGGCGAACTGCGCGCTGTCCGGCGCCCACACCGGGACATGCTCCCCCGCCCCGCCTGCCGCCAGCGGCAGCAGGTCAGCCGGGCCGCCCGCCGCCGGCCCCGTTTCGAGCGCGGTCAGCGCGGGTGGAGTCAGCCCCGGCATCTCGAATACGCGCAGCAGTATCGCCAGCCGCAGGTTGAGCAAATACAGGCCGCCCAGCCGCGTCCCGTCCGCCGCCATCGTCGGCTCGCGGAAAAACAGCACCTTCTGCCCGTCTGGCGCCCAGTAGATGCGCGTATCGGTCGTCACGGGCAGGTCTAGAATCTCGTGCTGTTCGCTGGTCGCCGGGTTGATCAAATATAGCGTTTCTTCATCGGGCGGAGCCACCGGCGTCAGCAGATTCGTCACATCAGTGCGCTCGTTCACGCTCAAGAAGGCGTACCACGACGAGTCCAGGCCGTTTCGCAACGCGGGAGGCACTTCGACCGACGCCCACTGGTCGTTGCGGTAGAGACTCGGCGCGAACGGCGTCGCGGTCGGCAGCGGAGTCTCGGTCGCGGTGGGAGTCACGGTCGGGGTCAGCGTGATCGTCGGCGTTGGCGTGATGCTGGGCGTCAGCGTCGGCGCCGGGCTGGCCGTCGCCGTGGGCAGAACAGTTGGGGTCAGGGTTTCGGTGGGGCTAGGGGTCGGGCTGGGCTGCGAAGCCACCTCATCGACGCTCAACGTGCAGGCGCTGAGCGCAACCGCCAGCACGGCCAGCACGCCCAGCCAGTTCCGGGTGGACCGTCCCATCATGTCGCTGCTAATCACCTACGATACCGCGCCGATACACCGTCCGAGACCGCAAAGACATAACGATACCACAGAATGTGGCCCCTGTAACCTCTAAAATCCCGGCGCGGACCGCGCGGGTTACTTGCGCTTCAGCACGTAGTACGAGCCGCGCTTCTCGCCCATTTTGAGGAGAATCCCCCGGCTGACCAGGTCCGCGAAATCGCGCCGGATAGTTTCGGGGTGAACATCGGGGCAGAGTTCTTGCAGGTCTTTATTGGTGATGCGCGCGTTCTTGCGGTTGATCAGGAAATCCAGCGCGTATTCCTGGCGGCGGTTGACCGGCTCGCCCCGGAAGATGCCGCCAAACAGCTCCGGCTCGGAAGATTCTCCCGCGCCAGACGGCTTGTTGTAGAGTGTCACGCGGAAGCCACCCGCCGTCTCGACGAAGCGCGGCTCCGGCAACTCCGCCTCGCGCATCAGGCTCAGCACGCGGTCCACCCCATACCCCAGCCGCTCGATGAAGCCCATGTCAGAGAGCACCTGGACGATGGCCGAGTTGCGCGAGAATCGCTCCTCTGCGATGTTGTCAACCGTCACTGGGCCGGGCAGGTTGCCAGGGCTGGTGATTTCCAGCCGATCCCCAAACAGGTAGAGCCGGATGCCATCGCCCTGAATGCTATAGTCGCGGTGCGCCACGGCGTTGACGACCAGCTCGCGCACGGCCTTGAGCGGGTACTCGTACTGCTCGCTGCGCGCCATCTGCTCGCCGATCTGCACCCCCCGTCGCAGGTTATCGACCAGAAAAGTCTCGGCGCGGCGGATTTGCTGCGGCAGCGTGCCGGTCAGGTCTTGCCGCGTGAACACGTCGCCCATTTCTTTACCGGCGAAGCGCGCCGCGGTGATATCCGACCCGCGCAGAAACTGCTGCGGGTCTTTGCCAAACAGCAGAATTCCGGCGTTGGTGGGGCGCAGCTCCCCGTCACGGCTTACCAGGCAGCCACGCTTGATCAGCACCTGCTCTGGCGAGATGCCGCTCATTCCGCTCAGGCCGTAGGCGTAGGCTTCCACCTGCTCCCAGTCGAGGTCTTCGCGCCGCGCGTGGTGCGCGGGTTCTGACTCAAACGACACGTCGCCGCGCTCCAGCAGCAGGCGGCGCAGGCGCTGCGGCACGAGCGGCGTGTTGCGCGCGCCGTCGCGCGTCAGATAGCGCCCCTCAAGCGCGTAGATATGCGGCATACCACGCGGCACCACCACGGCGATCATCGTCGAGCCTTTAACGTGCACCAGTTGCGGGAAGGGGATAATCAGCGGGGGCGTGATCGAGAGCGCCGCTTCCAGCACGCGGTTGACCGCGTTCTCGGCGTCATCCACGCCGACCGGCCGGTCCGCGCGTGGCGTGACGCCCAGCACCAGCACGCCGCCGCGCGCGTTCGCCATCCCGGCCAGCGTCTCGGCGATGTCGCTGGCCGAGGCGCGCCCCGGCAGCCAGTCGGCGGTCGCGGTCCGCCCCGATGCCAGCAGGCGCAGAATGGCCTCTTCGTCCAGCTTTTGCTGGCGCTCGACCGTCTGAAACTGCGCGGTGTTCACCGCGTTCGTCCGATCCGTTGCCATAGCTTGCCCCCGTCCCTGCCCCCGTGTGTTACCTATGGCGCCGGTGGCGGAGGCGAGTCCACGGCCTCCGCATCGAGCAGCGCGTGCTCGAGCACCTCGTCCATATGCGAGACCAACACCAGCTCCAGGCCGCGTAGCTTGCGACGCGGCGGCAGCTCAGCCAGGTCTTTTTCGTTGCGCTTGGGCAGCAGCACTTTCCTCACGCCCAGGCGGTGCGCGGTGAGAACCTTTTCGCGCAGCCCGCCCACCGGCAGGATGTTCCCGCGCAGCGTGATCTCGCCTGTCATCGCGACATCGCGCCGCACCCGCCGCTGCAACAACGCCGAAGTCATCGCCGTCGCGAGCGTGATCCCGGCGGACGGCCCGTCTTTCGGGATCGCGCCTTCCGGCAGGTGCACGTGAATGTCCAGCCGCTCGAACTCGTCGGCGTCGATGCCGAAGCGCGCGGCGCGCGAGCGAACGTAACTCAGCGCGGTTTGCGCTGACTCTTGCATCACGTCGCCAAGCTGCCCGGTCAGCATCAGCATGCCCTTTCCGGGCAGCAGTGTGACCTCGATTGCCATCAGGTCGCCGCCCGCCTCGGTCCAGGCGAGACCGGTCGCCACGCCGATTTCGTCGTGCTCCTCGGCCAGCGGCGAGATGATCTGCGGCGGGCCAAGATACTTATCGATCCCTTCCGCCGTAATGCGCCGGGCCAGCGGTTTCCTCTCGGCCAGGCGCCGCGCCAGCTTGCGGCAGACCTTCGCAATCTCGCGCTCGAAGTTGCGCACCCCGGCCTCGTAGGTATAAGCCCGGATGATGGTTTGCAGCGCGCCGGTATCGAAGCGAATTTTTTGCTTTTCCAGTCCGTGCTGCTCCAGCTGGCGCGGAATCAGAAACTTGCGCGCGATACTGATCTTCTCGTCCTCGGTGTACCCCGGAAACTCGATCAGCTCCATCCGGTCGAGCAGCGCGGGCGGAATCGGGTCGATGTCGTTGGCCGTCGTGATAAACAGCACCTTCGACAGGTCATAGGCCACATCCAGATAGTGGTCGGAGAACGCCTGGTTCTGCTCTGGATCAAGCACTTCGAGCAAGGCCGCCGCCGGATCGCCCCGAAAGTCCATGCCGAGCTTGTCGATCTCGTCGAGCATGAACACCGGGTTGATCGTCCCGGCGCGGCGCATAGTCTGGATGATCCGGCCCGGCAGCGCGCCGATGTACGTCCGTCGGTGGCCGCGAATCTCGGCTTCGTCGCGCACACCGCCCAGACTGACGCGCACGAACTCGCGGCCCAGCGCGCGGGCGATGCTCTTGCCCATCGAGGTCTTGCCGGTGCCGGGCGGCCCGACAAAGCACAGGATCGGGCTGCGCATTTTGTCCGGCGCAAGCTGGCGCACGGCCATGTGCTCCAGAATGCGGTCTTTGGCCTTACGCAGCCCGAAATGCTCCGATTCAAGCACCTGCGCGGCGCGCGCCAGGTCGACGCTATCTTCCGGCGTCGCCTGCCACGGCAGGTCAAGCAGCCAGTCCAGATAGGTACGCACCAGGCCGACTTCGGGGGCCAGCGGCGGCAGCAGCGCCAGCCGCGCCAGCTCCCTCTCCGTCTTCTCGCGAACATCCGGCGGGAACTCCGTCTCCGCGATACGCTTGCGCACCTCTTGCAGGTCTTGTTGGAAGATGTCTGTCTCGCCCAGCTCATGCTGGATCGCGCGCATCTGCTCGCGCAGGTAGTATTCGCGCTGGGACTGGTCGATCTCCTGCCGCACCTGGGTCTGAATCTTGTTCTCCAGCTCCAGCATCTCGACCTCGCGCCCCAGCACGCCGCTGATCCAGCGCAGCCGCTCGACTGGTTCGGCCGTTTGCAGCGCCTCGCGCCGCTCGTCTACGCTCAAGTTCAGCGACGACGCCAGCAGATCGGCCAGCCAGCTCGGCTCCTCGATGTTCAGCGCGTAAATATAGGCTTCTTCGGGCAGATCAGGGCTAAGCTCGACGCAACGTTGAAACAGGTTCAGCACAGCCCGGCGCAGCGCGGTCACGTCGCGCAGCGGCTCGACCATCTCGCTCACCGGCCTCGCCCGCGCGCGCAGCACGCCACTCGTCTCGCTGATCTCAACCAGCTCCACGCGGCGGCGCCCCTGCGCGAGAACCGTGGTGTCACCTTCCGGCAAGTGCATCAGGCGGCCGAGCGCCATCTCGGTCGCGATCGGATACGCGTTCGCCAGGGCCAGATCGCCGCCTTCAGGGTCGCGCATCAGCACGCCGATCACAGTCTGCTGCTGCTCCTGCGCGGCCTGGATCGCGCGGATATCGGCCTCGTCGCGCACGAACAACGGCGTAACCGTCCGCGGAAATACAACCGTATCGGCCAGCCCCACGACGACGCGCTTGATCAGGCCCTGCTCGTCGGGCGCCGCGTCTTGTATGCCGTAGAACTCGCTGATGCCGTGTCCGATCATCAAGTCGTGCTCGTTTCGCAATCCCATCGCGTCAATCGCCAACCGGCGGCTGCGTCTCGGTCACAACGGGCGATACCCGCGCAGCGTGGCCGGGCGGCAAGCCGAAAATCGTTCGCACCTCGCCGACAATGAACAGCGAGCCAGTAATAATCACCAGACCCTCCGGCCCGGCCAGGCGCTGGGCCTGAGCGAGCGCCGCCGCGACATGCGGAATCTGGTCGATCCCTCCGGTGTAGCCCACCGCGTGCGCGACCGCTTCAATCTCCTGCGTCGCCAGCGCGCGCGGGTGCACTGCCTGCGCCGCGATCAGATGGTCCACGCCCGGCAGCAGCGCCTCGAACATACCCCGAATATCCTTGTCGGCAGATGCGCCGAAGATCAGAACGCGCGGTCGCTGAGGGTAAAGTGAGTCAACCGTCGCGCTCAGCCAGCGCGCCGACGCGCCGTTATGGGCCGCGTCCAGCACGACCGCCGGGTTTTGGGCAACCAGCTCCACTCGCCCCGGCCAGTCCACCAAGCGAAATCCATCGCGGATGCCCTGCTCGGTCACGCCAACGCCCGCCTGCGCGGCGCGATCCAGCGCGGCCAGAGCGACCGTCGCGTTCAGCGCCTGGTGCCCGCCGGTCAGCCCGGTCCAGTAGGGCCGCAGAGGCGCGCCGGCCGGACCGGCCGTGAACACCTGCCCGGCCCGGGTGCTGTCGCCGGGCGCGTAGAGCCAGTCGCGCCCGATCAGCGTCAGCGGCGCGTGGCGCTCGGCGGCGACCTCAGCCAGAACCTGCAACGCTTCGTCCGGCTGGGGCGCGCTGACGACCGGCACGCCCGGCTTGATGATCCCCGCCTTCTCACGCGCGATCGACGCCAGCGAGTCGCCGAGCAGGTGCGTGTGGTCATAGCTGAGGCTGGTAATCACCGAGACGACCGGCGTGACGACATTGGTCGCGTCCAACCGCCCCCCCAGCCCGACTTCGATCACGGCGATATCGACCTCGCGCTCGGCGAAGTACAGAAACGCGAGCGCGGTCGTGACCTCGAACCAAGTGATGTCATCCGGCATAGTCTCCAGAACCGGGCGCATCCGGTTGATCATCGCCACGAACTCGTCCGGCGTGATCAGCGCGTTGTCCACGCGAAAACGCTCGCGGAAATCCTGCAAATGCGGCGACGAATAGAGCGCGGCGCGCAGGCCCGATGCTTGCAGCGCCGCCGCGCACATCGCCCCAACCGATCCCTTGCCCTTCGTGCCGGTGATGTGAATGATCGGATAGCGATCCTGGGGGTTGCCGAGGGCCTTGAGCAGCGCGCGCGGGCGCTCCAGCGTCATCACCTCGGGCGTGTAACGCATGTGGCGCTCGACTTCCCAGTTGATGAAGCTATACAGATAATCGAGTGCGTCGCCATACGAGTGAAAAGGTTCGGGAGCCAATGGATACGTCCTTGATCGGGAACGTGGTCGCCGCGCCGAGCGGGCGACCACCTAGTCTAGTGCAGGAATTATCCCACATATCCCACATACTACTCCGAATCCCGCGTTGGCACAAGGGTCGACTTGGCGAGTTTCGTCGTGCGCGGAGAATGCCCACCGATCGCCCCGCGCCCGGCTGACACGCGCCCCGGCTGAGTGGATCAAACCCGGCGGACATGGCATAATCGCGCCGACTTCAGGAGAAACTCTATGCCCCTACCCCGAATGCTCACGATCTTCGCGGCGCTGGCTGTCGCGCTCCTGGTTGGTGCGGCGGGATACCTGCTGCTGCGCCCGCCGTTGCCGCTGTTGCGCGACGCGACGTTCGAGAGCATATCGATCTCGCCCAATGCCGATGGGCAGGACGACATCACCTTCATTACTTACCGGCTCGCCCGCCCGGCGCAAATCAGCATTTACCTCGATAACGCGGCCGGAGAACGGTACTACTTCCGGCGGGACGAGCGGCGCATCGCGGGAGACTATCGCGTGGCGTTCAGCGGCGTGGTCGGGGGCTACGCGCGCCCCGGCGAGGATATCCCCGGCACGATCGAGACACGCCTGATCCCGAACGGGCAGTATACGTGGACTATTGCCGCGACCAACGAGGACGAGCGCGTCGAGAAGACCGGCGCGCTGGCGGTCGTCAAGGCCGACACCGCGCTGCCGGTCATCCGCTCGTTTGAGATCGCCCCGGATGTTTTCACGCCGAATCAGGACGGTATCGGGGACCGGGTTAACGTCAACGTCTATCTCGAAAAAGACGCCGCTTTGCAGGTGTTTCTTGAAGACGAGCAAGGGCTGCGCATTTACCTGCCGGAGCGCGAGCGGGGCCGCGACCCCGGCGAAGCCGGCAGCCACGAGTACGATTATGATGGCGGGGTCGATCAGAACCTCCAGCCCCCGCCTGATGGCACCTACCGGGTCTTCGCTGTCGCGCAGGATAAGGTCGGCCAGCGGATCGTCCGCGAGAGCCAGGTCACGATCAAGGACAGCGGGCTGCCGAAGGTCGAGATCGTGCCACAGACGACCGGCGCAACGGTCGTCTTCACGACCGCACCGTACGACCCGGCGTATTACTCCGACCTTGAAACGCAGGGCAAAACGATCGCGCTGCCAGAGGGCGTCTCGTCCGAGCTGACGAAGCTGACGATGCAGAAGGGCGACCTGCTGGTTTTTAAGCTGACCGTCTACAACTACGGCACCACGCCGATCCGCACTGCGGGGCCGTTCCCAGGCACGGTGTACCAGTTCGGGCAGGTCACGGCGACGATGGGCGAGTACCGCGAGTCCGGCGCATGGCGTGTCGGCATTAACTGCGAGACCGTGTTGAGCGACTTCCCCTGGCGCTGGGCGCTCGGCCCGATCGAGGAGCTGACGACGGTCGAGGACGAGGTGAGCGGGCGCGTTTATTACTACCTGGAGCCGGGCCAGCGCGCCGAAGTCTGGGGCGCGGTGCGGATGACCGAGCTGATCCCCGCGCTCAACCCTCAAGACTGCTGGGCGGGGCTGATTCATGAGGATGTCGCGGTGACGCAGGCGCAGGTCGGGCGCCGCCCGGTGGAGCTGATCGCGCAGGAAGGCACTATCACGGTCCAGTAGCCGATCGAGCAGGACTCTGGCGCGCTTGCAGCGAGCGCCACGCTCCATTATTATGGGAGCAGGTTCGGCGGCAGCGGCAGGGAGGTGCCCCATTAACCGGCGACTTTGGCACTCGGCAGGCAGGCATCGCGCCTGTGTAGGGATGGCTCTCCTCGCGCTTGCGCTGCTGGCGGCAGCATGTAGCGGAGCCGGGTCGGCTCCGGCGACGCCACGCCCGCCGACGCCTATCCCGCCGACGCCCACGCCGCGCTCAACCGCCCTTCCCCCGCTGGATCGGCCGATCGCGCTGCTCGGCGGGCAGGAGCGCCCCCTGACCATCGCCTTCGCGCTGCCCGGCGGGCGCGGACCGTCTGCCAGCGATCGGGCCGCGCTCGCGCAGGCGGTCGCAGATGCGCTACAGCCGCTCAGCCAGACGCTGAATCTGGCAGACGATATCGAGGTCCAGGCCGTGACGCTAGACGAGCCGGCGGCCCTGCGCGCGCTGTGCAGCGGCGCCCCGGTCACGGCCTGGGTCAGCGCCTTCACCTACGCGGCAGCCGCCCGCGCCTGCGGCGCTCAGCCGATGCTGGCGCTGATCCGCGAAGGCGACGCCGGCACGACGATCGGCGCGGTTTACGAGGTCGTGGTACCGGCGGACGTGACTCGCCCGGCAGATCTGGCCGGACAGGTGGCCTGCCGGGTGGAGGGCGATCTCGACGCCTGGGCCGTCTCCGCGCTAATGCTCCAGGCGGAAGGGTTCAACGCGCTGGCGCAGATGTCGCACAGCGCCGTGTATCCCGGTGAAAGCGCGGCATTCGACGCGCTCATGGCCGGTGAGTGCGCCGCGCTCGCCTTGCCGGCCGGCAGGCTGGAGGCGCTGCTGGACCCGCTGCCGGTGCGCGACGAAAATCCGCGCGAGCGGCTGCACGTGCTGGTCGGCGGAGGCGATCCGACTCTGCCCGACGAGGAAAATACCTCTCTGAGCTTCCCGCGCTATGCCATCCCCTATGGACTGTGGGTCGCCGCGCCGGAGTCCGCGCTGCCAGCCGGGGAACTGCGCCCGCTCCGTGAGGAGCTGGAAGCGGCAGTGGCCGCGCACCTGGACGACAACCCTGCGGCGCTCGCGCGCTGGTTTGACGCGTCCGGCGCGGTTCCAGTCGACGCGGGCGGGCTGGCCGGGTTGCGCCGCTGGCTGGACGACGCCGGGTGGGACATGGCCTTTCGGCCGTGACGCGGCGAGAGCGATATGCCTGCCGACCTCGCCGTGATCATCGTCTCGTGGAACACCCGCGACCTGACGCTCAACGCGCTGCGCACGCTCTACGCCGATCTCGACGCGCACGGGCCGGGCGCCGACGTCTGGCTGGTGGATAACGCCTCGACCGACGGCACAGCCGATATCGTGCGCCGGCTGTTCCCGCAAACGCACGTGATCGATAGCGCGCAGAACCTCGGCTTCGCGGCGGGCAACAATCTCGCGCTGCGCGCGCTCGGCTTCGGACCGGGCGCCGAGACGCCGCCCGACGAGACGCCGCGCGCCGTTTACCTGCTGAACCCGGATACGCTCACGCATCCCGGCGCTACGCGCGCGCTGTTCGACGCGCTGTTCAGCCTGCCGCGCGCGGGCGCGGTCGGGGCGCGCCTGACCTACGAAAGCGGCGCGTTTCAGCACAGCGCCTTTCGCTTTCCAGGGCTGGCGCAGCTCGTGATCGATCTCCTCCCGGTGCCGCTACGCCTGCACGACAGCGCACTCAACGGGCGCTATCCGCGCGCGGCCTACGCCGTCGGGGAGCCGTTCCCGGTCGATCATACGCTCGGCGCGACGATGATGCTGCGCCGCGAGGCGATCTTGGACACCGGCGTGTTTGACGAGCAGTTCACGATGTACTGCGAGGAAATCGACTGGAGCATCCGAATTCGCGCGGCGGGGTACGAGATTTACTGCGTCCCGGCGGCGCATGTCACCCACCTGAGCGGGCAGAGCACGCGCCAGGCCCGCCCGCAGAGCGTGATCAACCTGTGGCGCAGCCGCCTGCGCCTGTACGACAAGCACCATCCGCCGCTCGTGCGCCGCGCCGCGCGCTGGATCATCCGCGCCGGGATGTCGCGCCAGATCGCCGCCGCCAAGCGCGCGTTCCAGCGCGGCGAGCTGACCGCCGGGCAGCGCGACGAGCTGATCGAAGCCTATCGCGCCGTGCAAAGGATGTGACCAGGCGTGACCACACCCCTCGCCGCCGTGATCCTCACCCACAACGAACAGGCGCACATCGCCGCCTGTATCGACAGCGTGCGGTGGGCTGACCGGATCGTCGTGTTCGATTCGTTCAGCGACGATCAGACCGTCCCGCTGGCCGAGGCGGCGGGCGCCGAGGTTTTGCAGCACGCCTGGAAAGGCTACGCCTCGCAGCGCAACGCCGCGCTGGACGCGGTCGAGGTGGACTGGGTGCTGTTCATCGATGCGGACGAGCGTTCCAGCCCGGCCCAGGCCGCCGAAATCCGCGCTACGCTGAGCGCGCCCGCGCGTCACGGGTATTGGATTCCGCGTGACAACTACATTTTTGGCCGCCTGACGCGCCACGCCGGGTGGTACCCGGACTACCAGATGCGCCTGCTGCGCCGGGGGCGCGCGCGTTACGACCCCGCGCGCGAGGTGCACGAATTGGTGCTGCTCGACGGCGAGCCGGGGTATCTCACCGAGCCGTTCAGGCATTACAACTACACGACCTTGCGCCAGTTCCGCGAGAAGCAGAGCCGCTACGTCCGCTACGACGCCGAGATACTGAAGCAACAGGGGATCAGGCCGCGCCCGCACAAGTTCGTGACGATGCCGCTGCGCCAGTTCACCTGGCGCTTCATCACGCACAAGGGCTACCGCGACGGCCTGCACGGGCTGCGCCTCAGCCTGCTGATGGCCTGGTACGAATTCCAGAAATACCGGGAGCTGCAACGGCTCTACTGGTATTCCTGACGCCTCGCCCGGCGTTCCGCGACGATCTCCGCCAGCGCGAACAACCCGCCTGAAACCGCGCCGTGCCCGCCGAGCAGCAGCGGGATCGGCGCCTGCTGCGCGGCGGCGGTGAAGTCGCGCAGCCAGGGATCGGCGATCCAGTCGGGTCGCAGCAGGTCCGACGCGAAGCGATCGGCGGTACCCGGCACGCGCCCGCTGGCCGCCATCAGCACGCGGGTATCAAAGATCGCGCCGTCCGCCATCGTCGCCAGCTCGTCGAGGAAGCGCGCCGGTCCGATCTCGCGCAGCAGGACCGCGATCAGCGAGCGCACCTCGCCGCGCGCCAGACGCTCACTGGCGGCCATGCCGCGCTCCTCGGAGAATGCTCTGATCCAGCAGCGCGTCGCCCGGCTGAGCGCCTGCCATCCCGCCGGAGCGACCCGCCCGAACAGCGCCACCCGCGACCCGTCCTGCGCCAACACGTCGAGCAGCGCGCCCACTGGAACGCGATCAAGCAGCGGGTCTTGCAACGTGCGGCGCAGCCCTGGCGGGCAGGCCGGGTGCGCGCGCACTAGCGCCAGGTCGGCAGGCGTGTCGAGATCAATCTGCGCGGCGGAGTCGGGCGCGAGCGCAGTTTGCACGCGGTACGCGGCGTGCTCCTGAAGCGACCACGCCAGCCCGTTGTCGCGCGTGGCGCGGGTGATAACCGCTGCTGCTTCCCGCGCCTGGGACAGCCCCAGCCAGTCGCATGAGTACAGATTGTTGGTTACGGCGAGACGTATCCCAGCGCGCTCAGCCTCTTCGAGCGCGGTCAGCGCCTCAGTTAACGAAATAGTGGACAGCAGCGGCGCGCTTCCCGCCCCAAAGTAGAACGCGGGCGAGAGCGCGTGGCGCTCGATCAGCCCTGCGAGGCGGCCGCCAAAATGAAACGGCTCTGTGTCCGGGTCAAGATGTACGCCCGCGCCGTCTGGTACCCCGGTGAGATCCGGCCCGGCGAGGATAATCTGCCCGATGCCCGCCGCACGCAGACGCGCCGCGAGGTCGAGCGCCGCCGCGCGCAGCGCCCGGTCGAGCAGCTTTTCCGGCACGCTGGCGCGCTCCGCGCCGATCATGATCACCGCGCCGGGCCTTGAGTGGATCATCGCGCTCTCCTGCCGCCGTCACGCAAAGGGGCCGAAGGCGACCCGCCCCCGGCCCCATCCCGCGCGATCCGCGCGCCGTCTACGAAACGACCGGCTCCAGTACGCCGTAATTTCCGTCATCGCGCCGGTACAGCACACCAATCCGGGCCGTGTCAGCGTTGTAGAAGATAAAGAAGCTGTGCCCCAATAGCTCCATCTGGTCGATCGCCTCCTCCTCGCTCATCGGGATCAGCGCGACCTCTTTGCGCCGGACGATCGAGACCTTTTCCTCTTCTTCCTCCTCTTCGGGCAGCGATTCGGAAGGCAGCGGCTCCATCACGGCCAGTTCGGCTTCCTGCGGCGCGAAACGGCTGGTGCGACGCTTGCGCTTGCCCTTGTAGCGGTGAATCTGCCGGTACATCTTGTCTAGCGCCACGTCGAGCGCGGCGTAAACATCCGGCTGTTTCTTGTCTTCAGAGCGTAGAATAACCCCGCGCGTGTTGCGGAGCGTTAACTGCGCGATCGCCTGGTCGACCCCCTGTTTGCGCCGCTCGATCGCCAGATCTACCCGCACATCCTGAATATTGGGCATGTAGCGATCCAGTTTGCTGACTTTCTTTTCGACGTGGTCCTGAAGCTGAGGCGTGACATCGAGGTTACGGGCGTGGATCTTGAGTTCCATGACCTGCTCCTTCTTTCGGGCTGCAAAGACCTCACACAGGCGTTCATCCACAACCTGCGGCGGGTTCAGGGGACAGCACAGCCCCGGCGACGGTCGCTCCGAAAACCCGGGCTGCTCCGGCAAGGCGCAGCGCTTCAGCGCAGGCGCCGATCGTCGCGCCGGTCGTCAGCACGTCGTCTACGACGAGCACCGACCTCCCACGCACGATCTCGGCATCTGATTCGAACGCTCCCTTCATGTTGGCGCGCCGCTCGCGCGCATTGAGGTCGACCTGGCTCGGTGTGTCACGCACGCGCCACACCGCGGAACTGCTCACCGGAATAGCGAGCGCACGCGAAGCGTAGAGACTCACAAGCTTAGCTTGATTATAACCTCGATCACGCAATCGTGCGGGGTGCAGCGGCACGGGGACGATCAGGTCAATCGACCACCCGGATCGATAAAGGGAGCGCGCCAGCAGGGTGCCGAGCGGCTCCGCCAGACGCGTCTGGCCGCCGTATTTGAGCGCCCGGATCGCCGCGCCGATCGCGCCGTCGTATTCGGCGCACACGCACACTTCAGCCAGGCCGGGGATAGCCCGTGGAGCGGGTCTCGTGATCGCAGCCATGCAGCGGGGGCACAACAGACTGCCAACGCGCTCGCACCCGGCGCAGTACGGCGGAAACAGCAGGTCTTGCGCGCCAAGCGCCAGCCCGTGGAGCAGAAGCAGCGCGCGGCGAACCGCAGTGGGGTTCTCGACCACCCCACCCCATCGCTCGATCCAGGTTTGCCGCCGCGCCGTGCGCTGCATCAGGCGCTCCGGCAGGGGTTGCGTTGCGTGCGAAATGTCAACCACCCAGGGCCGCGCCCGCTAGATCCCTCCCAGGACGCCTGTCTCAAGCAAGATGATCACCGACGGCCCCAGCAGCACGATCCAGATCGAGGGGAAGATCAGCAGAACCATCGGGATAATCATCTTGACCGGCGCTTGCTGCGCCTTTTCTTGCGCGCGCTGACGCCGCTTGACGCGCATCTGGTCAGATTGAATGCGCAGGATTTTGACGATGCTGACACCCAGTTGCTCGGCCTGGATCAGCGCCGCGACAAAGCTGGTAACGTCCGGCACTTCCATCCGGCGCGACATGTCGCGCAGCGCCTCACTGCGCCGCTTGCCAAGCTGGATCTCTTGCAGCACGCGCCCGAACGCGAGCGCCAGGTCATCATCCCATTTCTCGTACACCTTACCCATCGCCTGCTCGAAGCCGAGGCCCGCTTCCACGCAGATCGTCAGCAAGTCGAGCGCGTTGGGCAGGGCTTTGGTGATCTTGTCCTTGCGACGGCTGATCTGGCTCTTGAGTTGCAGGACCGGGAGATAGTAGCCGAGCAGAATGCCGCCGACGACGCCCAGGATGCTCTTGGTCGGTCCCCAGTCCGTTACGAGAAAGAACAGGACAAACGCGCCGCCGCCCATCGCCAGCGTCAGCGCGACGCGCTGCCCGAAGAAAGTCGCCGGGTCCATCGACTGCGACTTGCCGGCCAGCTCAAGCTCGTGGCGAATGTGCTCGATCTGGTGCTCCGGGTTGAAGCGCATCGCGAGGCGCGCCAGCCACTTGTACATCGGCACGATGACGCGCTCTTGCATCGAGAGCGACAGCTCGATTTCTTCCAGCGACTCAGGCACCTCGCGGTCGCCGTATTCCGCCAGGCGGCGCTGAAGCGGGTCTACGCCCGAGTCCTCGCGCATGCCGACCCGCACGAGGCCCACGATCAGGATGAGGGCCACCACAGCGAGAGCGATGATTCCAACCAGAGGCATAGTCTTTTCGATCCTCGCTTTCGCGGCGTTAGTAGTCGATGCTCACGATCTTCTGGATAATCGCCGCGCCCGTTCCGATCAAGCCCAGCCCCAGCCCCAGCATCGGCCAGCCACACATGCGGTTCTCGACCATGCCGCCCATATAACCGGGGCTGACGACCATCAGGAACAGCGTCAGGATGATAGGCAGCAGCGAGATCAGCCAGCCGGTGATGCGACCTTGCGAGGTCAGCACGCGGATCTCGCCCTTCAGCTTGATACGCTCGCGGATCGTGTGCGCGATCGCGTCCAGGATCTCGGCCAGATTGCCGCCGACCTCGCGCTGGATGTTGACCGCGGTGTTCACCAGGTCCATGTCCTCGCTTGGCATGCGGTTCAGCAGATGCGCGAGCGCGTCCTCCATGGCGATGCCAAGCTGGACCTCCTGCACCACGCGGCGGAACTCGGTCGCGGTCGGCTCGGGCGCCTCGCGCGAGATCGCCTCCATCGCCTGTAACACCGAGTAGCCGGAGCGCAACGCGTTCACCCACAACGAAATCGTATCGGGAAGCTGGTTCTCAAACGCGCGCAGCCGCTGCCCCTGCTTGCGCGCGACGTAGAACCGAGGGAAGAAGAGGCCGACTACGCCGAGCACTGCGCCCGCGATCGGGTTGCCGAAGATGATGAACCAGCCGATCAGAAACGCGCCGATCCCGGAGATGATGTGCAGCGAGAAGTATTCCGCGACCGTCAGCTTGAGG
Source organism: Aggregatilineaceae bacterium (assembly GCA_035325905.1). Taxonomy (GTDB): domain Bacteria; phylum Chloroflexota; class Anaerolineae; order Aggregatilineales; family Aggregatilineaceae; genus DYGX01. The sequence continues at coordinate 55,259 of DAOKYY010000008.1, read as the reverse complement.
TCGGCGCGCGCCAGCTGCACGCGCCATTTCTTGGCGAACTCGCGCTCGGCCAGAGCGTTATCCAGCCGCGCGGTCAGCACGCTGACCTCCGCCGCCGTTTCCTCCGGGCGCTGCTCGTTGAAGCCTGCGAGCGAGCTGCCGAACTCCGAAGCGTAGCGGTCCAGCCGCTCCTCGATCTCCTCCTGGCGCTCGGATCGGATGCTCACGATACCGGCCAGCAGAATGAGCACCGCCACAAACCCGGCCGCGCCAGCAATGATCAACTCTGTACCCATAGGGCGCTAGCCTCCCTGAACCCGCTGTTCGCGCTGCCGCCTGAGCCGCTAAGCCGGACGCGGCCCGCAGCTAGTAGCGCGACATGCCGATCCCGAACACCGAAGGTGGCAGATGGATCCCGGCAGCCTCGATCCGGTCGATGAACTTCGGGCGCAACCCGGTCGGACGAATCCGCCCGATGACCTTGCCGGCTTCCAGGCCGACCTGCTCAAACTCGAAGATATCCGACATCGTGATGATGTCGCCTTCCATCCCCTGGATTTCGGTGATCTTGACGAGCTTGCGCGTGCCGTCCCGCAGGCGCTCCTCGTGAACGACCAGGTCCAGCGCCGACGCGACCTGCTCGCGGATCGCGCGGACCGGCAGGTCCATCCCCGCCATCAGGCACATCACTTCCAGCCGCGAGAGCGTGTCGCGCGGGCTATTGGAGTGGCAGGTCGTCAGCGAGCCTTCATGGCCGGTGTTCATCGCCTGGAGCATGTCCAGAGCCTCGCCCGCGCGGCACTCGCCGACGACAATCCGGTCGGGGCGCATACGCAGCGAGTTGACCACCAGGTCGCGGATGTTGACCTCGCCGCGCCCCTCGATGTTGGGCGGGCGGCTTTCGAGCGATACGACGTGCTCCTGGCGAAGCTGAAGCTCGGCGGCGTTCTCGATGGTTACGATCCGCTCGTCGTTGGGGATAAACCCCGACAGAACGTTGAGCAGCGTCGTTTTTCCGGAGCCGGTGCCGCCGGAAACGACGATATTCAGGCGCGCGATCACCGCCGCGCGCAGGAATTCCGCGACTTCGGGCGTCAGTGTGCCGAACCGGATCAGGTCTTCAACCGTGAACGGGCGCTTGGAGAACTTGCGAATCGTGATCGTCGGGCCGCAAAGGGCGATCGGGCGGATCACCGCGTTCACGCGCGAGCCGTCGGGCAGGCGCGCGTCCACCGTCGGTGAGCTTTCGTCGATGCGGCGGCCCAGCGGCGCGACGATCCGGTCCAGCACGCGCAGCACGTGGTCTTCGTCCTCGAAGGTCACGTTCGAGCGCGTGATGTTGCCCGCGATCTCGATGTAAACGTTCTTCGGCCCGTTAACCATGATTTCGGTGATGTTGTCTTCCGCCAGTAGTGGCTCCAGCGGCCCGTAGCCGAGGATTTCGGCGACGATCGCTTCGAACAGGCGCTGCCGCTCAGCCCGGCCCAGGACAATCGCCTCTTCGGCCAGAATCGTGTTAAACAATTCCTCGATCGTGGCCCGGACCGCTGGCGAGCGCGGGTCTACACTGGTGTCAAGTTCGGCCAGCAGCTTGTTCTGCACCCGCGCCTTGAGGTCCAGATAGGTATTCGCCTCACCGCGCCCGGCGACCAGCGTCCCCGATGGCGGCGGCACGGGAGTGCGGCGCCGCATGGCGGCCAGCTTGGACTGGTCGGCGTCGCCCGGCTGATCGTCTTGCCCCCCACGTTCGATCCGTCTTAACAATGACATGCCCAGCCTCCTACCACCCTAACCGCCGGAGAGGTCCTTACCCTGTGCCGCCGAACAGCGCCCGCAGGCCGCTTTTTGAGCGCTGCGCCTGCTGTTCGGCGGTCTGGGGCGGCTCCTCGTCCGCTTCAATGGACTTGCGAAGCAACTCGGCCAGCTCGGCCAGCTCCTTACCAGGAGAGCGCGATTTCTGCTTGGCGACCAGGGGGACCCCTTGATTGACGGAGGTGAGAACTGTGCGCTCGTCCAATGGGATCGACAGCGCAACCTCCTTCTTGAGGTGCGCCGCGATGGACTCGGCAGGCACCGTCCCCCGGCCCCGTTCCTTTTCGCTGACGGTGCGATTTAATACAAAGACAATTTTATCTGATAACTTGGAGGGTTTCTCCAGGTTATCAAAAATCTCTAACATCTTGCGCGTATTGCGCACGGAGGGGATGGTCGGCACGGCGACCAGCACGATCCGCTCGGCCAGCTCGAACAGTTTAAGCGTCAGATCATCGTACTGCACCGGCGTATCGAGCACGATGTAATCGTACAGCGGCGTGCAGGCAGTGATCACTGCCTGTATCGCCTCGGTGGTGATGTCGTAGGCGTGCTCAGGATGGCTCGGCGCGACCAGCACGCGCAGCCCGCTGCCGTGCGTCACCAGGACGTTGTCGATCAGCTCGCGGTCAAGGTCGCTGACAACTTTGGTCAGGTCGGCGATGCTCGACTGGGACTGTAAATTCAGAAAGGCGTCCACATCGCCAAACTGAAGATTGCAGTCGATCAGCAGCACCCGCGTATCGGGCCGCATCAGCGCCGCCGCGATGTTGGTCGCAACGGTCGTCACCCCGACGCCGCCCTGCGGGCTGTAGACCGCGATCACGTGCCCGGCCCCGGCGGCCTGCTCGGCAGCCGGCTTGTGCGCGGCATCGAGCGGACGGCCCAGCGCCGCGCCGAGCGAGGCCTCCTGCTGGCGGACCGGCTCGTTACGCTCGTAGACCCGCCGGATGGTGGTGTACAGCTCTTCGCTGGAGATCGGCTTGGTCAGATAATCGCGCGCGCCGGCCAGCATCGCCTGTCGCAGGTAGCCCGGCTCGCTCTGCACCGACATGATCACCACAGCGGCAGTGCGCACCGCCGTGCTGATCGCCTTCGTCGCCGTGATGCCGTCCATATCCGGCATGTTGATGTCCATCAGGACGACATCCGGGCGGGTGTCGGTCGCGATCTTTACGGCTTCGCGACCAGTCCCGGCCATGCCGACGACCTGGATATCGGCCTCGAAAGCGAGCAGCTTGCGAATGTTCTCGCGCGTGTCGGGGATATCGTCGACGATCAGGACCTTGATCACTTCGCGTGGTGTTCCAGTGCTCATCCGCTACGACCTTCCGATGAAAGTTAGCTGCCGCTTAAACGGGGAAACCGAGTCTCCCGCGCCGGTCGCAATGGTGACAGGTAAAGGGGCGGAGAGCATGCGCTCATGCGAGCGACGCTTGCTCTCCGTTCCCCGATGGCTGACGCGGCGGCCCGCTTACTGCGCGGCTTCTTCGGCGCCTTCCGCGATCAGATTCGATAGCGAGCCGATGTTAAAGCGGCGCACGCTGCGGATCGGCGGCTCCAGCGAGAAGGGTAGCGCGGCGGGCTGCGTGATGTTGAAGTTCTGAATCATGTACTGCAACGACACGGCTTCGGTTTGAGTGACCGCGCGATCGCCCGCTGCGCGCAGCGCCAGCGTAATCGGAATCTGCGAGTCGATCGCCCAAACCAGCCCAAGCGCGTCCTGCGGCGTCACGGCCAGCGTAATGATCGTCGGCGCGTACGGCGTCGAAGTCGGAACTGCCGTCGGCGGCGCGTTCTGCTGGGTCTCGCCAGGAGCGGGCGGCGGCGGCTCGACCGCGATCGGTGTCGGCGTCGCGCCGACAATGTTTCCGCCGGGCGGGAAGTAGCCGACATGCACAACCCAGGCATCGGTGATTGTGCGCTGCGTGACCAGCCTCGGGCGCTGGGCGCTTTCGCTCGGCCCGACCAGAACGCCTTCCGGTGAGAGCGTGCTCGCCTCGACACGGCCCTGACGTGGCGCGCCGATGACCATTTCGCCCGTCTCGGCGCGGGTGATCACCGAGATCGTGTTCGGCAGGCGGGTCTGGAAGTCTTCGTCAACATCGACAAACAGGAACGACATGATCACGTCGACATAATCGCCCGGCTGCAAGCCGTAGGCGACCTGACCGATGCCGGTCGGGTCGAGCGGGACTGAGATCGCGACCCACGACCGGTCCGCAGGCAAGCCCGCCATCAGCGCCGCCGCGTCGGACCCGGTTTCTGCGACTTCATACAGGTTATCGACCACCTGCCGCCCCAAGACCGGCGCCCCTCGGAAAATATCCGTCCGCGCGATGCGCCCCACAACCTCAGCCGTTTCGACGAAGTAGTTTCCCGCTTCCGGCAGCGCGTCTTCCGGCCAGGGCTGGACCGCGACGCCATCTTCAGGGATGGTCAGACCGCGCGGCAGGTCCTGAATCGCAACGACGATGTTGACCATATTCCGGACGACGGGGGTTGTATCCCCCTCCCCCACCTGTCCGGGTTGTTCGCCGCCTGCGCTCTCCACCTGCGCCGAACCGGCTGCGTCAGGCCCTGTCTCTTCTTCGTCCTGAGGAAGCACGAAGAACACCACCACCACCAGCGCAACCAGCAGAATGATCGCGCCGATTAAGATCAATACTCGACCGCGCATAGCGTTCCCTCCCCAAGCGTTGGCGCCGGTGGACCAGCTGCCAAAAAACGCCTTATCGAATGCAGTTCATCCATCAGTGTAGTCGGATGCGGAATTCGCGCAAACGGGCCGATAGTCCCATTCAGTATAAAAAGCAAACTGAGACCGGCAAGCGAAAGGCTAATGACCGCTCTCAGTAAATTTACCGATTCTCGTAATCGCGGAATTACTCGCAACTACTCGGCCACTGGCAGGGTGATGACGTAGTGACTAACCTCGTCGTCGCCGCCGGTGACTTCGAACCCGCCTCCCACCAACCCGATGCGCTCGCGTAGCGTCCGCAGCCCGAGCGCGTCCTCCTCGTGCGGATCGCCTTCCAGCGCGTCGCGCGGGTCGAACCCCCGCCCGTCGTGCTCGACCGTCGCCTTCAGGCGCTCTGGCCCCACATCAAGCACGATCGCGATATTGCGCGCGCCGAGGTGATCGCGTGCCGCGCCCATAATCCCCTGCACCGAGCGGAACATCATTACCTCGATGTGCCCAGGCAGGCGCCGTTCGTCGCCGACAATCCGCAGCTGGGTGTTGATACCGGTTTTCTCTTGAAACGCCTCGACGTACCGGCGAATGGTTGGAACCAGGCCCAGGTCGTCCAGCATCATCGGGCGCAGGTCGAAGATGAAGTCGCGCACTTTCTGGAAAGTGGTGCCTGCCGCCGTCTTGAGGTTCTTCAGCTCGTCGCCGGCGCGGTCGGGGTTGCGGTCGAACAGCCGCTGGCAGATTTCCGCCTGAAGGATGAAGTTTGTCAGCGATTGCGCCGGTCCATCGTGCATCTGTCGCGCCAGCCGCTGCCGCTCAACCTCCTGCGCCTCGACGATGCGGATGACCGCCTGCGTCGAAAGACGGCTCGCATCGGCGGCAGATGCCTCCTGACCGGCCTGCGCCGCCAGCCGCTCAGGCGCGATGCCTTGCGCGAAGTTGAGGAGCTGCCCCACCAGCCGCTCGAAGTACTCCAACTCCTCCTGGTTACTCTTGAGCTTTTCGAGCTGCCCCTGCATCGTCAGCAGGCGCGTCTGCGCGTCGCGCGCATCGTCGTAAGCCGCCTTGATGTCCGCGCGCGGGATCGTGTCGAAGTTGGACTCGATCCGCCGGATCTGCGCGCCGATGGCGACGTTGCGCTCGCGCAGCCGCTCAACCTCGTGCTGGCTCTGGTCGATCAACTGCTTGTTTTCTCGAACGCGAGCGCGCAACCGCTCGTATTCGCTGCGAAAGCCGCGCAGCACCTCGTCCTTCGTCGATGCGATGTTTTGCGACATGCGTCTGTCCACCCCTTCGTCCTGCCGGCATCCTGCCAGCATCGTGCCAGCCCAGCTATTGCCCGCACCGCCGCGCTAAGGTCACTCCCCATCCGGCGTCCGCGGCCGGACCCACCCACGACGCAGCGCGTACACTGCCGCCTGCGTCCGGTCGCGCACATCAAGCTTCTTCAAAATCGAGGTCATGTGGTTCTTGACCGTCTGGTGGCTGATGGCGAGCGACTGGGCGATTTCCTTGTTGCTCTTGCCATGGGTCACAAACTGGAGAATTTCCATTTCGCGCGGGCTGAGCGGCACGAAATACTCGCCCGGATCGACCATGTACGGGCCGGTCGCCGCCTCAACTCCGGCGTCCAGCCACGCCTGGAGCGTCTCCGCGTCGAAGGTGTGCTCGCCGACGATGTAGTATCCCTGGGCGACCATGCGGATTGTTTCGATCAGGCGCTCCGGCTCGATGTCTTTTGGGCAGTAGGCCGCTCCGCCTGAGCGCATGGCGTGCAATACTTGCTCCAGATCGTCGTAGGCCGTCAGAAACACGACCGCGACGGGAAGATGCTCCGCCTTAAGCCGGCTGGCAACCTGCAAGCCGTTGATCCCCGGCAGGTTGATGTCAAGCACCAGCACGTCCGGCTGCTCGGCGTGAACCAGCGTCAGCGCCTCTTCCCCGCTGGAACCCTCTGCGACAACCGTCATGTCGTCTTCAACGGCCAGCAGATTCCGAAGGCCCTGGCGAAACACGGGATGGTCGTCAATTAAGGCAATCCGAATCATCTGCGACCCTTGTCCTACGAGACCACTCTCCGCGCAGACTATCCCCGGCTGCGGCGGCGGACGATCGCCGAGAGCAGCGCGCAGCCCGATTTTCGAGCGCAGTATAAACCCATCGGCGCGAATCTGCCAGCGGCCTCAGCCGCGCGGCTAGGGTGCGCCGCAGCCCGCGCCCCAGTCCAGCGCGTAGATCGCCATGTTCCCGCTGCCCGCCGCGGGGGCGTAGGGCGCGCCCGTGACGAAAACCGGCGCGCCGCCGAGCCGGGGATCGTCCTCCGCCGCCGGGCGCTGATCAGGCAGCGCCATTAAATAGCGCGCTCCGCGCTGGCACATCAGCGCCATCAGCGCCTCGTGATCGCGGATGATCGGCACGACTTCCGGCGTCACCAGCCCGGCCAGGTCAAACAGCGGGCGTGGCGCGTAATAGCCGAGCGCGCCAATGTCGTGCGCCGCCAGCAGCGCGTCGTCTGGAATATGCCGCTCCGCCCAGCGCGCCGCAGCAACCATCTCGGTGTTGATGATGCGAACATCAGCCGCGTACGCCTGCGCGCCGATCACCCAGAAGCCGAGTGTCACGGCCAGGGCTGAGAGCGCCAGACTGCGCGCCAGCACCCGCGACGCCATGCGTCGCTGCGCCCCGCGAACAAGGTGGAGCGTCCCGCCGATGCCATACAAGATCACGACTGGAAGCACCGGCTGCACATAGCGCCCGTGCTGGTAAGGCGCGGGCAGCCGCAGCGCGTACAGCGCGACGTGCGCCACAGCCCAGACGGCCGGTAGCCACCGCAGCGCCACCCGCGCTCCGCCGCCCTGTCTGGCGATCCAGTAGAACGCCGCGATCAGCCCCGGCAGCAGCGCAATCTGGCCTCCGGCGGCCAGCGGGCGGACCATCCACCACACCCGCTCGATCAGCGGCGCGGCCAGCGAGGCTGCGTACTCCGCTTGCTTGGCCGAGGCGGTGCTGGGCAGCGGCTCGCCGCTCAGGTGGATGCTTAGCGCAGCGTAGGGCGTGACCCCGACCCCCCAGCCGAGCGCGATCCCGAAGCCCCACACAACCCCCGTGCGGCGGCTGCTCGCGCTACCGAGAAACGCGATCGCCCCGAACAAACCCGCCAACCCCAGCAGCAGGGCGCCTTCCGGGCGGGTCAGCGTCAGCGCCGCGCCCACAAGGCCGAGCAGCGCGCCGCGCCGGAAAGCGGGAACCGAATCGCGCAAGACGCCAGCGCCGGGTAGCTCGCGCCACGCAAGCCCGATCACTGCCAGCGCCAGCAGCGCAAACAGCATGATTTCCATGCCGGACGCCGCCGCCCAGATCAGGTGCCAGGCCAAGACAGTCATCAGCCCGGTCCACAGCCCGGCCCGGCGCAGGCTCGGGAACAGAGTTTCGGCCAGCCGCGCATTGATCCAGCCCGCGCCCGCCAGAAACGAGGCGCCGAGCGCGAAGGTCCAGGCGAAAAACGGCAGCTTGAGCGCGTATCCGGCAGCGAGCAGCACGGTAAACAGCGGGGAGGTCGAAGCGGTGCTCGGCTCGCCCGGCACGAACGCCCATTCACCGTGCTGCGCGAGGTTGCGCGCGTAGGTCTGGTGAATCCACGAATCGTCCAGCGGGAACCCTACCGCGTCGAGCGCAGCCGCCGCCACGACATACGCCGTCACGCTCGCCACCGCCGCCAGACCGATCGCGAGATCGCGGCCGTAGCCGATCCGCACACGGCTCATGGCTGCTCGCTCCCCGGCCGCACGATCGCGTACACCTGAACGTCGTCATCCGTTCGTGGCGTTCCGCGTTCGTAGACACGTTCGAGTCGCAGGAACGGGTAGCTGGCCTCGCCGCGATAGAGCGCGTCAAACGGCGCAGTCCGATCCGGGTCGAGCACCAGGAACCGCAGATCGTAACGCTCGGCGAGATCGAGCACGCGCTCCGGCGGAGAATCGGGCAGCACGACGCCGCTCAGCCCGGTGTGGTAATACAGCGCGGGCGGGTCGTTGACCACCCCCCGCGCTCTGGAGGGCAGATCGGCGGCGATCACCTGGTAGACGGTCGCATTATCGTTCAGCGAAGGCACGCGCGCCGCCAGCGCATACAGCGAGAGCGCGGCGGCGAGGAGCACCAACGCGCCGCCGAACACGGCCTGCGCCTGCCGGATACGCCAGCCCCGGCGCAGGCTCGCCCACGCGATCACCCGGTCCAGCCCGACGATTCCACTGGCCGCCCAGGCGGGCAGCAGCGCCGACGACGAGTGAAACAGCCCGCCCCGGTAGCCCGGATAGGCGAAGATAAACGTCATGACCAGATGTAGCCCCAGGGCGTAGAGCGCGGCGCTCTGCGCGAGCGGCTCGCGGCGCAGGCGCCACAGGCCGAGCAACGCAAACGGCCCCAAGATGACCCACGTCTCGACCGCCACAAAAGTCCCCAGGTTGGCCTGCAACGCTTCCCAGCGCGAGGCGGCGATCCGGCTGAGACCCCAGTCGAGAAACGTCCGGGCGCTCGCGGCAGGCGGATAGCTCACCAGCTCGTTATACCCGCGCAGCCAGATTGTCGCCGTGCCGCCAACCGGCAACGGCGTGCCGATCACGCTCAGATTTCGGGCGAACCACGGCGTCATGATCACCATGTACCCGGCCAGCGCCGCAAGCGCGTGCGTCAGGCGGGCGCGCGAGGTCGAGCGCACGTCCGGCCACAGCGCAAGGGCCAGCGCCACGCCGAGCAGCAGCAAACCGTCCGCCCGCGCCAGATGCGCGACGCCTGCCAGCGCGCCTGCGCCGAGAAACCAGCTCGCGCGGCGGCGCTCTCGACCCAGGCCGAGGGTTGCCAGCGACGATGCGCCCGCCAGCCCATACACGGCGAAGGTATCGGTTGTGGCCCAGAACGGCGTGAAGAATCCGCTGAACAGTACCAACAGCGCGCTGATCCAGGCCGTGCGCCGCGTGCCGCCGAGCCGCCCCCCCAGCCAGAAAGCGAGCGTCACCAGCCCGGCATAAGCCAGCACCGAAGGCGCTTGCGCCGCACGGAATGTCACCCCGCCAAGCGCCATCGCGCCTGCCGCTAGGAGGGACTGGAGCGGCATCCAGTACGTATGGCTGGGCGCGGGTAGCCGGTCGGGCGCGTTGAGATAGTGCCAGAGATAAGGGTCTGTCAGCCCTTCCCCGCTGACGAGCCGCTCCGCTGCGTTGTGGTAGTAGTAAGCATCCATGTAGCCGGGCTGCCGCAGCAGCGCCGCGAGCAGAAGCCCGGCGGCCAGCGCGAGCGTGAAAATCCCCGCGTAGGTGCGCCCCGACGGGGCTTGTGGTGCGCCGCTTGCCATCAGCGATCCCCTGAGTCAGGACACGCTGCCGCGCGCGCGGTCGCGTCAGGATCGGTGAACAAAGTCACGACCAGGTCGTTGAAGCGGCGGCTCTCGCGCTCGGTGTAATGCGCTCGTAGCCAAGCGCCGCTGTCGACCAGCCCCGCGCCGGGATCGCGCGTCGCGGCCTCGGCCATCTCGTCGTCGAACTGCTCGAACGCGATGTACCACACGCGCTCAGCGCCGCCTGCCGCCTCGGCCGGGCATGCGCTCGCCAGCCAGCCGAGCGCGCGCTGAGTCGGCACGGCCAGCGTGTCGGAGCCACTGCCGGGAATATCGCGCACATAGGCTTGCGGCACGGCCGGCGCATAGTAACGCAGTGGCAACGCGGTGAGCTTGTTGCCATGAAGAACCGCATCCTCTGGTCCGATATTGTCCCCCAGAAAGACCGCTACCCGATCAAAAGGCGAGTTCGGGAACGTATCCCAGCCGTAATGCGTCCACAGCCCGAAGGCGATCACGATTCCCCAGGCCACGATAACCAGGACGGTTACAGGGCGTGGCAAGCCCCCTTGTGTGAACAGCCATCCCAGCGCCAGATACAGCATCATCGCAGAGGGAAGCAGAGCGCGCGGCAAGAACACCGGCTGGAAGACCACCGACGCCAGCCACATCAGCCCGATCGGCGCACAGCCAAGCCACAGCGCCGCGATCAGCGCGCGACGCTCGGCAGAGCCTGGCGTGGAACGCCGCAGGACGCGGGCAGCCCGGTAAAACAGAAGTGTTGGCAGCAACGCAGCCAGAAAGAAGGTCGGCAGCCACCAGGCGGCGTCAAAATCGAGGTTAACCGAGAACATCGAGCGCAGCGCCAGCCAGATCGACAGAATGTGAGGCCGGCTCAGCCAGTAACGGCGGACATTGTCCAGTTGGCCGGGTAGGTGCACAAACCACGGCAGATAGAGGGCGAACGCAGCGAACGCCGCCAGCGCCGTGCGCCGAAGCTGTCGCCAATCGCGCAGGAGTGCGGGCAGCAGCCCCAGCGCGGCTAAATAGAACGCAGCGAGCTGCTGTGTGTACATGCTGAGCGCCGCCAGCAGCGTGAATCCCGCCCAATTGACCGCCCCGCCTCGCATCCAGGCGCGCCAGTAGAACCAGGTTGCGCTGGTGAGCGCCAGCGTGAGCAGCGCGTACATACGCGCTTCCTGCGAGTATTGCACGTGAAATGGGGCGATCGCTGTGATCAGCGCCGAAGCCAGCCCCGCGCGTGGGCCGAACCAGTCACGTCCTAGCGCATAAGCTACCGGCACGGTCAGCACGCCGAACAGGACGCTCAGCAGCCGGATCGCCATCGCGCTATCGCCAAAGAGCCGTATCCAGAAATGAAGTGTTTGATAGTATAGTAGAGGATGTACGTCTGCGGCACCGGCTTCATGTGAAATGCTGGTCTGTGAGTAGAGAAGTGAGTACGCCTCGTCATACCACAGCGTGCGCTGGTCTACATTGACTACGCGAAGCAAGACCGCAAGCGCGCAGACGGCCAGCAGCGCCATTCGTCGCTCCTGCATGCCTTCAACCCGCCGGGCCATCGTCCGCCTCGCGCGCTCGCCGGTACAGCGCGACCGCTAGCCCGATTAGCAGCCCGGTCCGCATCAGGATCACCGCGACATACGGCAGCGCCAGCGCGCCAGTGATCGCCCCGCCGGTGTCGCCAGTGCGCATGAACAACACCGGGTACTCGACGAAACTCAGCGCGCTGAGCAACAGACAGGCCAGGATGCCGTCCCGCGAGGGGAAATTCAGCAGCAGGACCGGCGTCAGCGTGACGGCCCACTGCGGACTCCATCCCTGCGCCCAGAGCATGAACAGCGCGAACGTCAGCGAGACAAACGCGACAATGCCGCGTGCATCGTGCCGCAACGGGCGTGTGTAGACGAACAGGCCAGCCACGGCGAACGGAATGAGCCGCAGCCAGCCGGGGATCACAGCAGGATTGCCCAGCGGCTGATAGGCGGTCGCCGGGTCCAGCCTTACAGCCGGGCCGGAGAAGCTGCCGGTGCGCCAGTTGCCGTCGAGAATCGCCCACACCGTCTGATAGGACGCCTTGTTCGGTTGGGCAGCCAGCGAGGCGCGGCCCAGCGCCCCACCCCAGCCTGCAATCAGCGCCAGCGCCGCGCCGACCAACAGCAGCGTGATCGCCGTGAAGCGCAGCGCGCGCCGTGCTGGAAAGAAGCGCCACACCGCCGGCAGGATCAGCAGCGGCGTGAGCTTGGTCAGCGCGCCGATCACGGTGGCTGCCGCCGACCGGTCGAAGCGCCCTTCCACCAGCCCGGCCAGCGCCGCCAGAATCGCGAATAACACCAATGCCTCGAACGTCCACCACGCCGTGATCAGCGGCGCCGCCAGCAGAGCATAGATCCACGCCAGCGCCAGCGCGGCCGGCTCGCCATGCAAGCGCGCCGCGAGCCGCCGCAGCAGAATCAGGTTTCCGGCGTCTACCGCCAGCAGAATCAGCCCCAGCGCCGTCGCCCAGACGGTGAAATCGACCGGCCCGCGCGCCACCAGCAGCCGGTACACGCCGAGATACAGCGTGGTCCAGACCGGCGGGAACTCGTGCCAGTAGTCGCGATAGGGTAGCAGCCCGTGGTCGCTTAACCGGGCGAACTGGAAATAATAACGAAAATCGCCAAAGGTGGTCAATCCGCGCTCGACCGGGTTGGATTCGCCCGCAGCATCCCACCGGTCAAGGATATACGGCTGGTAGACCATCGCCAGCATCAGGCGCAAGGCGATAAACAGCCCGATCAGCAGGCGAAAATCCGCAAGCAGGCCCAGCTCGGGCGCGCGAGAGACCGGCGTGGCGTCACGCATCGGCGGTTCCTGCGCGCGAGAACAGCGCCGAGCGGCCCCCGTCAAATGTCTGCTCGCGCCACTGCTCAGGCCGCTCTCGCAGCATCTGCGCCAGCACGCTATGTCCCTCGATTGCAATCGCCTCGATCGCCTGCTCGTCCAGCGCCGCGTCCCATCCATCACGGATCAGCACGACCGACAGGTAACGGCGCAAAAACTCGTCGTCGTAGAGGTCGGTCCGCCCATCGACGTAAACCGGCACATGCGGCGCGGCGAACAGCAGGTAGCCGCCCCAGTTGTAGCTGTTGAACAGCCTCCCGGCGGGCGGATTCGCCCTTAGATGAGCCGCCAGCTCGACCGGAAACGCCTCGGCCTGCGCCTGGCGCATGGCCGGCGCGTTGAGCGCCGCGACGGTCTTCGCCAGGGCGCCGAGCAACACCAGAAGCAGCAGCGCCCAGTTCAAGGCCAACCGCGCGCCGCTGACGCGCCGCAGCGGGCGGATCTGCCAGCCGCGCGCGTCCAGCCAGGCGTTGGCGTGACGCGAGAGGACCGGTGTCGCCGCCAGCGCGAAGACCGCGATGTTACGCCCGGCCATCAGCGCCATCAGCGCCGTGCCGCAGACCAGCGCCAGGTCGGTCCAGCCGGCGCGGCGGCCGCTCACGCCTAGGGCGGCCAGCGTTCCGAGCAGCAGCAGCGCGAACGGCCAGACCTGGCGTTGATGGAAGTCCGGCGAGGCCCACTCCTGGATGAAGTCCTGTAACACGCCGATTCCGACCGTCTCAAACGGCACGGCGAGCATCTTCAGGCCGTAAGGATTGATCGCGACCGCCGGGATTGACACGCCGGTCACGACCAGTAGCCGGCGCACGCCGCGCCATCCGGCCGCGTCCGCGTCATCAGGGTTGAGCAGCGCGGTGAGTGTCTCGCCCGCCAGCGTGCCAAGCAGCAGAAGGAAGCCGATTGCGAAGCCGCCGTGCAGGTTCGCCCAAACGGCCATTATCAGCGGAATCGCCCATAGCCTGTCGACGCGCTCGCGCTTGAAGCGATGCAGCACATAAAGTATCAGCGCCGCCAGAAAGAACGACAGCATCTGGGGCCGGGGCGACCAGAACACCGCCGCGGCTGCTGCGCCAAGCACCACCACGAACGCGCGCAGGTAGGCGGTGCCGTCGCACATCCGGTACACCAGCGCCATACCGCCGGTCGCCAGCGCCGCTGTGTAAAGCGCCAGGCCGATGTTCCCGCTGTCGCCAATCTGCTCGTCGCCGCCAAAGGCACGATATACGCCGTAGAGCAGGACCTGCGCGCCCCAGCTATGGTCAACCCAGGCGTGCCCCGCGCGCGTGTGTGAAAACGTATCTTCATGGGGAACGGCGCCTGACTCGACGATCAGCTCCCCGGCCCGCAGATGCCACCACGTGTCGGTATCGGTCGGGATGCGCACCGCCATCGCGAACAGCAGCAGAAACAGAATCGCGACGGTCAGACGCTCGATGGTCAGGTTTCGGATGAAAGACATGCCATCTCCCGAAGCGCGCCGCGTCACGGTTCGATGGCGCGCACATTGGTCAGTTCTAGCGCGACGTCCTGGCCGAGCGCGTCGCGGAGCGCATCCTGCGCCTCCTGCACGTCGAGCGAGGTCAGCCACTCGACACTGCGGATCGTGGCACGCACCTCATACGGGTCCCCGGCGGTCAGCTCGACTTCGAGGACCTCGCCGCCCTCAAACTGTTCGGCCAGCACGTTGCGGGTAGTGCTGGTCTGCTGCTCCAGGCGGATCACTTCGACAAACGCGCGCGCCAGTGGAACGGCCAGCAACGCCAGCACGGCCAGCGAGATCACCCAGTGTGGCAGCGTTGAGCTGGTACGAATCGGGCGAATCCCTAGCCAGACAAAAATAGCGGCCCCGGCCAAGCTGATGCTGACGATGTTCGACGCAAACAAGAGCGACGAGCCGAGCGCCAGGGCCTCGTCGCCAAAGGCCAGCGCCAGGCCGATCGTGCACAGCGGCGGAACTAGCGACACCGCCACGGCGACCCCCGCCAGCACCGAGGCGATGTCTTTGCGCGCCAGGGCATAGGCCCCGACTGCTCCCGCCGCCAGCGCCACACCCATGTCAAGCAGCGAGGGCTTGCCCCAGGCCAACATTTCGCGCGTTGGCACGTCGATGGGGTACACCAGGCCCAGCCCCGCGCTGACGAGCAGGCCAATCCCGATACCGAATACCACCGTAACCGCCGCGTCGCGCATGAGCCGCAGATGGCCCTGCACCAGCCCGGCGGCGAAAGCCATGAGCGGGTCACGCATCGGCGCCACCAGCATCGCGCCGATAATGACCCCGACATTGTTTTGCAGTACGCCGAAGCTCGCCAGCAGAGCCGAGAAGACCATCAGCACATAGAAGTTGATGCCGTGCAGGCTCATCTCGGCGGCGCGTCGCTGGACCTCAGTGCGTTCCGCGGGCGTCAGGCGCGGCGAGAACTGCGCCAACAGCCGGCGCCCCATCCGCTCGGCCTCGCTGGAATCCTCGCTGATGGCCTGCTTGACGACAATCACCGGGCCGGGCGCCGACGCCAGCGTTTCCTGCGGCACGTCTCCCAGAATCCAGCGATCGCGCGGGCTGCGCTCGGAAAAGCCGATTACAACCAGATCGTGCTCGTCCACGCGCGCCGCCAGCGCCTGAACCACGTCACGCGCCACCACGACCTGACGCCGCACGCGGCGGGCATCATCGGGGGACAGTCGCGCCAGCGAGGCGTCGATCCGCGCCTGGCCGTGCCACGTGGGCAGGCGCGGGTCCGTTTGAACGTAGATCGCGACCGGCTCGGCCTGGTACGCCTCGGCGAGCTGAACCCCCATTCGCGCCGCGACGCGGGCGTTATCGCTGCCGTCCAGCGGCATGACGACCCGCTTGATCTCGTCGAGCGTCACGTGCTGGCGGCTGCGGCTACGGAACACGACGAGATCGTAGGGCGCTGTGCGCGCCACTGAATCAACAATCGGGCCGACCTGCTCCTCGCCCCGGCCCGCCTGAAAGCCCAGGACCACCAGCGAGACGCCCTGCTCGCGCGCCACTTCGAGGATGCCGCGCGCGACGGTCGGCGCCGACCGCGTCATCAGCTCGGCATCGACGCCCGCCCCGCGCTCGCGCTCCACAATCTTGGACAATTCCTCGATGGCGTCATCGTCTATTTCCGTGTCGCCGAGCGTGACGTACAGCGCGATCACGTGGCCCTGCTGCCGGTCGGCTAACGTCCAGGCCAGATGAAGCAGGCCCGGCGCAGTCTCCGGGTTCGAGACGGGCACAAGCACGCGCCGCGCGCGAGGCGGCGATTCGCCCGATGCGATGTCCGGCATAGTCAGCGTTCTCCTGAGATTCACTTGTGGATTGTATGATTTTGGCAGATCGGCGCAATTCCGGGCGGGCAGGCGGCGTGGCTGGGCCTGGGGTGGGATGGCGCTCCCGGCACGATCGGCTTATTATGGGGCCGGGATACAGTGGAGGCAGGTCCGGCGATGAGCGATCACGATGGCTCGCTGTGGAAATGGCTGATCCGGCTCGTGCGTGGCCCGGAGCCAGCTGGCGCGGGGGAGCGGGCGGCGCTGGCTGCGCGCCTCGAGCGCCATTACGGGGTTCACGCAGTGGAAGCCGACGTGCAGCCGGACGCCCGTCCCTGGCGCGACGACGAGCTGGCTCTGCTCGACGACACGCTCGACCTGCTCGGCCCGCGCTTCTACGGGCCGTTTTTGGCTCACCCGCTGCGCGTCTGGCTGGATCGGTCGCATGGGGAAGGCGGCTTCGGTCACGGCTGGCTGCGGATCGGCGATCCCGGCGCGGACACGTCCGTGCTGTACCGCGTCTTCCTGCACGAAGCCACGCACGCCTCGAATGAATACCGCGACTGGCCGTACGAAAAGCAGTTCTGCACGCGGCCGGGCCTGGACTGGCGCCTGATCGACGGGGAGTGGCGGCATCCGCGCCAGCAGGGTCGCCTGCCTCGCCCCGGCCCATGGGAAACTCTGCCGGTGGATTCGCGTGATGTCAGCACCAATCCCGGTGAGGACCTGGCAGAGATGGTGCGGTACTTCGTGCATTCCGTGCGCGACGAGCGCGCCTGGCTCTGGCCGCTTGACCAGACCATGCCCGCCACCTATCTGTGGGAGACATCCCCCACCCGGTTCATCTTCGTGCGCGACTACTTCCTTGCCCTGGGCGCCGCTCACCCCTGGTACCGGAGACTCGACGACGCGGTCGAAGAGCGTGTCCGGCGTGACCTGTTCGGATGAGCGCGTCGTGACCGAGCCTGCGTACATCGCTATCGGCGACGACGGCTACCTGACGCTCTACTGGGGCGATGGCACCGAGGCGCAGAAGATCGTCCTGGCGCGCGGTCCGCGTGCAGGCAGCGGCCCGCTGCTCATGGAAGACATCGAGCTGCTCTGCCTGTGGGCCTGGGAGCAGGGGTATGAGGTCGTCACGCCAGCGTATGACCTGGAAGCGCCGCCGATCGCGCTGGAGCCAACCCAGGACGATCTTGAGCGCCTCGATCCGGGCGAGATCGAGGCGCTGCTCGATGATCTTAATCATTTAGACGATCGTGATGCGGCGGGCGCATGGTAGCGAGCGCGTCCGCCAGCTAAAGGTGGAACATGATCTTGCCGCTCTCGCCGCTCATGAAAACGCGATACGCCTCGTCGAAATCCTCCAGCGCGAACTCGTGCGTCACCAACTCACTGAGATCGACCGCGCCGGATTCCAGCAGGCCGCGCGTCTGGTACCAGGTGTCCCACAGCCGGCGCCCGACAATGCCGCGCACGACCGCGCCCTTGAACACGACGTGCTGGTTCAGGTCGAACGTGAAGGGGCCGGGTGTCAGACCCAGCAGGGCGGCCTCGCCGCCTGCCTTGAGCACGGCGAATCCCTGATCGATCGCGCTAGGCGCGCCGGACATTTCGAGCAGCACATCCACGCCTTCGTGGCAGGTCGCGTCCAGCAGCGCCGCCACGACGTCCACTTCCCCGACGTTGAGCGTCAGGTCCGCACCCGCGCTGGCCGCCATCGCCAGGCGATAATCGCTGACATCCGTCGCAAAGACCTTGCGCGCGCCCGCCGCCTTCGCCACCGCGATCGCCATAATACCAACCGGTCCACAGCCCGTCACCAGCACATATTTCGCCGACACGTCCTGCGCCATGGCGGTGTGCACTGCGTTGCCAAAATTCTCTTCGAGGACGGCGATTCGCAGCGGGAGATCGGGCGCATTGCGCCAGGCGTTCTGCGCCGGGATAGCGATGTACTCGGCAAAGCCGCCGTCACGGTCCACGCCGATGATCTGCGTGCGCTCACAGATGTGCTCGCGCCCGGTCCGGCAGTAAAAGCACTCGTTGCACACGACGTGACTTTCCAGCGACACCGGGTCGCCCACGGCGACGCTGGTCACGTCCGGCGCCCGCGCCGCGACTTCGCCCGTCACCTCATGACCGACAATCAGCGGCGGCTTGATGCGCCCCTGCGCCCACTCGTCCCAGCGGTAAATGTGCAGGTCCGTGCCGCAAATCGACGCGGCGCGCACCCGCACCAGCACCTCGCCCGGCTTGATCTCGGGCACCGGTAGCTCGACCATTTCGAGACCGGGGCCGGGGCCAGGCTTGATTACGGCTTTCATCCTGTCGGGAATAGAATGAGTCATGCTGCAAAAACCCTTCTTGGATGTGGAAAGAACGACAGTAACTTTTGTCCCATTGTAGCCGCGCCCTACCCCGTCCACAAGTGCGAGGCAGCCTATCTTCGAGCGGCGATCAGCAATAAAGAGAACGAGGCGCGGCACGCCTCGTTCGAAGAAATCAGCGACAGTCAGCGCTGCCCGGCCTCTGGCTCCGGCGCCCAGTCGTTGAGCGGCACGCCCGCCAACGCCGGGATGGCGGCGATGGTCGCCAGGATATTGTCGCCCGGCACCTCGTCCTGATAGCGGAAAGCGCCGCTTTCTTCTTGCAGGCTGAGCAGGAAGTCCTGCGGGTCATTCCAGTCCGCGAGGTCCTCGCGCAGCGCGGCCAGCGCCTGGATCACGATTGCGGTGGAGCTGGCATCGCTCAGCGTGCCGAAGTCGCTGGGGGTCTGATACGGCCAGCCACCGTCCTTGTTCTGAATTCGGGCCAGATAGTCCAGCGCCGCGCTCACGGACTCGTCGGTGTCTTCGCGCGCCAGCGCCTGAAGGCACAACCCGGTCGTGTTCGTATCGGACGCCTGCCCGGCCATGAAGCCCCAGCCGCCGTCCTCGTTCTGGGCGGCGACCAGCGCCTCGACAGCGCCCTCCGGCCGCTCAACGCCCGCGTTTTGCAGCGCGATCAGGCTCAGACAGTGATCGAAGGCGCCCATCCCGAAAACGCCATCCTCGGCCTGGAGCGCCAGCAGCTCTGCCGGAAGGTCGCGCCCCCCAAATTCGCTCGCCTCGACGCCCGCCGCCGCCAGCGCGGTGACGATCTTGGCGAGCTGGCCCGCGCCTTCGGCGACGCCCGCCTCAAGCTGCGTTTCTAGCGCCGAGAGCGGAGTGGCTTCCTCGCCCGCCACAAAGTCGCCGGGGTCCTGCCCCGCCGCCGCGATCGCGACCACGGCGTCGGCGGTCGCGCCCAGATCGCTCTCCGGCGCAAACCCGTTCGAGAAGCCGCCATCGTCATTCTGAGCCGTCCGCAAAAAGCCGAGCGCCGCATCCACCGGATCACCGGTTTCCTGCGCGAACGCGCTGCCATCAAATGCCAGCGCAAGAATACCAACCAGCAGAGCGGAGAGAATCCGTTTCATCGTTCGCTGCTCCTTCTTATCGGCGCAAATCCAAAACAAAACGCCTTCCGAGGGAAGGCGCACAGCTTCATACAGGCAATCGCGCCACCTCCAGTCCACGAGAGATGAGTCTCGCTCAGCTTCAGGCGGGTGATCTGGCTCTGCGCGTAGAGTACACGCACTACAGTTGCGGGACAGCGCCGGACTTTGACCGGCTTCCCCCGGTGTGATCGCCGCTTCCGGGCGGCCGATCACCTGAAACCTGCTATTTGGTTGTAAACGTGACTATACCGCGCCAGGGCCGGACCGCCAACTACTCCGCCGGGCGCTCTGGCGCAACCGGCGCAGCCAGCCCCGTGACAAACGCGATCGCGTGCTCATGTGTATGACTCAGACTCACCTCCCACAAGGCCAGACCGAGCGCAGCGGCGCGCTCCTGGGCTGCGCCGTGCAGAATCAGACGCGGGCGGCCATTCGCTTCGGACTCGATCTCGATGTCAATCCAGCGCACCACGCCGATCCCGCAGCCCAGCGCCTTCGCCGCAGCTTCTTTCGCCGCGAAGCGCGCCGCCAGCTTGGACGCGACGCCGTTACACTCAGCCCGCTCGCGCGCGGTGAAGAAGCGCCGGAAGAACCGCTCGCCGTGCCGCGCCATCGCTCGCTCGACACGCTCGACTTCGATCAGGTCTACGCCAATCCGCAGCATCACGCGCGCCCCCCCTCGCCCAGCGCCAGGGGTGGCCCGGCGATTGCCAGCGCGGTGCGGTCGGCGTCCAGGTAGCGGCGCGCCGCCGCGACCACCGCTTCCGCCGAAACGGCCTCGATTGTCCGGGCGTAACGCTCCAGGTAATCGAGGCCCAGCGCGTAGCGTTCCATCGACAGGATCGCCCCGGCGACACCTTCGTTGCGCTCCAGTTGAAGCGGGAGCCGCCCGATGAAATTCGCTTTGCTGTCGGCCAGCTCGTCGCCGGTCACACCGTGATCGAGCAGCCGGCGGATTTCCGCCCGAATAGCGCCAACCGCCTGCTCGACGTTCGCCGGGTCCACCCCCGCCACGACGCGCCATGCGCCGGGACCCAGGCCGCCGTCCAGGTGGCTGTAACTGTAGTACGCCAGCCCGCGTTTCTCGCGCACCTCGGCCCCGATCCGGCCGTACATGCCAAACACGCCGAGCACATTGTTCGCCAGGTTGGCCGCGTGCCAGTCTTCCGCCGAGCGCGCCGGGCCAGGAACGCCCAGCACCAGGTCAGCCTGGCTCGTGCCAGGCACCCGCACCGTCTCGCTGGCGGCCTCGACCAGCGGCGGCGCATCCGGCACGGCAATCGAGCGTGACGCCGTCCCGTTTGCCCAATCGCCGAACGCGCGTTCCGCTGCGTCAAGGGCAGCGTCCGGCTCGACCGCCCCGACGATCACCACGATCAGCCCGCGCGGGTCGTAGTGCTGCCGGTAAAAGTCGCGCAAATCATCCCGGTCGATTGCCGCCAGCGTATCCAGCGTCCCGCTGGACGGGCGGCTATACGGATGGTCCGGCGGGTAGGCTAGCGCCCGAAACGTCCGCCCCGCGAGGTAGCGCGTATCCTGCTCGCGGATTTTCTGCCCGGTAATCATCTCGCCGCGCAGTCGCTCGACCTGAGCCAGGTCAAAGGCCGGGCGGCGCAGGCTGTCGCTCGCCAGATCGAGCAGCAGCGCGAGGTCTTCGGCGAGGCTCTTGCCACTGAAGCCCGCGGTGTGCAGCCCGCCGCTAATGCTGAGACTCGCGCCGTTCCCCTCCAATAGCTCGTGGATCGCCGCGAAATCACGCGTCGTCGTGCCGCGCAGCAAGCTTGCCGAGACGAACGCCGCCAACCCCAGGCGTTCGGGCGGGTCGAACACGCTCCCGGCGTGGACCGACCCCGCGATCACGACGGACGGCGCGTGCGGGTTTTCGCGCGCGAGGATCACCGCGCCGTTCGGCAGCTCGCGCCGCGCAATGTCGTCCGGGCCGGGCAGCGCGCCAGGCGTCATAAGCCGCTCTCCTGCTGGCCGTTGGGCTTCACCGGGACGAACCAGCCCACCGTACGCTGCGAGCGCCGCAGCAAGCGCCGGGCGGCGTCCTGCACCTCGTCAAGGGTTACGGCCCGCAGGCGCGCCAAATAGTCTTCGTACCACGTGTAGCTTGAGAAGTTCTCGGAAAAGGCGAGCCAGAACGCCTGCCCGGTCACGCCTTCCGTGCCGTAGGCGAACAGCGCGGCGGCCTGTTTCTTCGCTTTGTCCAGCTCGGCGAGCGAGAGATCGCCCGCCGCCACCCGGTCGATCTCGGCGTCAAGCGCGGCCTGCACTTCGCCGGGGCGGCGGCCATCGCGCACCGTAACCACGAGGCTAAACAGGTGCGGGTCAATCGATGGATGCAGCGCGCCGCCCACTCCCGAAGCCAGCTCCGTCTCAACCAGGGCGCGATACAGCCGTGACGTGCGGTTGCCGAGGCTATTGCCCCCCGGCGCGCTGGCTCCGGCAAGAACGCTGTCAATCAGCGCGAGGCGGAGCCAGTCGGGATCGGTCGCCTGCGGCGCGCGATAGGCCAGGTGCAGGTAGCTCGCGTTTCCCTCGCGCTCGACGCGCACGGTGCGCTCACCCTGCTGCGGCGGCTCGAAGCGCGTCACCGGCGGCGGCTCCGGCCCGCGCGGAATCGCCCCGTACAGCGCCTCAATCTGCTCCATCAGCGCCGCCGTCTCAAAATCCCCGACCGCGACGGCGATCGCGTTGTTTGGCACATAATAGGTGCGGTAATGCGTGTAGAGATCGTCCCGCGTAATCGTCCGCAGGTCGGCCATATCGCCGATCACGGGATGGTGATACGCGTGCACGCGGAACGCCGCCGCGCGTGTTTCTTCGTGCAGCCAGAACGCCGGCGAATTCTCCGACCCCTGCCGCTCCGAGATTATCACCGTCCGCTCGGACTCGACCTCCGCCGGGTCAAACAGCGCGTTCTGCATCCGGTCGGCCTCGATCTCCAGCGCAAGACGGGCGCGCGCCACCGGGAGGGTTTCGTAATACGCGGTGTAGTCGAAGGAGGTCTGTGCGTTCCACACGCCACCTTCGCGCTCGATCGTCTCGTCGAGCACCCCGGCGGGAAAGCGCGGCGTGCCCTTGAACAGCATGTGCTCGACCCAGTGCGAGATGCCGGTCTGGCCGGTGCGTTCATTACGGCTCCCAACGCGGTACAGCACCCACCAACTGATCACGGGCGCGGTGTGCACCTCCTTGAGCAGGACGGTCAGTCCGTTGTCGAGCACGCGGCGCGTGACGGGGCGATCCGGGGCGGGCATCCGCCTTCCTTTCGCGGCCAACAGGCGCGGTCAGGTGTCGTGGTAAGTTTAGCAGGGATGCCGCGCGGCGGCACCCCTGCTGAAAGATCGTGGATGAGGATCGGGCTAGCTCGGATGGTCAGGGCTTGCGGCCGGCCCCGTCGTAGCCGCGCCCGATGCCGCGATACTGGAAGCCGATCTGCTCCATCCGGGCCGGGTCGTAGAGGTTGCGGCCATCGATCAGCACCGGCTGACGCATGGCCGACTTGATCTTCTCCATGTCGAGCTGCTTGAACTCGTTCCACGGCGTGAGCACAATCAGCGCGTCGGCGCCCTGCGCCAACTCATACGAGTCGCCGCACATCTCGACGTAGGGCAAAACGCGCTTGGCGACATCCATCGCCACCGGGTCATACCCGCGCACGGTCGCGCCACGCTCGTGCAGGTACTCGGCGATCGTCAGCGAGGGCGCCTCGCGCATATCGTCGGTATCCTGCTTGAACGCCAGGCCGAGCAGCGCGACCGTTTTGTCCTTCACGCCGTCGAGCAGCTCGTGAACCTTGAGGATGACGAGCTTGCGCTGGAAGGCGTTGATTTCCATCACGGCGTGGAGCAATTGCGGGTGCTTGCCGTGAATCTGCGCCATGTACGCCAGCGCCTTCACGTCCTTCGGGAAGCACGAGCCGCCGTAGCCGACGCCCGCTTCGAGGAAGTGATGACCGATGCGCTTGTCGTAGCCCATCCCGCGCGCCACTTCCTTCACATCCGCGCCGAGCGCCTCGCAGATATTGGCGATCTCGTTGATGAAGCTGATACGCGTCGCCAGAAAAGCGTTCGAGGCATATTTGATCATCTCGGCGGTGCGCAGGTCCGTCACCACAATTGGCGCGCGCAGCGGCAGGTGAAGCTGCGCGACCCGGTTAGCCGCGTCCAGGTCTTCGGACCCCAGCACCGTGCGGTCGGGATTCATAAAGTCGGCCAGCGCGGAGCCTTCGCGCAGGAACTCCGGGCAGCTCACCACGGCGAAATCGATCGGCTCCGGCTGCGTCTCGCGGACGATGTCGGCCACCCAATCGCCGGTCCCAACAGGCACGGTCGATTTGTTGATAATGATCAGCGGGTGGTCCATATTCTTCGCGATCGATTCGGCGGCCATCCGCACGTACTGGAGATCGGCTTCGCCATCTACCCCTTCGGGCGTGCCGACGGCGATGAAAACAAATTCCGATTCTTGCAGGGCCTCGTCGTACGAGGTGGTGAAGAACAGGCGCTTCGACTTGACGTTACGCGCCAACACTTCGGCCAGGCCCGGCTCGTAGATCGGCATGATGCCCTTCTTGAGATTCGCGATGCGCTCCTCGTTGATGTCGAGCGCGACGACACGGTTTCCCAGGTCGGCAAAACAGACGGCGGTCACGAGACCGACATAGCCAACCCCGACGACGGTGATGTTCTTCATGCTGGTTTCAACCCCTCTTATCGCGTACTCGCCTGTGGTCCACGCCCCAGGCAACTGGCCGATTTATCCCCACGCCCCGCCTGAAGGCGGGCGCTAGCCCTCGTAATCCTCACGCAGCAGCCCGGCGACGCGCCGCCCCATCTCGACCGCGTAATTCGTGCCGCGATCCCAGGGGTACACCTGGCTCATGCTGGCAAGATACAGCCCGCGCAGCGGCGTCCGCAGGTCCGGTAGAGCTTGAGACTGGTTCACGAACGGCACCGGCTGCGCGTAGCGCGTCCTGAACACCCACTTCCGCCGTATCCATTCCGGCGAGAACGCCGGGTTGAACGTGGTCAAGACGCTCGTAAAACGCTCCGCAAGCTCGTCCTCGCTCAGCTCGAAGTATTCATGGTCCGGCGGGACATAATCGCCGCAGTACACGAGCCGGTCCCCACCGTAATGCGCACGGTCCATGTAGTTGGTGTGCTCGACGAGCGCCAGGAACGGGAACTCCGCCTTCGATTTATCTGGCTGATCCGCCGGCAGGCTAAGCCAGTAAGTCCCATCGGTGAGCAACTGGCGATCCAGCGCCAGGATGACCACCACCGCGCCCATATGTTTAAGATGATCCAACTGATCGCTATAGCTGGCCGGGAGGTCTGGGACCAAGCGGCGCAGAATCTGCGGGGCGGACGTGCTGATCACGGCATCATAATCACGCGCCGCGCCGCTGGCTTCAACCGAGTAGCGCCCACCTTCGAGCGGGCGGATAGAGGAGACTGGCGTCTGCAAGTGGATCGCCCCACTCTGCTCTCGAACCCGCGAGGCGAGAAGTTCCAGGAACGCCTGAAAGCCGCCTTCAAAGGTGCCGAGCCGGGGGGTGCGCTTGTAGACACGCGCCCAGAACCACGCCATGTTGACTTTATCATAGTGCGCGCCGAATTTGCCAATCAGCAACGAGCGCCACAGTTTCTCATAGGCTTCTGCGCCCATCCAGCGCCGCAGCCAGGCGTCAGCGGTCACGCGCTCTAGCGGCTGCCAACGCTTCGTCAGCTTGAGATATAGCCCGGTCAGCCCATAGCGGATTTTTGCGGGCCACGAGATCGGCAGCCGCAGGTTCGCGGCCACGATATTCGGGTGGTCCATCTGAAAGATGCGCCCGTTCAGCCACAATGACGTGATGGGGCGAGGTAACAGCACCTTATCGGACGCGCCCAGCTCCGCGATCAGGCCGAGCACGGCGTCGTCATTCGCGAACCAGTGATGGTAGAACTTCTCGAGCGTCCAGTCCCAGCCGTCGGCACGGAACCCGGCGGCCAGCCCGCCAACTTCGGCGCCCGCCTCGTAGACATCGACCCCGTAACCGGCGCGCGTCAGATCGTAGGCGGCGGCCAGGCCAGCGGCCCCCGCGCCGATGATGGCGACTCGTCTTCGTTCCGTCACGCAATGCCCTCCTGCTCCCGCACCGCTGCGCCCTGCTCACCAGCGCGCCCGGCGGCGACTTCCTGGGCGCGCCGGAAGTCGCGCCAGCTTAGCCCCTGGCGATACAGGTAGTAGAACCCCAGCAGCGTAATCGGCAGCCACAGCGCGGCGTGAAGCACAAGTGTATAGGACGCCGCAGTCGACTCCGGCACGCCATAGGCGGTCAGGGTCTTAATACCCGGCGTGTCGAATGTGCCCACGTACCCCGGCGACGAGGGCAGCGTTGTCGCCAGATTGACCACTGCCGTCATAACCATCAACGCGAAGAAGCTCACCTCGAAATCGAAGGCGTGCATCACGAACCAGTACTTGGTCGTCTCGGTCAGCCAGATAAACACCGACGAGAGCAGAATCATCATCAGGTCGCGGGGATGGCGCAAGTTCTGAAGGCCCAGCATGAAGTGATCGGCCAGCCGGGTCGCCGCCGCGCCCACGCGCAACGGCAGCAGCCTCGCAAAAATCCAGGTGTACATCTGGCGCATCAGGGCCGGGCGCAGCGCCATCGCGAGGAAGGCGAAAAACGCGCCCCAGAACAGCAGCGTCGAGAAAAACACCACGTCGCGCAGCCAGTCTTGCTTGAAATCAGCGAAAGGCAGCGCCACAAACACGAACAGCAACATGACCAGCCCGTCGAAGATACGCTCGACCACGATTGTTGCGAGGCTAGCAGGGATGTTCACGCCTTCATTGCGCCGCAAAACATACGCGCGAATCACCTCGCCCGCGCGGAACGGGTAGACGTTGTTGCCCATGTAGCCGATCACGACCACCGGGAATAGCCGCTTCAGCGGGATCGGCTTCAGCGAGCGCAGCAGGTAGTGCCAGCGCCACGTCCGGCCCCAGACCGCGAGGAAGTAGATCGCGACGCCGGGCACGAGCCAGCCCATCCGGGCCGATCGCACATCATGCCATACTTCGGACAGCTCCAGCCCGCGCAGGCCGATGTACAGAAACACGGCGCTGACGATCGCGCCGACGGCTAACGCCAGCCAACGCCGCGCCAGCCCCCTGACCTGCTGCCTGCTCAAACGCTGAGACCCTTTCGGTGATCGCCCCGGTGCGGTTCGCATTCTACCAGATTGGGGAGCGAGCGTACAGCCGCGCCTTTCCGCACCATACTTCTACACCGCCGGCCCGGCTTTTCCCTACCAAAGAACATGAGCGGTCGCTTTCACCCTGCGCCGCTCATGTCAGCCCTGCTTGGGATGCTCGAGACAGGCTCTTACCCGCTCGTTACCGCAGACTCCGGCAACATGCCTTCGAGAACGCGCTCGAGAGCCATCGAGTGGCTGCACACGCCACGCGACTTGAAGAAGCTGCAATCGCACACCCATCCGTTATCGGAATAGGTTACAGTATGGGGGTTGTTCTCACCCTGGATGGTCACACTAAAGGAATTGAATTTAATGCGGTCGCGCTCTTCGGCGTAGCGTTTTGCCTTCTCGATCTTGCCGATCATCCCATAATCCATGTCGAACCTCCTCACCCTACGGCGACACATAAACGCAAAACGGACTGCCGGACGATAACTTTCGTTCTAATTAGCAAAAAGCACACTGGCATCTACCCCAGCGTGCTTTTGCGGGTCTCAAAAACGGCTATTATGCGAAAACGGCTCATAAGCGGGCAACCTCAGTTTCTGCCAGTATAGGAGATGTCAGAAACAAAGTCAACTGCCGCCAGCCCGGCGCGATGCTGCCGCGCCGAACGGTCCAGAGACCGGCAGCGCGGCGCTTTCCGAAGCGAA
The DNA here is from genome assembly GCA_035325905.1 of Aggregatilineaceae bacterium. Classification (GTDB taxonomy): domain Bacteria; phylum Chloroflexota; class Anaerolineae; order Aggregatilineales; family Aggregatilineaceae; genus DYGX01. Next base: position 27,865 of record DAOKYY010000008.1, on the reverse strand, counting down.
AAACGCCGCTGCCGTTTGCCTGAAAATCACTCCAGGTCGACCACACGCAGCGTCGCGCCGCTTTCCAGCCATACCGTCAGGCCGACCTGAAACTCGTCCGTGTTCTCCAGCTTGAGGGTGCCATCGCGCAGCAAATCGTAGCGCAGATCGTCATAGTCGTATGCCGGCTCGCCGCTCCCTTCGGCCAGCGTGACTGTCAGCGCCACCTGAGGCGGAACGCGCAGCTCCAGGTCGCCCCCCTCGACGCGCAGCCGCCCGCTGAGCGCCTCGCCGGCCGGCAGCGTCACCGCTAGCGAGCCATCCTTCAGCGTCACCTCCAGGCGCTCGATTTGCAGCCTCTGGAGATCAAGCGCGCCATCCCCCGCTTTCGAGTCGAGCCGCAGCAGGCCGATGACGGTTTTCTCAGGCAGCGCCAGCTCAAGCGTCGCGCGGCCGTAGTCGTCCAGGCGCGGGATCGTCTCGCCTGCCGTCTCGTCAATTGCCAACGCGCCGGTCCCGGCTTGCGCGCCCCACTCCATCGTGACCGTGTGCCCCCGGCTGCCTCGATAGGCGGCAGACAGCGTTCGAGCGCCCTGCTCCGATGGCCCGGCGGTGATCGCGGTCCGTTGCAGCGCCGCTGTCACCTCAACGCGGTTGAGATCGGGGTCGAGGGTCTGGTCAAACGCCTGCACATTGTCGGTGCGGAGCGAATCCCCCTGCTCGCGGTAGGCCAGCGCGACGATCACGCCGAGCGCGATCAGCACTCCCAGCAGCGCCAGCAGGCTCATCGGCAAAGCGCGTCCTGCCAGCGCGATCCGGCGGCGCCCGACCAGCAGTTCCAGCCCCAGGAGAACGAGCAGCGCCGGCCACGCGCGCGCCAGCAGGTCGCCGACCGCCTCCGGCACGGCATCGAGCGCGACCAGCAGCCAGGCCGCGCCAAGCGCGACCATCAGCAGAGGCCAGAGCAGATTGCGGCGTGCCGTCGTCATACCGTCCTCCGCAGTTGCTTCACCAAAAATATCAGGCCGAACGCGATCACGATCAGCGGCGCCCAGATCGCGCCCAGGTCTGCGCTGAGCACGTCCAGATTGCGCGCGAGCGCCAGCAGCCCCGCCGCGACCAGCACGACGCCAATCAGAAGCACCGTCTCGACATGCAGCGCGCGGACCTGGACGTGATCGCGCCCGGTGGGCAGCGCCGCCAGCCGCTGGGCCGGCAGCAGCAGCCAGAGCGCCAGGTAAAGCAGCGCCCCGGCCCCTGATGTGGACACGGCCAGCAGAATAAACGCGGCGCGTATCCACCAGGCGCTGATGCCGATCACCGCGCCCAGCCCCCCGCACACGCCGCCGAGGACGCGATCCGTCAGGCTGCGCGAAAGCCGCTGTGCTCTCATAACCACCTACCCTGTGCGTATCACGCTTCTGCCCGGACACTATACCCGTTCTGCGCGCGCACGCAACTATTTTCTCCGCAATCACGGCGGCGCGCTTACGCCCAGCGCAGCCTCGCGGGACACACGTTGCGCGCTCGCCCGTGGCGTGCGACAATGCAGCCCGGAAGTCCACACCGAGGGGGTCGATGCGGGATGACTCTGCGCCTGGTTCCAGTCGATGAGGTTGACTTCGGAGCGTTTACCGACGCGTTCAACCTCGCCTATTCCGACTACTATGTGCCGATCACCATGAGCAAGCCAGCGTTTCGGGCGCTGTTCGAGCGCGACGACATCGCGCCGGACGCTTCGGTGGTTGCGCTCGAAGAGGGGCGAATCGTCGGAACCGGATTGCTCGGCATCCGTGACCGCGCGGGGTGGATTGGCGGCATGGGCGTGATACCGGGCAAGCGGCGCAGCGGCATCGGGCGGGCGATGATGAACCACCTGATCGAGCAGGCGCAGCAGCGGAGCCTGGAAACGATCGATCTTGAGGTGATCGAGGCAAACCGTGGCGCGTATGCGTTGTACCGTGCGCTGGGTTTCGCTGACCGTCGCTTCTTGCTGGTGTTGGAGCGCGTGCCCGACCGCGTGCCGGACATCCTGCCTGACTGCCAGTTGCGCACGGCCAGCGTGCGCGGCGTGCTGGCGCACTACGAGCCGTTTCATCCAGTCCCGAACTGCTGGCAGCGCGCCAGGCCCTCGCTGGAAGGGATCGGCGGGTTGCTTCAGGCGTGGGCGTACCGTAACGAGGGCGACGATCTGCAAGCATACGCGCTCGGCTACGCCGATCAGACGGCGATCCGGCTGCTCGACCTGGCCGAAGCGCCTGGAGCCGAGGCGCCTCGCGCCGCGCTGTGCCTGCTCGCGGCGCTGCATCGTATCTATCCAGACGCGCACGCCAGCTCGTACAACGTCGCGGACAACGACCCGGTCTTGCCAGCATTCGAGGCGCTGGGCTATACGGTGAGCTTCCGCCAGATCGAGATGCGTCTGGCGCTGTGAGCGCGCCGCGACGACCGCGCAACGCGATCAGCGGGGCGCCGGATAGGGCGAGCGGGCGAACCGCAGGGTGAGAATCAGATCGCCAAGCTCCAGGCGATCGCCGTCGCGCAGGCGATAACGCTGCCCGGCGTCGAGCCAGAATCCGTTAAGCCGCGTGCCGTTCGTGCTGTTCAGGTCCTCCACATAGAGCGCCTGACTCTGATCATCGCGCAGGATCGCCACGTGCTTTCGCGACACCCCCGCTTCCTGACCGCCATACGGCGTCAGATCAAGGTCAGGGCGCGTGCTGGCCGTCGGATCGACTCGCCCCAGGATCAGCTCGCTCTTGACTTCTAGCCCGACCGACGTCTGGGTTGGCCCGGCGATCTGCACCAATAACCGCCACGGCGCGGGCAGGCGGCCGGTCTGCGCGCTCTGGCTGCGCCCGGCAGGCGCCTGAGGTTGAGCGCCGGGCGGGCGCAGGAGAGTCGTCTCACGCCGAGACGTGTCGTCGGGTTTTTCTGCGGCCATCACACACCTCAACTACCCTCACCGGGTATCGACTGGCCGTGCGTGCAGACTCTAGGCCCGCACTGCATGCCGATCTCTGTCCGCCATTATAGCAGACCGGCTCACCAATCAGCGCAGCGCGGGGCAGCCGTTGGTTTGGCGAGCGCGTCTTGCGCTACAATAGCGCCGCTTGGCTGGAAATTCAGGTTCCATCGCGTTCGACTGCCCCTGATGTGAGGATGCTATGCGGTGTGAAGTGCTCTTGTCTCGACACATTCTCGCGGTTGTGGCGCTCGCGGTCATGGTGTTCGGCATCGGCGCTGGACACGGGCTGACCTCCGCGCAGGCCGGGCCGCTGGCACAGCCAGAGGACGGCGTGACGCTGCGACTGGCGATGCCCGCGCCCGACACGCTCGACCCCATTCTGGTATCGCGCTTCGATCAACCTGCCCGTGACCTGGTCGAAAACCTGTTTGTCGGGCTGACACGCTTCGACCCCGTGACGCAGACAATCCAGCCGGCGGTTGCCGAGTCCTGGACGGTGAGCGACGACCAGCTGACGTGGACCTTCACCTTGCGCGACGACCTTCACTGGGTGCGCTATGACGCCGCGCGCGATGCAGTCGTCGCGGTGCGCCCGGTGGTAGCGGGCGATTTCGTGTACAGCATTCAGCGCGCGTGCGACCCGCTGCGCCCCTCGCCGCACACCGCCAACCTGATGATCATTCGCGGCTGCCAGACCGTTTCGCGGGCGTTTCCAGAAGTTGTCAACGACCTCTTCATCGCGCGCGAGATCGGCGTTCGCGCGACCAGCCCCACCACGCTCGAAATCGACCTGCTCTTTCCCGCCAGCTACTTCCTGACGCTGACCAGCACGCGCGATTACCGCCCCATCCCGCGCGAAGCCGTGACCGGCCCGGACGACTGGACGGCGGGCGCGCCGCTGATCGGCAACGGGCCGTTCGTGCTGCGCGACCGGTCCGCTTCGGGGATGGCCCTGGTGCGCAACCCCGAATGGCCGCTGCCGGTAGAAGGCAATGTCGCGGCAGTTGACATTGCTTTCGCGGCGCAGCCCGCGCCGGAGTTCGATTGGGTCGCGCTGGACGGGCCGCAACTCAGCGCCGCGCAGGCGCGCAGCCCTGAGCAGGTGCACACCGCGCCCGAAGGTCCGGTGGTGATGCTGGGCTTCTCGCACGACCGGGCGGTCGTCAATACGGATGCGGGGCGGCGCGCGCTGTCGTTCGCGCTGGATCGCGGCGCGCTAGTGCAGCAGATATTCGAAGGGCGGGCCGAGCCGCTGGCGCAGTTCACGCCACCGGGAAACGTCGCACAACCGGCCTTCGACGGCCTCATGTTCGACCCCTCGCGCGCGCAACAGGCGCTAGTCGAGGCCGGACTGGAAGGCTGTAACGCGATTCCTGAAACGCTGCTCGCCCTCGTGCCGGATGATGACCCAGCCTGGACGGCGCTGGGCGAGGCCATCGTTCAGCAGTGGGTCGCCGCGCTCGGCTGCAACCCGCAGTTGTTTGAGGTGCGTCCCCTGCCGCGCACGCTGATGATCGAGCTGGCTCACAACACCTACGACTTCGAGAAGGTCACACGCTCGCACATCTGGCTCGCTACGTGGAGCGCAGATTATCCCGACGGCGTGGCCTGGATCGGCGACGCGCTGCACTGCCGCTACGGCTACATTCAGCCTGGCCGGGAGTGCGGCCCGGCGGACGCGCTACTCGATCGCGCGTCGGTGGCCGATGACGAATCCGAGCGGGGCCGCCTGCTGGCTGAGGCGGAAGAAGCGTTCTTCGGCGCGCAGGGGAGCTTCCCGGTCGCCCCGTTGTTCGTGATGACCCGCGCGTGGCTGGAACAGCCCTGGCTGACCGGCGTGAACCCGACCGGCCCGGCCCGCTACGACCTCTGGACGGTGAACGCTGAGGCGCGCCCGGCAAGCTAACGCAGGCGCTTCAAGACACCCAAAACGGGGCGGGCTTCGCGGAGAAGTCGCCCCGTTTCGCGCGTGCACGCCGGATCAGTTCGTTTGCTGCTGGAAATTGACGCGATAGGAGGTAGTCACCGTTACCGTCTGGCCGCCCGCCTCGGACTGGCAGGCGGTCGCCTCAAGGCTGCGCGGATCAGAGACCAGCCCCGGAATGCTGACCTGGTACGACCGGCCACGCTCCATCTGGAAATCCGCGTAACCCGGCTCGCGCCCCGGCTTCAGCCCGGTGAAGAACTGGTCGCGCTGGCCCCCGCCCCACGATACCTGCACCGGCACCCCGCGCAGACCCTGCCCGCGCGCGTCGAAGACCCGCACTTCGAGCAGCCCTTCCAGAGCGGGATTGCAGTAGCTCTCTACGCGCGCCAGGATAAAGCGATCGCCGGTCGGCGGGCTGGTCGGAATCATCTCCGGCGTCGCCGTTGGAGTCGCCAGATCGGGGCCGGGGGTCTTAGTGACGGGCGGCGGGAGCGACGCGGCTGGCGTAGCGGTTAGCGTCGGCGTCATGAAGACGACCGGCGCCGGAGTCGGATACTGCCCGTCAGCGCAGCCGCGCGCCCCCTGCGGGCTGTAGAGCTGCTCCAGCGCGCGCATGACGATGACGTCGCTATTGCTCTCGATCTGGACCGACTTGTGACGCTCACACGCGATGTCCGCTACCATCTGCCAGACGTTGCGGTCCGGGGCGACCGCGCGCAACCGGTCAAACGCCAGCGTCAGATCGCGGTTCTGGGCGTAGCTGAGCGCGATGGCGATCACGTAATCTTCGCGCGCCGCCGCGTTAAGCTGCCAGGGCGCAGTGTTCAGCTCAATTACGGGATCGACTTGCCACGTGTAGAACAATCCCAGCCCGACTCCGGCCGCAAGGCCGATCAGCAAGCCAATCCAGGCCACGCCTGGGCGCGTGATGCCGCTGCGCTCCATGACGCTTACTGCGCTCCCGGCGCGGTCGGCGTCGGCGCGACCGGCACGCGATAGACTTCCATCAGCGGGGTCAGGCGACCCATCGCTTCGGCCAGCGCCACCATGCTTGGAATCGCGGGGAAATTGCTCTGGCTGATATAGCGCTCGGTCAGGTCCTGGATATACCCCGGCGTGTTCTGCTTTTCGAGCGGGGCCAGGCGCTGCAAGGCGGCGTTCACGTCGCGGTCAACCAGGTATCCCTCGGACACCATGACCGTGTATTCTTCCTGATAGCGCGGTGCCAGCGCCTGCATGGAGCTGTTCGTGTACTCGACCGGGAACTGCACCCACCCCAGGTAGATGCCCACGGCCAGGCCGATCAGCACGCCAATCAGCAGCGAGCCAAGCGTTCGTTTCGACATATGCGTTTCGCCCTAATCGGGACAACCTGCTCGATCAGAGGGACAGCCCTTGTTATAATCCGAAGCGCACTGATCACACAAATAACCGGAAGACGCGCGCTCACTTTGCGCCAGCCACGAAGACCGATCGGCGCAGCCTAGCAAAAAGCCGGGTCGCGTGATGCGCCCGGCTTTACAGTGCCCGTGTCTGTGCCGAAGGTGGGAGTCGAACCCACACGGGTTTTACCCCGCGCGATTTTGAGTCGCGTGCGTCTGCCTGTTCCGCCACTTCGGCGTGTTGCGCGTTGTAGTATAGGGCTTTTTACATTCGCCGTCAATGCTCAGACCGCGCGCCACGGAGCGCACATTCGCGGCTATGGACGAGGAAAAATGGATCGCCGCCGCCCGGCGCGGTGACGTTGAGGCGTTCAATCATCTGGTGCTGCGCTACCAGGACCTCGCCTATTCCGTCGCCTACCGTATCACCGGCGATGCCTCTGCGGCAGCCGATGCGGCCCAGGACGCGTTCATCACCGCGTTCCGCAAGCTGCACCAGTTTCGGGGCGATCGCTTCAAGCCCTGGCTCATGCGCATCGTGACCAACGCGTGCTACGACGAGCTACGCCGCGTTAAGCGCCGGGCAACCGACTCGCTGGACGATCTGTACGAGACTTCCGACGCGGCGGATGCGCTCGCCCCGGCTCCAGATACGCCGGAAACCCTGGCGCAGCAGGCCGAGTTAAGCGCCGCCATTCAGGACTGCATCAGCGCCCTGCCCGAAGACCAGCGCGTGATCGTCGTCCTGTCCGATATCGAAGACTACGCTTATGGCGAAATCGCCGAGATCGTCGCTCTGCCGCTTGGCACCGTCAAGTCGCGCCTGAGCCGGGCACGATCGCGCCTGCGCGACTGCCTGCGCGGTATCACGGAACTTTTACCGGCTGAATTCCGTCTTGTCGATGAAGAATCATAGGTAGATGACCGGCGCGCCGCGCCCGTGCGCGCCACGAAGCCCGAATGATGACCCACCATTCGAACCTTTCCGAGCGCGACCTGGAGCTGCTCTCTGCCTATCTCGATGGAGAGCTGAGCGACCAAGAGCGCCACGCTATCGAGCAGCGGCTGGCAAGCGAGGGCGAGCTGCGCCGCACGCTTGACGATCTACGGGCGACGGTGCGCCTGGTCGGCGCGCTGCCCCGGCTCAAGGCGCCGCGCAGCTTCATGCTCGATCCCGCGATCCACGGCGCGCGCGTCCCAGGGTGGAGGCGCTGGCTGGCGTCCGGCGCGGCGCTTCAGTGGTCAGGCGCGCTGGGCGCTGCGGCTTCGGTCGTCCTGATCGTGCTTGGGCTGGCGCTGAGTTCGGGCGACGCGACGCCGGACCGTGAAGCGGCAGCCCCCGCGCCAACGGCGAGCGCCGCGCCCGCTGCCGCGCTGCTCCCCACGCCGCAGCCGAGCGCGTCTGCTGCGGCTCAGTTCGAGACGGCGCCACTGACCGCCAGCGAAGCTGAGGCGGACGAGGAACAGGCGCGAGCAGGTCAAGCGGTCGAGGCGCCCGCAGAAGCTCCGGGAGCGATGCTGGCCGCTCCGCAGGCAGCGCCGCCCGTGCCGCCAGACGATGCTGCTGCCCAGCCATTCGCCGATGCGGAAGCCTTCGCGCCGCCTGCAACGCTGTCGCCGGACGCGGCGCTGCGCAGCGCGCCCTCGATGGAGAGCTTCGCGCCGCAAGGCCAGGCAGCAGGCGCAGGGTCAGCAGCGGGTAGCGAGGAAGGGGGAGAGTCCCTTACGGTGACAATCCCGCCGACTGCCACGCAGCCTGCGACGCCAACCCCGGAGCAGGCAGCGAATGTCCTGGGGGACGAAACAGCGGGCGCCGAAAATGCTTCTCAGAAGGCGCGCGAGGAATCTGCGAGCCACCCGGCAGACCAGCCCGGCCTGCGCTGGTGGCTGGTGGGCGCGGGCGCGACGGGGCTGGCGATTTCGGCGGCGCTGGTCCTGCTAGGCAGGCGGCAGGCTGGCGCGTGATGCATCTCCCGCCGGTCAACTTCTGCCAGGTGTGCGGCGCTCCGATGGACGAGGGCGAGCGATTCGGCAAGGTCCGGCGCTTCTGCGCGCAGTGCGGCCATATTCATTTCGCAGACCCGAAAGTGGCGGCGGTCGTGTTTGTCGAGCGGGATGGCAAGGTGCTGCTTGTGCGGCGCGCGGTCGACCCGGAGCGCGGCAAATGGGCGCTGCCCGCCGGATATGTCGATTACGGCGAGCATCCTGCCCTGGCCGCGATCCGCGAGGTGCGTGAGGAAACCGGGCTGACCGTCGCCATCGACCGGCTGCTCGACGTGCAGGGCGGCGCGGCGGAGCTAGGCGCGTCGATCGTGATCATCTACGCGGCGCATGTCGTCGAGGGCACCGCTCGCCCGCTGGACGACGCCGACGCGGTCGGCTGGTTCAGCCCAGGAGATTCGCTGCCGGAGCTGGCGTTCGAGAGCACGCGCACCATGCTGGCCGCCTGGAGCACCGGGCGGCTGCCGGGCGGTGCGCTCGCCAGCTAGCGCGCTTCCTCGCCGCCGAGCGCGGCCATCGCGTCGGACCATTCCTGAGTCATGAAGAGACGCCAGTATAGCCGCAGCAGAAATGGGAAATATCGCTCTACCGCCACGCCCAGCAGCGCCAACGGACCGCCCAGAATCACCTCGTGCCGCCCGGCGACCAGCGCCGCGACCGCCTGCTCGGCCACCTCGTCAGGATAATTGATGCGGAACCCGTACCGCTCCAGCACGTCCTTCGTCTCCGGCGCGAGCATATCGGTGTGCGTCCACGAGGGCAGTACCAGCGTCAGGCGCACCCCGCTGCCGCCCAGCTCGCGGCGCAGCGCGTCGGTGAATCCGGCCAGGCCATACTTGCTGGCGACATAGGTAGACACCTGCGGCACCGCTACCCGCCCTAACCCCGAAGCGACATTCAGGATGTAGCCGCTGTGCTGGGCAAGCATCGCCGGCAGCACCAGCTGCGTCAGCCGGATCGACGCCCACAGATTGAGGCGGAGCACCTGCTCGATGCGCGCCGCGTCCAGGTCAACCAGCCGCCCGCCATGAATTGCCCCGGCGTTGTTGACCAGCACGTCGATCCGCCCGAAGTGCTCCAGCGTGCGCGCGGCGGCCCCTTCAAGCTGCGCCTCGTCGGTCAGATCGGCCGGCACGACCAGCACCTCCGCGCTATACGGCTCGATCTCGCGCCGCACGGCTTCCAGGCGTTCGGCGCTCCGCGCCACCAGCGCCACCCGCGCGCCGCGTCGCGCAAACGCGAACGCCAGCGCCCGGCCAATACCAGCCGACGCGCCGGTGATCAGCACGACCTTATCCGCCAGAATCAGCGTCGAATGCTGCGGGCGGAGGTAGCGCGCCAGCCAATATCCGCCCGCCGCTACTACGCCGCTCAACGCCAGCAACCGCCTCAGCTTCATCGACTCCCCTCTCCCACGTTCGCCGCCTTGCGCGCGATCAGAATCTGGTTCACGCCCGCGCTCAAGGGAGTAAACGTCGTGCGCGTGATCACCTGCGCCAGCGCGGGCAAGCCAAACAGCCCGAACTGCACGGCATTCGGCAGCACCGGCACGTAGGGCACGTCCCACAGGCCGTCGCCGAAGTGGCGCAGCACCTCAAAGCCACTGGCCTCGACCCACGCGCGCCAGCGGTCCGGCGGCTGGACGTTGATATGCGTCGGGTCCTTGCCGATCGCATCCGTCAGCGGGTCCTTAAAGCGGCGCAGGCTGTAGTTCGGGTTAGGCGTCGCCAGCAGCAGCAAGCCGCCAGTCCGCGTAATGCGGTTGACTTGGCGCAGCGCCCCGGCGGGGTCAGGCAGGTGCTCGACCAGATGCAGCGCGACGACCGCGCTGAACTCGCCATCCCGAAACGGCGACAGGTCGTCGGCGCTCATGACGCGCCCTTCGGCGCGCGGCGCGTGGCGGCGAAGCTGCTCGATGCTGTAGGGTGCGATGTCTACCCCTACACACGCGAAGTCGTCGGCCAGCAGTCCGAGCAGATGCCCTAGCCCGCAGCCTAGCTCCAGCAGGCGCCGGTCTGCGCCGGGCGGCGCGTAACGTCGCACCAATGCCGCGTAGTAGCGGCGCGCGAACCAGTACATGCTGAACCGCCCCAGCGGGCGATCCGCGTAGTTATAGCTCTGGAAGTAATGCTCGCCGTACTCGTCCAGCGGGGCTTCGGGCTTGGCGGCGTCATGCGTTGTGTGCCGATCGATCATGCGTTTTCCCGGTTCTCAACAAGCGCCTATGTCGTTAATACACCCTGTCGGCCAAAAGGCTCAGTTGCATCTGCGCCTTGCACAAAATAGAGGCAACCCGGGGGCCGCCTCTAGGGTAACACATGCCCGCAAACACGCGTCGCGCGCGGTGGATCAGCCGCCGAACGCCAGCGTAATCTCGCGCGCCATGTCCGACAGGATGTACGGCAGCGCGCCGAGCAGCAGCGTGCCAACCGCCGCGATCCCGATCCCCCACGCCAGCGCCGGGGGCGTGCTGGCCTCACCCGCGCCTTCTTCAAAGTACATCATCCACACGACGCGCAGGTAGTAGTACGCCGACACCGCGCTGGTCAGCACGCCGACCACCGCCGCGGCGATCAGGTCCGCCTGAAGCGCGACCTTGAACACGTACCACTTGCCGATAAAGCCCGCCGTCAGCGGAATCCCGGTCAGGCTGAGCATGAAGACCGCCATCGCAGCGGCCAGCCATGGGCGGCGCGCCGCCAGCCCGCGCAGCGCGTCGAGGCTGGTGTTGGTCGCGTCGTCTCGCTCGATGGTCGCAATGACGGCGAACGCGCCGACATTTGTGAACGCGTACGCCAGCAAGTAGATGATGACCGCCTGCGCCGCTTCGTCTTCTAGCCCTGCCGTACCCGCCGCCGCCAGCGCGATCAAGATATACCCGGCGTGCGCGATGGTCGAGTACGCCAGCAGGCGCTTGAGATCGCTCTGCATGATCGCGACGAAGTTGCCCAGCAGCATCGTCAGCACGGCGAGCAGCCAGATCGTATCCTGCCACGCCGCCGCGGCATCCGTTTCCAGCACAAAGCTCGACAGCCCGCCACCGAAAACGCGCACCAGCGCGCCAAAGCCGCCGATCTTGGCCGCCACGCTCATGTACGCGACGACGGGGGTCGGCGCCCCCTGGTAGACATCCGGGGTCCACATGTGGAACGGGACCGCCGCGACCTTGAACCCCAGCCCGACCAGCACCAGCCCGCCGCCGATCAGCAGCAGGAAGCGTGCTGACGAGCCGCCGGCGACCACACGTCCAGCGGCCTCCCACACGCCCGGCAGGTCAATCGCGCCGGTCGCGCCGTAGATCAGCGCGATTCCGTAGATCAGGAAGCCCGACGAGAACGCGCCCAGCAGAAAATACTTCATCGCGCTCTCTTCCGATGCCGCGTCCGGGCGCCGGAACCCGCTAAGGATATAGAGCGGGATGGAGAGCAGCTCCAGCGCGATGAACACAATTACCAGGTTGTTGGCCGCGCCCATCAGCATCGCGCCCGCCGCGCTGAACAGCAGCAAGACGTAATACTCGCCGCGCTGAATGCGCGTCCGCTCCAGGTAGTCGTATGCGACCATCACGCCCAGCAGCGCGGTGATCAGCGCCGCGACGCCAATCGCGTCGGTCAGCGCGTCGGCGCGGTACATCCCGGCAAAGGCCGTCTCGCCATCGCCGAGCGTGATCAGCCCGCCGAGCGACAGCAGCGACAGCGCCAGCGAGACGCCGATGCCAATCGCCGCCAGCCAGGCCGTGATATGCTTGCGATCGCGCGGAATGAAGAGGTCGGCGATCAGCACCACGCACGCGCCCATCGCCAGCAGCGTGACCGGCAGGGTCGCGACGACATTGAGATCGCCCAGACTAGGGACTCCGAACATCGAGTGTCACCGCCTATCGTCCAGCCGCTGCCGTGATCGTATCGCCCAGGTACTGCGCCAATTCGCGGACGGAGCTATCCATGTAGTCGAAGAAAAACCCGGCTTGCAGGCCGATCGCGAACGCCATGATCACAATCGGGACCAGGGACCACAATTCGCGCCAGTCGAGATCGGGCAGGCGCTTATTCTCCTCTTTGTCAAGCTCGCCCATGTAGACCGTATTGAACAGGTACAGCAGGTAGATGGCGGCCATGATGATGCCCAGCGCCGCGAACACGGTGAACCACACGCTCAGCACGTCCGAGCCGGCCGAGCCGAGCAGGATGGTGAACTCCCCGACGAATCCGTTCAAGCCCGGCAGCCCCATGCTCGACAGCACGATAATCAGGCTCAGGCCGCTGAACAGCGGCATCGCGCGCCAGATGCCGCCAAAGGCGTTCATCATCTTGGAGTGGCGGCGCTCGTACAGCATCCCGACCAGCAAGAACAAGCCGCCGGTGCTGATGCCATGGTTAACCATCTGGAGAATGCCACCCTGGATACCGGCGGTATTCAGCGCGAAAATGCCGAGCATTACGAAGCCGAGGTGACTGATCGACGAATACGCGACCAGCTTCTTGACGTTGTCTTGCCCATAGCTGACCCACGCGCCGTAGATAATCCCGATCACCGCGAGCGCGGCGATGTAGGGGGCGAACGTTTTGCTCGCCTCCGGGAACAGTGGCAGGTTAAAGCGCACGAAACCGTAGGTGCCCATCTTCAGCATGACGCCCGCCAGAATGACCGAGCCAGCGGTCGGCGCCTGGACGTGGGCGTCCGGCAGCCACGAGTGCAGCGGCCACATCGGGACCTTGACGGCGAAGGCGATCGCGAACGCCAGGAACAGCCAGCGCCCGGTCGAGGTGCTAAAGCTCAGCTCGCCGCTGTTGATCTGGGCGAAGATCTCAGGCAGGCTGAAGGTCCCGGCTTCGTTGCCGAGCCACAGGATCGCGAGCAGCATCAACAGGCTGCCCGCCATCGTGTACAGAAAGAACTTGATGGCGGCGTAGATGCGCTCTTCGCTGCCCCAGATGCCGATCAGGAAGTACATCGGGATCAGCGTGACTTCCCAGAAGACATAGAACAGGAACAGGTCTTGCGCGACGAACACGCCGATCATCGCCCATTCCATCAGCAGCAAGAAGATGTAGTACAGCCGCACGCGATCTTTGATTGGCTCAAACGACGCCAGGATCGAGATCGGCATGATAAACGTCGTCAGCAGCACCAGCCAGATGCTGATCCCGTCCACGCCTACGTAGTAGCGGATCGTGAAGTTGCCGCTACTGATCCAGTCCCATTTCTGCACCATTTGCAGACCCGCCACGCCCCGGTCGAAATTGAGCAAGAGGACGAGTGACAGGCCGAATGTGACCAGCGAAACCGTCAGCGACAGCCACTTGATAGTCTGCTCCGTCAGCGAGCGCACGAAGATCAGCGGGAGCGCGCCCAGCAACGGCAGCATCAGGACGACAGTGACCAGCGAGATGTCTTCCATAAGTTCGGTCCTTGTGTGTCACATTCCCAGCAATTCGCGGATCACAGGGAACAGGATAATGAACATAACCAGCACTGCGCCGAACAGCACGCCCAGCGCGTAGGTGCGAACAAAGCCGGTCTGGATGGTGCGCAGCCGCGCCGCAGCAGCCTGGATTCCGACGCCCACGCCATTAAATGCGCGGTCGATGATCCCGCGATCAACCGGCGTGCTCAGCAGGTCGGTAGCGCGCTGGAAGCTGCCGTAAATGACCCGTTCGTGCACGAAATCGTGCCAGAACGCCCAGTCCAGCTTTTCAGCTAGCCAGTAGGCGGCGTCGCGGAACGGCCAGATAATGTACTTGAAGTAGAACTCGTCCCAGTACAGCTTGGCGTTCGCCAGCGCAAAGGCCCGGCTGGTGCGGGGATCGGTCTCCAGCGGGTCGCGGCGCAGCGTGGGCAGCACGCGCTCGTTGTAGACCAAACGCCCCACGTACATCGCGCCGAGCGCGACCGCAACCGCGATCGTCGCCAGCAGCGCGTTGAAGCTCCCCGCGTGCGCGTAGACCACGCTGTGCTCCAGCCAGCTCGTCAGCTCATGGACGCCGAACAGCGACCCCAGCAGCGGGAACCCATCCGGGACGTTGAGGAAGCCGCCGACCGCGCTCAGCACTGCCAGCACCATCAGCGGGAGGGTCATCACCCACCCGGACTCGCTGGCATGCTCCGCCGCCTCGGAACGCGGCTTGCCCCAAAAGACCAGCGCGAGCTGGCGGGTCATGTAAAAGGCGGTGAAGGCCGCCGCCGCCAGCAGCAGCGCGAAGCCAATATAGCCGTCCAGCCGGCCCTGCTCCGTCCCCAGCTTGAGGCTGTCGAGCAGAATCTCGTCCTTCGACCAGAAACCGGCGAACGGGATAATCCCCGCCAGCGCCAGCGTGCCAATCAGGTAGGTCCAGTACGTGATTGGCATGCGGCGGCTCAGGCCGCCCATGTTGCGCATATCCTGCGCGTCAAAGGGTTCCGCGTCGTGGGGGCCGTCGTGCGCGTGCGCGTGATGGTGTCCGTGCTCGACACCGTGAATCACCGAGCCGGAACCGAGGAACAGCAGCGCCTTGAAGAAGGCGTGCGTGATCAGGTGGAACATGGCCGCCGCGTAAGCGCCGACGCCCACCGCCGCCACCATGAAGCCCAGCTGGCTGACCGTGCTGTACGCCAGAACCTTCTTAATATCCCATTGCCCCATCGCGATGAACCCGGCCATCAGCGCGGTTGTCGCGCCGACGATCGTCACCACGAACGAGGTCACGTCCGCGGCGTGGAACAGCACGTTGGAGCGCACCATCATGTACACGCCAGCCGTGACCATCGTCGCGGCGTGGATCAGCGCGCTGACCGGCGTTGGACCGGCCATCGCGTCCGGGAGCCAGACGAACAGCGGAATCTGCGCGCTCTTGCCGGTCGCGCCGAGCAGGAACAGCAGCGTGATGATCGTCAGCGTGCCTTTCAGGCTCATCGTGAACAGGCCGAAATCGACCTCGTGCCCGCCTTCTTCCAGCCACAGGTGCGCCTGGTTGAAGACGCCCAGCGGGCCAACCGGAGCGCGCGCGGCTTCAGCCTCCGCCTCGGGTTCGACCTCCGGCGCGAAGACCGGCTCCTCGACTTCGGCGGCGTGCGTGGCAGCATGAATCGGCACCTCGTGCGGCTTGTAAAAATCGAGCGTCCCGAAGGTCCAGAACGTCAGCAGCATGGCGATCACCATGCCGAAGTCGCCCACGCGGTTGGCGATAAACGCTTTGCGCGCCGCGTCGCTGTTCTTCCAGCCCTCACCGCCCGGCTTGTCAAACCAGAAGCCGATCAGCAGGAACGAGCACAGGCCGACGCCCTCCCACCCGACGAACATCATCAGATAGTTGTTGCCGCCGACCAGCGTC
Source organism: Aggregatilineaceae bacterium (assembly GCA_035325905.1). Taxonomy (GTDB): domain Bacteria; phylum Chloroflexota; class Anaerolineae; order Aggregatilineales; family Aggregatilineaceae; genus DYGX01. Next base: position 12,298 of record DAOKYY010000008.1, on the reverse strand, counting down.
AGCATGAAGACCAGGAACAAGTTCAGATAGACGAAGAACCGGGGGAATCGCTCGTCACCGTGCATGTACCCGACGGCGTACAGGTGGATCAGCGAGCCGACCCCGGTGACGACCAGCATCATCGTCACGCTGAGCGTATCGACCCGGAATTGCCAGGGGATCTCGACGCCCGCCGAAGGGATCCGGATCCAGCCGTCGAGCAACGGCATATTGACGACCGCCGCCTCGTAGCCGGTATCGACCAGCGCGATCCACAGCAGCCCCGATACAAAGAATGCCGACACGCTGGCCCCGACCGCTACAATACCAACCCCTTTTTCGCCCAGGTATTTGCCGGCGAACAGGTTGATCAGCAGCCCGATGGCGGGCAGGACCACAATCAGCGGTACAAGGTTGAAGAAGTTTTCCATCTGCGCCCCTTACGATGGGGTGCGCGACCGGCGATCCAGCCCGCGCCGGCCGCGAGCGACACAACCCCGCGCTAGTTCTTAAACAGGTGCAACTCGTCGATATTGATGCTTTTCTTGGTGCGGAAGATCGCCACGATCAGCGCCAGCCCGACGGCGACTTCTGCCGCCGCGATGGTCATCACGAAGAAGATCAGCACCTGGCCGTCCAGATTGCCCCACTGCCGCGCGAAGGCCGCCAGCGCCAGGTTTGCCGCGTTCAGCATCAGCTCGATCGACATGAAAACCAGGATCGCATTACGGCGCAGCAAGACGCCGAGTGTGCCCAGGATGAACAGGATCGCGCTCAGCAGGACATAGAGTTCGGTTGCGACTTCTGGGGCTTCCATCCCGCTCCCTTCCTACCCTTCCAGCGTCGTGCGGCTGGCTGTCTCCGGCACAATCGGCGCTTGAAGCTCGGCGGGCGGATTCGCCAGCCGTCGCCGGACCGGGCGGCGTACCACGAGCATGTCTTTCGTCAGGATCAGCGTGCCGATCATGGCGACCAGCAGCACCAGCGCGACCATCTCCATCGGCAGCGCATAGCGCGCGAATAACGCCAGCCCGATGCTCGACGGGCTGCCAAACGATGGCAGCGCCTTGGTTTCCAGCGAGAGGAACACGTCCTCAAACGAGTTGTCGCTCTGCGCGCGCGTGGCGAACACCCAGAGCTGGCCCTGCTCCGGCGTCAGCGTCTGGCCGGCGAACGTCACCAGCCGGTCGCGGCGGATGCCGTCCGAGAACAGGCTGAGATCAACGGTCCCCCCCCGAATCAGGGTCGGCTCAGACGCCGCGCCATACGCCAGATTGTCGATCAGAACCGCGTCGTCAGATGGGTCAGTGCCGCGCACCACGTCAATCATCTCGACCGCGCGCACGCCGTTGACAACCGTCACGCGCAGCGCGTCCGAGCGATCCGTCCCGCTCAGGTCTTCCTCGGCCACAACCAGCCGCGCGTCGCCGCGCGTTCCGACCGCCGTGAACGACAGCGCCTCGCCCCGGTTCAAGTCAACCTTCATCGTGGCGAGCGGCGTATCGGCTGCCGGGTCCGCGTCCGGCGCAAAGAGGGCGAGGTCATAGCGGCCCCGCGCCCATGTGCCGAATTCGCTCGCCTCGCCGTACGGCAGGTCGTCCGCGATGCGCTCCCCGTCGAGATACACGTCGACCGCGTCAAGCTGGTCCAGCGCGTTGACGACGCGCACGTATGGCTGGGCGATTTCCCGCCCGCTCAGATCGATCTCGCCCTGGATCACCGCCAGGCTGACCGCCAGCAGGAAGATGAGGGCCAGGGCGATGGCCGCAGGCACCATCCACGGAAAGCGGGGATGCTGCTCAGGGTAGAGCCGCTCGGAGCCAAGCAGCATGATCACGAACAGGAACAGGACCATGATCGCCCCGGCGTACACGGTGATCTGCACCATCGCCAGGAATGCCGCGCTGAGCATCAGGAAGAAAAAGGCGATGCACGCGAAGTTGACCACCAGGAACAGCGCCGAGTGCACCGCGTTCTGGCTGATCAGCATCAACACGGCGGAGGCGACCGCTACCGCGCCAACGATGATGAAAAGCGTTAGTTCCATTCAAGTGCCGTCCTGTCAATTCGACCGGCTAATAGTTCCCTTGAGCACCGGCAGCGCTCCGTGCAGTGTAGCGCAACTCGATCGGCACGCCAAGCCGTCTGCGCGGTCAGCGCCAGCCGCCTACAGCGGGTCTTTCATCTCCGGGATCGAGCGCGTGAAGCGGCCCGGCTCGGTTTCCTGCGGCGTATCAGGCATGCCGGGCGGTGGCGGATCGATCAGCATATCCTTGGTGTAGATCGCGTCGCGCCGGTCGCTGAAGGTCAGCCGGTACTCATGCTCCAGCACAATCGCTTCCGTCGGGCAGGCGTCCTCGCAGTACCCGCAGAAAATACAGCGGAGCATATTGATCTCGTAGGTCTTGGCGTACCGCTCGCCGGGGCTGTAACGCTCCTCGTCGGTGTTTTCCGCCGCCTCGACCCAGATCGCGTCTGCCGGGCAGGCTGCCGCGCACAGCGCACAGCCGATGCACTTTTCCAGCCCATTGTCATAGCGTTTGAGCGCGTGGCGTCCCTTAAACCGCTCGCGGACCGGACGCTCCTGCTCAGGGTACTGAACGGTTACTTTATCTTCAAGCAGATACTTGAAGGTCTGCATAAAGCCACGTATCACATTCATCAGACACTCGCCTGTCTCGTTGATCCGTCGATGTCAGCATCCGTCTGATCGCCAGCGCCCGGCGACCACCCGTTGGCCGGCCTCAGCGACCCGGCTTCACCTGCCCGGAGAGCGACACACGCTCGACGCGCCCCGCCCCGGCTGCGCCTTCGGCCTTGTGCCCGATCCGCGTCAGCCACCACTGCGCGCCGCCAAAGAACAGCGCCAGCGCGATCAGCGCGAAGACCGCCGTCACGCCCTTGCCAAGCTCCTCGGCCAGGAAGACCGCGATCGCGGTCCAGGCGACGGCGACCATCGCCAGCGGCAGCATCACCTTCCAGCCCAGCATCATCAGGCGGTCATAGCGGATGCGCGGCAGCGTCGCCCGAATCCAGACCATGCCGGACAGCAACAGGAAGACCTTGACGCCATACACCAGCGGGCCAAGCAGCGGGAAGCGGTCCACCAGGAAGAAGTGATAGCCGCCGAGGTACAGGGCCGCCGCGACCATGCTCACCGTGATCATGCCGATGTATTCCGCGAGATAGAAGAGCGCGAATTTCATCCCGCTGTATTCGGTGTGATACCCGGCCGTCAGCTCCTGCTCGGCTTCGGGCATGTCGAACGGCGCGCGGTTCACTTCGGCCAGCAGCGCGATGAACAGGATCGCCGCCGCCAGCGGGTTCTGGAAAACGTACCAGCCGAGGATCGGCGGATCGTTCTGCGCCTCGATAATGTCGCCGACGCTCATCGACCCGGCCAGCAGCACCGGAACGGCCACGGCCAGCCCCATGCTCAGCTCGTAGCTGATCATCTGCGCGGAAGACCGCAGGCCGCCCAGAATCGCGTACTTATTGTTGCTCGCCCAGCCCGCCAGCACGATCCCATAGATGCCGATACTGGTGATGCCGAGAATCCACAGCACGCCGATGTTCGGGTCGGTCAGACCCTGCGTCATGCGGTACCATTTGCCGTCGAACCAGGGGACCGTGATGTCCGGTCCAAGCGGCACCACCGCGACCACCACAATCGCCGGGACCATCTTGATCAGCGGGGCCAGCCAGAAGATCACGCGCTGGGCGTCGCGCGGCGTCAGGTCTTCCTTGAAGATCAGCTTGAGGCCGTCGGCGACCGGCTGGAGCAGGCCCGCTGGCCCGGCGCGGTTCGGCCCGATGCGCGCCTGGAACCATGCGATCAGCCGTCGCTCCCACAGCGTCATATACGCGAACCCGGTCAGCAGGATCAAGAACAGCAGCAGGCTCGTAAAGATCGCGTGAACGGTCGTGCAGGTCGCGTTGGACGTGCACTCGATGATGGTGGCGGATTCTCCTGGTCCAAACATTGTCCGGACTACTCCCCGATCTTCTGAACGGAACAGGCGACCGGAACGGTCGGCATCGGCTCATGCGCGAGTTGCAGCGGTAGCAGCGCGTAACCCATAGGCGCGCACTCGTCAACCCGCGCGATGACTTCGGCGCGGAAGCCCTCGCCGCTGATCGCCACGTGATCGCCGGCGGCGACACCCAGCCGTTCTGCGTCGGCGGCGTTCAGCTCAATATACGGCTCCGGCACGCGCTGGTGCATGAGCTTGCTCGGCTCGAACAGCGGGCCGCGATCGTACAGCAGCCGCACCGGGACGGCCGTCAGACCGTTCCCCCTCGCCGGTTCGGCGCGCTGGACCGGTCGCACCGGCAGAGCCGCCGCCTCGTTCTCGGCTACAGGCGGGATTGGATAGCCCAGCCCCGCCAGGTTGAAATACGAGGTGCCGCCGTAGTACAGGTCGTCACCGCCGACGAGCGGGAACTGCTCCTCGACGTGCGCCAGGCGCGGGTAGCTCGCTTCGGCGTAGCCGGGGATCGCCGCGTTGATGTCGCGCATCACCGCGCCCGCCGAAATCCGCGCATGCGGGCCGCCCAGCCGCTCGCCGATGTTGGCGAATATACGCCAGTCCGGCAGAGACTCGCCGATAATACCCTGGACGGGATTGAATCGCTGCACGCGGCGCAGGCCGTTCGTGAACGAGCCATCGCGCTCGGCGAAGCTCTGGCGCGGCAGAACCAGGTCCGCTTCCTCAGCGGTTGGCGTCATGAACAGCGCCGTCGCGACAACAAATTCAGCGCCACGGATCGCCTCGGCGGCGCGCGAGTCTTCTTCGACCGGGTTCGCTCCGGCGATGATCCACATCTTGGGCGGATGATTCAGCAGGGCCTGCGTCGCCTCGGCGGAGAAGCCCATATCGTACGCGCCCTGCATGTTCGCGCCGGGCCAGACTGCCACCAGGCCGCTATTGTCCCGGCCCGCGCGCCCCGACACGATCAGCAGATTGGCCGCCGCTTGCATCAGATCGCGATGTCCGGCCAGCGACAAGCCTTCGCCGCCCGCGAAGATCAGCAGGTTCTCCGCGCCGAGCAGCGCGTCCGCGACCTCGACGTGCGCCATCTCGCCCTCGCGCCGCATCGACTGAAGCTCAGCCAGACCCGGCGCGCGCGCCTCCGTGACGCTGGCGGGCGTTCCACGCTGGAGCGCGCGCGCCAGGAAGCCATCCACCACGCCAGCCGCCTCGCCGTAGCGGTAGCGCACCGTCGCAGTGGCGTAGCGATCGAGCTTGGTCGGGCGGGCGTTGGCGACGACGAGCGTCGCGCCCCGGTCCGCCGCCTGCTTGACCTGAAGCCACCAGATCGGCGCTTCCTCCTCGAAATCAGACGCGATCACCAGGATTGCGGTCTCGGAACCGGCGTCGCGCAGCCGCGTGCCGCTCCCTACGCCTACCTGCGCAACGAGGTCGCCGCCAGTCATGGACGCCGGCCAGGTGCCCAGCGGCGCGTCCGGCGCGGTCAGCTCGGCCAGCTTGCGCAGCGCCCACAGGTCTTCATTCGACAGATCCGGGCCGCCGAGCACGCCGAGCGAATTGCCGTGCTGCTTCAAGCGCGCGGCGATGGTGTCGTAGGCCGTCGCCCAATCGACCGGCACCCACTCCCGCCCCTGCTTCATCATAGGCTGCTCAAGACGCCCCTCGGCGCGCGAGTGGTGATGGCCGAAGCGCCCTTTGTCGCAAATCCAGATCTCGTTGACCCACTCGTTCTGGCGCGGCATGATCCGCTTGATGACTTTCCGCCCGCCGGAATCGCGATCCAGGCGCGTGCCGGCGCTCAGATTGCATCCCACCGGGCAATGCGGGCAAATCGTCGCTTCTTCTTCCAACTCCCAGGGGCGCGCCCCGAAACGGAAGTCGGCCGTCGTCAGAGCGCCCACCGGGCAGATATCGGTCGTGTTGCCGCTGAACTTGGTGTCAAACGGCGGGTCGCTGATCGTCACGATTTGCAGGCGCCGCCCCCGCTCGTGGAACGCCAGCACATCGTCGCCGACAATTTCGTCACAGAAACGAGTGCAGCGCGCGCACTGGATACACCGCTCGCGGTCGAGGTAGATCAGCTCGCCCAGCGGCACGTGCTTGTCCAGCCGAATTTTGTCGTCGAACACAAAGCGCGAGCGGCCCGGCCCGTAGCCCATCGTCAGATTCTGCAACGGGCACTCGCCGCCTTTGTCGCACACCGGGCAGTCGAGCGGGTGGCTCGTCAGCAAGAACTCCAGGATGCTGTCGCGCCCGCGCACCACCGCATCGGTCGTGGTGCGGACCGTCAGCCCTTCGGTCACGGTCTGGGTGCAGGCCGTCTGTAGCCGGGGAATCCAGCGGATCACCGGCTGGCCGTGCTCGTCGCGCTCGACCTCGCCGGTCTCACGATTGACCGAAACGGATCCCAGCTCGACGAGGCACATGCGGCACATGCCCACCGGGTCCAGCTTCGGGTGATAGCAGAAAACAGGGATATCGATCCCCTGCATTTTGGCGGCGTCAACCAGGTTCGTCCCTTTTGGCACCTGATACGCCTGACCATCGACGTAAAAAGTTACGAGTTCAGCCATGTTGCTCCTCAGCGGAACAGAGCGTTCACGTCGTCGCTTAAGCCACTAGAGCGAGTCTGCCTCAACGATGCGCCGCGCCTCGCGACGCGCTTGATCTTCATCTTCCAGGGGCACGCCGGCCGGCAGCGCCCCCTGGCACGCGGCGAGACCGGCCTGCGCCCGGTCGCAATACGCCTGATCGAGATAGCCCCACGCGCTCTGCGCGAAGCGCCGAGCAGCAAGATCGCGCGCCATCACGAAGTCATCCGCCGCCCGGCGCCTGTCTCCAGCGCGCAACCACGCTTCACCGCGCAGCAGGTAATTCACCGGCTCGTCCGGCTGCTGCTCGATCGTCTCGGTCAGCAGCAGGATCGCCGGGACACCGGCGGCAGGCAGGTCGAGCGCGCCGGTCATGTCAGTCACCGAACGCCACCCTGCCCCACGGCTTCGGGGAACTCGCCGGCCGCCGCGCGCGTGTAGTCGTCCATCTGCTCCGCAGCCTGCTGAGCCTCGCGGCTGGTTTCGGCCTTGCGGACGTATGCCTCATATTCCTCGTAGAAGTGCTGGATCGTCGAGAGCACCGGGTTCGCGGCAAACTCGCCTAGCGCGCAGAGCGTCACGCCGCCCTGCATATTACGCGGAACCGTCTTGAGCAGCTCCAGATCGTGCAGGGTGCCATCACCTTCCAGCACGCGGCGGTAAATGCGCTCCAGCCAATAGGTGCCTTCACGGCACGGCGTGCACTTGCCGCAGCTTTCATGCTTGAAGAAGTGCGTCATCTTGCCGGCAGCCCACACCATGTCGGTCGTCTCGTCCATGAGGATGAACGACGCCGAGCCAAGCGTGCTGCCGAGCTTGACCACACTCTCATATGTGAGCGGCGCGTCGAGCACTTCGTCCGTCGCCGGGAGCACCGGGCCGCTGGCGCCTGAAGGCAAGATTGCTTTGAGTTTCTTGCCGCCAGGGATGCCGCCGCCATGCTCGTAAATCAGCTCGCGGAATGTGATTCCAAGCGGCAGCTCGACGTTGCCCGGCCGGGCGATATGCCCGCTCAAGCAGAAAATCTTGGGGCCGGGGCTTTCCGGCGTGCCGATCGCCTTGTACGCGGCGGCGCCATTGACGACGATCCAGGGCACATTCGCCAGCGTCTCGACGTTGTTGACAACGGTCGGCGCGTAATACAGGCCGCCGCCTTGCTGCGCGGGGAACGGCGGGCGCACGCGCGGCTGCCCCAGCAGCCCTTGCAGGCTGTTCAGCAGCGCGCTCTCCTCGCCGCAGATGTACGCTCCGGCGCCCAGGTGGACGTAGATCGGGCAGCTCCACTCGCCGCCAAGAATATTGTCGCCGGCGAGGTTATTCTGCCGTGCGACCTCGATCTGCTCCTCAAGCGCGTGCGCCAAATCCCAGAACTCGCCGCGACAGTAAATATAGACCGCTGTCGCCTGGATGGCGTAGGCCGCGATCAGCGCGCCCTCAATCACCTGGTGCGGGTTTTTCTCAAGCAGCTGGCGGTCCTTGAACGTGCCCGGCTCGCTCTCGTCGGCGTTAACCGTCACATACTTGACCGGCGCGTCCTTCGGGATGAAACTCCACTTGCGCCCGGTCGGGAAGCCCGCCCCACCCCGGCCCCGAAGGTTCGAATCCAGCACGATCTGGATCACCTCTGCGGGCGTGTGCTCGCGAACTGCTTTCTTCAGCCCTTCGTAGCCGCCGTGGGCGACATAAGTATCAAACTGCCCGATGTCGGGAATGTCGAGATCGCGCAGCAGAATATGTTCCATGAGTCTATCCCGTCTCTATGCCGATCTGCGTCACGCCGATCAAGAACTCAGGTCAATCAAGCTTGGTGCTAAACATCCGCGTCGTCGCGCTTGCTGAGGTACTGGATATCCGGGTGAGCCAGATAACCGGCTGTGGCAAGCAGCGCCAGGCTGGCGTCATTCGGCCCTTCCACCAGCGCCGCGAAAATCCGCAGGCCCTTGGCCCGCAGCGCGCGCTCGGCCTCGTCGACCAGCGCCCGCGCGATCCCCTGCCGGCGGAAGTCGGGATGGACCGCCAGGCGATTGAGCCACCCCTTGCGCCCATCGTGCGTCGCGACGATCACGCCAACCAGCCGTTCCCCGCTCCGCGCGCCAATCACCTGCTGAAGCCCGCTCGCCAGTTGCGCGGCGAACTGCGCGCGGCTGTCCCGCCCGGCGGGCTTGATCGCCAGCCCCGCCGCCTGCCACAACGCGAGGACCGCGTCGTAATCGTCCTCGCCCAGGTCCACTACGCGCAACGCAGCGGTCATTCCTCTGCCGGCGCTGCCGCCTCGGCGCGCAGCCGATCGATCAGCGCCCTGACCTTCTCCAGGTCCAGGTTCTCGTGATAATGGAAGTTGCACTGCATCATCGGCGCCTTGTCGCACGCCGCCAGGCACATCACCTGCTCGACCGTGAACAGGCCGTCTTCACTAGTCCCGCCGTCCTCGACGCCAAGCAATTCGCACAACTGGCGATAGAAATCATCAGCGCCGCGCAGCGCGCACGGCAGGTCGGTGCACACCTGGAACCAGTACTTCCCCTTCGGCTTCTCGGAGTACATCGTGTAGAAGCCGGCGATGGAATGCGCCTGGGTCGGGTCTACGTCGACCAGCGCCGCGACTTCTTCCAGCGCGTCCTCGCTCAGCCAGCCGTATTCTTCCTGCGCCAGATACAGCAGGTCCATAATCGCGGACCGCTTGTCTGGATACTTCGAGAAAATGCGTTCAATTCGATCGGTGTATTTTTCGGCCAGCACGGCAGGTCTCCAAAGTCTCAACGTCCGGCGCGGCGACGATCAGCGGTCGCAGTCACCCAGCACAATGTCAATGCTCCCGATGATCGCGACCACGTCAGCGATCAGATAGCCCTTTGTCATCACCGGCAGCGCGCTGAGATGCACAAAGCTCGGCGTGCGGAAATGCACGCGCCAGGGCTTGGGGCTGCCGTCGCTGACCAGGAAACACCCCAGCTCGCCCCGTGGGCTTTCGACCCTCACGTAAACCTCGCCCTTCGGCGGGCGGAAGCCTTCCGTCCACAGCTTGAAGTGGTGGATGACCGCTTCCATACTGTGACCTAGCTCGGAGCGCGGCGGCGGAACGTACTTGCGGTTCTCGGAGCGGAACGGTCCATCCGGCAGGCGATCGATGGCTTGCTGAATGATCCGCACGCTCTGGCGCATTTCCTGCACCCGCACCATGTAGCGGTCATACACGTCGCCATGTTGCCCCAGCGGAACGTCGAACTCAAAGTCGTCGTAGCTGCTGTAGGGCATCGCCTTGCGGATGTCCCAGTTTACGCCAGACCCGCGCAGCGTTGGCCCGCTGCACCCGTACCGGATCGCGTCCTCGGCTGAGATGAAGCCGATGCCCTGCGTGCGGTCCAGCCACAGCGGGTTCTCGGTCAGGATGCGCTCATACTCGTCAATACGGGCTGGGAAGTAGTTAAGAAAGTCGCGCACCGCCGGCTCGAACTCCGGCACGACATCGCGCCAGACGCCGCCAGGACGGAAATAGCTGGTCATCATTCGCTGGCCGGAGACCATCTCGAAGATGTCAAGGATACGCTCGCGCTCGCGGAAGCAAAAAAGCAGAAAGCTCAGCGCGCCGAGGTCCAGCGCATGGGTGCCCAGCCAGACCAGGTGGCTGTTGATGCGCGTCATCTCGGCCAGCAGAACGCGCAAATACTGGGCGCGCGGCGGCACGTCCAGGCCAGAGAGCTTTTCGATTGCCAGACAGTACGCCAGATTGTTCCCCATGTTGTTGAGGTAGTCGATGCGGTCCGTCATCGTGAGCGCCTGCTCGTACCGCTTGGACTCCATATTCTTCTCGATACCGGTGTGTAGATAACCGATATCAGGGGCGCAGTTGATAATCTCCTCGCCCTCAAGCTCCAGCAGCAAGCGCAGCACGCCATGTGTGCTTGGGTGCTGCGGACCCATATTGAGGACCATGGTCTCGCCCGCCAGAGCGCGCTCGCTGACCAGCCCTCTCAGGTCATTCAGATCGCCCTGCCACTGGCTGTCTTCGATCCGGGTCATGTCGTCTCGCTCCACTCTCGGACTCTACTCTTTGGCGTAGGGCTTGTGCTTGTTGACTTCGTCAAAGTTAAACGAGAACTGGACCGTCTCGTAGCCGAGAGGATAGTCCTTGCGCAAGGGATTGCCCTCCCAATCCGCAGGCATAAGGATGCGCCGCAGGTCAGGATGGTTGTTGATGTGTATTCCGAACATATCAAAGGCTTCGCGCTCGAACCAGTTAGCCGCCGGATAGACCCCCGTCACGCTGTCGATTGCCGGCTCGTCGTCATCGGCGGCGAATACCTTCAGCTCGATGGACTGGTTTTGGCGCAGCGAATACAGGTGATAAACCAGCGCGAACCGGGGCGAGTCTGGGTAGTAGTCCACTCCGCTCACGCCGGAGAGCATGTCAAAGTCCAGACCGGCGGTGTCGCGGCAATAGCGACACACCTCGACGATATGAGCCGGGTCAATCACCAGGGTCACATCGCCGCGAAACTCATAGGCCCGCACGACCGCTTCCGGCAGCGCAGTCTGAATGGTTTTGGCTATTTCGAGCTTCTGCTCAAAGGTCGTCATCGCGCTCTCACCGGCTTATTTGTGTGATTATCAAAGAGTCGGCTCAGGCAAGCGAGATCGCTACGCCCAGTCCGTGATACGCTCTTGCTTGACGCGCTCGTGAAGCGCCAGAATGCCGTGAATCAACTGCTCTGGGCGCGGCGGGCAGCCCGCGACGTAGACATCCACCGGGACGATCTCGTCAACGCCCTGAACGAGCGCGTAATTGTTGAACACGCCGGAGCACGACGCGCAGTCTCCCATGCTCAGCACCCATTTCGGCTCAGGCATCTGATCGTAGAGTTGGCGCAGCACGGGAGCCATCTTGCGAGACAACCGCCCAGCCACGATCATGAGGTCGCTCTGGCGCGGGCTGGGGCGCATCAGCTCCATTCCAAAACGGGACATATCATACACGGATGCCTGCGCGCTCATCATCTCGATCGCGCAGCAGGCCAGTCCGAACAGCATCGGCCACATGGCGCGCGTGCGCGCCCAGTTCACCGCGTCTTCAAGGCGAACGGTGACGATCCCCATATCGCCAAGTTTCTGCGTTACTCCCATTCCAGGCCTCCGACTTTCCATTCGTAAACGAACCCAACGGTCAGGATAAAGAAGAAGGCGCCCATGATGACCAGACCATACGAGGCGAGGTCCCGGAATACCACAGCCCAGGGAAGGAAGAAGATCACTTCGATGTCGAAGAGGATAAACAGCACGGCAACGCGGTAAAACTGCACGGGGATGCGCCGGATAGCCTCGCCATACGGCTCCATACCGCTTTCGTAAGGAGCGAGCTTGCGCGCTGTGGGCCTGAAGGGGCCGAAGATACGTGAAATAAATAAGATGATCACGCCCATAACTACCGAAATAATCAACAAGGCAGCGATTGGCGCGTATTCGGATAGCACTGGCGAAACCTCCAGAATACGAGGTTAGTTAGGGCGTAATTGTTCCAATTAGAACAAGTCTGTATGAGGGTAGCATAAAGGGAAAGGTGTGTCAAAATTCCTTTGGCGCCAAAATATGGCGCGCGGAAGAAGCCGGGCAAAATCCGGCACACAGACGTTCGGTTTGGATCGGGAGAGGCGCTTATTGTGCGGGGTGATAAGGCGATCGAAACGGGGTGACGTGCGGAGGGGGTGGTTGGCGACGGCCGACTCTCCCAGGGGGCTGCCC
>DAOKYY010000007.1:0-83682 GCA_035325905.1 Aggregatilineaceae bacterium | reverse complement strand
GGGACCGAGGGGCGCACATTTGACACGGCGCCGGAAACAAACGTACTATGTGTGTGCGGGTGTGGTGGAAAACCCTCTGGACCAGGGCGAAAGGCAGCGTTCGAACAGCTAGACTTTCCGGTATAGTCTTAGGTTACGGAGGAGGCGCGGCATGGCACGGGTCGGCATCGGGGTGATCGGGCTGGGGCGGATGGGGCGCGTCTACGCCACACACACGGCGCGCCAGATCGAAGGCGCCGGCCTGCTGGCCGTTGCGGACCCGGACCCCGCCGCGCTTGCCGATTTCAGCGCGCTGGGCGTTCAGGCTTTTGCCGACTACCGTGACCTGCTCGCCGATCCCCGCGTCCAGGCGGTCATCGTCGCCAGCCCCACCAGCACGCACGCCGAGGTCGTCCGCGAAGCTGCCCAAGCGGGAAAGGCGATCTTCTGCGAGAAGCCGCTAGCGCTTACGCTTGAGGCGACGGACGAGGCGATTGGCGCGGTTGAGCGCGCCGGGGTGCCGCTCCAGGTCGGCTTCATGCGCCGCTTCGACCGGGGGTATGTCGAAGCCAGACGGAAGATCGACGCGGGTGTGATCGGGCAGCCGGTCATGATCCGCTCCATCGGGCGCGACCCGCACCGCACCAGCCTGGAATTCGCCAATCCCGCCGTCAGCGGCGGCCTGATCGTGGATATGGCGATCCACGACTTCGACAGCCTCCGCTGGCTGATGGATGACGAGATCGAGCGCGTCTACGCCGAGACCGCGTCGCTGGTTTACCCGGAGCTGGCGAGCGTTGGCGACGCAGACACCGCGATGATCAACGTCCGCTTCGCGCGCGGCGGCCTGGGGAACGTCGAGGTCAGCCGCACGGCGATCTACGGCTACGACATCCGCTGCGAGGTGGTCGGCGCGCTGGGCACGCTTGAGATCGGCTACCTGCGCGAGACGCCGCTTCTGCTGCTGAACCGCGACGGCGTCACGCACGACGTGGTGCCGCATTTCCCGCAGCGCTTCGGCCCGGCGTATACCCGGCAGCTGGAGCATTTTGTCGAGTGCCTGCTGCACGACCGTCCGCCCGTGGTGGGCGCCGCCGACGCGCGCGCTGCGCTGATCGCCTGCCTGGCGGCCACCCGGTCACGGCACGAGGGGCGCGTCGTTTGTCTCCGCGAAATCGAGGATGTGATGAAGCCCAACTGAACTCAGCCTGGTCTACGTGAAAGGAGGTGCCGCTGCGCGACACGGGCCGTGTGTTATTCCCCGAAAACGTACTTAGTGAACGCCTACAAGGAGGGTTTTGCGATGAAACGCCTGTTGAGTATCCTGCTTGTCCTGATCGTCACTGCCGGGCTGGCGGGCGCCGTCGCCGCCCAGGAAATGCGCCCCTACCGGATCGTCGTCGTCACGCACGGGCAGGCCGCTGACCCGTTCTGGTCAGTGGTGAAGAACGGCGTCGACCAGGCCGGCGTGGACATGCGCGTCACCGTGGAATATCAGGCGCCCGCCACCTTTAACATGGTGGAGATGGCCCAGTTGATTGACGCGGTGGTCGCGTCCGAGCCGGACGGTTTGGTGGTCTCAGTGCCCGACGCGGACGCGCTCGGCCCCTCGGTTCAGGCGGCCGTCGCCGCCGGTATCCCGGTGATCTCGATCAACTCCGGCTCGGAGGTCGCGGAGGAGCTGGGCGTGCTGGCGCATATCGGCCAGACGGAGTACGAAGCGGGCTATGGCGGCGGCCAGCGCATGGCGGACGCGGGCGCAACCAACGCGCTGTGCGTCAATCACGAAGTGGGCAATGTGGGCCTGGATCTGCGCTGCCAGGGCTTCGCCGACGCGATGGCTGAGGCTGGGGGCGCGGTGGAAGTGCTGGCGGTCGATCTGGCCGACCCGACCGACGCGGCCAACCGCATCAGCGCGGCGCTGACCGCCGACGAGTCAATCGACGCGATCATGACGCTCGGCCCCGGCAGCGCGCTCCCCGCGCTTCAGGCGCTGACGGATCAGCAGTTGCTTGGCGCCACTCTGCTGGCGACCTTCGACCTCGGCCCGGAAGTGCTGGAGGCGATCCGCGACGGCAACATGCTGTTCGCCATCGACCAGCAGCAGTACATGCAGGGCTACCTGCCGATTGTCTACCTGACGCTGTATCTCGAGAACCTCAACACGCCCGGCGCGCTGCTGATCCCCACCGGCCCCGGTTTCGTGACGCAGGAAACGGCCGCCCAGGTGATCGACTACGCGGCGCGCGGCACGCGCTAACGCCTGAGCGAGGCGGACACGCTCTGCCAGCACGCTTATGAGCACCGGGGCGCGGCGATCGCCGCGCCCCGGAATGAGACTTTGTAGCAGGCCGGACGGCTGTGCGCGGCGCGCCGTTCGTGGAAGAAGGCGGTTATGGCGACCAAGGCAATGGCCGAAAAGCCTCAAGAAAAGCGCGAAGAGAGATTGCTGCGCGACAGCATTCTCCGCAAGCTGTTTAAGCGCCCGGAGCTGGGCGGCATCAGCGGCGCGATCCTGGTCTGGGTGCTGTTCGCGATCATCGCCCAGGATCGCGGCTTTGTCAGCCTGCGCGCGACGGCGAACTTCCTGGAAGTCGCCTCAGAACTCGGCATTCTGGCGGTGGCGGTCTCGCTGCTGATGATCGGCGGCGAGTTCGACCTCTCCATTGGCTCGATCATCGGCGGCGCGGGCATGGCGGTGACGATCCTCACCGTGCATTATGGCTGGAATATCTGGCCCGCGCTGGGCGTGGCGCTCGCCGGCTCGCTGCTGGTCGGCGCGATCAACGGCATCCTGGTGGTCCGCACCAAGCTCCCTTCGTTCATTATCACGCTGGGCAGCCTGTTTATTATTCGCGGCGCCACGGTCGGCATGACGCGCCTGATCACTGGCCGCACGCAGGTCGGCGGCATCAAGGCGGTGGACGGCTACGACACGGCCTACAAGGTCTTCGCCAGCGGGTTCCGCATCACCGACCCGGCGTCCGCGCGCGGGCTGCCAGCGGAGTTTCCGATCTCGATCTTGTGGTGGCTGCTGATCGCGGCGCTGGCAACGTATATCCTGCTGCGCACGCGGCCCGGCAACTGGATTTTCGGCATCGGCGGCGACGCGATGGCGGCGCGCAACGTCGGCGTGCCGGTCAACCGCATCAAGATTATCCTGTTCATGGGGACGGCGCTGGCAGCCTGGCTGGTAGCCGCGATCCAGGTGATCTCGGCAGGCGGCGCGGATACCCTGCGCGGCGAGCAGCGCGAGTTCTACGCGATCATCGCCGTGGTCATCGGCGGCACGCTGCTCACCGGCGGCTATGGCTCGGCGCTGGGCGCGGTCTTCGGCGCGCTGACGGTCGGCATGGTGCAGCAAGGCATCGTCTACACGGGCGTCGATTCGGACTGGTTCATGGTCTTCCTGGGCGGGATGCTGATCGTCGCGGTGCTGGTCAACAACTACATTCGCAAGCGGGCGGCGGAGGCGAAGTGAGATGAGCGAGCGGACGCCGATCGTCGAAGTGCGCGACATCTCGAAGTATTTCGGCACGGTCATCGCGCTGCGCGAGGTCTCAATGGACCTGTATCCCGGCGAGGTGATGTGCTTGCTGGGCGATAACGGCGCGGGCAAGTCCACGCTAATCAAGATCCTCTCCGGCGTCTACCAGCCGGACGAGGGGGAATACCGGGTATCCGGCCAGCGGGTGAGCTTCAACTCGCCGCGTGACGCGCTCGATCATGGAATCGCCACCGTCTACCAGGACCTGGCGATGATCCCGTTGATGAGCATCACGCGGAACTTCTTTCTCGGCTCAGAGCCGACTGTTGGGCGAGGCCCGCTGCGGCGCTTCGACATCCGGCGCGCCAATCAGATCGTCCGCGAGGAGCTGCACCAGATTGGAATCGACATCCGCGACCCGGAGCAGCCCGTCGGCACGCTGTCGGGCGGCGAGCGGCAGTCCGTCGCGATCGCGCGCGCGGTGCACTTTGGCGCGCGGGTCCTGATTCTCGACGAGCCGACCTCGGCACTGGGCGTCAAGCAGGCCGGGACGGTGCTGCGCTACGTGGCGCAGGCGCGAGCGCGCGGCATCGCGGTAATTCTCATTACACACAACCCGCACCACGCTTACCCCATTGGCGATCGGTTCACCATCCTCAAGCGCGGGCGCACGCTGGGCACCTTCCCCAAAGGCGACCTCTCACGCGAGGACATGATCCAGATGATGTCGGGCAGCGACGAGCTGGAGAAGCTCGAGCACGAGCTACAGATGGTGCGCGAGCAGGCAAGCCCGGCGAATGGCGAGGCGTGAGGTGTCGCCGCGCTGGCGGGCCTGTCCGGCGACCGGACGCCCGGCCCGCCAGCGCCTCGCGCATCCACCGCGCCGAAACGGCCGGACGATCTACCCGCCCAGATACGCCTTCTGCACGTCCGGGCTGCTCGCCAGATCGTGGCTGGGGCCGGACAGCACGATACTGCCGGTTTCGAGCACGTAGCCCCGGTGCGCCAGCTTAAGCGCCATGTGCGCGTTCTGCTCCACCAGGAGGATCGTCGTCCCTGCCGCGTTGATCTCGCCGAGAATCTGGAAAATATGCTGGACCAGCAGCGGCGCCAGCCCCATTGACGGCTCGTCAAGCAGCATGAACGCCCCGCCAGTTACCAGCGCCCGCCCAACGGCCAGCATCTGCTGCTCGCCGCCGGAGAGCGTATCGCCAAGCTGCCCGCGCCGCTCTTCCAGGCGCGGAAAATACTCGAAGACGCGCGCGATGCGACGGCTCAGCTCATCGCGCCGCAGCTGGTATCCCGCCAGCCGCAGGTTCTCGTAGACCGTCAGGTTGCCGAAGATACGGCGGCCTTCCGGCACGAGCGACAGCCCCAGCTTGACGATCTGATGCGCGCCCAGCGCCGCGAGGTTCTCGCCGCGATAGCGGATCTCGCCGCGATCTGGCTGGTGCAGCCCGGCGATGGTATTCAGGATCGTCGATTTTCCCGCGCCGTTCGCGCCGATCAGCGTGACAATCTCGCCTTCATCGACCTCGAAGGAGACGCCGTGCACGGCGCGGATGTTGCCATATGAGACGTGAAGATCGCTCACACTGAATAGCATCAGATCACCGCTCCTTGCTCGCCCAGATAGGCTTCGATCACGCGCGGATCGTTGCGCACCTGCTCCGGCGTTCCCTCGGCAATCGTCGCGCCGAAGTCCAGCACTTTGATCCGCTCGCAGACATTCATCACCAGCCGCATCTGGTGCTCGATCAACCAGATCGTCAGCGAGAAGCGGTCTCGAATCCAGCGGATGAAGTCCATCAACGCGCCGATCTCCTGCGGGTTCATGCCCGCCGCCGGCTCGTCGAGCAGCAGCAGCTTGGGCTTGGAGGCCAGCGCGCGCACGATCTCGACCCGCCGCTGCGCGCCATACGGCAGGTTTTTGACCGGCTCGTCCGCGTAGCGATCCAGGCCGAACAGGCGCAGCAGCGCCAGCGATTCTTCGGTGATGTCGCGCTCCCGCCGCCAGTAGCGCGGCAGGCCGAGGAACGCGTCCAGCAGCGAGTAATCGAGGTGGGCGTGGTGGGCGACGCGCACGTTGTCGAGCGTGCTCATCATGTTCCACAGGCGGATCGTCTGGAAAGTGCGGCTGATCCCGACGGCGTTAATGGCGTGGGGCGGCTTGCCGACCAGATTCTGCCCCTGGAAGACGATCTCGCCTTCGCTGGCGCGATAGGCGCCCGTGACCAGGTTGAAGATGGTCGTTTTCCCCGCGCCGTTGGGGCCGATCAGCCCCACCAGCTCGCCTTCCTCCAGCGTGATATTAAAGCCGTCCACCGCTTTCAGGGCGCCGAAGTAGTGAGACAGGTTGTTAATCTGCAGCAGCGTCATCGGGAGCCTCCTGGATCGCCACGGTAGACGGTTCGAGTTCTTCCTCCGGTTCCTCAGGGCGAATGCCGCCGAGATTCAGCTTGATCTCGCGGAAGCCGAACAGCCCCTGCGGGCGATAGAGCATCAGCAAGATCAGCACCAGCGGAATGGCGACCCACTTCAGCACCGCCAGCGGACGCAGCCCTTCGATCAGGATCGTGAACAGCACGGCGGCGATCACCGAGCCGCTGATGCTGCCCATCCCGCCGAGATAGACCATCACCAGGACCTCAGTTGACTTGAGGATGCCGAAGGTGCCGGGGTTGACATAGGCCAGAACGTGAGCGAACAGGCCGCCCGCCACCCCCGCGATGAACGACGAG
Source organism: Aggregatilineaceae bacterium (assembly GCA_035325905.1). Taxonomy (GTDB): domain Bacteria; phylum Chloroflexota; class Anaerolineae; order Aggregatilineales; family Aggregatilineaceae; genus DYGX01. Next base: position 77,475 of record DAOKYY010000007.1, on the reverse strand, counting down.
ACGATAAACGCCACCAGCTTGACGCGGCGAGTGTTGACGCCCATCAGCTCCGCGGCGATCTCGTCCTCGCGGATGGCGATGATCCCTTTGCCGAAGGTCGAGGACACCAGGCTGTAGATCGCCAGGATGGACAGCACTGCCATGACGAACACCCAGCGTAAGTCGGTCCACAGCGGGACGCCGTTCAACCCACGCGGCCCGCCGACCGCCGGAATGTTGTTGATCACGCCGATCACGATGAAATTGAACGCCAGCGTCACAATTGCCAGGTAGTCGCCGCGCGTGCGGAAGGACGGAACCGCCACGATCAACGCCGCGATCCCGGCGGCCACGCCGCCCGCCACCAGCGCGATCAGGAAGCCGTAGGGCAGGCCCAGGTCCGGCGAGAGCGCCGCGTCTCCAAAAACCGGCTCGTCGACGAACAGCCACATCGTCAGCACAGCGGAGACGTATGCCCCAACGGCCATGAACCCGGCGTGCCCGACGGAAAACTCGCCCATGTAGCCGTTGACGAGATTGAGGCTGACGGTCAGCATGATGTTGACGCCGATATACATCAGCACCAGCTCGCGATAGTCGTTCTCGCTGCTCCACACGTCAAGCGCCAGATAGAGCAGCACCAACTGCACCACAATCGCCACCCAGAAGCTGAAGCGCCGCCGCGCGCCGAGGCCCGGCTTGCCCGGCAGCGCCGCCAGCCACGCTGGAGACCGCACCAACAGCGTGTTAAGCGGTTGGCGCAGCAGCAGGACGATCGCCAGGATCGGGATAACGAAGATCACCAGATCGTAGGTGAGCACGTCGATCAGCAGGCTGAAGAAGCCTGGATCGCGCGGGCCTTGCGTGAACAGCGCGCTCCAGATGTCCCGCGCCAGATCGCCGATTGCGTCAAGCGAAGCGGAGAGCGGGCGCTCGAAGTTGTCGGTCGGCGCGGGGAAGAAAGGCGCCAGAATGCCGCTGAACTCCAGGTCGGAGAACGGCTCCAGAATCTCGGTCGCGCCGAACAGGCTAGGCGCCCGGCGGAACCCGACGAGGCGGGCGAACAAGCCTCCGTCGTGACGCTCGAGCAGCATAGCTGCCCAAACGCCGAACAGATAAGCCATCGTCGGGGCGTTGCCCAGACGGCGGCGGAACTGCTGCCCCAGCCAGCGGAAAGGCCGGCGCCAGCGCGGCACGTCGACGGGCTGCGACGGCCCTGCTTCAACAGCGGGCGCGACGGCCGGAGTCGTGACATCGCGGCGGCGCGGGATCAGCGCCTGAGCGATCAACACCAGCGCCGCGATTAACGCGACGTAGAAGCCGCTTTCGACAAAGCCAGTCGCGCCGCGATCGTTGGCGCGGCTTTCATAGAAGAACGTCCCGTAATAGTAGGCAAGCGCCAGCACGCCCAGCAGCAGGATAGTGATGGCCGCGTCGCGGCGGGCGCGGCCGGTCAGCAGCTCCCACAGGGCCGTCGCGCCAGCAGCCAGCGCCGCCAGCGGCACGACCACGAGGAACATATGGGTCGCGCGCGCGGCGAGATCGAGTTCTTCGTCGGGGCCGGATACGATGTCATATCCGGTCACGGCGCCCGCGCCGTCCTCAAGCTGGTACCAGGGCAAGGCAAAGAAGGCGAACAGGATCGCGATGGCCGCCAGCAGTGACAGCGCGGCGCCCGCCGAAAATTCGCGAGAATTGTGGGGGGTCATGGCCGGCTCCTACACCTTCTGGCGGCGGGCGACGCCGAACAGGCCCGTCGGCCGGACGACCAGGATGATCAGCAGCAGCCCGAACGCGATGGGGTCGCGCCAGGTGGAGGACACGCCGAAATCCTTGCCGTAGGCCACGACGAAGATCTCGATAAAGCCGAGCAGCAGCCCGCCCACCATCGCCCCGCGAATGTCGCCGATGCCGCCGACGACCGCCGCGATAAACGCCTTCCAGCCGATACGCATCCCCATGTAGGGGTTCAGCACCGGGAAGGCGACGCCCCACAGAATTCCACCGGCAGCCGCCAGCGCCGTGCCGAGCAGGAACGTCAGCGAGATGATCTGGTTCTGCGAGACGCCCATCAGCGGCACGGCGAACTTGTCGTAGGAGATAGCGCGCATCGCCATGCCCCACTTGGTGCGCTGGACAATGGTATACAGCCCCAGAAACAGCACGAGCGCCAGCACGATCACCAGAATCTTGACGTTGGTCACGCTGACGCTGCCGAATGACAGCCCGAAGGGCGTGCTGTCGGTCACGACAAAGTCTTCAGGATAGCTGCGCGGGTTGGCGCCGGTGAGCGCGAGCATGCCGTTTTCGAGCAGCAGCCCCACGCCGAGCGCCGTGATCACGACCGACAGGCGCGACGCCTGCCGCAGCGGTTTATAGGCAACGCGCTCGATGGTCACGCCCAACAGCCCGGTCAGAATCATCGCCAGAATCAGTGTGGGCACGAAGGGCAGGTCCAGCACCATCGAGCCGGTGACGCCCAGAAACGCCCCGACCATGAAGATGTCGCCGTGCGCGAAATTGATCAGCAGCAGCACGCCGTACACCATCGAATAGCCGAGCGCGATCAGGGCGTAGAGGCTCCCAAGCTGGAGCGCATTAATCAACTGTTGAAAGAAAAAAGACAGATCCATTCGGCTCGTTCTCCGCTTTGGGCGTGGTAGGTAGGTGGCCGCCAGGGAGTTGGGATGCCGCACCATGCGATGCGGCACCCCAGGCGGAGCGGGTCTGGTCTACGCTACTCAGCGTCTTCGGGTGGGAAACCCGCTGGGCAGGCGGAGTCGTAGTAGGTGAAGGCGCCGTCCTTGATCTGGATGATCACCGCGCACTTGATCGGGTCGCCCTGCTCGTCGAAGCTCATCAGGCCAGTGACGCCCTCGAACAGCTCTATCCTGGCCAGGGCGTCGCGCACATCCGCCCGCTCCAACGAATTTGCGTTCTCGATGGCCGTGAACAGCAGCTTGAACGCATCATAGGTCAGCGCGGCGACATCGCTCGGCTTGTAGCCGTAAAGCTCCTCGTAAGCCTGGATGAAGGTCTGGCCGACCTCGGTGGCGATGTCCGGCGCATAGTGCGTGCTGAAGAACAGGCCCTCGCACGCGTCGCCGCACAACTGCAACAGGTCCGCCGTGCCCCAGCTATCGCTGCCCACGATCGGGCCTTCGTAGCCCAGCTCGCGCGCCTGCTGGACGATCAGCGGAACTTCGTTGTAATACTGCGGCGTGAAGATCACGTCGGGGTTCTCGGCGATGATGTTGGTCAACTGCGAGCTGAAGTCGGTGTCGCCGGTGGTGAAGCTCTCGAAAGCAACGACTTCCATGCCGTTGGCGATCGCCGCGTCGCGGAAGTTCTCGGCCAGACCTTTGGGGTAGTCGCTCGCCACGTCGTAGAGCACGGCGGCGGTCTGCGCTCCGAACTCGCTCTGCACGAAGCCCGCCACGACCGGCCCCTGGAACGGATCAAGGAAGGCCGCGCGGAAGACCCACGGGCGGTTGAAGGTGGTGTCCGGGTTGGTGGACCACGGGCTGATCATCGGCGTCTCGCGGTCGTTGGCGACCTGGCCGGTCGGCACGGCCTGCTTGCTGGCCTGCGGGCCGATGATCGCGAGGACTTCTTCTTCCACGATCAGCCGCGTCGCGACGGCTACCGAGGACTCAGCCTTGGCCTCATTGTCCTCGATGAGAATGATCACTTCATAATTCTCGCCGTCGATCTGCAAGCCGCACTCGGCGTTCACCTCGTCGACGACCATCTCGGCGGCTTCGACCGTGTCCTGGCCGACTTTGGGGATGTCGCCCGTCAGCGGGGCGATCACGCCGATATAGACTTCGCCGGCGAAGTCACAATCCTCCTGCGCGAAAGCGGATCCGGCGACGGCGGCCGTCAGAACGGCCAGAGTCAATACTAGGGTCGTGAAACGTCTGGACATGTCGTGCTCTGCCTCCATCTATCTCTATTTCGCTGATTTGTGTGACCAACAGCCGTGTGAAATAGAACTGGGCAAGTGGAGTGGCGCACCTCCTTGTCGCTGAAAACCAGGCAATGTGTGTGTGACAACAGGCCCTCTAAAAATCTTTGCCGCTATAAGCATATAATTAATGTGGTGCGTAGCACAAGCGAGAAAGCTAAGCGCGATTTCCGGCAGCCAGGCCCCAGCGCCGGGGTTTATGAGTAGAATGGTGAACGTTTTGCGCGATTTTACGACGACGCGGCAAGAAGCGCGGCGCAATCCTGGCCGGTGGAGACTGCTGTGATGAACCGCCAACCGCCACCCCCGATGACCTATATCGAGATTGACCTGGCCGCGCTGGGAGCCAATATCCGCGCTCTCAAGCGTCATGTGGGGCCGCGCGTCGAGCTGATCGCGGTCGTCAAAGGCAACGCCTACGGGCACGGGGCGGTGTCGATCGCGCGCACGGCGCTCCAGCATGGGGCGACGCGGCTGGCGGTCGCGCGCGTGGACGAAGGCATCGCGCTGCGCAAAGAAGGCATCCTCGCGCCGGTGCTGGTCATGGGCTATACACCGCCGGGCGACGCCGCGCGCGCCGTCGCGCACGACCTGACCCTGACCGTCACTGAGCTTGACCAGGCAGAAGCCCTGGCTCTGGCCGCGCGGGCGCATGGCAACCGCGCCAAAGCGCACATCAAGATCGATACGGGGATGGCGCGGCTTGGCCTGCTGCCCGACGAAGCCCTGCCCTTCGTCGCGCATTTGGCCGGGCTGCCGGGGTTGGAACTGGAAGGCATCTTCAGCCATTTCGCCACAGCAGACGAGCCAGACAAGTCCTACGCGCGCGAGCAATTGGCGCGCTTTATGGACGTGCTGCAGACGCTGTCGGACGCCGGTTATTCGTTTCCTGTGCGGCACATCGCCAACAGCGCCGCCACGATCGACCTGCCGGAGACGCACCTCGACGCGGTGCGGTGCGGCATCGCGATTTACGGGCTGCGCCCCTGCGCCGACACCCCTCCCGCGCTGCCCCTGCAACCGGTGCTGGCGCTCAAGAGCTGCCTGGCGCGGGTGCAGACGCTGCCCCCCGGCGCGGGCGTCAGCTATGGCCGGACCTACATCACACCGCGCCGCATGGCGGTTGGGCTGGTGCCGGCCGGTTACGGGGACGGTTATCACCGGATCAACTCGAATCGCGGCGTCGTTCTGGTCCATGGCCGCCGCGCCCCGATTGTGGGCCGTGTGACGATGGATCAACTGGTGGTGGACCTTTCGGACGTGGGGCCAGCCTCGGTCGGCGACGAAGTCGTGCTGATCGGCGCGCAGGGTGCGGATCGTATCACCGCCGAAGAGGTCGCGCGCTGGTCGGAGACGATCAACTACGAGGTCACGACCGCGCTGCTGTCCCGCCTCCCCCGCGTCGTTCTCGGCGGATAAGCTGCTCCCTATTGTTGGGCGATCTCTTAGGCACTATACTGGAAGGAAATGCCCAAGCGAAGGACACGCCAATGACCCTCCGCCACCGACTGGGCCTGCTCTTGCTGGCATTTTTGCTGCTGGTAACGGTGTCTGTCGCCGCTACCGGGTGGGTGTTGAATGACCAGCGCGAAGACGCCCTGGTGATCAACATGGCCGGCCGGCAGCGCATGTTGATCCAGCAGATCACAAGCCAGGCGCTTCAGATCGAGTTGGGCAGCGTCCAGCCTGCCACACGCGAAGCCCTCAGCGAATCCCAGTCCATCTTCGACCAGACCCTGACGGCGCTGATCAGCGGCGGCGAGACTATCTATCGCCCCGGCGAGACCGTCCATCTTCGCGGCGCGCGCTCAGATACGATCCAGGCGCGCCTGGCCGCATTGCGCGTCGCATGGGAGGAGTTCCAGACGAGCCTGCGGGCGCTCCAGACCGAGGCGCCGCGCAGCCCGCGGTTTGAGGACGCGCTGCGGACCGTGCAGGTCATGGCCCCAAAGCTGGTGGAACAAGCGGACGGCATCGTGCGCCTGTACGAGACTGAAGCGCAGCAGAAGACCACCCGCCTTCAGTGGGTGCAGGCGGCGTTCTTCGCGGGCGCGGTCGCCCTGCTGGTGTCCGGCGTGCTGCTGCTGCGACGCAGCATCCTGGCGCCGCTTAATGTCCTGACCCGCGCCGCCGGGACGATCGGGCGGGGCGACCTCAGCACCGAGATTCCGCGCGTCGGACCGCAGGAGCTAGTCACGCTGGCGGCCAGCCTCGACGAGATGCGCGGCGAGCTGCGAACGCTGCGCGACGGGCTTGAGGCGCGTGTAGCCCAGCGCACGCGCGAGCTGGCCGCGCTGGCCGAGGTCATCCGCGAAATCTCGTCCCGGCTGGACCTTGAGCATGTTCTCCAATCTGTCACCGCCAAGGCCCGCGAGCTGCTGGGCAGCGAAGTCGCCTTTCTCTGCTTGCTGGACGACAACCGGCAACTCCTGGCGCTGCGCGCGTTCAGCGGCCCGGAAGACGCGGTCTGCCAGCACTGCACGCTGGCGCGGAACCCGACCGCCGAGCGGATATTGCAGCATCCGCACGCGATCATCTGTGACATCGGCGGCTGCGCGACGGTCGCTGGCCGCTACCGCCAGAGCCATCTGGCCGCCTCGCTGCGCATCGGCGAGCGGGTGATCGGCGCGCTGTGCGTCGGCAGCGGGCGGCCCGCTACCTATTCGCAGGATCAGGTGCGCGTGCTGACCGAGCTGGCGAACTCGACGGCGATTGCGCTGGAAAACGCGCGCCTGTACGAGCAGGCCGAGCGCGCCGCCACCCTCGAAGAACGCCAGCGGATCGCGGCGGAAATGCACGACGGGCTGGCGCAAACCCTGAGCTATATCCAGCTTAAGGCCGACCGCCTGGACCAGCTTATCGCTGCCTGCCAGTTCGCGGAGATCGCGCCGGAGATCGGCCTGATCCGCGACGCGGTAGGGCGCGCCAGCGTCGAGGTGCGCCAGTCGATCGCGAGCCTGCGCGCCTCGCCGGAGCCGGATCGCACGCTTCAAGCGCAGCTTGCCGACCTGATCCGGTCCTTTCCGGCGACCGGCAACGGCACCGAGATCAGCGCGGTGGGCCTTGAAAACGCGCAAATCGTCCTGCCGGCGGATCACAGCGCCCAACTGCTGCGCGTGGTGCGCGAAGCGTTACAGAACGCCCGGCGGCATGCCGAGGCCGCCCAGGTCACGCTCAGCTATGAACAGCAACACGGCGCGCACTGCGTGGTCGTGCAGGATAACGGGCGCGGCTTCAACGTGAGCGGCGCCAGCGCCGAGGGGCATTTCGGCCTGAACATCATGCGGGCGCGCGCCGCGCGGATCGGCGCACAGCTTGACATCGAGTCCGCCCCCGGCAGCGGCACGCGCATTACCCTGGCCTGGCCGTCACGCACTAGCGCGCCGGTGAAAGCGGAGTGAGCGGAATGAGAGCGGCATGACAGACGAGCGCCCGATTCGCATCCTTCTGGCCGACGACCACGTGCTGTTCCGCGAGGGGCTGGCGAGCATTATGAATGCGCAGCCGGACATGACGATCGTGGGCGAAGCGGACGATGGGCTGGAGGCGCTGGTCAAGGCCAAACAGCTCCGGCCTGATCTGGTCCTGATCGACATCAGTATGCCGGGGGGGAACGGCCTGGAAGCCACCCAGCAGATCAAAGAGGCGCTGCCCGACACCGTGATCGTGGTGCTGACCGTCCACAATGACGAGGAAAAGCTGTTCGAGGCCATCCGCAACGGGGCGCAGGGGTACCTCTTGAAAGATGTGCGCTCCGAGATGATGCTGGACCTGGTGCGCGGCGCGATGCGCGGCGAGGCGGCGATCACCCCCCTGGTGGCGGGCCATATGCTCGACGAATTCCGGCGGCTGAGCCGCGCCGTCCCAAAAGAAGACGGCGACCCGGTCGAAACGCTGACCTTCCGCGAGCAGGAAGTGCTGACGCAGGTCGCCACCGGCGCGACCGACAAGGAGATCGCCGAGGCGCTCGGCGTCAGCCTGTACACCGTCAAGAGCCATATGCGCAGCATTCTGGGCAAGCTGCACGTCAACAACCGCTACGAAGCCGCCCGCTACGCGCGCTATAAGGGCCTGCTGTAGCGCGCGCCTCTCTCGATAGAACTAGTTCTTCCGCGTCAGAGAGCGGCCAGCCGGTCGCTCTTTTTTCACGCTCCGCAAGGCCCCGCGAACGTTACGCGCGGCGCTGGAAATCCATACACTGAATTTGTGCAAGAGGACACAAGAGCTTATGGAGACGCACCGTATAGTGCTGTTAAGCGCGCACTCGCTTCTCAGCGAGGGGCTGGTGCGGCTGCTGCGCGGGACGGAAGGCGTGGAGCTGATCGGGCCGCTCCCGCTGGAGGGGTTTCGCAGCGCCGAGCTGGCGCAGCACGCGCCCGACCTGGTCCTGGTCGCCGGGCAGGACGCCGACGACCCGGCGGCGAAGGCGTTGTTGGTGGAGCTGCTGCAAGCGTTCCCCGATCTGCCGATCGCGCAGATCGGCCTGTCCGCCGGGAACTCGGTGCGCGTCTATACCTCGCGCACGCTGCCGGCAAGCGCGGGTGACTTGCTCAGCATGATTCGCAGTCTGCCGGTGCGTGGCGCGGGCAGGGAGGAAGCGAGTTCCGAACCATGAGATGGGGACCTGCGATGAACGAATACTGGCGCTGGCTGGCGCCTGGCTTGCTGATCCTGGGGCTTTTGCTGGCGCCGGTGCAGGCCGCGCAGGCCACCCCCCCTGGGCAGACCGCCGAGGAGGGCGAGGCGCTGTTTCAGAAGTACTGCGCGGGCTGTCACACGATCGGCGGGGGGGACCTCGCCGGGCCGGACCTGCTGGGGGTCGCGGATCGACGCGACCCGGACTGGCTGGAGCACTGGCTGGCCGAGCCGGATGTGATGATAGCCGAAGGCGACCCGATCGCGCTGGAGCTATTGGCGCAATACAACGGCGTCGCTATGCCTAACCAGAACCTGACGCTGCTGGAGATTGACTCGCTGCTGGCCTACCTGGGGGTTGCGGTGTCCGCGCATCCCGCCCCGCAGGACGCGCAGGCGGCGCTGGTAGGCCGCCCGCAGAACGGAAGGGCGCTGTTCATTGGCACGCAGGGGCTGGCCGGTGGTGGACCGGCGTGCATCGCGTGTCACGACACGGCAGACCTCGGCCTGCCCGGCGGCGGAATCCTCGGCCCGGACCTGACCCAGGTGGTCCAGCGTTACGGCGGCGAGGCGGGCCTGCGCGGGGCGCTCGGCACGATCGCCTTCCCGTCGATGGTGCCACTCTACCAGAACCGGCCCCTGTCGCCGCAGGAGCAGGCCGATCTCGCCGCGTACTTCGCCCAAACGCAGGCCCAGGCCGCGCCCAACCGCACCCTTCGCTCGCTGGCCGTCTACCTGCTCGCGTTCGCTGCCCTGGATGTGCTGGTCGTTGGGCTGTTCCTGTGGCAGCGCCGCCTGCCGCACCATCGCCGTTTGCCGCTTGTCCGGCGCTTCGGAACCCTGAAGACGGAGTAGAAACGTTATGGGCTGGGTTAGCGAGATCGTCAATCCTGAAACGCGCCGGTGGGAAGAGCTGTACCGCAACCGCTGGCAACACGACAAGGTCGTGCGCAGCACGCACGGGGTGAACTGCACCGGCGGCTGCTCGTGGAACGTCTACGTCAAGGATGGGATCGTCACCTGGGAAATGCAGGCGACTGATTATCCGAAGCTGAATACGGACGTGCCGCCCTACGAGCCGCGCGGCTGCCAGCGCGGGATCAGCTTCTCGTGGTACCTCTACAGCCCGATCCGCGTCAAATACCCCTACGCGCGCGGCGCGCTGCTCGATCTCTGGCGCGAGGCCCGGAAAAAACAGCGCGACCCGGTCGCCGCGTGGGCGAGCATTATGGCCGACCCTGAGCGCCGTCGCCGCTACCAGCGCGCGCGGGGCAAAGGCGGCTTCCGCCGCATCAGCTGGGATGAGGCGCTGGAGATCGTCACCGCCTCGACGCTGCACACCACCAAGACCTATGGGCCGGACCGGGTGATTGGCTTTTCGCCGATCCCGGCGATGTCGATGCTGTCATACGCTGCCGGCACACGCTTCTTGCAGCTTCTGGGCGGCGTGGCGATGAGCTTCTACGACTGGTACTGTGACCTGCCCCCGGCCTCGCCGGAGATCTGGGGCGAGCAGACCGACGTGGCCGAGAGCGCCGACTGGTTCAACAGCAAGTACGTCGCGGTGATGGGGTCCAACCCTGCCATGACGCGCACGCCCGACGCGCACTTCCTCTCCGAGGCGCGCGCCAACGGCAGCAAACACGTCATCTTCTCGCCGGACTTCAGCCAGGCCGCCAAGCACGCCGATTGGTGGGTGCCGATCAACGCCGGGCAGGACGGCGCGTTCTGGATGGCTGCCAACCACATCATTCTCAAGGAATTCCACGCCGAGCAGCCGGCGCCGTACTTTCTCGATTACACCAAACGCTACACCGACAGCCCGTTCCTGGTCGTGCTGGACCGGCAGGGCGAGCACCACCGCCCTGGGCGGCTGCTGCGCGCCAGCCAGCTCGCGCAGTACCAGGAGGTTGAGAACGCCGAGACGAAATTCCTGGTGTTCGACGCGGCGACGGGCGCGATCAGGATGCCGCAGGGCACGCTCGGCTTCCGCTGGCAGCAGCGCAAAGGCCAGTGGAATCTTGACCTAAAGGATGGGCACGACGGGGAAGACATCGACCCGGCGCTGACGCTGCTCGACGCGCGCGACGGCGTTGAGCTGGTCGCGTTCGACGAGTTTGCGTTCGACCGGACCGTGGCGCGCGGCGTGCCGGTCCGCACCGTGGAAACGGTAGACGGCCCGATCCAGGTCGCCACGATCTACGACCTGCTGATGGCGCAGTTTGGCGTGGCGCGCGGCCTGCCGGGGGACTACCCGCGCGACTACGACGACGAGGACGCGGCGTATACCCCCGCCTGGCAGGAACGCTTCACCGGCATCGACCGCCAGACGGTGATCCAGTTCGCGCGCGAGTGGTCGGCCACCGCCGCGCGCACGGAAGGGCAGTGCTCGATCATCATCGGCGCGGGCGTCAACCACTGGTATCACAACAACCTGATCTATCGCGCCGCGATCGCCGCGCTGATGCTGACCGGCTGCGTCGGGCGCAATGGCGGCGGGCTGAACCACTACGTCGGGCAGGAGAAGCTGGCGCCAATGGCGGCCTGGCTGCCCGTCGCGATGGCGCTCGACTGGGCCGCCCCGCCCCGCTTGCAAAATACCCCGTCGTTCCATTACGTCCACTCCGACCAGTGGCGCTACGAGGGCGACTTCGACGCCCTGGCGCCGGTGGCAGACAGCGATCATCCGCTGGCGCACGGGCACACAATGGACATCCAGCGCCGGGCGGTGCGCTCTGGCTGGCTGCCGTTCTTCCCGCAGTTCAACCGCAACCCGCTGGAGCTGGTGCGCGAGGCGGAGGCTGCCGGGGCGACCACGCCGGACGCGATCAAGCAGTGGATCGTCGGGCAGTTGCAGAGCGGCGCGCTGCGCTTCGCGGTGGACGACCCGGACGCGCCGGAAAACTGGCCGCGCACGTGGTTTATCTGGCGCGGCAACGCGCTGCAATCGAGCGCCAAGGGGCACGAATACTTCCTCAAGCACTATCTCGGCACGCACACCAACACGATCGCGGAGGATGTCTCCGGCCAGGGCGACGCGCCCGAAGGCAAGCTCGATCTTGTGATCGACATCAACTTCCGCATGGACACGTCCGCGCTGTACTCGGATATCGTCCTGCCCGCCGCGACGTGGTACGAGAAGGACGACCTGAATTCGACCGATCTCCACTCGTACATCCACCCGCTGTCGGAAGTCGTGCCGCCGTGCTGGGAATCGCGCAGCGACTGGGACATCTTCAAGGCGCTGGCGCGCACGATCAGCGACCTCGCGCCGCAGCACTTCCCGCGTCCGGTGCGGGACCTCGTCGCCGCGCCGCTGCAACACGATACGCCCGCCGAAATCGCCCAGCCCGACGCCAGGGACTGGGCATTGGGTGAGTGCGCGCCGATCCCCGGTAAGACTATGCCGAACTTCGTCGTGGTGGAGCGCGACTATGCGAACCTGTACAACCGCTATATCTCGCTCGGCCCCGCCGTGCGCGCCAATGGCTTGAGCGTGCACGGCGTCCACTGGCCGGTCGCGGACCTGTACGACGAGCTGTGCGAAAACCGGCCTTCGGTGCGCTGGAACGGCACGCGCTATCCCTCGCTGGCCGACGCGCAGGACGCGGCCAACGCCATCCTGTGGCTGGCGCCGGAAACCAATGGCGAGAGCGCCTACCGCGCGTTCCAGGCGGAGGAGATCAAGGTGGGCCTGCCGCTGGCGGACCTGGCCGAAAAGACGCGCGGAGTCCGCATGACGTTCGAGGACCTGACGCGCCAGCCGCGCCGCGTGCTGACCAGCCCGGCCTGGACCGGTATCGTCAACGAGGGCCGCACCTACTCGTCTTACTGCTTGAACGTCGAGCGGCTGGTGCCGTGGCGCACGGTGACGGGGCGCCAGCATTTCTACCTCGACCATGAGGGCTACATCGCGTTTGGCGAGCACCTGCCGACCTACAAGCCTAAGCTCGACCCGCACGCGCACGGCGACATTGCGCGCACGGAAGCCGTCGAGGGGTCGATCATGCTCAACTACCTGACGCCGCACGGCAAATGGCAGATTCACAGCACCTACTCCGACAACCTGCGGATGCGAACGCTCTCGCGCGGGGTGGACCCGATCTGGATGAATCTTGACGACGCGCTCGCGATCGGCGTTGAGGATAACGATTGGGTCGAGGTCTTCAACGATCACGGCGTGATGGTCACGCGGGCGATTGTCACGGCGCGCATCCCGCGCGGCCTGTGCCTGATCTACCACGCGACCGAGCGCACGCTGTCCATCCCCAAAGCGCCGGTGCGCGGCGGGCGGCGCGCGGGCGGGCACAACAGCCTGACTCGCACGCGCCTGAAGCCAAACCTGATGGTGGGCGGCTACGGCCAGTTCACCTACGCCTTCAACTACTGGGGACCGACCGGGGTCAACCGCGATACGTTCGTGCTGGTGCGCAAGCTGGAAGGCAAGCCGCGCTGGTAAGCGCCAGAGAGGGCATGACTATGAATATTCGAGCGCAAGTCTCGATGGTATTTCACCTGGACAAATGCATCGGCTGCCACACCTGCAGCGTGGCATGCAAGAACATCTGGACCGACCGCCAGGGCGCGGAATACATGTGGTGGAACAACGTCGAGACCAAGCCCGGCACCGGCTACCCGGTCCAATGGGAAGACCAGAAGAAGTATCGCGGCGGCTGGGAGAAGAAGCCCGGCAGCGACCGGCTCTCGCTCAGGATGAACGGGCGATTGAGCACGCTCGGCAATATCTTCTACAACCCGCACCTGCCCACGCTTGAGGACTACTACGAGCCGTGGACCTACGAGTACGAGCGCCTCTTTAGCGCGCCGGAGGGCGACGACCAGCCGACCGCGCGGCCCATTTCGATGATCACGGGCGAGCCGATCGAGATCCGGCGCGGCCCTAACTGGGACGACGATCTGAGCGGCTCGGCCACCTATGCCGCCAACGATCCGAACCTGGAAGGCATGAGCGACGACGAGCGCCAGATGATGTTCGAGGTCGAGCGGCTGGTGTTCTTCTATCTGCCGCGCATCTGCAACCACTGCCTGAATGCGGGCTGCGCGGCGGCCTGCCCTTCCGGCGCGATCTACAAGCGCGGCGAAGATGGCATCGTGCTGGTCAACCAGGACAAGTGCCGGGGCTGGCGCATGTGCATCACCGGCTGCCCGTACAAGAAGGTCTACTACAACTGGTCCACCGGCAAGTCGGAGAAGTGTATCCTGTGCTATCCCCGTTTGGAGACGGGCCAGGCGCCGGCGTGCTTTCATTCGTGCGTGGGGCGGATTCGCTATCTGGGCGTGCTGCTCTACGACGCCGACCGGATGCAGCAGGCGGTCATAGTCGAGGACCGCGACCTGGTCGAAGCGCAGCGCGCGATCATCGTGGACCCCTTCGACCCGGCGGTGATCGCTTCTGCCCGCGCCAACGGCGTGCCCGACGCGATGATCGAGGCCGCGCAGAACTCGCCTGTGTACCCGTTCGTCAAGGCGTGGAAGCTGGCGCTGCCGCTGCACCCGGAGTTTCGCACGCTGCCGATGCTGTTTTACGTCCCGCCGATGCTGCCGATCCAGGCGCTCGCCAACGAGGGGCGCATCGAGGTGACGCGCGGCAATGGCGACGAGATCGACTACTTCGGCACGCTCGAACAAGCCCGCCTGCCGCTGCGCTATATGGCGCGTCTGTTTTCGGCGGGCAATGAGGACGAGGTCGCGGCGGTCTATCGCAAGCTGATCGCGGTGCGCGTCTATCGCCGCGCGCAGAACGCCTCCGGCGAGCTGGACGACTCGGCGCGTCAGGCGCTCAAGGCCGCCGGGCTGACCGCCGACGAGGCCCAGGCGATCTACGAGCTGACCGCCAAGCCGACCTTCGAGCAGCGGTTCGTCATCCCGCCGCTGGCGCGCGAGGTCAACATCGAGACCATCAAGGACCCGTTCACCCACAAGACCGAGGCGGGCTTCGGCTTCCGGCGCGAGGCCAAGCGAGGGCAATAATGGCGACCACGCACACAATCGACCGGGTATACGAGCTGCTGGCCCAGACCGTGGAGTACCCGACTCCGGCGCTGCCTGACCAGGCGCGAGACTGCGTCGCCGCGCTCAGAATTCATCATCCGCGCGCGACACGGGCGATGAAGCAGTTTGCCGCATACACGGAGGCGACGCCGCTGGCGGCGCAGGAAGAGCTATACACCGCCACCTTCGAGCTGAAGCCGACGTGTTTTCCGTATATCGGTTTCCAGTTGTTTGGCGAAACCTACAAGCGCGGCGAGTTTCTGGCCGCCCTGAGCGCGCGCTATCGCGAGAGCGGGTGCAGCGCCGGGCCGGAGCTGCCCGATCACCTCGGCGCGGTGCTGCGCTATCTGGCGCGCACCCCCGACGAAGACCTGGTCGCCGAGGGCCTGGTGCCCGCCCTGCGGCGGATGGTGGACCAGCTTGAGGGCAACCCGTACCGCGACGCAATGCGGGCGATTCTGGCGGTGTTCCGCGCATAACCGGGCGCGGCGGAGCGTGAGATGATCGACGAGTTGCTTTTCATCGTGCTTCCCTACACGGCGACGGTGGTGGCGGTCGTGATGACGATCGTGCGCTATCGCACCAACCGCTTCACCTATTCCAGCCTGTCGTCGCAGTTGTTTGAGAACAGCGTCCTGTCGTGGGCGTCGGTCGCGTGGCACTACGCCATCCTGATCATTCTGGCTGCACATCTCGGCGCGACGCTCTTCCCCGGCCTATGGGCGCGCCTGCTCGGCGGGCGTTTCCAGCTCTACGCGCTGGAGATCACCGGCATGGGCCTGGCGCTGGTGTCGATCTTCGGGCTGCTGCTGTTTATCTGGCGGCGGCTATCACACCGGCGCGTGCGCGTCGTGACGACGCCAGGCGACTGGCTGCTGCTCGTCGCGCTGCTGGCGCAGGTCATCATGGGCTTCCTGGTGGCCTCGCTCTACCGTTGGGGCGCGGCATGGTACCTGCAAACCGCGACCCCGTGGCTCGAATCGCTGGTCCGGCTCAGCCCGCAGATCGCGCCGCTCGTCCCCCTACCGTGGCTGATCAAGCTGCACTTCGCGGGCGGCTTCGTGATTCTCGCGCTGCTGCCGTTCACGCGGCTGATCCACGCCGTGACGCTGCCCATCGGCTACCTGTGGCGGCCCTATCGAGTCGTGATCTGGAACCGGCGCCAGACGTAAGAGCCGCTCGAACCGGCGCTCGCCAGGCAGCGACGCGCCGCAACTACAGCGGGAGCCATCCGCCAACCTCTGAGTCCGCGCGGCAGGCGGCAGGAGTAGTGCGACCATGTGGGGATCGATACGCGACGGAATCAAGCACCTGTTCCCTGGCTATTTCGCGCTGGTCATGGCGACCGGCATTGTTTCGATCGCCGCCTATCTGATGGGGATGCGCGCCATCGCCTGGTGGATGTTTCGCTTCAATGTGCTTGCATACGCCGGTTTGTGGCTGCTGACGCTGGCGCGCGGCGCGTGGTTCGGGTCGCTGCTGCTCGCCGACCTGACGAATCACGTCCGGGGGCCGGGCTTCTTTACCATCGTGGCCGCGACCGGCGTGCTCGGCAGCCAGTTCGTGATCGTGGCCGGAGATCGCAGCACGGCGCAGGTCTTGTGGGCGGTATGCCTTGTGACCTGGCTGGTGCTGATCTACGCCGTGATCGGCGCCGCCACCCTGCGCGCGGACAAGCCCGATCTGGCGCACGGTATGCACGGCGCGTGGCTGATCGCCGTGGTCGCGACGCAGTCGGTCTCGACGCTCAGCACGCTGGTCGCGCCGGCCTTCGGCCCGCTGCCGGAGAAGACGCTGTTCTTCGCGCTGGCGGCGTACCTGATCGGCTGCATGTTCTACATCTGGATCATCTCGCTGATCTTCTACCGCTTCCTGTTCTTCGCCTTGCGGGCCGACGAGCTGACGCCGCCATACTGGATTAACATGGGCGCGGTCGCGATCACGACGCTGGCCGGGGCCACGCTCATTCTCAACGCCGGGCGGTCCGCCTTTCTGCCCGAGCTTGTGCCGTTTATCAAGGGGTTCACGCTGTTCTACTGGGCGATCGGGACGTGGTGGATCCCGCTGCTGGTGATCATGGGCATCTGGCGGCACGTTTACCGGCGCTATTCGCTGGCCTACCATCCCCTCTACTGGAGCATGGTCTTTCCGTTGGGGATGTACACCACCAGCACGTTTCAGCTCTCGCGCGCGACGGGTCTCGCATTCCTGGAAGATATCCCGCGCTATTTCGTGTATGTCGCCCTGGCAGCGTGGCTGGCGACGTTCGCCGGCTGGCTGCATCGCCTCGTCACGACGCTCGCTCAGTCCCGTCTGCGCCTGACGCCGGATTCGGGCGAGACGCTGAAGGCCAGCGAATAGGCCGGGAGCCGCGAAAGCGCGATGCGACCTCTTGCACCCCTCACCCGCGTCGCCCTGTCCACGTTGTTGCTGGCGCTTCTGCTGGTGGGATGCGCCCAAAACGAGCCGGAATTCTCCGTGAGCGATCTTCCGCCCGGCGACCCGGCGCGCGGCGCTGAGATTTTCACCGAGCCACCCGGCGGCGCCTCGTGCGCGCACTGCCACCCGCTCGACGGAGAGCGCAGCGTCGGGCCGCCTCTGACGGGCTACGCCGCGCGCGCGGCGAGCGAAGTCAGCGGGCAGAGCGCCGAGGAATACACCTTCGATGCGATTCTGCGGCCCTCGAAACACGTCGTGCGCGGCTATTCGAACATGATGCCGGGCAGCTACGAGGACGCGCTCACGCGGCAGGACATCGCTGATCTCATCGCCTACCTGCTGTCTCGCTAGCCACAACCACAAGGAGGAAACCGGATGGACGAATACATGGTGCTTTTGCGTCTCGTGCACATCTTTGCGGGGGTCGTCTGGGTGGGGGCGGCCTGGTTCATGACCTTCAAGCTCAACCCGACGGTGCATGCGCTGGGCAAGGACGGCCAGGCGTTCATGCGAGACTTTACGCGGCATTCGAACATCTCCCGCATGATGATGGCGGCGTCGCTGCTGACCACGCTCGCCGGGCTGCTGCTCTACTACCGCGTGTCCGGCCACTTCAACAGCGACTGGATATCATCAGCCGGCGGCGTCGTGCTGACGATCGGCAGCCTGGCGGGGATCGCCGAATTCCTGTTCGGAGGCATGGTGATTGGCCCGACAGCCAAGCAACTGTCTGGCCTGGGCGCGGAGATCGAGCGCGGCGGCGGGCCGCCCTCGGCGAGCCAGATGACGCGCCTGAACACGCTGCAATCGCGCCTGGGACGGACCGAAATCGTGAGCACCGTCCTGACGATCATCGCGGTCGCCGGTATGGCTGCGGCGCGCTACATGTAACCGCGTCACCCCGACCGTCACCCTCCAATCACCCGTTCATTTCGAACGCCAGGGGTATGGGCGCACGCTGCTCGTACCCCTGGCGATCTCCCCTGCGAATAGGAGCGGCGCGCCCTGACAGACCGCTCATCTCCGGCAGCTTCTGGCGGAAAACGCCCGCTTATAGGCTCGCACCTATTCAACTAACAGAAATCTCCCCTATACTGCTGAATAGGCCAGGGAATCTCCACAGGTGGCCGCGCCGCTGCCCTCTTCCTTTCCAGGTCATCTCGCACGATACCCATTCGTATCCTCCTGGCATCTGCCCGCCGCGCCTGCCGCGCCGCATTCGAAGTCGCGCGGTCTACGTATTATCGTCCTCACATCCGGTTTATTCGTTCGTTGACTTTGTGAGTCCGCTCGCCTCGTGCAGTTGGTTTCTTGCAGCCGCTGACGAGGGAACCCGTCCTGCAAAGAAACTTACAGTCCCGGCAAAGACGCTGCCAGGATGGAAGCGAGAGATTTAGATGAACCTCAAAGGTCGTTATGTTCTGCACGGCGCGCTGATCGCGCTGGGGCTGCTGCTGATCGTGGCGCTCGGCCCCGCCGCGCAACGGGGCGATCCGGCCCGGCTCTACGCCGCCGAGCTAGCGCCGGCTGCTCCCGCCGTCGATCCCGCCCAGACCGGCCCGGCGCGCCGCATCGTCGCCAACCCCGCCGCCGTCTACTGCGCGGACCAGGGCTACCAGTACGCCACGGTCACAGAGCCGCGCGGGCAGCGAGGCGTGTGCCGCTTCCCGGACGGGACGGCGTGCGACGCCTGGGAGTTTCTGACCGGCAAGTGCGGCGCGGAGTTCTCGCTCTGCGCCAAGCGGGGTTACACCCAGCGCACGCTGTCCGATGGCCGCAACCCGTTCTCGCGCGAGTACGCGGTCTGCGTCTCGCCGCGCGGCCAGGTGATCGGCAGCGTCACCGCGCTGGGCCAGATCATCGAGAAGGCGCGCGGCTGCGCCCCCGGCCAGTGCCCGGAGGAGACGGGTACGCTCCCCCAGGCTCCGGCGCCGCTTGAAACCGCGCCGATCCCCGGCCTGGCTGTCCCGGCGGCGTTCAACTGGCACACGCACCAGGGCCAGGACTGGCTCAGCCCCGTGAAGGACCAGGGCGGGTGCGGGAGCTGTTGGGCCTTCGCTACGGTCGGCGGGGTCGAGGCCGCGCATAATATCGCCGCCGGGAACCCTGATCTCGACCTGGACCTGTCGGAGCAGTATCTGGTCTCGGACTGCTGCACAGAGTGCGGAAGCTGCAACGGCGGCAACAGCGCCCCGGCGCTGGCGTTGATCCGCGACCGGGGCATCCCCGACGAAGCTTGTATGCCCTACACCGGCATCAACGGGCCGTGCGCGCCGTGCGCCGACTGGGCCAGCCGCCTGACTTACATCGACGAGACGGGCGGCGTCGCGCTGACGCGGCAGGCGATCCAGCAGGCGCTGGTCTCCATGGGGCCGCTCGTCGCCAACATCGGGATGAACGGCAGCTTCGACGAAAACGGAGTCTATCGTTGCCCCAGGCCGTCGTTCAATCACCTGGTGGTCGTGACCGGCTACGACGACGCCGGGGGCTACTGGATCGCGAAGAATAGCTGGGGCGCGGGGTGGAACGGCGACGGCTATTTCCGCATCGCGTACGGCGAGTGCGGCCTCGACACCGGCTACCTGGCCTACGCGCTGGTTGGCTCGTCCACCACGACCTCGCTCGCGCCGGTGGCCGATGCCCAGGTCAAGCAAGCCAGCCCGACGAAAAACTACGGGACGCTGGATAACCTGCGCATCCGTGACTCGGCGACCGAGGACATCGACAGCTATCTCAAGTTCACCGTTGGGCCGCTGTCCGGGCCGGTCCTGAGCGCGCAGCTCCGGCTGTACGTCTTCGACGGCAGCGACAGCGGCGGCGTGCTGTTCTCCGCTCCGAACACCTATCGCGGCTCGACCACAGACTGGACTGAAACTGGCCTGACCTATGGGAACGCGCCGGGAGGGACCGCACAGGTGGCCGAAGCCGGCACCGTCGCAAGCGGAACCTGGGCCGTCTACAATGTGACGAGCGCCATCACCGGGCCGGGCACCTACAGCTTCTTGCTGAGCAGCCGCTCGTCCAACAGCCTGCTGGCCTACGCGCGCGAAGCGGCGGCGAACCGGCCCGAGCTGGTTATCACGACCCTCGCCGCCACGCCGCACCCGCCGGTTCAACTCCAACCCCCGAACGACGCGATCTTCAGCACGCGGACGGTCACGTTCACCTGGCAGGCGTCCGACACGCCCGACCAGATCGAGCTGCCGCTGCGCATTAGCGCCTCGCCGGATCCGGCGGCCGGCCCGTGGCTGGTCAACGTCGCAATGGACCCGGCCAGCACGTCGTACACACACGTCTTCGACGCCGACGGGCGCTACTACTGGCACATGCAGACGACCGCCGCCAGTGGCAGCAGCAGTTGGGTGACGCGCACCTTGCGGGTCGATACCACGCCGCCTGTCTCGTGGATCGAGCCGCTGCCCGCGACCACGACCTTCACAACCTTCACCGTGAGCTGGTACGCATCCGACGCGACGACGTGGGCCGCGACCTACGACATCGACGTTCAGGACAACGGCGGGCCGTGGACCGCGTGGCAGACGAGCACCGCCGACCTCTCGGCCCCGTTCACCGGCCAGGAAGGGCACACGTACAGCTTCCGCAGCCGGGCGCGTGACGCCGCCGGAAACCAGGAAGCCTTGCACACGACACCGGACGCGACAATCACGATCGTCGCGGGTCCGCACCCGCCCAACGATGACTTCGACCATGCCATCGTGATCGCCAGCCTGCCGTACTCCAACACGCAGGACACCACTGGCGCGTCGCAGGCGCTCGACGAGCCAAGCCCAACCTGCGGGCCGGATGACCTGACGACGACGGTCTGGTATCGCTATACCGCCAGCGCCGATGGCACCGTGCGCTTTGAGACCACAGGCTCCACCTACGATACGGTCATGGTCATCGCCACCGGGACGCGCGGCGATCTGACGACGGTCGCGTGCAGCGACGACGCCGGTGATGGGAGCAATGCCTCGCGCATCGATCTGAGCGTGACCGCAAGCACGACCTACCACATCGCGATCAGCGGCTGGTGGTGGGACACTGGCACGCTGGTCTTCGCGGCTAGCGACCTATCCGCGCCGCCCGCGCTCCAGACCTTCGCGCCGACCGACGACGCGCAGGTTAAGTCGGAGTCGCCGGCGAAGAACTACGGCGCGCTGACCAACCTGCGGCTCCGGCTCGACAGCGCGTCGGACATCGACAGTTATCTCAAGTTCAATGTGACCGGGCTGGGTGGGCCGGTCGTCCGCGCCACGCTGCGCCTGTTCGTCTACGATGGCAGCCCCAGCGGCGGGATGGCCTCGCTCGCCGCGAACACCTATCGCGCTACGAGCACGCCCTGGTCCGAGAGCGTCATCACGTGGAACAACCGGCCAGAGGTCCTCGCGCCGCTGGCGACGGTCGGGAGCGTGGCGAACAACACCTGGATCGAGTACGACGTGACCGGCGCCGTCGCGGGCGACGGCGTCTACACCTTCGCGCTGAGCAGCGCGTCGAGCAACAGCCTGTACGCCTACTCGAAAGAAGCGGCGTCCAACCGGCCTGAGCTGGTCGTCGAAACCCGCAGCGGCCCTGTGCCCCCGGCCAACGACGATTTTGACCATGCGCAAATCATTGGCGCCCTACCCTTCAGCCACGGGCAATCGACCGACGCCGCGACCTCGGCGGACGACGACCCGCGTCCTTCGTGCGGCGACGTAGGCGGCAATGTATGGTTCCGTTACACCGCGCCCGCCGATCAACTCGTGCGCTTCGAGACGACCGGCTCGGACTACGACACCTGGCTGGCAGTGCTAGCGGGGGCGCGCGGCGCGCTGACCGAAGTCGCCTGCAATGACGACGCGATCCAGGGCCAGCTCACCTCGCAGATCGACGTGCAGCTTACTGGCGGCGTCACCTACTACCTGCTGATCGGCGGCGACGACGGCGACAGCGGCAGCTTGACCCTCAGCGCCCGCGCGCTGGATGACCTGTGCGCGGCCGTAACCCAGATCCCGCGCCTGCAATGCGAGGCGCTGGTCGCGCTGTATCGCTCTACGGGCGGCGACAGCTGGACCAACCGTACCGGCTGGCTGCAAAACAACACGCCCTGCGCGTGGTATGGCGTGGAGTGCACCGGCAACACTCTCGAAGGTATCCGGCTCGAAAACAACAATCTTGTGGGCACTATTCCGCCTGAAGTCCGCGACCTCGACGGCATGTTCGGGTTCAACCTCTCGCACAACCACCTGTCTGGCCCGATCCCGCCGGAAGTGGGCGACATGCTGTGGCTTGAAGACCTCTACCTGCAAGGCAACGACCTCAGCGGCCCTATCCCGCCCGAGATCGCCAACCTGAGCGTCCTGAATATCCTCAACCTGTCCGACAACCACCTCACCGGGCCGATCCCATCTGAAATCGGCACGATGCACCCCTGGACCCTGGACCTGTCGGCTAACATGCTGGAGGGGACGATCCCGCCAGAGCTAGGCAATAACAACGCGCTGGAGCGGCTTTCGCTGCACAGCAACCGGCTGGCGGGTGAGGTGCCCGCGGCGCTGCTGAGCTTGCCGCTTGGCGCGGACCGGCTCGACATCGGCTACAACATGCTCATCGCGTCCGATCCGGCGGTTGTTGCGTGGCTAAACACGGTCGATCCCGACTGGGCCAGCACGCAAACCGTCCCGCCGACCGATGTAGCAGCCTTCGGCGTCTCGCCGACCGAGATCGCCGTATCCTGGACGCCGATCGCCTACAATCAGGGTGGCGGGAACTATGTCGTCGGCATCAGCACGACCCCCGGCGGGCCGTATGGCATCGGGTTCCTGACGCTGACCAAAGGCGCCAACGGCTGCACCCTCGAAGGCTTGCAGCCGAACACAACCTACTACATCGCGGTGCTCGCCAGCACACCGGCGCACGACGATCAACAGAGCGATCTTGTGAGCGTCTGGAGCGCGGAAGTCAGCGCCACAACCCTGCCGCTGGGGCCGGACAACGACGATTTCGACAACGCGACCATCATCCCCGGCCTGCCCTACAGCACCACGCAGCAAACCGACGCCGCAACCTCCGCACCCGACGACCCGCGCCCCTCGTGCTGGGATGTTGGTCCAAATGTCTGGTATCGCTTCACGGCGCCACAGGACATGATCCTGCACCTAGACACGCTCGGCTCCAGCTACGATACGTGGCTGGCGGTTCTGACGGGGTCGCGCGGCGCGTTAACCGAGCTTGCATGCAACGACGACGCGAGCGAAGGCGACCTGGACTCGCTGCTGGAGGTCGCCGTGGATGGCGGCGCGACGTACCACATCCTGATCGGCGGCGATGACGGCGAGAGCGGCACGCTCGTCTTCTCGGCGCGCGAGAGCGCCCCGCCGGTCACGCTGACCTTTGTCCCGTCGCACGACGCGCAGGTCAAGTCGTCGTATCCGACCTCAAGGTACGGCGCGCTCAACAACCTGCGCGTGCGCCTGACCTCGACCGAGGACATCGACAGCTACCTGAAGTTCGACGTGCTCGGCCTGACCGGGCCTGTCCAGCGCGCGACCCTGCGCCTGTTCGCCTACGACGGCACGGACAACGCCGGGGCGGCCTACCTGGCGAGCAATACCTACCTCGGCACCAGCACGCCCTGGGTCGAGAGCGGCCTGACGTGGCTCAACGCGCCCGGCATCACCGGCGCGCCGCTAAGCAGCGCGGGCAGCGTCGCAAATGGGACGTGGGTCGAGTACGACGTGACGGCGGCGATCACCGCTAGCGGAACATATAGCTTTGCGCTGAGCGGCACCTCCACCAATAGTCTGCTCGTCTACTCGAAAGAGGCCACCTCCAACCGCCCGGAGCTGGTCATCGTCACGAGCGGGAGCGCCGGGCTGGCGCTCGCCACCGCGCCGCAAGCCGTCGCCCCGGCGCTGCCGGAGGTCGAAGCCGAAGCGGGCCTGGCGCAGCGCGTCGGGACCTGGACCGAGCATCGCACCGACGCGTCCAGCGGCGGCGGGTACCTGTACAGCAGCGGCGCGGCAGGCGACGCGCTGACGCTGGGCTTCTCCGGCTCGCAGATCGAGATCGTCTACGTCGAGCACCCGGCGCTGGGCGAGTTCGCCGTCGAAGTGGACGGGGCGTTGCTTCAGACCGTCACGGCCACCGCCGAAGAAACGCAGTTCGGCGTGCGGCTGGTGATCGGACCGCTGGCGGACGGGCCGCACACGCTGCGCGTCTACGCCATGACCGGCACGATCGCGATCGACGCATTCGCGGCGGCGGGTATATTCGCCCTGCCGCCGGAGAGCGCGCCGGTCAGCCCGCCGCCGGTGATCATCGTGACCGAGCCACCGGTCGAGACGCCGGCGGCTGGCCCAACAGAGACACCGGTAGAGACGCCGGTTGAGATCGTGACCGTGACACCGGCCGAAACGCCCACCGAGACACCCAGCCCCACGCCGGACAGCTCGGAGAGCAGCAACCGCCCCAGCGGGCCTCCGCTGGAGACGGCGCCTGCCACCGAGAACGTTCCTGGAGGGTGACGCGCTCGCCGCAGGCATAGCCTGTTCCGCGAGCGAGGCGCTTCGTAACGGGGCGCACATCACGCAGCCGCAAGACTTCTGCTCTGACGCGGGCGGGAGTCTTGCGGCCTGTTTGTATCTTGGCGCCCTGGGGCACGGCGCCGGATCGCCGGGAAGCAGGCACGCACACCCCTTGACAAAACTACCCACTGCGATTATAGTTTTTCGGAAACCTATAATCGTAGTGGATAGGTTTATGTCCGTCAAGCACACGCTGCTCGCCTTGCTCTACCAGAACCCCATGCACGGCTACGAGCTTGGAAAACGACTGAATCTGGTCGTCAACGCCGAGTGGGAGGTCAAGCCGGGCCAGATCGCCAGCACGCTGGCCCGGCTCAAAGACGCGAGCCTGGTTGATTTCGAGATCGAAGAGACGGACGACGCCCCAGATCGAAAGGTGTATTTCATCACCGATGAGGGGCGGCAAGAGCTTGAAGCCTGGTACACCAGCCCGGAAGTGCGCGATTACCGCCTGGGCGACACGTTCTACGTCAAGCTGGTTCTAAGCCTGGTCGGGGGGCCGGTTCCACCCGAACAGGTCTTGATGACCCAGCGGCGGGAGCTGTACAAGCAGTTGCACGAAGCGACCCAGCTCGCCCGCCAGGCCGATCCCCGCACGCAGCTTCCGTGGCTGTTGCTGCTGGAAAGCGCCATCATGCATCTTGAAGCGGACTTGCGCTGGATCGAGATGTGCGAGGCGCGCCTGCCCGACCTGAAGCACTATACCCCACCGGAGCCGGAGCCAAAGCGGCGTGGCAGACCGCGCCGGAGCGTGGCGCAATCGCGCGAAGCGCGCGAGTTCAGTCCGCAGCCGGATTGAGCGTCGCATCATCCTTGAGGATAAAAAGCATGTCAATCGCACGCACGGAAGCACTCACCAAAGTCTACGGAGCGGTTAGCCAGCCGATCTACGCGCTCAACGACGTCAATCTGATGGTTGAGGAAGGCGAGTTTCTCGCGATCATGGGGCCAAGCGGCTCCGGCAAGAGCACCTTGCTCTATCTGCTGGGCGGCCTGGACCGGCCTACCAGCGGCACCGTGTACCTGCGCGATACAGACCTCTCCACGCTGGACGATAACGCGCTGTCGCGGTTGCGCCGCCAGTCGTTGGGGTTCGTGTTCCAGTTCTTCAACCTCGTCCCTGTGCTCTCCGCGCAGGAGAATGTCGCGATTCCGCTTATTCTGGACGGCGTCCCGCGCGCCGGGGCGCTGAAGCGGGCGAGCGACGCGCTGGCCCGCGTTGGCCTGGCCGATCGCGCTACGCACCGCCCGTCGGAGCTGTCCGGCGGCGAGCAGCAGCGCGTCGCGCTGGCGCGCGCCCTGGTCGCGCAGCCCGCCGTGATCCTGGCCGACGAGCCAACCGGCAATCTGGATTCGCGCTCCAGCGATGAAATGGTCCAGACGCTGCGCGAAACGGTCGATGCCTGGGGGCAGACGCTCATCCTGGTCACGCACGATCCGCGCGTCGCCGCCTATGCGGACCGGATTGTGTTCCTCAAAGACGGCAAGATCGTGGACGATAACCGGCTCAAGGGGCAGAGCAGCGCCGAGCAAATCCGCGAGCAGTTGAGCCGGGTAGCCGTGAGCTAGGGGGCGCATCATGTCCAGCAGCAGGTCAACTTTTCGCGCCACCCTGTGGCAGATGACCTTGATGGCTCTGCGCTACCTCAGCGGGCGCAAGCTGCGCACCGCGCTGACCACGCTGGCGATTGTCTTCGGCGTGGCGCTGATCTTCAGCGTCGGACTCGTGCTTCCGGGCATCATGGAAGCCTTCAACCAGACGATGACCTCCGTCACGGGGGCGGATCTGACGATCACGAACGTCGCAGGCGGGGCGTTCGAGCCGGGTCCGGCGCTGGATCGCATCGCAAGCATCGGCGGCGTTCAGGCCGCGACCGGGCTTCTCTACCGCCAGTTCACTCTGCCAGATGCTGGCAGAGAAAGCGTCCTGGGCGATCTGAAGCAGATCGAGCTGGTGGGCGTCGACCCGGCGACCGCCGCCGAAGTGACCCATTTTGCGCTGCGCGAGGGCCGGTTCCTGGAGCCGGGTGAAAGCGGCAGCGTGGTCATCTCGGCGAGCACGGCTGACTTCGCGCCTGAGCTGAAGGCCGGCACAGCTTTCTCGCTGGCGACCACAGACGGGCTAAAGACGTTCACTGTCGTCGGGGTGTTCGCCTCCGAAAGCCTCCTGTCCGTGCCCCGCTTCATCGTCACGCTGCCTGACGCGCAGGCCGCGCTCAACCAGCCGGGGCTGATCAACGCAATCGAGGTGCTGGTCGCGCCGGGGGCTGACCGCGACGCAGTAGGCGCGGACTTGCAGGCTACGCTTGGGGACAACTTCACGCTGGAAGATCAGGCGTCGACGCTGGCGCTGCCCGCGCTCGACGTGGCGTTCGCCATGTTCGACCTGTTCGGCGCGCTGGCGCTGTTTCTCGGCGCCTTCTTGATCTTCAATACCTTCCGCACGGTGGTGCTTGAGCGCCGCCGCGACCTGGGCTTGCTGCGCGCCGTCGGCGCGACCCGCCGCCAGATCACGCAGATGATCTTGATCGAAGGCGCGATTCAGGGCGTGGCCGGCACGCTGATCGGCCTGCTGCTGGGCTACGGGCTGGCCGCGACGCTGCTCGCGACCATTGACCCTATCCTGAGTGAGTTTATGTCGGTCGAGCTGGAAATGCAGTTCAGCGCGCGCGCGTTCGCCCTGCCTCTGATCATCGGCCCGGCGGTGGCGCTGGCCGCGAGCTACTGGCCCGCGCGCGCCGCGGGGCGGATGTCGCCGTTGGACGCGCTGCGCCCGGTTCCCCCGGCGGGGATGCGGCACGCGGCCTGGTGGGGGCTGCTCGCGGGAGGCGTGTGCCTCGCGCTGTCGATCGCGCTACTGGTCAGCGGCAGTACGGCTGCTATCGCGGGCGCGCTGCTGTTCCTGCTCGGCATGGTGCTGGCCGCGCCGGGGCTGGTGCTTCCGGCGGCCCGGCTGTTCAGCCCGCTGGTCACGCTGTGGTTCGCGCGCGAAGGCGATCTGGCGCGCGGCAATGTGGCGCGCCAGCCGGGGCGCGCCGCCATCACCGGCAGCACGCTGATGATCGGCGTGGCGACTATCGTGATGGTCGCGGCGCTGGTCGGCGCGATGATGGGCCTGGCGGGCGACCTGACCCGGCAAACCTTTGCCAGCGATGTGCTGGTGCTTCCGCAGAGCGTGGCCGTCTACAGCAACGTTCTGGGGGCCGGCAAAGGGCTGGCCGAGCAGTTAAGCGCCCTGCCCGAAGTGGAGACAGCAGCCTCGTTGCGCGCGGCCTCGACCTCGGTGAATGGGGCGCCGCTGGCCCTGCTCGGAATCGATCCGGCAGTTTACCCGCAGGTTTCGACGCTTGACTTCGTGGACGGGAACGCAGAAGACGCTTACGCGGCGCTGGCGACCGGGCGCAACGCGATCGTCACCGCGCTGGCTAAGACGACGCTGGGGCTGGACCTCGGCAGCGACTTCGTGATGGAAACCGCCGAAGGCCCGCAGACCTACCATGTGGTAGCTGTCGCGCACGACGTGCTGACCTTCAAGACATCGACTGCGGTCATTTCGCAGGCGAACCTCGCCGCCGACTTTCGCAAGTCCGAAGACGTGATGCTGATGATCAACCTTCGTCCAGAGATCGATCCGCAGGCGGGGCTGGCGAGCGTTCAGAGCGTTCTCAGCGGCTACCCGCAGTTCACGGCGCATCTGGCCGGCCAGTACGGGGACGACTTGATGGAGACCTCCAAAGGCGCCACCAGCCTGTTCTACGTCATCGCGGCCCTGATCCTGATCCCCGCCGGGCTGGGGCTGCTCAACACGCTGACGATCAACGTGCTAGAGCGCACGCGCGAGATCGGCGTCGTGCGGGCGGTCGGCGGCAGCCGCAGCCAGGTGCGTCGCATGGTGACGGCCGAGGCGCTGCTGCTGGGGATTTTCGGCGCCGCGATGGGCGTGCTGGCGGGGGTGGCGATCAGCTACGGCGTGATCGCGGCCTTCAGCATGATCGGCTGGGAGATGCCCTACGCATTTCCGATCACGGGCATCGTCGCGGCGGTGATCGCTGGCGTGCTGCTGGCGCTGTCCGCTGGGATACTCCCCGCGCGCAGCGCGGCCAAGCTCGACATCATCCGCGCGCTGCAATACGAGTAGCGGCCCGCCGCGCAGCGTCATCCAGTTGACACAGAAAGGGGCGACCGAATCGATTGCCCCTTTTGGTGAGTCACCCGTTGTCGCCGGCTAGCCGCGCAATTTGCAGGACGCAGTGGCGGAACAGGTGCAGCTTTTCAGGTGGCAGCGCGCTTTCTTCGATCAGGGCGATGCGCTCGACCCCATGCATCGCCCGGATGATGCTCACCGGCATCTCCAGGTTGCCCTCGGTGAAGGTTCTCAGATACTCGACCGCGCCGATCAAGAAATCGCGCATCTCGTCGTCGGCGCGGGCGGTGCGGAAGAAGCCTGCCAGCACCGGCGATAGCTTCGCGCTGCGCACCCCCGGCGGCGCGGCGCTGAACGAGCGCGTCGCGGCGAAAGAATACAGCGCGGTGGCAAGTTCCGCGAAGCTCTGCACGCGCTGGTAGATCGAGTCTCCGATGACATCCCAGATAATCGAGCGCCAGCCGTGAATCTGCTCCGGGACGCGGAGCAGCCGCGTGACCTCCGCGCGCCAGCCGTCCGCAACGCGGCCTGAGACGTGTTCCAGCATGGCATCGGGATCGGTGTTGAACAGGTCTTGTTGCAGCAGCACGGCGAGATCGGGGCGCAGCGTCGGCAGCAGATCCGGGATAAAGACGCCATCGGTGAAAAACTCGCTGACGGTCACGCCGTGGCAGCGCAGAAGCTCTTGCTGGAACAGGGGCAGATACCGCTGCATGGCGTCGTTATCTTCGCGCAGCGCCACAAAAGCGGAGTTCCCGGCGGGAAACGCAGTCTCGACGCTCCGCAGGCATTCCCCGGAGCGGTCCTGATAGAGCCGTAAGGAGTGCAGGATTTCGTAGACCGGCAGGTGTGGCAGCAAGCGCTCGGCGATCATGCGCTCTTGCTCCGCTTCGACAAAGGCTTTCTGCGCGAAGCGTTCCAGCGCGCGGAACAGCCCGGTCGTCAACTGGTTGACGCCTAGCACCGCCGTCTGCGCCTGGTTATGCGAGATGGCGCGCAGCAGGCTGCCCTGCTTCGCCAGGGGGATGATCTCGGCGATATTGGCGAGGATGCGCTGCCCGCGCTCCGGCCCGGTCCCCAGCGTCCGGCGGCTGGTCGGGCGGTCGCGCAGTTGCGGAATCGACCTGCCGATGAAATAGGAGACGATGTGGATGCCGACCACGTCTTCCTCTCGACCATAGAGGATGTGCCGGAAGCTGTCGGTTAGCTCGTCCAGAAATTGCTCATAGAGCGCGTCGTTGGTGCCAATCGTCAGGCGCTCAAGCTCTTGCAAGCCACGGTTCTGCGTAACGAGGCGGCTCTCGACCGCCGTTTCGGCGGCGCGGATCAGGTCATCACGATGCTGCTGCTGCGTTTCGCGGACGTGGTACAGCAAGCTGACCAGATCGCGCGCGGGCAGGGCGCGGAGCTGCTCCGACAGGTTGCTCTGGAACGTCCGCAAGTCACCGCCGAGGAAGACGCCTTGCAGCGGCGTAACCGCGTAGGCTGTGCTCTTGCGCGCGGCGGCCAGCAGGTGCGCCGCGTACCGCTGCGTGTTGGCGGTGGAATTCTGGAAGGCATGGACCCCGGCCACCCGCGAGTAATAACCTCCCTGGCGCTGCATCGGCTCGCCGCTGCCCATCTTGATGCGCACCGCCTGCGCGGTGCCGTGCTCCACCAGCCAAGATTGCAGATCGTATTTCGCCTTCTGATACAGGTAGGCCGCCGTAGCCTGCCCAACCTGCTGGCTCAGATCAGACCCGGCGATGAACACCTCCGCGATGATCTCGCCGAAGCGGCTCTGGGGAGACTGGGCGGTGTGCCGGCTTTGCGTGGCATAGTCCCACACCTGATCCAGGTAGCCGCGCACATCGCGAACCGACTCGACATTCTCGAACAGCGGGATCAGCCAGATGGCCGGCAAATCGGACGCGGGATGCTCGCGCCGCGCCTGCTCCAGTTGCGTGCGCATCTTCCGGTCGAGGGAGATCAGCGCCTCTGGCCTGGTGGACAGGCTAATCTGCACGGCGAGCGTCATGCCGGGGTTGCCGTATTCGCCCGCGACCGTGTTGATTTCATGCATGTTGTAGACGGTTGTATCGATCGCAAACTGGTCGCGCGCCGTGATCAGGGCCTGTTGGATGCGCGGGGTGATGACCACCCGTTGCAAAATATCCTGATAGCCGGCAACTTCCCGCAGCAGGCGCTCGGAGCTACGGTGCTGCTGGATGGCAGGGATCAACGCGTGTAATTGTTTGCGAAGCTGCTTGTTCAGGCTGAAGTAGTATTCCAGCATCCGGCGTCGCTCCTGCCGCAGTTCAAGCATCTTCTGCTCGTAGCGGTCATTGTGCTGCCACAGCACCTGCGCCGGGTCGCGCCGCATGTGCCAGCGGGTCGCCAGCCGCTGCAGCGGGGTCTCGTTCAAAGAGAATGGGAGAATCCCCCGGTAGCGCCCCTCAAGCTGCTGCGTGAGCAACGTGATCTCGTTCAGCAGGCCGGTGAAGCGCCGGTTACGCTGATCGAGCCGGTCAAGCTCGGATAGCAGGGCGCGGCTGACCGGGATGTCAGGAGCGACCTGCCGCAGCAGGGTCAGGATGTGCGCCATTCGCCGCACATTTTCCATCACGACGGCGGCGGCCAGACGGTGCCCCTGGCCGGACGGTCGATTGCTGCCGTCCCAGTCGCTCCAAAAGGACAGGAACGGCGCGAGGCCCGCGTCGGTGAACAGCGCGGCATGTTGCTCGCCTGCGGCCAGCGCCGCAAGGTCAAGCAGAATCTCGTCTGCTTCCTGCTCCGAGGTGATGCTGACGTTCAGCCCCAGGTATTCCTCCAGCAACGCCTGCGCAGCGCGCTCGATCAGCGGCGGCTCGACCGGCTGGCTCGCGATCAGAGCGGTCAGAATCGCATCGAGCGCCATCTCCGCCTGAAGCGAGTACATCTGCGTCGGGTGCACCGTCCGATCGTAGGAGCGCAGCCGGAACAGCTCCTGCCGGCGCGGCAGCGAATCCTTCATGAATTCCTGCTGCAATCGCTCGGCCAGGAGCCTGCCGCCGTCGCCCAGCGCCTGGCGCATCAGCTCGTCGCTGATCTGCGCCCGGTCCAGCAGGCGGGTGCGGAACGCGTCCAAACGCTCTGGGCCGTAGCGCCGCACAAAGTCGCGCCGGACCTGCGCCTCGTCCAGCAGCGGCAGGGACATCAGGCGGCGGGCGGACCGGCTTTCGACACAGTGCTCCAGAATGCGCCGCGCGACGTCATCCATCGCGCGCGCGAGTTCCGCCGGCCGGCTGCCGCCGGACGGTGCGCGGAAAGTCAGTTGCCGCCGGTTGTAGCGCGCATCCTCTTCGGCGATCAGGCGATTCAGGTCGATCAGAAGGCGACGCGTTTTCAAGAGCAGCGTCTCGGCGGGGTCCGCGCCGCCCAGCGTCAGGCGGAAGGTGGTTCTGCCGGCCTCGAATCCCTTCTCCGTGCGGGCGAAGGTGGCTAGCGGCAGCAGGCCGATTCCGCGCCGGGCCAGCGACGAGGCCAGCCAGTCGAGCGACAGGCCGGGCGGCAACAACTCGACGTGGAGCAGCGGGTACATGCTGCCGGTCGGCGGGATAATCGCCAGCCGGAAGGGGTTGCGATCCGGCGGCAGGTTCGCGGCGGCAGTTAGCAGGGCGCGCGTCCGCTCGCCGTAGATCGCGTTGCGCAGGTGCCAGTACGTCCGCACCGCCTGCGCGGGACCGCGATAGAACAGGTAGCAGATCAGAATGGCGGCGAGATTGGGCTGAATCTGCGCGTTGATCGCCTCGAACCGCTGCCGCAGCGCCCGGTCGCGAATCTCCACGACCGCCAGCCGCGCCCCGGCCAGGCAATCCGTCTTCGACATCGAGTGCACGGTGATGACACGATCGGCGCGGTGTCCATCGACAGCCCCAAGCCGCACCAGCTCCGACACAATCTGGCGCACCGTCTTGATCTCGGGCAAAGCGTTCACCGGCGCGACGTTCTGGTAGGCCAGATCGTCGATCACGGTGATATCGCGCTCCAGGCAATGGACGACCAGCTTCCGCACGGCGTCTTCGCCGAACACGCGCCCGGTGGCATTGTGCGGGTTGTTGAGCGCCACCGCGCCGCGCTCGCGCCAGGTTGGGTCGCGCCGGCACAGCTCATCCACCACGTCGATCATAGCGCCGGCGTCCAGCTCGAAGGACTCGCTGAGCGGCACGGCGTGAACGCGCGGGAAGCACTGCTCATACGACCAGCTCAGATCCGGGATTACGACCTCCGTGATCCCGCAGTGGAAGCCCAGAATACCCAGCGCCGTGCGCGACGACCCGCTGGTGACAAGGCAGGCGTCCGGCTCGTACTGCGGCTGGTGCCGGACAAACGCGCTCAGGAAGCTGCGCTCAAGCGCCTGGATCGTTTCCTGATGATGGATGTTCTCGACCAGCAGGTCGAGCAGGTCGCGCGCCTCGACCGCGGCGAATTCGTCGAAAAGGCGGCCCTTCCACGCGGACTGCACGCGATCGGCAAAGGCAGACGCCTTGTCCTCCAGCACGCTCAGCGAGCGATCCAGCATCCGGGCGTGCACGTCGAGCAGCGCGTCCAGGTGCTGGCTGGCCTGCTCCGCCAGATGCGGCAGCGCGGTCTCGGTGGCCTCGCCAAGCGCCAGCCCCTCAAAGCTTGGCGCGGCTTGAGGCATAATCGAGGGCGCGTGCTGCGGGGCGTTGGCGCCCGGCTGAGCCAGCAGAAAGGACAGAAGCTCGACTTCCGACGCGGACGGCGTGCCCTTCAAGCTGAAGTGCACGTTCTCGATGGCGCTCAGATAATCCGCGTTTCCGGCGATGAATACGGTCGAGAGGCGTCCGAAGCGCGGCGAGAAGATCGCCGGAGACAGCAGCCGGATGACGCGCTGCACGAGCTTCGCCTCCCGCGCGAGCGACAGGTGGTTCGGCGCGTCGTTCGCCTCGATGAAGAACAGCGGTCGATCCAGGCTGAGCGCACGCAGGCGGCGGCGCGTCACCTCGCCCGGCACGCTGCCCAGGATCAGAAAGGTTGGGGGGCTGGGCTGGTCCGCTAAGTAGCGCTCGATCTGCGCGCAGGCGCGCCGCTCGTTCGCGGCCAGGTTTTCGACCCATAGGCCGGGCATCGTCGTGACGGGCGGCAGCAGGTCCAGCCCGTAGCACAGGATGCGAGCGGGTAGCGCCTCCAGGTAGGACGACAGCGTGAACAGGATAACGCGCAGCGTCTCGCGGACCCCGCCCGAGGCCAGGATAATCTCCCGGCGGCCGGATTGCTCCCCGGAATCGTAGTACAGCGCCTCTTGCTGATCCTCCAGCCAGGCGCGAAACGCCTGGTAAAGCGCGTGCGGCGCCTTCGACGAGTAGCCGCCTCGCGGCATATAGGGCGCGCTTTTCTGGATCGTGCGGATCAGAAAATCGAGCTTGGGGCGGTCGTCAGCCTCCCACGCAAGGTGTTTGAGGAAAGCCGCCGGGTCGGCGTCGCTCAATTCTTCCTGGCGAATGTCCAGGCCGAGCGCCGTGCGCAGAAATGCCGACGACAGCCGCGCGTCCTGCAACGGGTTGCCGATGTGAAAGTTAATCCGCTCCTCAGCCGGGACGGGCGCCGCAGCCGTCGTCTCGCTGACTTCGGACACGCGGGCGACCCGAATCGGTTTCAGGCGGAACAGGCGTAGAGAATCAGGCGCATCAGGCATCGCGTGGCCTACGCCTCGTCGTGGCTATCTTCCCGGCCTTGCAGCCCGTGCTGAAGCAGATTGCGGAACATCGTGAACAGCGGCGAATCGTTGGCAAGCTCCTGCGGCGTCCACGAGATGACGGTCCGGGCGTTCTTCAGGCTCTGGCTCGCTTCAGCGAGACGCGCGGCCTGGGGCGTCAGCAACAACAGCTCCGGGCTGCGGCGGAGCACGTCCAGCTCCTCTTTTTCGAACGCGAGGCGCAGGCGGCTGCGCTCTAGCTCGTCTTCGATGCGACGGCGGGCCAGCTCGGCATCGCTCTCGAACAGCGCCCGCTTCAACTCGGCCTTCTTCAATTCCAGCGCGTGCTCCATCTGCGCGATCTCCTCGTCGGCCCTGAGCTTGGCTTTGGCCGCCGCCACACGCGCCTGATGATTCAAGTGCTCGGTCTGCTCCAACAGCCGCGCCTCCTCCTGCTGGGAGAGCGCGTCCGCGATCTTCGGGTCCACCGGCTCAAGCGACTGGACGGCCAGCGAGATCAGCTCCACGCCGAATTTCTCCTCGATCAGCCCCAGGTGCGCGTTGAGATGGCTCAGGATCGCAGGCGAGGAGATCGCGTGGATTTCCGATTGCTCGGTGTACTCCTTGATCAGCCCTTCCAGAAAGATTCGGACCTGGTCGACCGCTCGCGCCACGGCCCCGGCGTCCCAGCCGCCGATGCGGACGAGCGACTGGATATGCCCGACAGAGAGCGCCGCCGAGCCAATCAGCTTAATACGCACGCCCAGATTGCCGATGGCGGCGGCTTCAATCGTCAACTGGAGCGGGTACGTTGTGCGCTTGAGCGGCAGGCTGAAATGGCGCGGATACAGCAGCCCCTGGCGCAGGCCGATCTGGCCGTTCGACTCGCGCAGCACGATGACATCCGGCTGCCGGACGCGAAGCTCAAACAGCGCCGCCAGCAAACCGCCCACCAGCGCAAGACCTATCAGAACACCTGGGAGAACATCCATATTTGATACCTCCGGTAGCCATGTGTCCGGCTGCCTTCTGCTACGCTGAAGCGACTAGCAGCTTGTCGAGAGTCAGAAGCTAGGCGAGCGTGCCCTCATTTGCGTTCAAAAGGTCTATCAGGGATTGGATGTTGCGGTCCGGCTACCTGTTGATACGGAGGTCGTCGACGCGCGGATCCGATCGAGCGCGACAGATTGTACACGATAAGTGGAAAAATCGGCGCAATATCGAGGAAGACGGACAAGACGGTCAGATGCGCGCCCCCTGCCGCCCGGCGCATCGGGTGCGCGCGCCTGAGACACCGTTCAGCCCGGTTTCATGGGCCTGAATTCCCGTCCGGCGCTTCCGCCGGAGCGCGGCCAGAGCAGCGATGCTCGGCATCGTAGCGCCCGGCAAGCTCGTCAATGCAGGTCCCCTCCCAGAGCGGCGTGCCGGTGATATAAGCGGCGCGGCCGATCATGTGCGCGGACACCGGCCCGGTCAGGATGATGAACAGCACGATCCCGATCGCGCGCGCCGTGACCCCCACGCTGTTGAAATGAATGGCGACCGCCAGCATGATCAGGATCAACCCCAGTGTGGTCGCTTTGGAGCTGGCCGACATTCGCAGGAAGACATCCGGCATCCGGTAAATCCCGATGCTCGCCAAGAGCATAAAAAGCGCGCCGAACGCCAGCAGGGCAAGTGTCGCAGCATCCTGGATCATCGCTGTCGCTCCAGATAAGAGGCGAACGCGATGGTGCCGAGGAAGGAGATCAGCGCCAGCACGATCGCGATGTCGAGAAACACCGGCCGGCCAGTGATCATCGAGTAGGTCGCGATCACGCCGATCCCGATGATCGTCAGCAAATCGAGCGCGACGACCCGGCTCTCCAGACGGGGGCCTTTAATCAGGCGTATCAGCGTGAAAACCATCGCCAGACTTAGAATAATGAGAGGCAGACTCTCGATCACCAAACAACTCTCCTATCCGCCGCTCAAACCCCTGCTTGATCTCCTGACGGTACTGCTCGACATCTTCGACATGCATGGCGTGGACGTACATGATCCGGCGATCATCGGAGATGTCCAGCGTCAGCGTGCCTGGCGTGAGCGTCACCAGGTTGGCGAGCAGCGTGATCTGGAGGTCGGTTTTCACATCCAGCGGCACGGCAATAATCGCCGGACAGATGTTCAGGTTCGGGTCGATCACCACCCGCGCCACGCGGAACGTCGCGATCACCAGCTCTTGCAGAAAAAAGAGGATGAATGAGACGGCTTGGCGGAACTTGCGGAAATACGTCGTCGGGCCGTACAACGGGCTTGCCAGCCACAACACGAGGTAGCCGATAATGAACCCCTCGACCAGCGTGTCGGACGTGAGCGATCCGGTCAGGAAGCCCCATGTCAGCGCCAGCATGACGTTCACAAACAGCACACTCACGGCGCGCCTCCTAGCACGGCGCTCACATACTCCCCGGTAGACAGAAGCTGCTGCGCCGCGTCCGACGACAGCGCGAAGACCGGCTCGGCCAACAGGCCGATCAGCACGGTTAGCGACGCCAGACTCGCAATCGGCGCCAGAAGCTGCCGCCACATGCGCACAGTGAGGTCGCTGGTCTCCGGCGCCGTGTCGGGGCGGCTTTTCCAGAAGACCTCGGCCCAGATTTTCGTCATCGAGAACAGCGTCAGCAGGCTAACCGCGAGCGCGACGACCGCGATCGCGGGCCGGTCCACCTCGAAGCTAGCGCGGATCAGCACAAACTTCGCCCAGAAACCGGATAGCGGCGGCAGACCGGCGAGCGACATCGCGGGAATGAGAAACAGCACGGCCAGCCCGAACCGGGCGCGGTACAGCCCGCCAAGCTGCTCAAGCTGGTAGGTCCCCTGCAACCGATGAACCGCGCCGCTGATCAGGAACAGGTTCGTTTTGACGATGATGTGGTGGATGATGTAGAAGATTGCGCCTGCCAGCGCCAGCGGTGTGAACAGCGCCAGCCCCATGACCATGTACCCGATCTGGCTG
The DNA here is from genome assembly GCA_035325905.1 of Aggregatilineaceae bacterium. Lineage (GTDB taxonomy): Bacteria > Chloroflexota > Anaerolineae > Aggregatilineales > Aggregatilineaceae > DYGX01. Next base: position 40,053 of record DAOKYY010000007.1, on the reverse strand, counting down.
ATGATGTGGAACGACAGGATACGGCGGAACTCGTTTTGCGACGCGGCGCCAAGAACGCCTGTCAGCATCGTGAGACCTGCCAGGATCAGCAGCAGGTTATGGGTATAGCCGACATCCTGCGTGAACAGAAGCGTGAACACGCGGATCAGCGCATACACGCCTACCTTCGTCAGCAGCCCGGCAAACAGCGCCGTGATCGCGGCTGGCGCAACGGGGTACGACGCCGGGAGCCAGAAGAATAGCGGGAACAGCGCGGCTTTGATCCCGAACGCGATCAGAAACAGCATGGCGACCACCGTGACCAGCCCCGGCTGCTCCGCGTCCGACAGCAGAACGGACAGGTGCGCCATGTTCAGCGTCCCGGCGATGCCGTACAGGATGCCGATCGCGGTCAGGAAAATCGCCGAAGAGATCAGGTTGATCGTGACGTATTTCAGCGCGCCCTCAAGCTGCGCCCGCTCGTTCCCCAGGGCCACCAGCACGAATGAGGACATCAGCATCACCTCGAACCACACGTAGAGGTTGAAGATATCCCCGGTTAGAAACGAGCCGGAAATGCCCATCATCAGGATGAGCAGCAGCGGATAATAGCCGAAGCGGACGCGGGGCCGATCGACCACCGCCCGCGAAAAGACCACGACCGCCAGCGCAATGATCCCCCCCAGCACCGTCATGATCGCGCTGAAAAGGTCCGCCACAAACGAGATACCGAAAGGAGCGGGCCAGTCACCAAGCTGGACTACCTGAATCCCGTTACGCGACACTGTGGACAGGATCGCAATCGCAGACAACAGCAGCCCGGTCGCCCCGGCGAGCGCGAGCAACCACTGCGCGCGGTGGTCTCGCCAGAGCAGCGCAACGACCGCCGCGAAGAAAGGGATCAATACGGGCGCGAGCAGCAGCGATCCCATAGGCTACAGGTCCCCCTCGATCCCTCGCAGGTTGTTGCTATCATCCGTCCCAACCGAGCGGTGTGTCTGCTCGATCAGCACCACCGCGAACGCCAGCACGCCGAACCCAATGACGATAGCCGTCAAGACCAGAGCCTGTGGCACGGGGTCCGCAAACGGGGCCGAAGGCGCGCTCGCGCCCTCTTCGATCAGGGGTGGCGCGCCGCGCGTCAGGCCGCCGACAGTAAAGATGAGCAGGTTGGTGGCGTGGCTGAGCAGCACCAGGCCCATGATCAGCTTCACAATGCTGCGTCGCATGAGCATATAGAGGCCGCTCGCGTACAGCCCGCCGATCAGAAGCGCGAGCAAAATCGTCATATCAGTCTTCTTCCATCAGCCCGAAAACAATCTGGAGCACCACGCCCAGCACCGTCAGAAACACGCCGGCATCAAAAATGCTCGGGGTGCCAACCTTGCCCACAACAGGCAGCCCGACTCCGCTCCAGATACCGGTCATGAAGGGTCTGCCGTATAGCACACCCACCAGCCCGCTGCCCAGCGCGACGAATAGACCCGCGCCAATCAGCGTCTGAGTGGGAACCCGGAGCAGCCGCTGGGCCTCGTCCAGGCTGTGCGCGAGCGCGTAGAGCGCGAAGGCCGATGCCGCGACCAGGCCGCCAACAAAACCACCCCCCGGCTCGTTGTGCCCGCGAATCAGCACGAAAAACGAGAACAGGAACAGCACTGGCACCAGATAGCGAGTTGCCGTCAGCAGAATCAGCGAGGCTCCCTTAACGCGGTTGCCGGACGGGATCATAGCGCTTCCTCCACTGCCCCGGTTTCTGTAGGCTGCTCCTCTGCTTCTCCCTCCACCGACGAGGTCAGATCGATGCGCGCCCGGCTTGGCGGCTTTAGCTTCAACAGCGCGAAGACGCCGAACGCCGCAACAGCCAGCACGGTGATTTCGCCCAGCGTATCCCCGCCGCGAAAGTCCACCAGGATCACGTTCACAATGTTCCGGCCCTGTGCCTCGGTGTAGCTGTGCGCAGCGAAGTACGGCGTCAGCAGCGACTGGGAGTCGCTTGAGGCGGCCAGCAGGACAAGCACAGTGATCAGCGCGCCCACGGACATCGCCACCACGGCATCGCGCCTGCGTTCCCGGCGCGTCGAAAACCGCGCGAACGACGGCAGGCGATACAGGATGAGCACCATCAGAATCACCGTTAGCGTCTCGATGGCGAACTGCGTCATCGCCAGGTCAGGCGCGCCGTATGCCATGAAGATGAGCGCCACGCCATAGCCGACCACACCCAGCGACACCACGGCCGCCAGACGCGACCGCGCGATCAGCACGTAGAGCATACCGGTCGCGATCACCAGCACGATCACCACTCCAAAGATGCTGACGTTCTCGCCGCGAGGCAGCCCTGCCCCCTCCCAGTGAGTCGCCAGGGTCAGCACCACCAGTCCGATGACCACCAGATGAATGACCATCAGATAAATTCGCAGATAGCCGTGCTGGAGCAGGCGCGTCTGCGCGCGGGCCACGGCCAGCGTCAGGTCCAGGCCGCGCGTATACCATTGGGCGGGTCCCCACCGCTCGCTGGTGTCAAAGCGGTCGGTTACGCGCCGGTACACAGCCCGGTGCCGGTAGACGACCAGACCGCCCAGCACCGTGATCACGCTCAAGATCAGCATGGTGTTGACGCCGTGCCACAGCGCGAGCTTGATCTCGGCTGGCGCGGCGACAATGGCGCTGACGGCTGGCGCGATGAAGTTCGTCCCGACCGGACCCAGCAGCAGCCCCGCCGCCAGGCTGCCGATCCCCAGCGCCAGCGGACCCAGCCACATCCCCGGCGGGACCGCGCGCGGGCGTTGCGGGGTCTCGACCGGCGGGCCAGTGAACGGCCCCAAGAAGACCAGCGCCGCTACCGCCACCAAAATGATATTGGCGATCACGGCCAGGGCTGTCAACAGGAACGGCGCGGCAATCGCCTCCAGCGCGCTCTCGTACAACAGCTCTTTGCCAACGAACCCAAAGAAAGGCGGGATTCCGGCCATCGACAGCGTTGCGAGCGCGGTAGCCACGGCCACCAGGGGCATCTTCCGGCCCAGGCCACCCAACGCGGTCACATCGCGCGTGCCGGTTTCATGCTCGATAATGCCTGCAACCAGAAACAGCGCGCCCTTATAGAAGGAGTGGACGATCAGGAAGACTACCGCCGCCTTCGCCGCCAGCGGCGTATCCAGCCCGATCATGAAGACCAGCGCGCCAAGTGAGCTGACGGTCGAATACGCCAGGATGCGCTTCAGATCGGCGTGGCGCAGCGACAGATACGCGCCAGTTAGCATCGTCAGGCCGCCAGCCGTCACCAGCGCCGCGCGCCAGAGGTCCGTTCCGCCCAGCACCGGCGAAAAACGCGCCAGCAGATAAATCCCGGCTTTGACCATCGTGGCCGAGTGCAGGTAAGCGCTGACCGGCGAAGGCGCGGTCATTGCGCCCGGCAGCCAGAAATGGAACGGCACCTGAGCGGACTTGGTGAACGCGCCGAGCATAATCAGGAGCGCCATCGGGACATAGTTGGCGTGCGCAGACAAATCCCCGCCCGCGAGCAGGGCCGAGATGTCGAAAGTCCCACCGGCCAGGCCCATGAGGATCAGGCCCGCCATCAGAGCCAACCCCCCGCTACCCGTGACGAGCAAAGCCTGCAATGCGGCCTTGCGCGCCGCCTCGTCCTTGTGCTTGAAGCCGATCAGCAGATACGAGCTGAAGCTGGTCAGCTCCCAGAAGATAAAGAGCGTGATCAGGTTATCGGCCAGCACCAGGCCCAGCATCGACGCCATGAAGATCAGAATATAGGCGTAAAAGTGACCGGCAAGCGGGTCTTCGCCGAGATACGCGCCCGCATAGATGAAGACGAAGACGCCAATTCCGCTGACCAGCAGCGCAAACAGCCAGCTCAGTCCGTCGAGGTTGAAGGAAAGCTGAATGTCGAGGCTGGGCGCCCAGGCGACCGACGCGGTGATGGCGTTTCCGGCGGCGATCTCCGGGGCGAACGACAGAAAATAGACCGTCAGCGCGAAGGGAAGGAGGGCGAACAGCCAGCCGCGCCCCCTGCCAACCCTGGCAATCCAGAGGGCGGCCAGCGACAGTCCGAACCCAGACAGTACCGCAACGTGCATCGATTAAAGCTCTTCCGCGAGATACCGGATGAAATCGCTCCGGGTGACGACCCCAACAAGTCGATCTTCGCGTAAAATCGGGATCATGTGCAACTCCTCTTCGACCATAATCTTCACCAGCGTCTCCACGCGGTCATCGAGATCGCCGCACACGGAAAGAGGAGACATCATATCCTTCGCCGTTAGCTCCGCCGCCTGCTTATAGCTGCCGGTCAAATTGTTCACATCGACCACGCGCTTAAATAACACCGGCGCCCGCACGTCCGGCGCCTTGATGAAGCGCGTCCCCGGAAACAGCTCGCTCCAGCCGATAATCCCAAGAACCCGCGCGTCATCGTCCACCACCGGGACGCTGCTGATCTGCCGCGCGCTCAGAAGCTGCACAATCTCCTTCAGCGTCGTGTCTGGCCGCACCGCAATCGCCGGTGCAGACATCACATCCTGCGCCCTCACCAACACACCTCCATATTGCGATCCAAACAGACCCACAGGCACTTTCCCCGGAGTCTAGAATCTCTGAGGTAGGGATTGCCACGAAAAGCTGTTATGGATTTGAGACATCGCGTTACCATTCTGTAAAACCCCCCGCACGGCTGGCTCCACGTAAGGCTGCGCTGGCGGCTGCGGGCAATTCGCGGCGGCTCAAAATGGGTCAAGCGACCCCTCCACAAATAAGCCACCTGTGCGGTCACATCCCCGCGCCAGCTTGCTAGCGTACTATAATCAGAAGGGGCGCTTCGTCTGGCCGGCGCAGGCGTCCTCTGCCTGCCAACTCATAGGAGGGCACGATGAAAACAGCAATCGCGATTTTGGCCGCGCTTGGTCTGCTGCTGGTCCTGGTTCCCGGCGCAATGGCGCAGTCCGATCCGGCAAGCAATCTGGCCGGGACGCAGTGGCAACTGGCATCCTACGGCACGCCGGGCGCCGAAACGCCAGTGGCCGCAGGCAGCGCCGTGACGCTGTCGTTCGAAAGCGCGGACCGGCTCGGCGGAAACGGCGGCTGTAACAGCTTCGGCGGAGAGTACACAGTTCAGGGCAACATGCTCACCATCAGCGGGATCGTCAGCACGCTAATGGCCTGCGCCAACGCCGCAGTGGGCCAGCAGGAACAAGTATACCTCAGCGCGCTGCGCACCGCCTATGGCTTCGAGCGGCTGGACGATCAACTGATCATCCACTATGGCAGCGGGCAGCGGCTGATCTTCACCCCTACCGGCCAGCCTGCGCCGCCGGTCGAGCCGTTCGAGGACCGCACCAACCCGGTCGGCCTGCTGGCGTCCTACTACAACGCCATCGCCCGCCAGGAATACGAGCGCGCGTATGGATACTGGGAGACCCCTCCTGATCCTTATGATGTGTTTGCGAGCGGCTTTGCTGACACCGCGAGCGTTCAGGTGATCGTACAGCCACCGGCACGCTACGGCGGCGCGGCGGGGAGCATCTACGCGGAAATCCCAACCGTGCTGATCGCGCAGCACTTCGACGGCGAGCAGTTAATGTACGCTGGCTGCTTCGTCACGCGCCGGTCGAACGTGCAACAGCCGGAAAATCCGCCGGACGACGCCTGGCACCTCTATAGCGCCGACCTGACGCAGGTGCCAACCGACTCGTCGATCCCAACCCTGTTGGCCGAGGCGTGCTCTGGCGCATAGCCGCGCGATCAGCCCGGTGCGCTCCATGAGCAACCGCACAGAGGAGAGCAGGCCGCCCGGCGCGAGCGGCCTGTCTGTTTACCGATTTAGCGAGCGCACGAGTCACAGGGCTTGTCCACGCCGGGACCGCTCAGAAGCCATCCCGGCGCTACTCTTCCCCCAGGCTTGGCGCGTGCAGGTTGCGGAAATCCCCGGATAGCAGCGACGCGCCGAACCACGCCAGGCTCTGGTTGAAGTAGTATTGCGACGAGCCGCCCCAGTAGCCCCCGTCCAGCGCGTTCGCGGAGTAGCTGTGTAGCAGGTCGCCCAGTTTGAGTTGTAGGTCCGTATCGCCTGCGGCCAGCGCCGCGACGATCCACATCCCGGCCATCAGCTCGTTCTGATACCCGACCACCGGGTTGCCGTCCATGTCGTACATGACCGCGAAGGCGTTCGGGTCTGTGATGCCCGTCAGGAAGGCGGCGCTGCGGCGCGACCACTCGCAGGCGCGCGCTTCTTCGAACCACAGGCAGTCGAGGCCGATCCGCCACGGCACGCGGATCGCATCATACGTCATCTCGTACTTGCAGGCGTCACGCGGGCGGCCCTCGGCGTCGCAGAAGTCGAAGGCCGGCTTGCCCGTTGCGGTCGACCAGTCCGGCGCCAGCCCCAGGCGGTTGCCGTTCGGCACGGCGTACAGCGAGCGGTAGCCCTGGCGGATCAGCGGGTACCAGCGGCCGCCGCCCTCGAACGCGTCGAAGATGCGGAACCAGGCGGGCGCGAAGTACGAGAGGTTGATGATCGCCTGCCCGCCCCCGCCCCAGGCGTCGCCCGGCGTCAGGAACTTGCCATCCACCACTTCGAAGCGGTAGATCGAATCGAGCAGCGCCTGGGCGCGCTCACTGTAGGGACGTTCGGCGTGCTGGACCCACTCACCCTGATCGACCCGCGCCTGCGCGAAGATCAGCGCGGCGGCGGTATCCAGCTCGGCGTCGGTCGCGGAGCTGCGCCCGGTGATCTGGCCCTGGTTGTCAGCGCGCCAGTGGAACAGCCCGGTCGCCTCGTCCAGCAGGATGGCGTGGGCCGCGCCGTAGATCGTGTCGAAGGTGGCCTGGTCGTCCATCATTACGGCCATCAGCAGCCCATAGCCGACCCCCTCGCTAACGGCCTGGTAGCCTATGTTCGGGTCGAACACCAGCCCCAAGTTGCCGCCGCAGTTCTCGCCGCAGAAAATGTAGCTGGCCTTGTAACCCTCCCACGTCGCGGCGACCAGCGCGTGCCAGTCGATCGCCGTCCAATCGACCAGCGACTCGACTTCAGGTGGCTGCGAGGGCTGCGGGATGTCCGCCTGCCCAATCTCGAAGAACAGCGCCCGCCCGAACAGGCTGGGGTTCTGCCACGAGCCGTTGGCAGTATCGGCTTTCGACCAGCTTAACTGCACGTTGCGGTCGCGGACAGACGCGCCGTTGGCCTGGGCCTGGAAGCCGATCTCCGCGCCGTGCGCGGGGGTGATCCAGTCTCCGAGCGGGACAGCCGCCTCGAACCCCCAGCCGTCTTCTGTCGCGAAGACGAACGCGCGCACCGGCAGCGCGCTGGCGCGCACGCCGGTCACTGTGATCGCCGCTGGGTCCGCGTTGCCGATATCGGCGGCATTGATGTTGACCTGGTGGATGCCATCGGCGTAGCCGCGCGCCCAGAAATCGCCGGTGAGATTCACAAAGAACTCTAATGAGTCCTCGTTCCAGAAGTCCCGCCCGTGCTGCCCGGCGATGATCGTCTTGTCGGGCATGGTCATGGCGATGTAAAGCTGCGCGCCATCCGACGCCAGGCCGAAAGTGAACGAGCCGTTCTCCTCTGGCACGCTGGACGGGTTCGGACCCCAGTCCACGGTGTGGAGCGGGACTCCGGCCCAGTCCGTCAGGTCGCCGTCGAGCGCGATCGGCACCGGAAAGGGGATGTAGACGGTTTCGCCCGCCACACCCTCAGGCGCCAGCGGCTCACCCCTCTGGGCGTGCAGCGGACCAGCGAACGCCGCGAGCAGAACAGTCGCCAGAAAAATACGTGCAAGCAAGGTCATCAGTCCGCTCCCTCAAATCAGCTTTTTCGTATGCAATCCGTTCACGTGGAGCCGCCCGCACCCACGCGCCGCACCTCGTCAAAGAACGGCGTTTGCCGCCCCTCAACGGCGGTCGCGGCGTAGAGATACAGCGCCGCCGACCAGAGCTGCCAGTCCTGCCCCATCGGGCGGCCGTCCTGGGCGCGCAGCCACTCGTTGAACCCAAACGGCGCGTCCGCCGCGCGTGTCAGGCGGACGGCTTCGGTCAGCGCGCGCAGCTTGCGCTCAGCCAGCCGGGTGCGCCCCGCCGCGACCAGCGCCGCGATGTAGAGCGCGGTGATAAACGGCCAGATGCCGCCGTTGTGGTATTCCCCCGGCTGGTTGAATCGCTCGTAGCGCGGGTGCCAGTCCGGGTCGCCCGGCCGGATGTACGGAAACAGGCAAGGCGGCAGGTCGCCGGACAGTTGCCCGCTCTCGCGCAACCGTCTGCACTCCGCCTCGATCCAGGCGATCAGGCGGCGAGCGCGACCAGGCGACGCCACGCCGGACAGAATGGCGAGGCTGTTGCCCAGCAGGTCAAAGCGCAGGCTGGAATGCACCTTGAACGACCACAGCGCGTAGTACGGCTGGCCGGGGACCGCCAGCCCTTCGAGGACATGCGGCGGCTTTGCCCCGCTGGTGATCACCGGGCGGTTGATCCGCCAGCGCAGCGCGTCCGCCTGGTCGTGCAGCCCGTACAGCCGCGAGTAGATGTAGACCAGCGTGTTGACGTACAGGCCGTAGCCGAGCACCCACTGCTCGTCGCGCCAGTCGGTCGTCGGCTGCTGCTGCACCAGGCCGCGATCGTCCGGGCTTTGATAGCGCATCCAGACCAGCGCCCGCTCCGCCGCGTCGCGCAGGAAGTCTGGCTCTCCGGCAGCCGCGCGGTACCACGCCAGCCCGATCAGAAACAGCGGGGTGGTGTCGGTCGAGCCGAGGTCAGCGGGGTTATGCGCCAGGCCGGGGACCTGCCCATGCGGGGATTGGTTTTGGGCCAGGGCGACCAGCGTGCGGCGCAGCGCGTCGCGCAGGTCCGGATCGCCGCTAATCAACAAGCCCGGCGCCGAGATCATCAGGTCGCGCGTGTAGGCTTCGGGATAGCCCCAGGCGGCGGTGCGCGGCAGGCCGTGATACGGCCCGCGCGCGTTGTGGCGCAGCACTTCCAGCGCCGCCTGCCTGGCTTCCTCAAAAAGCGAGAGGGACGGGCGCATCGTCGAATCGGGTGCGCGGCGCGATTGCCGCGATCAGGGCTGAGCGCCGCTCAGCTTATCGCGCAGGTACTGGTCGGAATAGTCGATCTGAAGCTCGACCCACATCGGCAGATGGTCGGACATCTGGTGCGTGCGCCAGTAGTCCCGGTAATAGGCCGTTTTGTCCTTGCGCGGCTGATTGCCGTTGGAAAAGTGATAGGCGTCGCCCATGTACGGGACGTAAAGCTGCTCGTCGTCGAGGCGAAAAACGCTCTCGTAGTAATTGAACACGCCCGCCCGGCCGGTCTTGTCCAGGCTGCCTTGCCGCACGCGGAAGGCGATCTGATCGTAGTGCTTGGTGCGCGGCGCGTTCGAAGGCAGCTTTTCAAGCTCCGGCGGGATGTAAAACCCCTCCTCTTTGAGCGCGCGCATGGTCTGGTCTTCGGGCGCGCAGATGTTAAAGTCACCGAGCAGCAACAGGTTGCGCGCCCAGTTCTTCTCGTCGAGCGTCCGGTTGCGCAGGTAGTGCGCGATCTGGCGGATTTCGTTCAGACGCTCCGGGTTGTTGCTGGCGTCGGCGCCGTACAGGATATGCACGGTCGCCAGGATGAAGCGCGTCCAGCCGGAGACAAACCCGCCGAAGAACGGCGTGCGCGCGAGCTGCGACACCGGCACGTAGGCGGTCTTGCCATCCGGGCCTTTCACCTCCAGCGGCGGCAGAACAAGCTGCCCGGCCAGCCCGCCGAACTGCACTTTGCGCGTGTCGTACAGAAACGCCATGCGCTCGTCGTTGCCACGCTGCCCCTCGGTCACGTCGGTCACGATGTGCGCCCAGTTCGGTCCCAGCAGGTCACACACGCGATCTAATGCCTTCAGGTCGCGGCGCACCTCCTGGATCGCCACCAGGTCGAACCGGGCGATGATCTCAGCGATGTAGTAGTAGGCTTCTTCGAGGCGCTCGCCGTAGGCCGGGGCGTCGAACTCGCGGATGTTCCACGTCGCCAGCAGCAGCGTCTGCTCAAAGGTGCGCGCCGGGATGTCCCGGCTAAGCTGCTCGCGCAGCACGAGCAGGCGCTCCAGAACGCGCCGTCCTTCGACCGTCTCCGCCTGCAAGTCACGATAGGATGGCATACGCGCCTCCTGACTTACCTATAGCCGCGACCAGGCGCCTCAAGCTGGCGGTCGCGCTGCGAGCGACCGAGCTTACTTGTCCACCCCGGTCATGATCACGCCGCGCATGAACACACGCTGCGCCAGGAAGAACAGCACGACCGGGATCACGAGGCCCATCAGCGCGGTCGCCTGGATCAGGTGCGGCTGCTGGTCGTACACGAAGTTGAAGATCTGGATGCCGACCGACAGCGGCGCGATCTCCGGCTTGCTGAGCGTGTAGATCAGCGGCTCGAAGTAGTCGTTCCAGGCGAAGACAAAGTGGAACAGGCTGACGGCCACGATGGCCGGCCACGCCTGCGGGATGATCACCGAGATCAGGATGCGGAACGGCCCCGCGCCGTCGATCATGGCCGCTTCGTCCAGCTCGATCGGCAGCGTGCTGAAGTATTGGCGCAGCAGCAGCACATTGTACGCGTTCGCGAAGAAGTGCGGCACGATCAGCGGCAGCCAGGTGCCCGTCCAGCCCAGCACCTGCGAGAATACGAAATAGGTAGGCACCAGCGTAACCTGCTTCGGCAGAATGATGGTCGAGAGCAGGATCATGAACAGCGCGCCCTTGAAGGGGATCGGAAAGCGTGTGAACGCGTAGGCCACGAGCGTACACGAGATTACCGTGCCGATCATGCCGAAAATGGCGATCATCAGGGTGTTGAACACCAACCGCGAGAATTTGGCCTCGATCCAGGCCGTCCTGAAGTTGCCCCACTGAGGGTCGAACTGCCGCACCGGGTTGGCGGTGGGGCGCTGCTGATCCGCGAATGGCTGCTCCGACCAGGCGAGAATGCCCGCGTCGAGGTTTTCGGGGTCGATGAAGTAGGTCTCCGTCTGGCCGGGCACGCCTTCCTGAACCATCGCCCAACGCCGCGTGCCGCCGTCGGGCGCTGGCACTTCATAGAGCGGATAGGACACGCCGGGTTGCAGAACGACCTCCGGGATTTTCTTGCCGCGATGCGTGTAGGTCAGGCCCTTTTCCAGAGCGGTCGCGCTGCTCAGGTCGCCCTGCCACTCCACAATGCCCGCTTCGGGCGCGGCGGGATCGAGAAAGGTGTGCGTGTCGCCTTCCGACTTGAACAACGCCAGGCGCCGCACAGCGCCATCGATGGGGACTTCGTAAACAGGGTACGGCGTCCCGCGCACCACGCCGTCCGCTTTGTACGCCGTGCCGAGATAGGAGAAGGTTTCAGGCTCGGTGGCGGGCGCAAACGTCTCAGGCTCGCCGGTCCATTCAATCACGCCTTCCCGCGCCTTCGCCGGGTCCAGAAAGATGGTTCGATCTTCGAAAGTCGCGATCAGCGCCCATTCGTGGATGATGTTGTTGTCATCCGTAACGCGATACAGCGGGTACTTCGTCCCGGTGAGCACGCTCCATTCCGGGATCTGCTCGCCTTCATGCTGGTACATGACGGCGGATTTCGGCAGAACAGCTTCATCGGTGATCTGAAGCTTGGTCTTGATGCTAGTGACCGCCATGTAGCCGAACGGCGAGAGATAGGCGATCAGAATCAGGAGGGTGAACATAAATAGCAGCGCGCCCAGCCCCAGGCTCCGGTAGCGAGCGACGATCTTTTTGCTGCCCCACAGTTTGCGGTTGGGAGATTTGGTCGCCGATGCCATGCCGTTTATTCCCTCTCCCCAGCGTAGTAAACCCACCGGCGCGCGCTCGCAAAGACCAACCCGGTGACGATCAGCGCGATGACAAAGAGCAGCCACGCCAGCGTTGCGCCGTATCCCATGCGGTCATAGGTGAACGCCTGGCGGTAGAAGTAGATGTTGTAGAACAGCGTGATATCGTTTGGCCCACCGGTTCCGCGCGAGATAATGTACGGAATGTCGAAGTATCGGAACAGCCCAATCAGGGACAGCACCAAATTGTACAAAATCATCGGGGTAATGAGCGGTAGTGTCACATGCCGGAAAATGGTAATCGGATTGGCGCCGTCCACTTTGGCGGCTTCATACAACTCGGTGGGGACGGTCTGCATACTCGCCAGTAGCGTCAGCATAGCGTTGCCCGTGCCCCAAATCCCGATCATCAGCAGCGCCGGGTAAATCCAGGTCGGGCTGTACAGCCAGTTCGGCCCTTCCAGCCCCAGCACATTCTCGATAAAGCGGTTCAGCCAGCCGGAGTTGACATTCAGAAAACCGTTCCAAATATAGGTGATGGAGATAATCGGAACCATATACGGCATGTAGAACAGAGTGCGAAACAGCCGCCGGCCCCACAGCTTCTTGGAGTTCAGCAGGGTCGCCAGGGCGAGCGGGACGATGATCGAGATCGGCACCGCGAGAAGCATGAAGGACAGCGTAACCTTCAGCGATTTTCCGACGTAGGGGTCGGTCAACAGCCTGCGGTAGTTCGCCAGCCCCACGAAAGAGACTTCATCGGGCTTGGTCAGCTGCAAATCGGTAAACGTGAAGACGAGCGACGCGACCATCGGCGCGAAATAGAAAACCAGAAATCCGATCACCCAGGGGGATAGAAACACCCATCCCCACAAGGTGCGGCTCTGTTGCACGGTCAGATTGCCGAACAGGCGGCGGGAAGGCGCGGCGATGTGTCGCGCTTGATCTGCAACAGACATGTGGATACTCCTCAAACCTCTCCGGTCGCCTGAGTTTTCGGGGACGGGGTGGCGGCCGTTGACCGTCACCCCGTATGTTACACCCGTTGCAAACGGCTGCTATTCAGCCGCCGCCGCGTCGAAGATACCCTGGAGGGTAGCCAGAAGAGCGTCAATCTCGGCGTCCACATCCAGGCCGGGCGTCGATTCCATGTTCAGGGTCCAGTTCTTGATCGCCTGGAGCGCCTCGTTAGGGCTGGGGATCCACGCCTGGTGGTTGGGGTTATCGGGGTAGCTGAGGCTCTGGAGCGCCACGTCCCAGTTCACGCCCTGGGTGAACGTCGTGTCCAGATTGTCCAGGAACGGCTGGAGGAAAACCTCGTCCGCCGGAGTGGCCCCATAGACCTGAAGCAGTTGAGGCATGGCTTCGCCGGCCACCAGATAATCCAGGACCTTGAAGGCTTCCACCGGGTGCTCGGTGTATTCCAAAATCTTGAAGCTGTCCGCGTGGAGCTTGGCGGTGTAGGTGCCGTTATAGGACGGGACGACGGCGATATCCCAGTTCGGAACATCCAGCAAGCAGCAGGTGTACCACAGGTGGCTGTAGGCCATCGCGACCTTGCCAGAGTCGAACACGTTGCCGTTCAGCAGCATGTCGCTCTGCTGGTAGTTGTAGTCCGGGATGAAGTGGTCGGTGTGCCAGCCGTTGTAGTACCACTTGATGCCTTCGCGCCAGTTGTCCGGCATGACCGCCTTTCCAGTCTCGAAGTCATAGAACGTGCCAGCGCCGAAGGGCGAGGTCACGGCGGCGCGGATGTCATCGTTCCACCACTGCGGCGCAAAGCCGAACTGGACGATGTTGGCGGCGTCAAAATCGGCGCTGGTGGCGTTGTTGCCGTTGGCGTCCAGCGTCAGCAGCATGGCGATCTCGCGCAGCTTGTCGACGTTCCATTCGTCACCGTCGGCATACGGCTCGCCGAACGCCTGGGGCGGGTAATCCACACCGGCGGCGTCGAACAGGTCACGGTTGAAGTAGATGAACGACGAGTAGGTGGCGAAGGGCAGGCCGGTCAGGCCCTCCTCCGGGTCGCGGTAGAACTCGACCAGACTGGGATTCCAGCGGCTCAGGTCGTAGCCCAGCTCGTCGATGATCGGCTGGAGGTCCAGGAAGCTGCCCTTGTACGCATTCGACCCCTCGACGCCGACGGGGCCGATAATGTCAGGGGCGTCACCGGAAGCGATCAAGGTGCTGAGGGTGTCGATCGCGACCTCATTGTCGACCACGATGATCTGAAGCTCGATGTCATCATGGGCGGCGTTGAAGGCTTCGACGACGGCGTTCTGGGCTTCAAGCTGCTCCGGCTGTCCACCGGCGCCCAGACCAATGAACCAGGTGATCACCACCGGCTCGGCGCCCTGCGCCAGCGCGGGCGAAAGCGGGAGAACCATCGCCGACAGCACGGCGATCAAGGCAAGCAAAACAGCGAGTCTACGAGACATGCGGTTTTCTCCTGAAACTAAACTCGACGAACTCAAAAACGGCGTGCGAACAAGAAAACCCGGACACATAGCGCTTTTCGCGGACGATCGGTGTGTTGGGCTGGCGCCTCCTGAAAGGGTGGCCCGTTCGCAGGCGTATGCGCTTTAGGCAGTCCTCCTCCTTTCGGTATCGACCAGAGAGACGATCGCTCGAATAATGACCTCGGTCAGAGGGCGCCGGCGATCGGCGCCCGGCTCAATCGGTCGCGCCGCCGCAGGTCGCCCGGATCACCAGCTCGGTCGGCAGGATGATATGGCGCGGCGGGTGCGGCCCGGTTTTCAGCAAATCCAGCAAGATCTCGACCGCCAGCATACCGTTGCGGCGCACCGGCTGGCGGATGGTCGTCAGGGGCGGGTTGGAGCGCATGGTAGGCGGCAGGTCGTCAAAGCCGATCAGCGCCACATCGTCCGGCGGCTTCAGCCCCGCGTCGTGGAGAGCGGCGAGCGCGCCAAAGGCCATCGTGTCGGAGGCGGCGAAGACGGCGTCGGGACGGTGCGGCAGCAGGCGGCGCATGGCGCTGTAACCGCTGTCGCGGCTGAAGTCACCCTCGGCGATCAGACTGTCGTCGATCTCGCGACCGCGCTCGCGCAGCGCCTTGACATACCCGGCGCGCCGGTCGATCCCGGCGGTTGAATCGAGCGGGCCGGTGATGGTCGCGATCCGCTGGTATCCCAGGCGGATCAGGTGGCTGGTCGCCAGATAGGACCCGGCCACGTTGTCAACGTCCACGTAGCTCGTCTGGCTGGCGTCGTGCGGGCGGCCCACGTAGACGGCCGGAATCTGGCGCGCGATCAGCTCCGGGATCAGCGGGTCCACCAGCTTGTCGGCGGTCACGATCAGCCCGTCGAGCAGCCCCGTTCCCAGCGCGCGCTGGTACACCCGCGCCTGATCGTCCTGCGAGTTGAACAGAAACAGCGTCAGGGTCAGGTCGTGCAGGTTGCAGGCGCGCGAGATCCCTTCGATCAGCACCGGGAAGTAAGGGTCGGCGAAAACAAACTCGGTCACGCTAGGGATGATCAGGCCGATGATGCCGGAGCGCCGCGAAGCCAGCGTGCGCGCCGCGAGGTTGGGCTGGTAGCCGGTCTCCTCGATCACTTTCTGGACGCGCACGCGCAGGTTCGGCGAGACGTTGTCCGGGTTGTTCACGACGCGCGACACCGTCGCGCGGGAAACGCCTGCGAGCCTGGCGACTTCTTCGAGGGTAAGCTTTTTCATGGTGGCAGTCCGGCAGGCTTTTCTTCAGAGAGCGCTCTACGAAATAAGGTTGCTAAGGCGCTTCGCAGCCCAAGAAAAAGAAAAGTAAGCAAGCCAGCGCCCGAAATTATGAGAGAGCGCTCTCACAGCCCGTTTTCAGTATAGGACAGTTCATTTTTAGAGTCAAGCCCCCGGCGCCGGATGGCTCACAGAACAGCGCGGGCCGCGCCGTGGTTCAGCGTGGCCCGCGCGCATTGTGCAAACGCCGCGCCTGCCGGTCCCGTCTCGCCAGCGGCGGCAGGCGCTGCGAGGGTGATTAGCCCTCGAACGCGAACGATTGGACGACCGCCTCCAACAGGGGCAGCGCCGGGGCGAAGCTGGCCGGATCAGCCTGATTCAGCCACGCGACCATCTTCGCGCGGTACTCGTTCATCCGCTCCGGATCGAAGTCCGACGTGTCTTCCGGGAAGACATCGCTCGACACGTTGAAGATCGCGGCGATGTAGTATTCGCTATCGCGGCTGACACCCTGGAACGTCCATAGCGCGCGCTCGAACGGCTCCGCGACTTCCTGATAGATCGTCAGGTAGGCGATGCCCTGCACCGCATCCGTTTCCAGGTACTGCGTGCGCGCGCGGATGACCTGCGCGGCTGGGAAGACGGGAATGAACGGCAGCGCGTTGGCGTTCATGTCCTCGGTGTGCAGCGCCTCGAACTCCGCCAGATCAGGCCGCTCGGCCAACAGCGATTGTAGCGCCGCCAGCCGGCTTTCGTGCTCGGCGAAACCGTCGAAGTCCGCCGTGCGGTAGACGCGAATGCCACCGACCGCATCAAGAATGCTTTCGGGCACGGGGAACGCGTCGTAGAAGGTGAGCTGGGTGTGAGGCGGTTCGGCGAATCCCGGCCCAAGATCGGCCGGATCACCTGCATACTGGCTGATGTTGACATTGCGCGCCAGCGCCGCGTCGAAGGCCAAGCTGAAGCCGTCGAACGCCACGGTATGCGCGCCGGTGCCCTGCGCCCCAGCGTCGAAGGTCGTGAGCATCAGCCCAACAAACAGGAATGCAGCGAACTTCCGAACCATTGGAATCCCTCCTTATACCATCACCGCTCGCCTTCGCGCCGCGATCGCTACAGGCCGCGTGGTGTTAGGCGGGCCGGAGCGACATCGGCTGTGGCGCGGGCAAGCCCTGCCTTAACGCTGGAAGGCACCGGCAACGTATGCCCGGCGCCTTCATGCGTGTCTAATATAAAGGGTTGCGGGGCCATAAGCCGTTCGCCAACTCGGCGGCTGCTCTACGATTGCCAGCCGCGCGGCCTGCCGTGAGGTTAAGGTGCGTAGGGGATGTGTCGGGCGGGGTCAAGCTCCATACCGGCGTCCACCAGCGCCGCGCGCAGCCGCGCCACATCCAGCGCGTGAATGTTGCCCGCTGGCTGTTCGAGCGCGAGCGCCACGCCGGTCCCGGCCGCCTGCCCCATCGCGCAGCAGGTCGGCGTCATGCGGAAGCTGCTCTGCGCGACCTGGTCCCCGCTGGCGCACTTGCCAGCCATCAGCAGGTTGTCGAAGCCGCGCGCGATCAGGCAGCGCCAGGGAATGGCGTATGGCTCAACGCGCTGGCGGCGACCGGCGTCGCCCGGCTGGGTCAGGCTGTGGAAATCGATCTGGCTGGTGGCGACGGCGACGCCGTCTTCGAAATCACGCGGCGCGCTGCCGGTCACATCCGCCTCGGTGAGCACGTAGTCGCCCACGATACGCCGTCCCTCGCGGATGCCGATCTTCGCGCCGGAGCTGGTGAGGACATACGTCGGGTAGTCGTGCCGCTGCAAAAAGTGAACGGTGCGCGCCAGTTGGCGGCGGGCCTCGCGCTCGGCCTCGCTGAGGCTGAACGGGTCGGTCGGGTCGTGCCGGGTCACTTTGGTCATATTGCAGTACACCCGGCCATCGGGCAGGCGGCGGTACGTGCGCAGCCCCGGCAGATCGTCCACCGTGTTGATCGGCTCCAGGCCCGGCGGCAGATAGGGCGTCACCGGGCGGCCGGTATCTTGCAGGAGGCAGGTCAGGCTCATGTGGAGCGTGTGCCCGGTCTGCGGATCGCCTTGCAGGAAACCCGCACCGGCCAGCGCCGCGAAGTCGCCTTCGCCGGTCGTGTCGATGAAATAAGCCGCCTCGACGGCGATGAACTGGCTGCACGAGACGATCGTCGCGCGAGTCACCCGCCGGCCGGCCACGTCTGCCCCGACCACGCTGGCGTGAAACAGAATGGTAACGCCCGCTTCCTCCGCCAGCAGCTGCCAGATGATTTTGAGATACTCCGAGTTGAAGAACTGGCCGAAGCGCGCGCCATAGCGATCCAGCTCCGTCTTGAGGTGCTCGAAGATGTCGCCCAGCCCGTCGAGCGAGGCGAACCATTCGTTGACGCCGCCCGCCGTCGAGACGCCGCCGAGGCAGTTGCCCTCCTCGACCAGCAGGACGGAGTGACCGCGCCGCGCCGCCGCGACCGCCGCCGCGCACCCGGCCGTCCCGCCCCCGGCGACCAGAACGTCCACTTTGAGGCTGCGATTGTGAGCGGTCATGTCCTGCCTCCATGCAAGCGACCCCGTCAGGGGCGATAGGTTCAGGAAAGTGATTGACAAAAGAGCGCAACCTGTCCTATTGTAATGGATGAAAGTGTTTACAAGAAAGGGCTTTCATCGTTTTTGCGCCGCTTGAGGTGCTGGCGGAACCCCATGTCTGCCCCGAAAAACGCGCCACCGACGATCTACGACGTCGCTTCCCTGAGCGGGCTGAGCATCGCGACCGTTTCCCGCGTGCTGAACACGCCGGATCGCGTGAGCGAAGCCAGCCGCCAGCGCGTGATGCAGGCCGTCGATCAGTTGGGGTACGTCCCCCAGGCAGAGATGCGCGCGCGTGCCCTGCGCCACACACGGCGGATCGGCGTGCTGACTCCTTTTTTCACCTCGCCGTCGTTCGTGGACCGCCTGCGCGGCGTGGCGAGCGCCCTGTCGAGCGTGCGCAGCGAGCTGGTCGTCTATTCGGTCAGCTCGATTGACTCCTTGCAGGCATATCTCGCGTCGCTACCGATCACCGGCGACCTCGACGGCCTGATCATCATGTCGCTGCCGCTGGACGGCAACGCCGCGCAGCGCCTGCGCGCGAACCGGCTCGAAACCGTGCTGATTGAGCACCCCCACCCTGAGTTTAGCGCGGTCCTGGTTGACGACCGGACCGGCGGCCAGCTGGCGGCGCGGCACTTACTCGAAAAAGGGCACCGCCGCTGCGCGTATGTTTATTTCGGGTCGCACCCGGACTATGCGATCCATCCCGAAACTGAGCGGCTGGCGGGCTTCCGCGAAACCCTGGCCGCGCATGGCGTCACGCTGGACGACGAGCATATCCGCTACGTCCCGGTCTCGCGACAGGGCATCGAGGAGCAGCTTCGCGCGCTGTTCGAGCTGCCGGAGCCGCCGACCGGCCTGTTTGTGCCGTCCGATGATCTCGCGATCCGCGTCATTCACCGTGCGCGCGAGCTGGGCGTGCACACCCCGCGCGATATTTCAGTGATTGGGTTCGATGGCATTGACATCGCCGAGCACGTCGATCTGACCACCATCAGCCAATCTTTGATAGAGTCTGGAAAGACGGCTGTCGATCTCTTAATGGCGCGTCTAGCCGATTCGACCCTCCCTATCCAACATATACGGACCGGGGTATATCTGATCGAACGCGGCACGACGCGCGCCCTGGAGTAAGGCAGCCTGAACACGCTAACGGAGGTGCAAATCGAGCGAACCGGTACGATGTCACTCTGATCGTCCAACGGAACAACGCCCGTATTTTTGGACCTAGAAGGAGTTGGACAGATGTCAAAGCGTTCGTGGAATTTTATGACCGTGATGCTGGCGACCCTCGCCGTGCTGGTCTTCGCCGCCGGGGCGCCCGCGCTGCGCTCGACCGTCAAAGCGCAGGGCGAGATCAGCGGCGAGCTGAATATCATGGGCTTCGGTATGCCCGACGAGATCGCTACTGTCCGCGTGGATACCTTTAAGGAAATGTATCCCGACGTGACCGTGAATATCACTGAAGGCGCGCTGGATCAGCAGCAGTTCCTCACCGCCGTCGCCAGCGGGAACGCGCCCGATCTGGTCTATATGGGTCGTGACGTGATCAGCTCTTACGCGGCGCGCGGCGCGCTGATGCCTCTGGAAGAGTGCATCAACAGCCAGGGCATCGACATGAGCCAGTTCCGCGAGGCGGCGGTTCAGCAGGTCACGATCGACGGTCAGGTATACGGCATCCCTGAGTTCAGCAGCACCATCATCCTGATGATCAACACCAAGGCGCTCGAAGACGCCGGGCTGACGCTCGACGACGTGGATGTGAGCGACTGGGACAAGGTCCGCGAGCTAAATGACGCCCTGACCCGCATCGAAGACGGCAAGCTGACCCGGATCGGCTTCGATCCCAAGCTGCCTGAGTTCCTGCCGCTGTGGGCCAAAGCTAATGGCGTTTCCCTGATCTCGGAAGATGGCCGCACGCCGCAGCTCAACGACCCGAAGGTGGTCGAGGCGCTGGAGTTCGCCGTCAGCCTGCACGACGCCGCCGGTGGCCGCCAGGACTTCATGGCCTTCCGCGACACGTGGGACTTCTTCGGCTCGCAGAACGAGTTTGCGACCGACCAGCTCGGCATCATGCCGATGGAGCAGTGGTACATCAACGTGCTGGCGGACGTGTCACCTGAGGCCCCGCTGGCGTTCAAGCCCTTTACCGACCGCGAAGGCAACCCGATCACCTACGCCTCCGGCAACACCTGGGCCATCCCGAAAGGGTCGTCCAACCCTGAGGCGGCGTGCGCCTTCGCCAAGACCATGACCGCGACCGAGACCTGGGTCGCCGCTGCCGAGGAGCGCGCGCGTCTGCGCGCCGAGGCCGGCACAACCAACACCGGCGTCTGGACCGGCAACCGCGCTGCGGATGAGATCATCTTCGGCGAGATCGTCCAGCCGGGCAGCAACCCCGTTTTCGACAGCGGCGTTGAGACCGTGCTGGCCGTCCAGGACGCCGCGTTCTCCATCCCAGCCAACCCCGCTGGCGCGGAGTTCCGCCAGGCGTGGCAGGATGCCGTCAACCGCGTCTTGAACGGCGAGCAAACCGCCCAGGAGGCGCTGGACCAGGCTCAGGCCGAGGCGCAGGCCGCGTTCGACGAAGCCTGGAGTATGCAGCAGTAAAGCAATGTCTGCGCAATCGCTCGTGACCCGTCTCTCCCGCCGTGAGAGGCGGGTCACGCTTCAACAACGAGAACTGCTGGCGGCGCTGGCGTTTATCTCACCCTGGATCATCGGGTTCGTCGTCTTCACGGCGGGGCCGATGATTGCCAGCCTGGTGCTGTCGTTCACCAGCTACGATGTGCTCAACCCGCCGCGCTTCATCGGGCTGGACAACTATCAGCGGCTGATGGACGATCCCCGGATCACGCTCAGCCTCAAAAACTCGTTCTACTACACGGCGCTACACGTCCCGCTGGCGATGATGGTCGCGCTGGTGCTGGCGCTGATCCTGAACCAGGTCGGCAAGGCCGCCGGGTTCTTCCGCACCGTCTTCTACCTGCCCTCGATCACCCCCGCAGTCGCCGTCGGCACGCTGTGGCTGTGGGTGCTCAATCCGCGCGTCGGCCTCGTCAACCGGGGTCTGGCGCTGCTAGGAATTGATGGGCCGGGCTGGACGACCGACCCGGACTGGATCAAGCCGGGCATCGTGCTGATGAGCCTGTGGAGCGTCGGCAGCACCGTGATCCTCTATCTCGCCGCGCTGCGCAACGTGCCGATCGAGCTGCACGAAGCGGCGAAGATCGACGGAGCCGGGCCTCTGCGCCGCTTCTGGCACGTCACGGTGCCGATGATCAGCGGGACGATCTTCTTTACGCTCATCGTCAATACCATCGGGTCGCTACAGATTTTCACCGAAGTCTACACCATGTTCTTCGGCAACATGCGGTCGGGAACGGCTTCGTCGGCGGGGCTGTTCTACAACATCTACCTGTTCCGCCAGGCATTTGAGTTCTTCCGCATGGGCTACGCCTCGGCGATGGCCTGGCTGTTGTTCGTGATCATCATGATTCTGACCTTCATCCAGATTCGCGTCAGCAAGCGCTGGGTCTATTACGAGGGGGCGTAGGCGATGTCAGCCATTCAGCACACCAGATCGCCCCAGGAGCGGCTGGCGAGCCTGATCGGCGCCAAAGGGCCGAGCGCCGGTCAGATCGTGCCCCGGCTGCTGTTCATCGCCTTGCTGCTCGTCCTGGCGATGATCTTTCTGACGCCGTTTGTGTGGCTGGTCAGCGCCTCGCTGAAAGTCCGCTCGGAAGTATTCAGCTCTGAGTGGATTCCTGACCCCTTCGCCTGGGACAACTACGTGCGCGTCTGGGACGCCGCGCCCGTCCTGAACTGGCTGAAGAACAGCCTGCTGGTCGGGCTGCTGGCCGCCGCCAGCGTGACGCTCAGCTCCGCCGCAGTCGCCTTCGGCTTCTCGTATTTCCGTTTCAAGGGACGCGACACGCTGTTTGGCCTGGTGCTGGCGACGATGATGCTGCCCGGCGTCGTCACGATGATCCCGGTCTTCCTGGTGTGGGACCAGATCGGGCTGGTCAACACGCGCTGGCCGCTGTGGGCCGGCAACCTGTTCGGCTCGGCCTTTTATATCTTCATGATCCGGCAGTTCTACCTGTCGCTGCCGCGCGAGCTGTTCGAGGCGGCGCGCGTCGACGGCGCCAGCTACTTCGGGCTGTGGCGGCATGTCGCGCTGCCGCTCACGCGCAACGCGCTGATCGTCGTCTTCGTGTTCGAGTTCAAGGCCAGCTGGACCGACCTCGTCAAGCCGCTGATTTATCTCTACGACACCAACCTCTTTACACTCCCGCGCGGCCTGAAAGCCTTGCTCGACCAGTTCGGCCAGGGGGGTGAAATGCAGTGGGAAATCATCCTGGCCGCCAGCGTCATTGTCACGGTGCCGATGATCCTGATCTTCTTCATCGGCCAGCGTTACTTTATGGAAGGGATCGCGACCTCCGGCCTCAAAGGCTAGGCAATCAGGTTTTCGCGCTGTAGAAGCGATCACGCGGCGGCAGCGACAAGCCAAAGACGCTTGTCGCGCAGTCATCCGCTCAACAAAAGGCCAGGCATCGTGCCCGGCCTCTGTTTTTGGCTCATCGTTAACGGTTGGGGTCTGACTTACGCTTCGGGCGCCCGCGTCTCGCGAAGCTGGTCGAACGCCAGCCCGCTGCTGCCCTCGCCGCGCCCGGTGTGCTTGCTGATTCCCAGCCAGACCAGCACCCGCCCGCCGTTCCAGCGCGTGCGTTTGAAGGTCTGCTGAACCAGCGCCCCGGCGCGCGGAACTTCTTCTTCGTGCAAGAAGTACGCCTGTTTCGGCGCGCGATCCAGCCCCTCGCGCAGCAGCGTGGTGCGTGGCCGGACCCTGACCGGCAGGTTCGGATCGCCTTGCAGGATGCGCGGCATGGCGGCCCGCTGAAGCTGAATTTCGCGGTTATCGCCCGGCAGATGCACCGGGATGAACGGAATCCACTCCTCCGGGACGGTGTTCATCACCTCGTAACGGATCGGCGCCGCCGGTTCGGGCGCGCTCGGCGGCGGGGTCGCCGCCAGGTCGTCGGCCAGCCGCGCCTCGTAAAAGTGGAACGTCTCCAGCGCGGCTTCCGGCCCGGACTTGCCCCACCCGGTCGGCAGCGGGATGATGCGCTCGATTCCCCACACCATGTTCGCCATCTCGTCGCGGATCAGCGCCACTTCTTCCAGCGGGCGGCTCTCCTGCACCTTCGGCACGGTCGGCAGCAACAAAAGGCTGGTGTCCGCCTGCTCGCCGGATTCGCCCTGCACGTTGAGCGTGAACATGCTCCACCGCTGCCAGGTGTCATCTGGCCCGCGTCCGGCCGGCTCGACCCAGGTGCGCTCGTTGAAGACGTTCGTCACCGCCATGCCGCGCACCCTGGCGATTGACCCGGCCGGGAGCGCATACGGCAGCAGGAACCAGTCGTTGGCGTAGACCAGCCCAAACTCGATCAGCAGCAGCTTGGCGATATCGGTTGTGTCGGGCTTGATGTCGCCGAAGTTGGTGCGGCTGTCCTCAAAAGCCCACCAGCGCGTGTTCGGCATCCCGTCGAAGGTGATCTGGGTCGGGATGAACGTCTCGGTGAACGTGGCCTGCGGATCGGGCGTTTCGTCCGGCAGCTCGGCGTCGAGCGGCGGCGCGTCGGCGTCCACGTCGAAGTTGTACCAGTCGAGCCGCCCGTGATAATACTCCTCGGCGGCCAGCACCTTCTCCCCGGCGCCCTGTGGCGCGGACACTTCAAACTGGTATTCGAGCCGGTCCGGCAGCCAGGCGTCTCCGTCTTCGGCGGAGGGCTGAGAGTACAGCCGCTCGAACCAGGCGACGAAGCGCGCCGCGAGGTCGTCCAGCGCGGGCTTGTCGGCGTCGGCTACGCCCGCCACGCCGTCATAGGCGCGGTTGGCCGGGTTCGCCTTGAGATGGAAGTAGAGCTTGCCGCCATCCATCCGCCGCCCCGCGACCGCGGCAAACATGCTCCACGCCTCAGGGTGCGCGGCGACCGGCGCGTCCGCGCGCTGCGCCGGGTCTGGCTCGTTGACCGGGTAGGCGTCAACGAACGCCTGCGCGTAACCACTCAGCCCGCCGAGCAGCTTCAGCCAGTGACGGCCCATCAGCAGGCGAATGTCCAGCGCGACCGGCCGCCCGCCGATGGCGAACGGGATTAGGCGGCGCTCGACTTTCGTTTCGAGCGGCACGCCTTCCTCAAACGGCTCGGCGGCGTGGCTGTCGGGCCGGTATTCTTGCAGGCGGGTCGTCGCCAGGTGCACGCGCGCCAGCACGGGCGACCCGGCGTCGTCGCCCATGAACTCGCCCATCTGCCACTGGCGCGTGAGCATCCACAGCGCGTCGCGCACCTCGGCTTTCAGCGCGCGGTCGAAGTTGATCGTGCGCGGGCGGCCTTCCAGGCGGTTCCAGACCGTGGTCGCGGGGAGGGTGCGGGCGGCCAGCTCGTGCTGGATGTTCGCGATGATGAACTGCTGCTCAGCCATTGTCGTCTCCTGAGAGGGCCGCGTAGACGAAGTTGTTGGCGGCGAGGTTGGCGGCAATCGACAGGCCGTACAGCGTCACGGCCATCACCGTCGCGGGCAGGAACGGCGCCAGCGCGGTTTCGTCCACCTGGGCCGGCTCGACCGCGCGCTTGCGCGCCAGCGCGAACGTCTCATGCACCGCGTCAACCAGGTCTTGCCAGCGCCAGCTTCCGACGAACTGCGGCGGCGTGACCAGCAGCATCGCCTGGGGTGGCTCGGCGTTGGGCCGGTCGTAGTGGAAGGTCAAGCCGGTCGTTTCCTCCGCGCCTGGGATGACCTCGGTCCACTCGTCCAGCAGCAGGCCGCACTGCGGCGCGTTGCGGTCAAAGGGCGCAGCGTAGTGCGCGGTATAGAGCAGCCGGTCGGTGTCGAGCGCGTAATTGGCGGGAAATTCCAGCGCCAGCCACGAATCGTTGTCGAGATAGGGGAACTGGGCCGGGGCCAGGGCCGGGGCGGACGTGCCGAAGCCCTCGGCCAGCATTACCACGCGCTCCCAGTGCTGGAGCTTCTCGCGCACGCGCGCCGCGCCGTACAGCCAGTCGTCCACCGGAAAATCGACGCCGAGCGTCCCGGTCTGGTGGCTCAGCAGCGCGCCGCTGGCGTTGAACGCTTTTTCCCATTCCACGCCCTGCGCCGCGCTGAGCGTGAACTCTGGGACCAGCACGAAGTCCGCGCCAAACAGCGCCTTCGCGCCCGCTTGCAGCGCGCTGACCCGCCCGGCGGCTTCGGCTGCTGCGTCGTGCGCGTCAAGCTGCGCCTGCGCCGCCGCCAGCCGCCGGTCCAGGTCCGCCCCCAACCCGATCGCCAGCCCCAGCAGGTCGTTGGCGAACAGGATCACCTCGTCCTCGTGCGCCGCGATCGGGAACTCGTCCGGGTCGAACGCCGTGACCGGCAGCAGCGCCTGGACCGCCGCCAGCAGCCCAGCCAGCGAATGCGAGGCGCTCAGCAGCGCGTCAAAGTCGTCGAGGCGGTCCTGCATCGCGTCGCGCTTGGCGTCGAGCAGCGCGCGAAACGCCGCCGGGGTCGGCGGGAGCGGGTTCTCCGCTTGCGTGGCGACCCATCGCTCAGCCTGGATCAGCCGGTCGAACAGCTCGGCGTCGGGCGTCGTGCCAGGCAGGGCGTCGAACTCGGTCATGGCCGCGTCGAAGGCCGCCAGGCGCTCGGTCCAGCGCGCGACCAGCGTCTCGACGGCGTCCAGCAGGCGCGCGTACAGTCCGCCGCGCCGCTGGGTGATGAAACCCCAGCCGGTCTGCGGGATCCCGCTGCGGCTGGCGCGCTCCAGCAGCGCGATCAGGTCATCGGCAAAATCGTCGATCCCGCTCAGCACGTCGGCGCGATGCGTCGCCAGGTCGTCGAGCAGCGGCTCCAACGTGGACTGGTAGGTCGTCAGGTCGCCGCGCAGCGCGGTGACAGTGCTATGCGCCGTGGCGACGCGCGCCCGGTCGAGCGTCTCGGTCGCGTCCTGTTCCGGCTGGGCTTCGACCGGCAGCATCACGTCGGTCGCTTTGAGCGGGCGGGACGACAGCGCCAGCTTGCGCAGGCTGGCGACCAGCGGCATCAGCTCGAAAAAGGTGAAGGTGGTCAGGTCGGCAGCTTTGCGCGTGTAGTCGATCCGCAGCGTGGCGTCAGGGCGCGGGGCCTGGGTCTCGATCACGTGCAGCAGGGCGCGGTCGTCCAGCTCGGCCAGCGCGGGCTGCGTCACGTCGCTGAGGATGTACAGCAGGTCAATCGGCTGGAGGCCCAGGTCTTTCTGCGTGACTGTCACTTCCGTCTCGCTGAAATCGACCGGATCGGTGATCGTCACAATGCAGAAGACATCTTCCGGCGGCGGTAGGACGCCTGCCAGCCAGTCATTGAGCGCCGGCTCGGCCTGGCTGCGCGGCGTGACGGCCAGGCCGGGGATCGGGCTGGCCGCCGGGTTGAGGCCGCTGCGAAGCTGAACCCCGACGCGGTGCGTCAGCGTGACCCCGCTGCGCGGCGTCTGGACCACTTCGGGGATCGGCGGGAAGTTCCCCTTGCTATAGGTGTCGAGCGTGCCCGCCGCGCGGTCGTAGTTGCCTTGCGCGGCGTGGTGGACCGCCTCGGCGATCGCCACGTCCGCCACTGCGTCGTGCGTGTCGAGCATCCGCTCGACCTCGGCGTTGATCGCGGCGGCCTGCGCGGCGCTAGCGGGGGGTAGAGTCTTGCCGAAAGGATACGTCCGGTTGCCGGTGGCCTGGATATGCTCGACCAGCTTGAGGCCGTCGATTACGTTACGCGCTTCCAGCGCCTCGATGCTGGTGTCGTCGTCCGTCGCGGTCGATGCGATGTGGTTGGCGGTCAGCGGAAACGCTTTGCGCAGGTCGTAGATAAACTGGTCCACTTCGGCCAGATTGTGCCGGTCGTGCAGGCCGCGCTCGAACTGGTAGCCGAGCAGCGCGCCCAGGGTCTGGCCCTGGCGGATACCCTCGATCGCGCTGATGGCGCGGCGCACGCGGTCCGACGACAGGTTGACGGCCAGCGCGTCCGGCGTGTCCGGCGTAGCGTTCGAGAGATAGCCGTTGCGCAGGATCGCGGCGGTCACGGCGTGGTTGAGCGATGGCGCATGGATATAGCCGCCGTTGGTCGGGTCGCGCATCAGCGGTGGCAGCGCGGGATCAGCATTGAACACCTCGTCCAGCTCCGGCTCCAGCGTCACCGGCGTTAGCTTCTTGCCTTCCGGCTTCAGGTCTTCGATCCAGCCGTAGGCGCCGACGTACAGCCCGCGCCGGACGGTGTCTTCTTCGCCCTCGCCGCGCGTCTCGTAGCGCATCAGCATCAGCTGGTAATTCAGCAGGCCAAGCTCCCAGGCGTCGAGCCGGTACGACACCGTGTCGATATGCTCCGCGAACAGGCGCTCGAGGCGCGCGGTTGGCACGTCGCGCAGCCGCTCCAGCGCCTCGACCTGCTCGCGCAGATCGGCGGTGGCGACGGCCTGGGTGCCGCTTGTCTGCGGCAGAATGTTCGTGATGTGATCGGCGATGAGCACGTTATCGCTGCCGGTGATCGCGGCGCTGGTCGTGTACAGGTGCGCGAAGCGGCTCTCGCTGGCCTGGGCCTGCTCCTGCACATGGATGAAGGCTGGCTCGTGCCGCACGGCCTGGACCTGCGCTGGGGAGAATACACCCGCCAGCTCGTGCAGGCGGATGCTGGTGATCCAGTACGACTGCATCAGCGCGTAGCGCGCCAGGATGTAGAACAACGCCGCCGGGCGCACGTTGTCGGTGAACCCTTCCTGGCGGCGCAAGGTCTCCAACGAAGTGCGCGCGGCGTCGATCAGCCACTGCACGTAATTGCGGTTGTCGGGCGTGTAGACGCGAATGGGGTCAGTTTCCGAGAGCGGCACATCGTCGATGACCGGCCCCTGCATCAAGTGCTGGGCGGAGATAAACAGCCGCTCCAGGATGTCCGGCATCACGTCGCCCGTGTAGCCGAACTCGGCCAGCAGGTTGATCCCGGCCTGGACGTAGATCGCGGCCTGGATCACCTCCGAGAAGCTCGCGCCGGTGCCATAGAAGTTCAGCAGGTTGTAGAGGTGATCGAAGCTCTCGGCGTACCGCTGGTGATACTCGACCGAGGCGGGATGCAGGCCCACGATGTCGAGCAACGTCTGGTGCGGGTCTTCGGACGGGCCGGGCGTGCG
Organism: Aggregatilineaceae bacterium; assembly: GCA_035325905.1. Classification (GTDB taxonomy): domain Bacteria; phylum Chloroflexota; class Anaerolineae; order Aggregatilineales; family Aggregatilineaceae; genus DYGX01. The sequence continues at coordinate 11,791 of DAOKYY010000007.1, read as the reverse complement.
CTTGACGCGCGCGACTTTCTGCGCCATGTCCGCCCAAAAGCCATCCAGCTTGCGCAGCACAGCGTACAGCCGGAGCAGATAGGAGCCGCCCGTGGCCGGCACATGCGTAGACAGGATCGGCCCCTCGCCCGTCAGTCGCCCGCCCAGCCAGCGCATCCGCGAGAAAACGCTGGCCGGAAGGATGCCGTAGGGCTGCGTGCCGATCCGCAGCGCGGGCAGCGGCCCGCGCCCGCTGACAAAGTTGGTGTAGAAGGTGCGTGTGAAGCGGATGTCGTCGCGGTCGAACAACGGCGCCATCATGGTATCCATCATGTAGCCGAGCGTGCCGTTCCACAGCGCGATGTTCATCGCCCGCGCTTCAAGCTGGTCGGTCCCGCCGCCGCCGGGGATCCTCTGGATCACCGCCGGGTCCAGCCCCAGGTAGTCGGCCAGCCATTGGCCGTCGCGCCGCAGCAGGGGGTTGTTCTCCGGCGTGTAGAGCACCGGCGACTTGAAGAAATCGTTGAAGGTCGCGTCGGCGTCTTCGCCGTGCGCGTAGCCCGCCCCGCCCTGCTCGGTGTTGTTGGTCGGCGTGCCTTGCGGCAGCACGCTGATCCCGGTGCGCGTGTAGTGATGGTGCTCGAAGAGCGTTTCGACCAGCTCTTTGCCGCCTTGCTCGTCCGCGCTGAGCCGCACGCCGAGCACGACCAGCCGGTCAAAACCGCGCAGCGCCTGGTCGACGGTCAGGTTGACGCGGAAGCCCATGCCGACTTCGACCGCGCGCTCGAAATCGACCATCCACTTCATGTCTTCGGGGATGAACAGGTCGCCGTTCGCGTCGGGGCGCATCTGCTCGTCTTCGGGCAGCGACGGATCCGGCCCGGCGATCAGCGGCGAGGGGATCGGATTGCCGAGCACCTCGAACGCCACGCTGTCACCGATATAGCCGATCAGCACCAGCCGGTCAGGCAGGAGGCTGACCTTTGGCGCCTGGGACCACGAGCGCCCTTTGCTCTCGACGCTGTCCGGCGGGGGGAAGTCGATGAAGGCGACCGTCACCGCCACATCGTCTTTGGTCAGCGGCGCCGCCGGCGCGGCGGTCAGGTTGCCCGGCACAAAACGATTCGCCAGGTCGAGGGCGCGCTCGCCGCCCACCGCCGCCTTGAGCGCCTGCCACGCGGTTTCCGTTTTGCCAGCGTCGCCGTCCGCGCGCCAGATCGCCTCCCAATAGGCGCTGGCAGCAGACTTATCGGCGGCGCTGAGCGTCTCCTCGCTGGAGACAACCAGGATCACATCCGAGGGATCGGCCTTGACCGGCTGGTCGCCAGGGTTCTCCGGCGCGTACCGCTGCGCGATCCACGCGCCGCGCCCGGCCCCGTGGCTGGCGACCAGCCCGCGCCACGCGCCGCGCTCCAGGTCTTCGTCGCCGCCTGCCGCCCAGATCCCGGCCCAGAACAACTGCGCGCTGAGGATCTCGGCCTCTGACAGCACCGGCTCGAAGCGGTCGACCATCAGGTCATCGGGATAGACGCGCACCCAAAGCTGCGGGATCGCGCCGGGCGTTCCGATTACCCCGGTCGACTTGAAGCGCGTCTCGATCCGCAGTGGCAGCAGCAGGATCGGGAACGAGTCTTTGAGCTGGCCGATCATCTGGCGCGGGTCGGTGAGCGGCGCGAACTCGCCATACACCCCGGCAACCCGTTCTGACACGTCGGCGTAGCCCTGGCGGCGGCGTTCCAGCACCGCTTCGGCGCGCGCGATCCGCTCGTCGAGCGCGGCCAGTTGTCGCTGGTCGTCATCGTTCTGCAGATCGAGCTTGCGCAGAAGCTGCGCCCTGTCGCGCTGGAGCCGGTCAAGCTGCTCGCGCGCCAGATACACGGCCTGGCTCGCGCTGTCCCGCGCCTGGCGGGTCTTCGCAAGCTGCTGTCTCAGATCGTCAAACTCGCTCATGCGTTGAACTCCCTGCTCGATCAGCGCTGCCGCAGCATCTCGGAGGCGTGAACGGCAACCAGCACCGGCACTTGGTAAAGGATGTAAGCCAGGTCCGCCGCGTTGGTGCTGGGGTTCCAGCTTACGAAACGGTCATCTTCCCACTGGACGTGCTTTTCCGACACGTCAGGCTGCGTCGGCTCGACCAGCGTGAAACTCTGGTCGATGGCGATATGCCCGCCCGGCGCGCCCGGCAGCACGTTCTCCCACGACAGGTCGTTCCAAATGTTGATCGCGGGCTGCTGGTCGATGTCCAGGCCGAAGCGCGGCTCGCCGGGGCGCTCTTTGATGACGAAGAACCAGCCCGGATCGTCGCCCGGCTGCGTGCCGTCGTCGCCCTTCGCTTCCTCGGCGGTCAGGTCGAAGCCGAAGAAGTAGATGTCCGGCGTGACCTGCGCCTGATAAAGCGGCGTCTTGACGATGTCACGCGGCGGGTTCGCTTCCTGGGCGGGCGTCAGCTCGACCAGCCGCCGCTCCAGCGTGTTGTCGATGTTGTCGTTGCTCGGCTGCCAGCGCGCCCGGTGCGCGTAGATCACGGCGTTGGGATACTTCTTCAGCAATTCGCCGCGAATCACCAGCACGACTTCCTCTTCTTCTTCGCCGCCTTCCTCGCGGTGATCATGATCCCCCAGCCGGGAGAAGCGCGACCAGAGATGCAGCGGCGGGATGTCGCGCAGCTTCTCGCGCAGCGCGTCGCGGCTCAGGCTCGTATCCGTTTCGAGGTAGCTGGTCACATCCCAGAACTGGCGGAAGTAGCTGCCGCGCTGGTCGGTCGGGTACTCGCGCCACAACAGCTCGCGGGCGAACTCGTGGTTGAGGCCGACCATGTACGCCTCGATGAACTTCTGGTTCGTCTCCAGCAGCGTGATGCTGTTCTGCTCAATCAGCTGGATGTTCGGCAAAAACAGCTCCGAGGACTTGTCCACCAGCGGCTTGTACATCGGGACATCGAACTCCGGGTAGGCCATCGCCTCGGTGAACGTCTCGGTCATCTGGTCCGCGATCCACCCCGGCACGAAGATCGTCCCCAGGACGCGCTTGGGCACGGTGATCTTCGGGTCGATCGCGGTCACGATCTGCCCGGCGAGCTGCGGCAGATCGAGCCGGTGGCGCGGCGGCGGCGTGCCGACCGTGGCGCTGGCGACCAGCAAGCTGTTGACATCGGTCAGCGCCCGCTTGAAGCGGATCGCCTCGCGGCTGTCGGTCCGCCCTTGCTCCGGCGTGAACGGCTGGCCGAACGGCGTGATGCGGAAGTTTGGCACTTTCGGCAGGCGCCCGACGGCTTCGGGCGTCTGGCCGCTGCCGCGCACCGTGTCCGCCGGCTCTAGCGCGCGCTCCCACGCGCTCAGGCGGCGGTAGAGCAGAATTAGCAGCGGGATCGCGATCAGGCTGATCGGGATGAAGATGATGATGCACATCAGCAGCACGAACAGCGCGATCAGCGCCAGGATCAGCGCGCGCCACCACCGGAAGCGGCGCAGCAAATCCTGCGCGATCGGCGGCACGCCTTCCGGGGCCAGGTCGTCGGCCACATCCTCAACCGTTGGCAGGCCGGGCGGCGTGGTTTTCGGCGGCGCGGCGTCGATCTCGCCCGCGTTGACGCGCGTGATCAGCGTGTCCGGCCGGACGGTGCTGTCGAAGGGCAGCGTGCGCACCAGCCGCCCGCGCGGCCGGGCGATGCGGCGCATGGCGGTCGAGGCCAGCGCCGGCGGCGCGACACTGGTGTTGACCTGGAAAAAGGCCGTCTTGCTTCCGGCCATGACGCGGCGGTGCAGCGGCGCGGTCAGCGTCAGGCCGCGATCGACGCTCGCCTGCTGGAGCGGTATCAGGTGCTTGGTGTACCATACCAGGCTGGCTTCGCGGGCGAACTGCGCCCAGCGAATGCGCCGGTTGGCTTCGAGCACATCCCCGATCTGCCCCCAGGCCGCGTCCATGTACTGCTCTTGATTGTCCTGCACCACGCCCGTCCCGAAGCCGGCCGGCACGCGGTAGCGCGGGTCCAGGTTGAGATCGTGCACCCAGTTCTCAACCGGGCTGAGCGGGTCTCCATCGCGTTCGACCAGCAGGCGCTTGGTCAGCGCGTGCCACTGGCCGTAGAGCGGCGGGGTGATCATCGGATCGGGGTCGTCGTCCGGGTCGGCGTCGGGATCGTCCGCGAAGACGGTGTCGAAGCCGCCCTCGGTGTTGGCGTCTCCGGCGGCCTTCGCCTGGTAGTCGTCGGCCAGGTTGATCAGCGCCGCCAGCCGCTGCTGGAAGACATGCGGCCGGGGCAGGTCCCACTGGTCGTACATATCCGCTTCGGCCAGCTCGTCCTCGCTGAGCAGGATACGCGGCACGGCCAGCGCCCCGCCGAGACGCAGCACGCCATGCAGTTCCGGGTCGTCGATGCCGGGCAGGTTCGCGCCGGGGCGCAGCACGTCCATATCGCGCCGCCCGACGCGCGGATCGACCGGCTTCGGCTCCAGCAGGCGCACGAGATACTCGAAATCGCCTTTGGTGCCGGTGCGGAAGAACCAGCGGAAGTAGACCGGGTAGTTGGATGGCTCCGGGCGCGTCCCGGCGGGGTAGGTCTGCTCCCAGGCGGAGAAGGTCGCGTGCGGCGTGCCGTTCGGGTCCAGGCCCAGCCCGGCCAGCCGCCCGCTCTCGAACACCGGCAGGATAAAGGCGTGGTAGGCCGCGTTCTCTTCTAGCTTGCGCGGGCAAATCAGGCGCGAGTAGCCGAGGTCCGGGTCAGCGTCGAGCGCGGCCTGCAACTGGGGCAGCACCGCGCCCATGTCGTTGCTCGTGATCTGCGTGTCGCTGGCCGTTAGTCGCTGGTTGACGTGAACATGCGCCCAGGCCCACAGCCCTTCCGCTTCGGGGAAGACGCTGGCGTCCGCCACGCTGATGTACGGCAGCGGGCGTCCCTGGATGTTGCGCCCTTCCTCGAACTCCCCTTCCTTCAGCACGACCAGCGCGATCCAGGGGCGCAGGCGGTGGGTGCCCGGCGCGGCAGGCGTATAGCGCCAGGGCAGGTCCTCATCGTAAAACTCGACGCACGGCAGGAAGTTCGGCTCGAAGTTCGTGATCCAGTTGCGCGGCTCGGTGCGGATGATCGACCGGCTGTCCAGCCCGACGATGTCGCCGGGGCCGTACAGGCTCACCGGGCGCGCGATCGTCTCGGTCTGCGTGCCGCCGTCGGTCTTGGTCGCGTTGAGGTGCAGCTCAACCTGCACCGAGGCGCGCACTTTGACATTGGCGTCGAGATCCGCGGCGGTGATGTTGTTGGCGACGCCCTGACGCAGCCAGGGAAGAAAGGTGTAGGTCGGCAAGGGACTCATGGCGTCACCTCAAACTGTGGGATCACGTGGACCGCGTCGGCCAGCTTGGGATCGGCGCCGACCATCTGGCGCATGAAGTCGCGCGCCGCCGCCTCGCTGGAGAACACCGCCTGCGAGCTGACCGTCTTGTTGTTTTCCTGGAAGGCGACCGCGAAGCCTTCGTCGCGCGTGACAATCGCTTCGTCGTAGGGCTTGAGCTTCGACTTGTACGCCTTCGACAGGCTGGACTGGCTGACGCTGGCTCCCTTCAGGAAGTGAATGAACAGCCCGCTCACGTCCAGGGTAAAACGCCGCACGAAGCGCAGGTAGTTGTTGTCGATGATGATCTCTTCGTAGCGGATGGTGCGCTTGACCGCCCGGCTGGAGCGAAGCTGCTCGCCTTCGACCGACAGATCGACGCCGCTGTGCTGCGTCTGAAAAGCCGGGCGCGAGAGCTTGGTCGCATCGTCCATCGCCTGGAACTGCGCCAGCGCGAACTGATCTTCGGCGTCGTCGGTCTTGTCCAGCCCGCCCGCTGCGACCTCGATGGTGAACCGCTTGGCGTCGCTGATCGTCTGGCTGCCGAACTTGTCCACGTCCAGGTCGAGCGGCAGCAGCTTCTGGCTGACTTGCAGCGTCCCGACCGGATGCAGCACCAGTTCCTCGTCGGTTTCCTCTAGCTCGCGCAGGGCGACCAGCAGGTTGTTGCCGGTAGGCAGCAGCGCGCGCCAGTTGGCGGGCTTCTCCAGCTCGGCCTTGAGCAATGGGATGACCGCGACGGGCGGCAGCGACGTATCGCGCGCGTCGCCCCAGGTGATGTCGAAGTCCGCCGAGATCTCGAAGAACAGCAGCGAGATCGAGCCGGTCCCGCGCGCCCGGTACGGCGTCGGCCCTTCCAGCGAGAAGCGCAGGCGGATACTGAACACGCCTACCCCGAACGCCTTGAGCGACACGGAGGCCGAGATTTCCGCGATGAAATAGAACGGTGAGAACTGGATCAGCACGTCGAAGCCGATGTGCCCCTGGACGCTGAACGCGCTGAACCCGAAGAACAGCTCTGCGCTGGCCCCGAACTGGACCGAGTTCGACGTGACGGCGAAATAGCCCGACACGGTGATACGCGCGCCGGGCTGGTTGATGATGTCCAGCGAGATGCGCTTCGGGTTCGGGAAGGGCAGCGGCGGCGGGTTGAAGCGCGGGTGGAAGCCGCCGACGCTGACCACGAAGTTCGCGTCGTCGCCAAAGGCGACCAGCAGGCCCATCTCGCCTTCGATCGTGATGAACAGCACGCGCGACTCGAACAGCGCCGCGAAGAAGAAAATGCGCGACTTGTCGAATTCGATCGCGCCGAGGAAGTTGACCTGCAAGACGATCAGCGCGGCTTCCTCGGCGGGCAGGGCAACTTTCAAGATGCCGACGATGGCGATATTGCCCGGAATCTCGATGATAATGCCCATCGAGATGCTGATCAGCGTTGGCGTCCCCCAGCCGATCTTGACCATCGGCCCGATCAGGAACTTGCCATTTTCCGGCGGGAAGAAGTTGCGCAGGTCGCTGATGATGCGCGGCGCGTTGGCGATCACGTCCTGCGGGAACATGACGCTTTCCAGCGCGCCGGTGCGGACGCCCTCGGTTAGCGCGTCGAGCCGCATCGTGCGGTTCAGCCCAATCAGCCCGCCAACGCCGAGCAGCGTGAACCCGAACCCAAGCTGAATGCCCGTCCCGAATTCCGCCGTGATGATCAGCAGCAGCGAGAAGCCGGGCGAGCCATCCGGCATCTTGGTCGTGATCAGGCCGATCGCCTTGACGCTGACAATCTCGGCCAGGGTCAATTCGAGCGCCCCGGCGTACTCCCCCTTGTCCGGGTCAAAGAACAGGTAGCCGCCGCCCTTGACCACGCCCACGTCGAGCGACAGGCCCGCGCCCTTCGGCGGCTTGAAGCCGAGCGCGAAATCGACCGGTCCCAGGTTGCCGTCGCGGCCCGGCGGCAGGCTGAGCATCGCTTCCAGGCCGATCTGCTCGACCACGGCTTGCAGCGGGCCGAGCAGCGCCTTGATGTCCACCGCCAGCCCGATCGGGAAGCCCGCCGCGCCCAGGCCAACGCTGATCGTCAGCGCGTTGATCTCAATCGGGCCGAGCGCCACATGCAGCGGCACCTGAATGTCGAGCGTGCTGCTGCCGACGAAGAAAATGCCTTCTTTGGTCGAGAAACCCACGCCCAAATCAAAATCGGACTCGACCTTCAGACCGGCGAGGATCGTCGACAGAAAGCCGTCGGCTTCCTCCATGCCGATAAAGATTTTGCCCTTCTTGATCTCGCCGAGAATCTCGAACTCGCCCTCGCCGTGATCGGTCAGCCACGCGATCCCCGCCCCGACGCGCACCACGAACTGCCGCGCCTCGATCCGGCTGGCGCCCGGCTGCCCGAAGAGGATGTACGGTTCGCCGGTCTCGCTGCCGCCCGTGAATTTGATGAACGCGTCGCCCTTGAACTCGCCGGATGGCGGGATGATCGTCACCTTGTCGGTGGGATGCACAATGATCTCGGTGCCAACCGTGACCTCGGAGTCGAAGCCGGTTTCGAGCTTGAAGTCGTCCTGCTCGATCACCTGGGTCTTGTCGAAGGAGAACGAATCCGCGATCTTCACTGACAACGCTGGCGGGCTGGCAGTCGTATCGGCCTGGACCTCGACGAAATACACGTCCAGCACTGGCGGGCTGACGGTCGTATCGAGGATCGCGGGGACACCCGCGCGCCCCAGAATCTGCGCAACACGTGTCAGCAGGGTCGCGCCGTCAAACGCCGGGCCACCCCAGCCGTACAACGCTTGCAGATGGTCGAGCGGAGACTCCAGAAATTCGACCAGTTGATCGACGTGCAGCACGCGCCGGGTATACGGCGGCTTGGCCGGGTCAACCGAGCCGACGTTGCCGTCCGTGCGCTCCAGCGCGCCGATGAAATCCAGCCCGTCCGCCGCGCCGGGGATCGCTTCGAGGTTGCGCGCGACGAGGTATTCGAGCAGGCGCTCCGGCAGCTCGGCGGCGAAGGCGGCAACGTCGGCGGGCGGCAGGCCCGTCGCAGCGCCCGCGTTCTGGAGCGCGGTCGCGATCGTATCAAACCCCTCGATGATACGGCGCACCACGTCGATCAGCGCCAGGCTCTCCGTGACGATCTGGCCGATATCCTCGGCTTCGACGGCGTCGAGCAGCGCCTCGGTGAGCGACGGCAGCGCCTCAATCGACACCGCCACGCTGCGCGCCGCGTCCATAAACGGGCCGACGCTTTCGAGCGCCGGGGGAAACTGAAGGCCCAGTTCCGCGAACAGCACCCGGACCTGGCCTTCCCTCAGCCGCTCGGAGAGGGGGTTCAGCAGCCGCGCCAGCGAGATCGCGATCGATTCAAGCGTTCCGGTTTCGTTTGCCATAAGGCCGCTCTTTTTCGCTCAATCCGCCGGTTCGGAGATGGCGGTCAGTTCCGGGAGAATCTGCTCGTCCAGCGCGCCGGCGATCTCGTGCACCGAGTCGTAGCGCGTCAGCAGGTTCAGCAGGGGCACGGCGTTGCGCCGCACGGCCTCGCGCAGCCGCTCGCTGCCGTGTTCCTCAAGCGCCGTCGCCATGCTCATGACGAGATGCGCGCGCGTGATGCCCTCGATCTCGTCCGGGATGCGATACTCCGGGTGCTTGGCGCTGCGTCCCAGCGCCGCGAGATACGCCGGTCCCTGCTTGCGATGCCACGTCACCGTCACAGCGCGGTTGCGCTGGATCAGGCGCACGATCTCGGTGCGGTGTGTGTCGATCAGGTCGAGCAGCGCCCGCCCCTGCTCGGTGCGTGCCAGCCGTGTTTGCAGCAGGCTGATCAGCTCGGACGCTTCGGGCTGCTCGCGTCTGAGGATGACCGGCTCGGTCACGCGCAGGGCGGGGCCGGTGGTGTTGAGGCTGCCTTCAGGAATCGTGATGCTGAGCGCGCTCTTGACCGCGTTAATCGGGCAGGCGATTCCATGTCCAAACAGCGAAGTGCCGGGCGTCAGGTACGCGCCCCACATCAGGCCGATCACCTTGTTGTCTTTGTCCACCAGCGCCGAGCCGGAATCTCCGAAATCCTGGAACTTGGTGATGCCCGTATCTGGCTTGACGAGGATCTGGTCGGTGCGCGCAGGGGTGCCATCCGAGCCTGCCGGAGTGCCATGCGTGATCGAGACGACGGTGCCCGTCGTCCGGTCGCTGGTACGGCCCACCTTGACCACCGTATCCGTGCTGACGCTCGCCGCGCGGCTGCCCTGAACAATCCCGTCCGAGCCATCGGCGTTGAGCGCGCGGATCACATTCGTAATCCCGACGCCCGATTTCAGGCGCACGATCGCCGCGTCAACCGAGCCATCGAGCTTGCGGTCAGAGGTGTTGCAGGTCCCGATCTCGTCGCACGCGCAGCAGCAGCATTCGGTGTATTCGGGCTGCCCCATTTCAATCGTGTTCGTCGCGCCGCCCGCCTCGACCACGTGCGCGTTGGTCAGCGCGACGATCTCCTGCGAGCCATCGACCTGCGCGAAGCAGCCCAGCGTGCCCTGCCCGACCGGGAGCTCGTTGTCAATCTGGATGCCGCCCTTCAGCGGGCGGTACTTGCTCGAATCGAAGGTGAGGGTCGGCACGTCGTATTCGATCACGTCCGTTTTAACGCCGAGGATTTCATCCGGGATCACGGCGCCGGGAGCCAGCTCGGCTTCGGGCAGCTTTTTGACGACGTACACCCGCCACGCGAGATCGTCCGTCAGATCGCCGCCGCTCTCCTTAATCCCCAGCTCGACCGACACGACGCCGGGATACTGCTGAAGCTGCGCTCGCGCTTCGTCAAGCAGCCCCAGCAGCCGGTCGTGTTCCTGCTTCCACGCGTCGCTCGTTTTCATCGCGCATATCCTCAAGAAATCGTCATCATCGAGAAGGGCTGGCTTGTGGATTGGCTGTTTCTGGAAAATCCCGACGCCGGAGCGTGGCGCGCAGCGGACGCGGCTTCATTCCGCGCGAGCGGCAGCCGGGAGACTCGAATAGTCAGGAACACACGGCGGAGATGGGGAAGAGCAGCTCGCAGGGAGGGGCCAGGCGCGAGCGAGAGCGCCACGAGGGAGCTGCCCAGTAGCTGGAATGGTGAAACGTGCGGCGACGATGCTTGCATGGCCCGATAGATTGGCTACGACGTGCGCGTACGATGCTATTGGCCGTGCGTGTGTTCGAACTGGTCTTCTGTGAGCGGCCGGCGGGCGTGGCGACGGATCCACCAAAACCGCGAGCTACCCTTCTTGTTCTTTGTGCTATTCAAAATCAAGCACTGTCTTCACCCTGAGTACTCGCATTGTAGCACGGGATTTTGGCGCGGGTGCGGCGCGCGCCGGTTTTTTACGACTTCGATACACCCTGCGACGGTTTGAGCGCCTGCCAGCGCGCGTTGCGCCAACACCACCTACACCCTGAATAAAGCCGTCGCGGCGCAGAATATCACACACCGCGACAGTCAGAGAGTAGAATCAGCGTAAAGCAGGGCCGGCTCAGCCCGCGAACACCGGCTCCGCACGTCCTCGAATCCCGGTCCGCACGCGCAGCACCCGGCCTGCCAGCGGCTGCTTGCCCCGCTCGGAGCTGGCGACCGGCCCGGCGGCGGAAGTGATGTAGAGGTCGTCAAGCTGCTCGCCGCCGAAGCAGCAGCTTGTCGGGAACTCGACCGGCAGTTGGATGGTGCGCTCCAGCTTTCCGTCGGGATCGAACCGCTCGATGCGCCAGCCGCCCCAGCGCACGCTCCAGATAAATCCCTCGGCATCGACCGTCAGGCCGTCCGGCACGCCGGGCTGATCGCTGCTGTCGACGAACACGCGCCGGTTCGCGATCTGCCCGGTTGGCAAATCGAAGTCGAAGGCGTAGATGTGGCGAGGGGTCGAATCGGTAAAGTACATCGTGCGGTTTTGCAGGTCCCAGCCAATCCCGTTCGGAATATCGACCCCTTCCAGCACCCGCTCGATCGCGCCGCCCGGATCGAGCCGGTAGAGCGCGCTGTCGAATGAGGCGCCGTAGGTTCCCGCCCAGAAACGCCCGGCAGCGTCAACCGCCCCATCGTTGAAGCGGGCGTCCGGCTTGTGCGCTTCAGGATGGGCAATGATCTGCATCGGGCCGCGCAGATCCCACAGCGCGAACCCGCGCTTGGTCGCCAGCACGAATCCGCCACCCCGCCGCAGCCCCAGACAGCCCGCCGGGCAGCCTGTATCATAGGTCTGATGGCCGCCGCTGGACGGGTCCCAGGAATGCAGCCGGTGCCCGTCGATGTCGATCCAGTACAGTCGCTGCTCGCCAGGGTGCCAGAGCGGGCCTTCGCCCAGGGCGCAGGGGAAGTCAGTCACAGGCTGAATCTCAATGGACATAGCTCACCTATCGCGATTTTGGTCCGCGCGTGGCTGGAGCCGGGGCCGCCCGCCCGGCGGCGAGCGGCTGCCCTCAGATCACGCCCGGCGCTTCACCTATGAGTCTAACTCTACACGCACAAA
>DAOKYY010000006.1:0-84220 GCA_035325905.1 Aggregatilineaceae bacterium | reverse complement strand
GACGCGGTCAACGACCTGCTGAAGCGCGAGGGCCGCGCCCTGGTGATCGTCAGCGAAGGGTACGATGTCGGGTCGCTCGGCGAGCGCAAAGACGCCTTCGGCCACACCGAGTTCGGCGCCAGCAAGATGATGGTTGGGCAGGCGGTGATCAACGCGCTGAACGGGCGTGGGCTGCCGGTGCCCGGCTCGGCGCGCGCCAACATCCCCGGCACGGACCAGCGCCACAATATGCTGTACGCGTCGGTGATTGATCTGGAGGAAGCTTACGAGGTCGGGCGCGAGGCGGTGCAGATCGCGGCGGCGGGTGAGCACGGCTTCATGGCGACGATCCTGCGCGAGCCGGGGCCGGGCTACCGCGTGCGCTACGACAAAGTCCCGCTGGAGCAGGTCGCCAACTCGGAGCGGACCTTCCCGGCGGCGTGGATCGCGCCCAGCCGTCTCGACGTGACGGATGATTTCGTGGCCTACGCGCGCCCGCTGATCGGCGCGAAGACGCCAGACGTGCCGCTGGTGGATGGCTTGCAGCGTTTCGCCCGGCTGGAAATGCGCTTCGCGGACCGGCGGCTGCCCGCTTATGTGCCCCAGGCTTATCGCAAATGAAAGGACCGTTGAATGTCTAACCCGGCTCAGGCCCTGCAAGATTTTCAGCCGCGCCACTCGTTTCTGGTCGGGATCGACTCGGACGGGTGCGCCTTCGACACGATGGAGATCAAGCACAAAGAGTGCTTCATCCCGGCGATCATCCAGTATTGGGATTTGCAACCGGTCTCGAAGTACGCGCGCCAGGCGGCGGAGTTTGTCAACCTCTACTCGACGTGGCGCGGCACGAACCGCTGGCCCGCGCTGGTGATGGTCTTCGACCTGCTGCGCGAGCGCGACGAAGTCATCCGGCGTGGCGTGACGATCCCCCAGGCGGATTCGTTGCGCAGATTCATCGCCCAGGATCGTTTTCCGCACAGCGACAGCGGGCTGCGCGGCTATATGGCTGAGCACCCCGGCGACCCGGAGCTGGAGCGCGCGCTGGTGTGGACGACCGCCGTCAATAAGGCGATCGCCGAGATGGTGCGCGGCGTGCCGCCGTTCCCCTACGTGCGCGAGAGCCTGCTGGCGATGGAAGACCGCGCCGATATGATCGTGGTCTCGGCCACGCCGACCGCCGCGCTCAACCAGGAGTGGCACGAGCACGACCTGGCGCAGCACGTCGCGGTGATCGCCGGGCAGGAGATGGGCAAGAAGGCGCAGCACCTCGCGCTGGCGTCGAGCGGTCGCTATGATCCGAGCCACCTCTTGATGATCGGCGACGCGCCGGGCGATATGCAGGCCGCCCGTGCCAACGACGCGCTGTTCTACCCGATCATGCCAGGCGAAGAGGAAGAGTCGTGGCGGCGGTTCTACGATGAGGCGATGGAGCGGTTCTTCGCCGGGACCTACGCCGGGGAGTACGAGGCCGCGCTGATCGCCGAGTTCGAGGCGCATCTGCCCACGACGCCCCCCTGGAAGCGCACCTGATGCGACCTGTATGAGCAGCGCGCCCGGATCGCCCGTTGAGAGGCCCGGGCGCTTTTCGTTACGCGGGATAGGCCAGCGCCGCGCCGCGCATCGTCACGCGGACCTGATCGCCCGTTCGCCATTCGACATCCGCCGGGGCGAGCGCCTTGAGCGTCGCGCCATCGGCCAGCGCCAGCCAGACGGCCTGGTGCGCGCCGTGATAGATCGCCCGCTGCACGGTCGCAGGCGCGCCAGTTCCGCCGGAGCGCAGCTCCAACGCCTCGGGCCGCAGCAGGACTTCGACCGGGCCGTGCGCGGCCTCACGCAGCGGCAGATCGCCGAGCGCCGTTGCCGCGATCTGTCCGCGTGCGGTGCCAGGGATCAGGTTCGCGTCGCCGAGAAACTGCGCCACCTGGCGCGAAACCGGCGTCTCGTACAGCGCGCGCGGCGCGCCGATCTGGTGGATGCGCCCGGCGAACATCACCGCCACGCAATCCGCCAGGCTCATGGCTTCGTCCTGGTCATGCGTGACCAGCACCGCCGAGACGCCCGCCTCGCGGATGATGCGCTGCACATCCTCGCGCACCTGCGTCCGCAGCGCCACGTCCAGGTTCGAGAACGGCTCGTCAAGCAGAATCAGGTCCGGCTGCGGGGCGAGCGCCCGCGCCAGCGCAACGCGCTGCTGCTGCCCGCCGGATAGCTCGCGCGGATAGCGCGCCTCGTACCCGCCCAGCCCAACCAGGTCCAGCAGCGCCGCCACGCGCCGCGCGCGATCCGCGCCGCGCGCCAGCCCGTAGGCGACATTCTCCGCGACGGTTAGGTGCGGGAACAGCGCATAGTCCTGAAACACCAGCCCGACGCGCCGCCGGTCCGGCGGGATAAAGGCGCGCTCGTCGCTCACCACGCGCCCTGCCAGCTCGATCACGCCGGAATCCGGCCGCTCCAGCCCGGCGATCATGCGCAGGACAGTTGTCTTGCCGCAGCCGCTCGGACCCAGCAGCGCCAGAAAGCGCCCGTTTTCCAGGCGGAAGCTGACGGATTCGACGGCGCGGACCGGGCCGAATGACTTGCTCAGATCGTGGCAGGCGAGGGCGAAGGGTTCAGTCATCGTCATCCAGAATGTAGACCAATGAGAGCGCCGAAATCAGCACCAGGACCAGCGCCGGGGCCGCCGCGCGGGCGTAGAACGCCTCGCTGCTGGCCGACCAGATGCGCGTCGCGAGCGTGGTGTAGCCGCTCGGCGCGAGCAGCAGCGTGACCGGTAGCTCTTTCATCACGGTCAGGAAAACCAGCGCGACGCCCGCGACCAGGCCGGGCCGCATCAGAGGCAGGGTGATGCTCCAGAACACATGCGGTCGGCTGCGGCCCAGCGTCAGCGCGCTTTCTTCGAGGTGCGGGTTGACCTGCAACAGCCCGGCGCGGGCCGGGCCGAGCGCCTGAGGGATAAAGCGCACGACATAGGCCGCGATCAGCAGGCCCAGGCTGCGGTAATCCGTCACCCCGAACCACTCTCTGAGCGTGCCCAGCGCCCGCGCGCCGATAAACACGAACGCCAGCGCGACGACCACGCCCGGCAGCGCGTAGCCCAGGTAAACGCTGCGCGCCAGCGCGTGGCTCAGGCGGCTCGGATAGCGCACCTGGAGCACAACGAACGGCAGCGCCAGCGCGCCGCAGGCCAGCGCCGCCAGCGCCGCCGCCCGGATCGAGCGCTGCAACGGGATCAGCACGTCGCGCAGCGTCTCGCCGTGTTGCAGGCCGTTGACCAGCCAGTAGCCAAGCACGCTGAGCGGCGCGACCAGGGCGCCGAGCGCGATCAGCGCGACGAAGGCTTGCGCGGCCCACTGCCAGCGACCCAGCGTCACGCGGCGGGGCGCGCGGGCGCTGCGCTGCGCGTAATAGCTGCCGCGCCGCTCGGTGGCGCTCGCCAGCGCCAGAATCGCGATCGAGAGCGCGATCAGCACCATCGACAGCAGCGCGGCCGTCTCAAGATCGAGACTGAGGCGCAGGTAGATCGCGCGCGTGAAGACGTTGTACTGCATAATCGCGACCGCGCCGAAGTCGCTGAGCGTGTAGAGCGCCACCAGCAGCACGCCCGCCATGATCGACGGCGCAAGCTGCGGCGCGGTCACGCGGCGGAACGTCTCCCAGGCCGGCCGCCCGAGCGTGCGCGACGCTTCCTCCAGCGCCGGGTCCAGTCCTTTCAGCCCGGCGCGCACGCTCAGGAAGACGAACGGGTATGCCAGCAGCGTGATCGAGAGCCACGCGCCCCAGAAGCCGTAAATCGACGGGATGCGCTCCACACCGAGCGGCGCGAGCCAGCCCTGCACGAAGCCACGCTGTCCGAACGCGCCGACCAGCGCCAGCGCCGCGACGTAGGACGGGATGACCAGCGGCACGGTCAGCGCGATCGTCCACAGCCGCCGCGCCCGTAGATCGGTGCGGACGGTCAGCCACGCTGCCGGGATGCCGATCGCGGCGGCGGCCAGCGACACCGCGCCGACCAGCAGCAGGCTCCGCCCGATCACGCGCAGCGTGCCGGAGCGCGTCAGATAGGCCGCCGCATCGTCCGGCGGGACCTGCGCGGCGCGCAGCGCGAGATAGAGCGTCGGGAACAGCGCCACCAGCGCCAGCGGGATCGCGAGCGCCAGGAGCAAGCGCGAAGCGCCGGTGCGGCGCGGCAAGAGTGTAATCACGGTAATGGCTGCCGTACGTTCTGTGTGCTGGTAATCAGGCGCTCAGAAAAAGGATCGCCGGGCCAGCGTGCTCCGGCGATCCTTGTTTTTGCATAGTCCGAAGAAAATGGCTACCGGCTCGTCTCGCGGCGCTACCGCGTCAGCAGCTCGTCCAGCAGATCGAGCGTGCCTTGCAGGTCGTCCAGGTCGCTCAGGCTGATGTCCGGCGTCTCGATCTCGTCGAGCGGCTTGAGGCGCGGGTCGGCGTCGAAGCCGATCAGCAGCGGGTATTCAAACGTCTCTTCCGCGAAGTACGCCTGCGCGGTGCGCGAGAGCAGGTACGCGATGAACTGCTGCGCCAGCGGCTTGGCGTCGGACGCGCTCAGGATGCCCGCGCCCGCGACGTTGATCAGGTTGCCGATATCGTCGCCGGGGAAGTAGTAGTTCGCGACCGGCGCGTCGGGCGTCTCGGCCAGCAGGCGGAAGAGGTAGTAGTGGTTCACCAGCGCGGCGTCGATCTCCCCGGCGGCGACCGCCGCCACCGCCTGGCCGTTGCGCTCGTACTCGAGCGCCTCGTTGCTGAGCAGCCCCTCGACCAGCTCGCGCGCGGCGTCGTCACCCTTTTCGACGCGGATCGCGGTCAGGTGCGCCAGGAATGAGGCGTTGGTCGGCGCGAAGCCGAGCCGCCCGCGCCAGGCGGGATCGGTGAAGCCCAGCAGCGTATCGGGCAGGTCTTCCGGCGACAAGACTTCGGTGTTGTAGGCGATCACCCGCGCGCGCCCGGTCACGCCGACCCATTCGCCTTCCGGCGAGCGAAAGCGCGGCTCAACGCTGTCCAGAATATACGCGGGCAGCGGGGCGAGCAGGTCGTTCTTCGACAGCAGGCCGAGCGCCCCGGCATCTTGCGCGAAGAACACGTCGGCGGGGGTGTTGGCGCCCTCTTCGAGAATCGTCAGCGCCAGGCTCGACGTATCGCCGTAGCGCACATCGATCTCAATGCCCGTGTCCTGCTCAAACTGCTCAAGGATCGGCCCCACAAGGTCCTCGCTGCGGCCGGAGTAAATCGTCAAGGTAGTGCTCTGCGCCTCGGCGGCGTCCAGCAGGTGCTCGCCGTTGTTGCTCGGCGGGATCGGGATCACGATCGAGGCGGCGGCGATCACAAACAGCGTGCTGGCAATCAAGAAGCGAAGCCGGTGCATCAACTCATATCCTTCCTGTCGGCGTGTGAAAACGGCGGCGGGTCCGGCGCCGCCGGAAGCATTATTGCGAATCGTTCGCAACTACGGATGCGATTTAACCATACCGGCGCAGGGGTATCAAGGCCCTGGGGTTGAGGACATATTTCACACAGTGGAAGACCCAGGTTTCAACCTGGTTGAAACGGCGACGCCGATTCCATCGGAATCGCGTTAAATTACGCGCCGAAACATTGCGAACCACGCCGCGTCCGGGTATATTTTCTCTAATGATTCTTATAATTATTTGAAGATTTCTCTGACTCGTGCAGGCTTGCGTTCGACGAACAGGGATTTTCCGCGCGTGGCGCGCCGCGAAGCGAATGTCGCAGGATTACTATGTGCCCAACAGTCTGGTTTTACCTGGCCGAGATCTATCGCCTTCAGGATGGCAAGGCGTGGGTGACACTGTCCATGATTGCTGACGCGATGGGCGTCTCGCTGCAAGCCGCCTCGCGCATGGTACGCCGCATGGCGGAAAACGGCCACATCGTCCACGAGCCGTATCAAGGTGTTCGCCTGACAACTGAGGGCGAGAAGATCGCTCTCTATATGATCCGGCGGCATCGTATCCTGGAAGCGTACATGGTCTCGGTGATGCGCTTCGGCTGGGACGAGGTCCACGATATGGTTGAGCTGTTGGAGCGCGGCGTGGACGAGCGCGTGATCGAGCGGATGGACGAAATGGCCGGGTTCCCGCGCCGCTGCCCGCATGGCGAGCCGATCCCCACCAAAGACGGCGTCATGCCTGTGGTCGAGGATAAGCCACTGGCCGAATGGCCGGAGGGCGTCCCGGCGCAGGTCAGTCGCGTCAAGACGCACGATCCTGAGAAGCTGCGCTACCTGGCGAGCGTGCAACTGATACCCGGTATGCCGGTGACAGTCGTCGCCCGCAGCCCCTTCAATGGCCCGGTGCACCTCGAAGCCGGTCGCGAGCGCCTGGTGCTCGGCAATGAGCTGGCCGGGGAGCTATACGTGGAACATCCCTCAGCGGGCTGACTCCGGCGCAGACGCGTGGACGCCGGCCCACCACCGCCAGACCCACGCCATCGACTGCACGTCGGCGCGCTGGTACATGCAAGCCCGCTCCAGCGCCGCGATCGGGCCGCCATCCAGCCAGTACCGGTAATCCAGGTAGGCGGCGAACCACTCGTTGTAGCCCGGCCAGGGATAACCCAGATAGGTCGAAATGACCTTGATCGACGTGCTGCGCAGTGGCAGGCTGACTGCCCGCGTGAAGTGGCGGTGCAGGTCTTCGAAGCGCGGCTCCAGCGCGTCGCGAACGGCTCGCGGCGCGGTTCCGCGCAGCAGCGCGGCGTCGTACCCGGTCCAGTGAAAGATCGGGGCGTTGCCCGCGACCGACTCCGCGAGCACTTCCCACAGGCTGTCGCTGTCCGGCGCGAGCGTGACCTGTTGCCCGCCGGGGAGCGACAGAGTCTCCGGCGTCTGCACCGGCCCGACGAGCGCGATCTGCGTCTGGCCGCGCACGTCGCACCAGCCCATGCACCAGGGGACGACCTGCCCGTTGCGCTCCAGCGTTTCCAGGTCGAACATCCAACCGCCCGCCGCGCAGGTTTCTGGCAGCGGGTGCAGGTGAACCGGGCACGCATTGAGCCAGGCCCGCGCGTTGGCGTGGATGCGTGGCGCGCTGGCCGGGCCAATCCCCTTGACGCGCCGCAACTCATCCGGGGACGCGGCGGCGATTTGCGCCAGCGAGCGCAGCCCCGCCGCGCGCAGTCCCTCGCGCACGCGCCGCGAGACGCCGTAGAGCAAGTCGAGCGCGCCGTCCTGCCGGGCGATGGCGTCGCAGTCGGCGCGGTGCGGGCACGCTTTGCACGCTTCGATCAGATGCACCGGCGGCGCAGCTTCCCGCGCCAGCAGCGCGGCGAGCCGCGTCAGCGCGTCGAGCAGGCGCGCCTCGTCGTACTCGTGCGCCAGGCGGCGGCGCGCGCGGCCCAGCCCGTCCACGCCCAGCCACAGCTCGGCGGGCGGCGGGGTTCCGCCGAGGTTGTCCAGCAGCCAGACCCACAGGTCGAGCGTCAGCCGGTCGGCGTCGTCCGCCGTCAGCGACTCGCGCAGCAGGACCGGCGCGTACAGGGTCTCGCCCAGGTGCTCCACGCGCTCGAGCCGATCGATCTGGGCGCGGATCGCGAAGACCCGGTCGGACAGGTCGAGCGGGGCTTCAAGCTCCAGGCAGGCGCCGAAAACGGTCGCCGCGCCGAGCGCCATTAGCCGCCCGGTCTGCGCTACGGCGTCCGCCCAAGTGGCGGCGCGCCGCGTCTCAAGCGGACCGGCGTTGTCCCACACGACCCCCAGCGTCAGCGGCGCGTCGCCAGCCGGGCCGATGCGCTCCGCGTCGAGCCAGGCGCGCCGCTCGCACAGCGCCAGATCGCGCACCGAGCGCGCTGTGATCACGATCCTGTCGTTCAAGCAGACGGTCTCCGCCGCCGGTACACGTCGTATAGCCGCCGCACGTGTGTCTCCGGGTCGGCGTAATATTCGTCGGGCGTGATGTCGAGCGGCAGCGTGTGGATCGCGGGGCGGACGGCCGGCGCGCTGGCGGCGAAGCGACGAATCGCCTCGGCGTGCGGCTTGAGCGAGCCGTCCGCGCGCACCAGCCCGAAGAACCGCTCGTGGATCGACTCGACGCAGGGCGGGCGGCCGTACAGCTCAGGCGCGTAGTCGGCGTAGCACCAGATCATCGCGCCGGTCGCGCCGGCCTGCACCAGCCGGGGCAGCACCGCTTCGATGTACGCCGCGAAATCCTCTTCCGACGCCATGAACTGCGTGCGCCGCTCGCCGTAGGCGGTCCATTCCCAGACCTGCGACGCCTCACCGGGTGGGGCGGTGCAGCCGCCGAATTCCTCCATCAGCGTTGGCTTGCCACAGAGCGCGGTCGTCAGCGCGCAGGTGAACGGCACGTAATCGGGGTCGAGCGGGTCCTCGATCCAGGGAACATACATCGGGTAGCTGTGCATGACCACGACATCTGTAATCGCAAATGTGTCGTCGATGCGAAACGGCGCGCTGCTGAACAGGCTGGCCGAATGCAGCCCGCACGTCACCGGGCGGACCGGGTCAATCGACTTGATCAGCGCGGTCATTTCCTGCACCCAGGCGCGGCCCGTCTCCCGGTCAGGGGGCAGGGCGAACAGGTCCGGCTCGTTGCCGAGGTTCCACATCCATACACCGGGGTGATCGCGCAGCGCGCCGACCACGGCCCGCAAGTGCAGGCGCGCGGCGTCCAGGGCGACCGGGTCGGTCAGCATGTTGCGATAGCCCACGTCGACCACTTCGCCGCCGCTGACCAGCCTGCCTGGCGGCAGGGGCGGAACGCGCTCGTCCAGCAGCCAGCGTGGCGCCCAGTTCGGACCGCTCATGTGGCCGGTGAAGAAGGTGATGTCCAGCCCCAGGCCCAGCTCGGCGGCGATGTCGCAGACGGTCGTCAGATCGCGCAGGCGTTCCGCCGATACGATGTCAGGCGCGGGCTGAAAGTCGTCCCACAACAGAAAAATCCGCACGACGCGCAGGCCCAGCGCGGCGATCTGCCCGAACTCCTCGCGCACTTCCTGCGCGTCGAAGTCCGACCACCAGTACATCGCCTTGCGGCGCGGCCAGTAGTTAACGCCGAGGATGAACGGTTGTGTCATGGCGGCTTCTCACCAGCGAACGGATCCGGATCGACTGGCACGAGGATACTGCGGCGGCGCGTATTGCGCCACGCCCGGCGCCAGCGCCCGGCCAAAATCGCTATAATCTCGGCACCGCGATCGGTGTGCAGGGTATTGGAGAGGCAAGATGAGCGTGGAACAAGCAACTTTGGGCGGTGGGTGTTTCTGGTGTTTGGAGCCGATCTACGACGCGCTGAAGGGCGTCACGGATGTCGTGTCGGGCTATGCGGGCGGCGACGTGCCGAACCCGTCGTATGAGCTGGTCTGCACTGGACGGACCGGGCACGCGGAAGTCGTGCAGATCACGTTCGACCCGGCGGTGATCAGCTACCGGGAGCTGCTGGAGGTGTTCTTCACCGTCCATGACCCGACGACGCTCAACCGCCAGGGCGCGGATGTCGGAACACAGTACCGCTCGGTAATCTTCTACCACTCGCCTGAGCAGCGCGCGACCGCCGAGGACGTCATCGCGGACGTGGCGCGCCAGGGCTGGTATAACGATCCGCTGGTCACGCAGCTTGCGCCCTACGAGACGTTCTATCCGGCGGAGGACTATCACCAGCAATACTTCGAGCGCAACCCGTTTCAGGGTTACTGCCGCGTGGTGATCGCGCCGAAGGTCGCCAAGTTTCGCCAGAAATACATGGAGCAACTGAAAGCGTAGGCTGGCTAGCTGGCGATGCCCCGCGCGCCAGGGGTCTGCGCTGGAGGAGAGGCATCCGGGGTGTCAGCGGAGCCATCGAGCAGCGGCGGCAGGCCGCAGGCCGCCCGCGCCTGGTTGCAGCGGTCCAGCTCGGCGGCGGAGAAGTGCAGCACGCCACGGCTCCACGAGACGCCGAACTCGCGGCACGGGGTAGGGCGCTGCTCGTAGATGGCGCAGCTCACCCGCTCGCCAACTTTACCTTGCAGCGCGGCGCAGCGCGGAGGCCGCTCGTTGGTGCCTTTCATGCAGCGGCGCAGGCCGGTCAGGTCTTCGGTCAGCGCGAGCGGGACGGTCCCGCCCGGCGCGTCGTCCGCCTCGGCCCAGTAGAACGACACGCGGAAATGCGCGCAGCAGGCGCCGCAGCGCACACACGGGTTTGGACGCAGCATCGACCAGAGAGCCTTTTCCCGCGCATTCTGACGCGCTCTGCCGGAGACGACCGCCCGCGCTGGGCGTGTGGGTGCATTTCTCATTGTATGCGCCTTTTCACGCCTGTAAAGAGGGCGGGTCCGAGCCGATCCAACCTCCCGCCGGGTTAGTTTTGAAAGCGCGTGGCGGTTTTGCGGCTTGCGGCGACGGGATTAAAATGATGACGCGTATCTTCAAAACTCGGCCGTCGATACCGGGCCGGGTAGATCGATAGACGGGATCGAACAGCGGCGTGAATCAGTTTCTGCGCTCTCGCTTGTTTCAGCGGTTTTGGGCTGTGGCGGGCGCCGTCAGCATCCGCACGAAGGTCCTGGGGATCGTGCTGGGGACGGTGATCCTGCTCGGCTTGTTCGCGATCGTGCAGGTGCGCCGCTCGATGTGGTCCATTCTGGAAGAGCAGGTCGAGCAGCAGGGGCTGTCGATCACGTCATATGTCGCGCAGGCGTCGGCGTCGATGCTTGACGTGGCAAGCCGGCAGCGGCTGAATACCTTCCTTGAAGAGGCGCAGGCGCACTATTCGGATGACCGCCACAACACCGAGGTCGTTTTTCTGGTCGTGCAGAACGGGGCCGGTGACGTGCTCGGCCACTCCTTCAGCGGCGATCTGCCGGACGAGGTGCGCCGGTTGCTCAGCGCTCCGGCGGAAGACGGCCACCACGCGCAATGGGTCGAGATCGGCAGCGGGCGCGTTCTGCTGGTCTCCGAGACGTTCACGGACGCCAGCGCCGAGGGGGCGATCGTCCGCGCCGGGCTGGGCGACACGCTCCTCAGCGCCGCGGTCGACCGCATGACGCGCCAGCTTCTGTATACGATCCTCATCATGTCGGCGGTCGGCATCGCGGCGGCGGTCTTCCTGACCTGGATCATCACCCGCCCGATCCGCAACCTGGTCCAGGCGACGGAGGCGGTCGCGCGGGGGGACCTGTCGCAGCACGTCACGCCCTGGGCCAGCGACGAAGTCGGGCGGCTGGCGGAGTCGTTCAACCGCATGACCGGCGCGCTGGCGCAGGCCGCCGCCGAGCAGGCCGAGCGTGCGCAGCTCCGCGCCGAGTTTGTCAACCGGGTGATCGCCGCGCAGGAAGACGAGCGCCGGCGCATTTCGCGCGAGCTACACGACAGCACCGGCCAGTCGCTGACCTCGCTGCTGTTGGGGCTGCGCCGGCTGGAAGAAGCGCCTGATCTCAGCACGCTGCACGCCGAGGCGCAGGACCTGCGCGAGATTGTCGGCGCGATTCTGAGCGAAGTTCACCGGCTGGCGTGGGAGCTGCGCCCCAGCGTGCTCGACGATATGGGCCTCGCCGCCGCGCTGGACCGTTACGTCAGTGACTACCGGGAGCGCCATCGTATCGCGGCGGACGTGATCACCCACGGGCTGGAAGGGCAGCGCCTTCCGCCCGAAGTGGAAACCACGATCTATCGCATCGTGCAGGAGGCGCTGACCAACGTCGTTCGACACGCGCAGGCCGCCAACGTCAGCGTCATGATCGACCGGCGCGAGCGCAAGGTGCTGGTGGTCATCGAGGATGATGGCGTGGGATTCGACCCGGAGCGCGCGGCGGACGGCAGGCGGCAGCGGCTGGGGCTGTATGGCATGCGCGAGCGGGCCGAGCTGCTGGGCGGCAAGTTTACGGTCGAGTCGCAGCCGGGCCGGGGCACAACGCTGTTTGTCGAGCTACCGGTTGATGGCGCCGAGGCGCGGGGCGTTTCCAATCGGGTCTTATCTGCTTGGATGGACGCGCCGGAGACACAGAATAACGAGGACAACACGTGAGCAAAACGCGAATCCTGCTGGCCGACGATCACGCTATCTTGCGGGCGGGGCTGCGCCTGCTGCTCAACGGGCAGCCCGATCTTGAAGTGGTGGGCGAAGCGGATAACGGCGTCAAGGTGCTGTCGCTGGTCGAGGACACGCGGCCCGATCTGGTGCTGCTCGACCTGACGATGCCGGGGCTGGGTGGGCTGGACGTGCTGCGCGCGCTGAAGCAAGTCTCGCCGGAAAGCCGCGTGCTGATTCTGACCATGCACGACGACGCGAGCTATCTGCGACAGGCGCTATCGCTCGGCGCGGTGGGCTATGTGCTCAAGAAAGCGGTAGACAGCGAGCTGCTGAACGCAATCCGCGCCGTGTCACGCGGCGAGACCTATGTCCATTCCGCGATGATGGACAAACTGCTGAAGGGCGACGCCGCTCCGCCTGGCGCGTCATCCTCAGAAGCAGGAGACGCGTGGGAGTCGTTGAGTAAGCGCGAAAGCGATGTGCTGCGACTGGTCGCGCTGGGCCACACGAACGCCGAGATCGCGGATCAGCTCGCCATCAGCGTTAAGACGGTCGAGACGTACCGGGCGCGCGGCATGGAGAAGCTCGGGTTTTCGACCCGCGCGCAGCTCGTCCGCGACGCGCTGGAGCGCGGGATGCTTGACGAGAGCTGATCTGTCAGGTTAACCCCCACACGCGACCCGAAAAACACTCATTTTCCCCGACAACTCCCTGGTCGGAAGGGGGTTTTCCCCGCTACACGCCCCGTTGGGGAAGCCCTATACTGGTGGCAACACAACGGGAAAGCATCACCACCTAAACAGGGAGAAAACAATGGCTACCATTTCCGTTTCGCGCAACGTGCCTTCCGAGCAGACTTCGCTCGTTCAGCGTTTGTTCACCGACCGTCGCGCCGCGCTGCTCTGGCTGCCGATCCGTGTCTGGCTCGGCCTCCAGTGGCTCGAAGCGGGCAGCCACAAGATCACCGAAGCGGCCTGGATGGACGGTGGGGTCGCGCTCAAGGGCTTCTGGACGAACGCCGTATCTATTCCTGAGGGTGGACGCCCGCCCATTGCCTTCGACTGGTACCGCTCGTTTCTTCAGACGCTGCTCGACGCCGAGGCGTACACCTGGTTCGCCAAGCTGATCGCCGTCGGCGAAGTGATGATCGGCATCACCCTGATCGTGGGCGCGCTGGTCGGCGTGGCGGCGTTCTTCGGCGCCTTCATGAACTGGAACTTCATGATGGCCGGCTCGGCCAGCACCAACCCGCTGCTGTTCGTCATCGCGATTGCGCTGCTGCTGGCCTGGCGCGTCTCGGGCTACATCGGCCTGGACTACGTGCTCTTCAACGCCCGCCGCATCCGCGACCGGATCGTCACGCGGCGCGATAGCCTGCCCAGCGAAGCGTAAGCTCCGCTATCACACACCAATCGTCGCCGGGCTGCTCCAACAGCCCGGCGATTTGGGTTCTGGCCCGCTAGCGGATGGCGAGCTGGTCCAGCAACCAGGCGTGCTCGCGCATGATCGCCGCGATGGTCTGCATATCCCGTTCGGTATCTGGCTCCGCGCTGAGCGGGCAGGGGGTGGTCGGCAGCCAATTTGCGAACGCGTCGTCATCCATGCGCCCTTCTGCCAGGTCGAGGATGTGCTGCAACGCCTCTTCTTGATCCCAGGCCACGCACCGCCCGTTGACCGCCAGCATGAAGATCGCCGCGACCGTCGCTACGCGCTTGTTGCCGTCCGCGAACGGGTGATTGCGCGCCAGCGAGTGGAGCAGGGCGGCGGCTTTCGCTTCGAGCGTGGGGTACGCGTCGCGCCCGAAGACAGTCTGCATCGGGCGGCCCCAGGCGGTTTCGAGCAGGTCCATATCGCGCACGCGGTCTTTGCCCTTCAGAATGCGGTGAATGGTGCTCACCGTCGGTATCTGCTCGCTGATATAGATCAGCTCGTCCACGGTCAGGAAGCGGGTCGTCATGCGCTCAGCTTTCTTCTAGCGGCTGGAACAACGCGGCTCGGTGTGCGCCGCCAGCCATTCCGCGATCGCGGGGACATCATGCCGGTCCTGGGCGATTTCCAGCACAAATTGAACCATCGCGGCCCGGTCCCAGGTGGGGTTCAGCCCGTTGGCGCGCAGGAACTTGACGACGGCGGCGGTCGCGGTGCGCTTATTACCATCATAAAACAGGTGGTGCGCGGCGAGGCTATGCAGCAGCGCCGCCGCTTTCTCGTGCAGGCTGGGGTAGGCTTCGTGGCCGAAGGCGCTCAGCGCCGGGCGTGCCGCCGCCTTGCGCAGCAGGTGCCGATCGCGCACGTCCGGCGGTCGCCCCAGGGCCTCTTCCGCCAGTGCGAAAAGCTCCGCCGGGCTGAGATAGACGATTTCGCGCTCGTCACGATACATCCGGTTACGGCTCCAGGTGTCTTGCTCGCTACGGAGAATTGTAGCGAAAGGGAAGGCGCGCGGCCCACGCAGGCGTTGTACGCGTGTTGCCCGGCGGACCCGATTGGCCTAGACTAAGCGCAACGAGTCCGGCCGGCAGGCGAAAGGGGACGCGGAAACATGCAGCAGACGGATAGTACCGTGGAAGAACAGCTTCGCGCGCAGCGCGACCAGATGCGCCGGGAGCACAGCATTGGGGTGGTGCGCCTGCTGAAAGGGCTGCACGATCGCCTGGGAGAGCCGCTCGTGGCGGCGCTGGGCGATCTGGCCGCCGAGAATGCACGCGCGCGCTGGAGCGCCGCTGCTGCCGCGCGCGACACCCACACCATCGAGGACCTGATCGCGCTGCTGTGGGAGCCGCTGCGCCCCGCCGGGTTCGAGTACACGACCGGGCCGGTCGCGGGCGGGGTGCGCGTCGTCTGCACGCGCTGCCCGCAGGCGGAGATCGCCGCGCAGGTCGAAGGCGGCGCGCCGCTGCTCTACCAGATGACCTGCGCGACCGATCCGCACCTGGCCGCCGCGTTCAACCCGCGCATTGGGCTGCGGCGCGCGAAGACGCTGATGCGGGGCGACGACTGCTGCGAGTTTGTCTACTTCTACCGCGACGACGCCGGGCCGGACCCGGAAGCCTAAGCGGCGGCGCGCTTTCCGGTCAGATCGAGCCGCCGCAGGAAGTTGCACGTTCATCGCCTGGCGCGTTCTCGCGTCATTCCAGATCGTATGAATCGTTCGAGCGCAACGGCACGACCGCGCGGTGTAAGTTATGGTCCCATCACTCCGCACACCGGCGCTTCCCAGCCGAGGCGGCTGTGCTCCGCCAGCAGCGCGTCAATCTGGCGGCTGATCTTTTCGGGGTAGGGCGCGGTGCGGCGCACGGTTAGGTCCGCGAACGAGTTGACGCACTCCAAGGTCGCGGCGAGCGCGCCGCGTGTCTCGTTGACCATGAACATCATGTAGTGGATACGCTTGGCGGAGCGGCCCAGCAGCCGCGCGTAGATCGCTACCGTGTCGCCGACTGCAACCTCGCTGAGATAGTGCAGGTGATGCTCCAGGTCGAAGCCGCCCGTGCCGTGCTGCGCGTGGAATTCCGGCGTCAGGCCCAGGCTCGCGGCGAGCGGATACCCGGCGTCGTCAAAGATCGCCAGGTACCAGCGCATGTTCATGTGGCCGTTTTCGTCTTCGTACTCCGGCGAGATCACCGTCCGGTAGATCGGGGACAGGGCGGTGATATTGTCCAGCGCGACGGCAGGCGGTTTCACGGTGCGAGACTCTCCTTGTAGGGCGCCCACTCTGCGCCGGGCGCTCAGCGCAGGGCGTCGGCGATCGCGGCGGCGTTATAGCGCATGTAGTCCAGGTATGTTCCCGCGCCCTCGCCCGGCTGGCTGAGCGAGCCGGTGTACAGTGGGACGAGCGCCACGCCCGCTTCGGCGGCGATCTGTGCGGCTGTCGCATCGCTGGCCGTCGTCTCGGTAAAGATCGCCGGGACGCCCTGGCGCTGGATCGTCTCGACCAGCGTCAGCACGGCGCGCACCGACGGCTCCGACGTGGTGCTGCCGCCAGGGATCACGACGCCGGCTTCCCTCAGGCCATACCGCGCCGCGAAGTAGCCTAGCGCGGCGTGATTGGTGACAATCGCCCGGCGTCCGGCGGGGATCGTGTCGATCAGCGCGCGCAGCTCGCCGTCCAGTGCGACCAGTTCTTCCAGGTAGGCGTCGGCGTTGGCGGCGTAGGTCTCCGCCGCCGAGGGATTCAGATCGCTCAGCGTGTCGCGGATCATCAGCGCCCACCGCGCCGCGTTGGTGGGATCAGTCCACACATGCGGATCGCATGATGCGGCCTCGTGCGCGTGTTCATCGTCAGATGATTCTTCGTCTGCCTCGCCATCCTGGCCGCAGGAGAGGGCATAGAGCGGCCCCAGGATCGCGCCATCCACCGCCGCCTCGTCGCCAAAAGCGGCGTCTAGCTCGGCCTGGTGTTCTGCGCAGCGTTCGGCCCACGCGCTGGCGCTGGCGCCCTGTAGCGCATCGCTCTCCGCTTCGGCGCCGCCCTCGACCGGCTCGGCGCTGATCGGCCGGATCGGCACACATTGCGACACGACGGTCATCCGATCGCCGGCGGCTTCCTCGACGATGGGCAGCAGCGATTGCTCGTAGTTGACCCCGGCCACCAGCACGTGATCGGCGTCGCTCAGGCGCGCCACATCCTGCGCGGACGGCGTGTAGCTGTGCGGGTTCGCGCCCAGCGGCATCAGCGAGGTCACGGTCGCCGCGTCCCCGGCGACCCGGCTCGCGACATCGGCCAGGACGCTGAAGCTGGCGACTACCTGGGGTTTTCCGTCCTGCGCCAGCGCGGGGGCCGGTGCCAGCATTACACACAGCGCAAGCAGAACAATTGCGAGCCGAGCGAGCGTTGAGCGAGATGCCATTCTGTCAGGCGCTCCTGATAGCGTCGGATACCATCAAGTGAAAAAGTTTTTCAGTACGGATTCTAGTAAACGCAGGTGGTATTGTCAAGCGCAAAAGACCCGCGCGAGGTGCATGGGAGACACGCCCGGCGGGTCGCTGCGCTGGCTAAGCGGAGGATTCTAACGGAGGTCCCGCGCCCGCCGCCGGATGACCCAGCGCCCAATCTGCCGCGCCGGGCGCACCGCGATGGCATACAGCCCTGACCGGATCGCCGCATTGTGCCAGATGTTCCTGGCCTGGGACCACTGGCGGCGCGGATCGAGGCATTCGACCTCATGTACGACCTCAGCCGTCACGCCGAAGTGAGCGGCGAGGGCAGTCAGCGTCTGGGTCCAGAAGCGATCCTCGCGCTTGTAGCCGTCCACGCGCATGACGACTTCCCAGAAGGGATCGTTCGCCCGCAACAGCGGCTCAACCTGGACGACCGTCACGCCATCTTCCTCATAGGCGCTGAAGGTGATAATCGCCGCGAACATGTGCCCTTCCGGGTTCATAAAGGTGAAGGACGTATCGTCGGCGTAGATCACCATCACCCCGGTCGAGAGTTGCACGCCGACCGGCGACGCGAGGTTGAGCACGGCCACTTCGCCCGGTGCGATGCCGCTGATTGGCGCGTAGAAGGTGTTGCCCTTCGGCCAGAAGCTGGCGAAACGCTGGCGCCAGATCCGGATCACGCTTTCCGGCGAAGCTTCCACGCCCTCCAGCCGGACCCGGTAACGCTTGCGGTAAAGCGGGCCAAATCCCTGGAGCGGGCCGACGAGCTGCCGCCCCTCGACGTTCAGGTTGACGGCGCTGAGGGGCATGGTCCGCACTTTCAGCGCGTCGATCGCGCGGGCCCAGTTTGCTTCGTCGCGCGGGCGCAATGGCTCGGAAGGTTCGGCGTTCATGCAGAGTGTCCTCGTCCGTGATCGGCGCTACAAGAAAGCGGGTGCGCTAGAAGCCGGGCAGCGCGGCGAGCGCGTCGGCTTCGGTGTCGTAGATGCGGATCGCCTCGTTCAACCGGGTCAGCTCGAAGATGTGCCGGTAGTGCTCTTTTAGCTCGACGGCAAGCAGGCGAACTTTGGCTCGGTTGGCGCGAATCAAGAGCGTCACCAGCAACCCGATGCCAGAGCTATTCATATAGTCCAGGCCGGCGAAGTTGAGCACGATCGCGCGCGCCCCACCGGCGGTTGCGCGGGTGTAGGCGTCCATCAGCAGCGTTTCGGCGAAGGCTGTCACCTCGCCGCGAATGTCGAGCGCGCTGATGGTGTCCGTCAGGCGGCGCAGTTCGATGGTGGCGTTAGCGGGCATCATAGTCAGGACTCCTTCATTCTCGTGTGTGGTATGGTTTTCAGCAGCTACTTTGCAGCGATTTCCTGGGCGAAGCCAAGAGCCGTGCGCTCGTCTTCGTACAGTGGAATGAGATCGGATAGGCGCGTGATTTCAAAGATCTCGGCGAAATGTGGCGCCAATCCGCAAGCGATCAGCGTGCGGTCGTCGCGCCGGGCGCGCTTGAGCAGCTCGACCAGCAGCGCCACGCCCTGGCTGTTGATGTAGCGCATCTTGCGGCAGTTCAGGACAATCGTCGGCGCTGTGCCCGCCGCGGCGGTCTCGTAGGCGGCCAGCAGCGCGGCTGCGCCTGCGGCGGTCACTTCACCCCAGAGATCGATGACCGCTGCCGCGCGGCGGTCTCTCACACTCGCCTCAAGAGCCATCGGCCTCTGCCTCCCCCTCGCTGCTATCGCTGCCGTCGTTTAGATAAAACACCAGCTCGATTGTGTGCTGGTCGCGGTCGTCGTGGATGATCAGCGCGTCAGTCATGCTCTTGATCAGGAACAACCCCCATCCGCGCGGCGACTGGCTCCCATTCAGCTTAGCTTCGAGATCCGGCTCCGGCGCGACCGGGTGAGCGCCGCCTGCGCCTTCATCAGTGACCGTCACCACCAGCGCCGCGTCGCACGCCCACACGCCGACACGGACCGGTAGTTCGCGCCGGTAGCCGTTGCCATGCTCGATCGCGTTGAGCGTGGCCTCGGCCACGGCGGTTCGCAGGCGCTCCGTGCGCGCCGGAGATAGCCCCAACGGCTGGACAATACGCCCTACCAGCTCCATCGCGCGGCGCTCGTTCCCTGGCTCGCTGGGCAGGGAGAAGTCCGCCAGCCGCCGCCAGCCGGATTCGCTCGCAAACCGCACGTCGTGATCGGAGATCATCCCCTCACCTGTTTCTGAAGCGCAGTCCGGGTGGAAGCGAGCTGGCCGTTGCCTTGCACACTCCCGGCCTCGTCCTTGCGGAGCAGGGTCAGCAGCGTGACATCGTCTTCCTGCTCCCAGCCGGGTCCGACGAACTCCGCCAGTTCATGGAGCAGGTGATCGAGAAGCGCCTGGCCGCTGCGATGGTTGATCAGCGCGTCGCCGAGCGGCCCTTCGCCGAACATTGCGCCCGCCGGGTTGTGCGCTTCGGTCATCCCGTCGCTCAGAAACAGCACGCACTCGCCCGGCTCGATGGTGGTCTCGAACGTCTCGTAGCTGGCCTCCGGGAAAAGGCCCAGCGGGAGGCCGGTCGCCCGCAGGTAGTCTACCTGCTCGCACGTGCGCCGGTAGGGCAGCGTGTGCCCCGCGTTGGCGTATTGCAGGCGGCCAGTGTGCGGGTCGAGAATGCCACAGAAGGCCGTGACGAACATCGACGCCGGGATTTCGGGCACCAGCTCGGCATTCGCCCGCGCCAGGATTTCAGCCGGATCGGCCAGCGATGACGCCGCGCCGCGCACAATCGTCCGCGTCGATGCCATCACCAGCGCCGCCGGAACGCCCTTGTCGCTCACGTCTGCCACGACGATGACCAGCCGGCCGTCAGGCGCTTCGATGAAGTCATAGAAGTCACCGCCGACGGCGCGCGCCGGGCGATAATGAGCGGCGGTTTCCCAGCCGTCTAGCTGCGGGAGCCGCTGCGGCAGGAGCATCTGCTGGATGCTGCCCGCGACGCGTAATTCGTGCGCCAGCCGTTCGCGCTCCAGAGC
Source organism: Aggregatilineaceae bacterium (assembly GCA_035325905.1). GTDB lineage: Bacteria > Chloroflexota > Anaerolineae > Aggregatilineales > Aggregatilineaceae > DYGX01. The sequence continues at coordinate 64,365 of DAOKYY010000006.1, read as the reverse complement.
CTCGATCCGCTCCTGCTGGGCAAGCTGGGCGACGCGCAGCGCCGTCGCAGCCTGGCTCGACAGCGTGCTGAGCAGGCGCCGGTCATGCCACGAATACCCCTGATCGCTGCGACGCGGACCCAGGTTCAGCAGGCCGATCAGCTCGCCCTGGCTGACGAGCGGCACGACCAGCGATACGCCCGTCTCGCGCAGCGCGCGCACGGCCGGCGAATCGAGGGGCAGGCGGTCGACCTTTGTCACGTCGGGGTTCTGAATCAGATACCCGATCAACGGGTCGTCCGGCTCGATCTCGTTCATCAACTCCGGCGCCAGGCGGACCCATTCCATCGTCGTCATCGGCGCGGGCCGGGCCGGGCGGTGGAGACGGCTTTTCAGGCGGCTGAGCGCTTGAATGGATGTGGTGAGCGTCATCTTTATCTCCGCTCTTTCTGCGCCAGGTTTGGCTGAGCCGGGCGCTTGACCATCCACAGCGACACGTGCGACGGGTGAACGGCCTCGTCCACGACCGACATCAGGCCGGCCGTCAGGCGATCGAGATCAACCTCGCTGCGCAGGCGCTTGCTGAAGGCGGCCAGCGTCTGCTCGGCGTCGTACTTGCTGCGATAGAAGCGGCGGTCAATCAGGTCTTGCAGCCGGTTGCGCAGCGGGTTGAACAGCGCCACGATCGCGATTGTCGAAGTGACTACCGCGAGGCTCGATTGCTCGCCCGTCAGGTGCCGGAAGGTGTACTGAAGCGCCAGAACGCTCGTGACGTAGGTCGCCAGCAGCACGGCGGTTAGCGCGCCATAGACCAGCGTGCGATTGATAATCACGTCGATTTCGTACAGCCGGTGCCTGAAGATCGCGATTCCGATTGTCAGCGGGAAGCCAATCGCCATCCCCAAAATCGCGATAGACAGGACCGCGCTCCCCAGGTAGTACCCCCCATCGAAAGACCACGCGAGCGCTCCGGCCCCGAACGACAGGCCGATCATGACGCTGATATACGCCAGCCACTTGACCTGCTGGCGCTCGTATCCCGTCGCGCGGCGATAGCGCAGCACGACCGACAGCGCCGCCAGCAGCAGGCTGATCTGCGACCCGATCTCGGCCACGCGCAGCATATCCATCGCGCGGCGCTGCCAGATGCTCTCGCCTAGTAGCGCGCCGGACATCAGCGAGGGCTGGAAGATCGCGACGCACGTGCCGAGCAGGACGCTGAGCAGCGCCATGCGCGCCACCCACCGCCAGCGCGGCGACAGGAGCCGTCCCTCCGGGAAGTACAGCAGGATCAGCGTGAACAGGAAGGGTGGCATCATCAACAGGCCGAGCCAGCCGGTCAGCCAGGCGGCGATCGGCTCGCCGGGCCATTTCCCCGGCTCGACCGCGCCCGCGCGCACGGCGTACTGCCACGCCATATCCTGCACCGCGATCAGGATGCTGAGGCCCAGCGCCAGCCACCCGATCGGATTGTGCGGCTTGCGCGTGGCCGTCAGCAGGCCGACGGCGCCATACGCAGGCGCCGCCGCCGGGATGATCACCGACCACCACGCGATCTCGATCACCAGGTCCCACCCGGTCACGCCGAGCGAGGTGACAAGCCCTGGCGTGTTCCACGTGCGGAACAAGAAAGACGCCACAATCAACGCCATGCTCAGCGCCCAAAGGACGCGCGCGTTACGCGCGGTTCGGAAGCGGGCGGCGCTGGCGGCCATCGCTACGCGCTCCGTTCCCACTCGGCTTGCAGCGTCGAGCCGAGCGCCTGCCATTCCGCGGCCAGCGGCGTGACGCCCAGCACCCGTAGCAGCCGGCGCGCCGCCAGCCCGACGATCGCAGTGTAGGTCGGGTAGGCCAGCTCTAGCTCGGCGAGCTGCTCGACCCACATCCCGGCGGCCATGCCCGCCGCGACAATCTGCGACGCCTCGACCGCCTGCTCGCCGACGATATGCGCGCCCAGCACGCGGTGCGTGTCTTGCGAGACGATCAGCTTGCAGAAACCTTCGGTGCGGCCGTCGATCACGGCGCGATCTAGCTCGGTGTACGGCACCGTGACGACCGCAATGTCGTGCGCGGCGCGCGCTTCCGCTTCGGTCAGGCCGACGGCGGCGTATTCCGGGTCGGTGAAGCTGCCATGCGGGACGATGTGGTGCGAGTGCGGCTGGCCGGGGCCGAGCACCGCGTTCTCTGCCGCGAGCCGCCCCTCGTAGCTGCCGCTTTGGACCAGCATCATCCGCCCGGTGATGTCGCCCGCCGCGAAGATGTGCGGCGCTGCCGTTTGGAGATAGTCGTTCACCTCGACGTAGCCGCGCCCGTTGCCGTCGAGTCCTGCGGCGGCAAGATTCAGACTCTCGACGTTGCCGACCCAGCCGACCGCGAGCAGCACGCGCTCGGCGATCAGGCTGGGGCGCTCGTCGCCCTGCTTGTAGGTCAGGCGCAGGCTATCGCCCTCGCGCTCGATCCGCTCGATCCCGCCGATGCCCTCGATCACGCGCACACCGCGCGTCTCGAACGCCTGCCGCATGACGGTCGAGATCGCCTCGTCCTCGCGGGCCAGGATGCGCGGCGCAGCTTCGAGCAGCGTCACATCCGCGCCGAACGCCGAGAAGATCGAGGCAAGCTGCGCACCGGTCGCCGAAGCGCCGACGATCACGACAGATTTCGGCAGGCCGGGCAGGGACCAGACGTCGTGGTGGGTCTGGGCGTGCTCGCTGCCGGGGAAATCGAACCGGCGCGCGTGCCCGCCCACCGCCAGGATGAACCGGTCCGCGCTCAAACGTCGCCCGTCTCCCAGCTCGATTGTATGCGGATCGACGAACGCCGCGCCGCCGCTGTTGTCGATGACCTTTACACCGGACTCGCGCAGATGGCCGATCAGTTGTTTCTTCTCGTGGACCTGATACACAACCTGCTGCGTGCGCGCCAGGAGCTGCGCGAAATCCACTGTTGGCAGCTCGCCCTGCAAGCCGTAGGTCGAAAAATCTTCGGCGTCGCGCATGAGGCGCGCAGCCTTCGCCAGGACGCGCGTCGGCACGCAGCCGTCGTTGGTGCACGTGCCGCCCAGTCTGCCGCGCTCGATCAGTGTGACCTGCGCGCCGAGTTCGCGCGCCCGGATCGCCGCCGTGACGCCAGCCGGTCCGCCTCCGATCACGATGACTTCAACCATGCGCTCGCCTCCTGCCTTGTGCTTGTGCGCGGTGCGTGCAATCTGTGCCTCATTGTGCGGCAACCGGCAGGCGCGGCGCTACCGAACTTGGATGGAGCGCGTCTCCGACTTTTGGCGGAGATGCGCCTGAATCAAACAGCCGCGCGAGCGGACAGACTTCGCGCGGCTGGTATGAGCGGCGGCGGCAGGGGATAGAGCTACGGGTGGGTGGCGCCGGGTCCAATTGGCGTCGCGCGGCTCAGCCCGGCCGGATGCGCGGCGCGCTGGCGGGCGGCACGCTGGCCGGACCGGATCGCGGCGGCCAGCAGGACCAGGAACAGCACCAGCGCGGTTTCATTTCCCAGGCCGCCCCAGCGCCGGGCAGTCGCGCTCCCGGCCAGGTCCCCGCCGACGCGCAGAATCAGGCTGGCGTGCAGCAGCGCGAGATGCGTGTAGAAGCGCGGGTGATAGGGCACGGCCAGCCGCGCGACGGCCGGGATGATGATCGGCGCGTGGCCGAAGATCATCGAGAAGACAAAGCCGAGCAGCGCGCTGTGCAGGATCGCGTCGTAGGCGAAGATGGCCCCGCTGAAGCCATAGACTAGCGCGAGCGCGCCGCTGACCCCCAGCCACGCGTAGCCCGCCAGCAGGCAGACCGCGATGAAGCGGGTCAGGCCGCGCTGCCGGACGGTGCGCCGGGCGATGTCATAGCGCCACAGCCACGCCGCCAGCGCCAGCATCCCCGCGCCGGACAGGCGCACGCCCAATCCCAGATCGTCCAGCGTCACTGCCACGCCGCCGAGGTAGAGCGCGGTCGCGGCGACGAACAAGGCTGTCCGCCCGCGCGTCGGGCGGATCATGCGCGCCAGCTCCAGACGCTCGCCGACAATGGTCAGCACGAGAAACGCGATCCACCACGGCACCGCCGCCACAATCGACGCGCCGCCGGTCCAGCGCGCGTTGCCGATCAGCAGCGCGTAGGCGCCCAGCCCCATCGTGATCGTGAACAGCGTGGGCTGGCGCCAGATCACGACCGCGTAGACGACCACCAGCGCGAAGCTGCCGGCCGTCAGCGCCATGCGACCCGGCGCGCTGCCAGGGTCGAGCACCAGCAGCAGCGCCCCCAGCACGCACAGCAGCGGCGCAGCGAACGCCAGCCGTGCGCGCCGGGTGCGCGCGCCGGTCGTCAGCGCGACGGCCCGCTCGACCCCGATGACCGCTCCGAAAAAGCCCGCGACCATCAGCGCGCCATGCACGCTGCGCGTCCCGGCCTCGACTTCCGGCAGACGCCAGCCCAGCCGTTGCAGGCCGCCATAGAGCGCCGCCGTCAGGATGATCCCGATGGCGGCTGCGGCGGCGGCGCGAACGATCCGGTAGAGGCTCATTCGTGCGCGCTCTGTGCAGCTAGGCCGTGTCGGCCACGCGCTTGCCGATCCGCACGCGCCACACGGTCGGGCCTTCTTCGAGGTAGTCCCAGGTAAACTCGTTCTCGCGCTCGAACATCATCTGGTAGTGCAACGGCTTCGGGTTGTGGTCGTTGACCAGCTCGAACGCTTCGCCCGGCTTCAGATCGTCGAACGTCTGGAAGATGGTCGGGTGCTTCTGCGCGGGCGGGATGGGCCGAACGTCGAGCGTGAGCTTGGTGGTTGTTTCCATGAGGGTACGATGCTCCTTGTGCGGATAGGCTTCGATTACGGACTGCATAGACATCGGACGATAGAGACGGTACAAACGGCGCGGGCGGCTACAGCCAGCCAAGCGCCCGCTTGGCGGCCAGCGACATCATCATCGGGGTCCAGGCCGGACTCCACACCAGCTCGATGTGGACGCTGCGCGAGCCGGTCGCTTGCTCGACGGCGTAGGTCGCTTCGGCGGTGATGTGCGCGCCGAGCGGGCAAGCGGGGGTCGTCATCGTCATCGTGACCTGAACATGCTCGCCCAGAATCTGCACATCGTACACCAGCCCCAGATCGACGATGTTGATCCCCAGCTCCGGGTCGATGACCGTGCGCAGCGCCTCGGTGACGGCTTCTTCGGTGAGTGTTGTCAAAGTCATTTCCGCTCGCTCCTGCGGGCGGCAGGGCGCGAACCCGCTCCGCCGCCCGCGCGATCTATTCAGGCGTTCGTGTGGCGTCAGTGGCCGGAGCCGTGCGTCAGCGTCCCGTCGAAGAGGTCAGGCTGGTCCTCGCCTTCGACGTAAAGGAAGCCCATCAGCCCGCGCTCGGCCCGGCTAAGCGCGTGGTCAACCAGGATGTAGCGGCCCGGCACCTCAGTCTTGAACTCGATCATCGCCGCGCCGCCGGCCGGGACCAGCGTCGTCTGCACGTCGGTGAGCGGCGGGCTGGTCAGCGACGCCTGGTCATAGACCCGGTCGAAGATTTCGCCGATGACATGGAAGGACGAGATGAAGTTCGGCCCGCCGACGCCGAAGAAAATGCGGACGGTCTCGCCCAGGTTAGCGTGCATGGCGTGCGTGTCGCTGGTCAGGCCATTCGCCGCGCCGTTGAAGACGAAGTATTCCGGCTGCTCGTCGAGCATCTTCTCGTGGCTGAAGTTGACGTACCCGGCGGTGCCGTATGGCTCCTCGGTATAGACCTCGCCCTGCATCACGTAGAACTCGCGATCAACCGTTGGCAGACCTTCCTCCGGCTCGACCAGGATCAGGCCGTACATCCCCATCGCGATATGGTGCGCGACGCTCGGCGTGGCGCAGTGATACACGAACAGGCCGGGGTTGAGCGCCTTGAACGAGAAGGTCGTTTCCTCTCCGGGGCCGAGATTGCTGAAGACCGCGCCGCCGCCCGGCCCGGTCGCCGCGTGGAAGTCCAGCGAGTGCGGGAACTGGCTCGACGACGCGTTGCGGAAGTTCACCTGAACCGTATCACCCACGCGCACGCGGATCATCGGGCCGGGCACGGTCCCGTTGAAGGTGAAGTACGTCATCACGGTGCCATCCGCCAGCTGGCCGAGCACTTCCTCCGCGACCAGGTCCACTTCGACGGTCTGCGGCTCGCGGGCCGGCAACGGAGCAGGGACATCCGACGGATCGCGCACGATGTCTGCGCCGGAGGCTTCCGCCTGCGCCGCCGTGCCAACGACCAGCTTGCCGAGCATCCCGGCGGCCTTGTGCCCCGGCACCGAGCAGTAGTAGATGAACGTGCCGGTCTGGTTGGCCGTGAAGGTGATGGATTCTTCCTCGCCGCGATCGGCGAACTGCCGGGTAGCGGCGTTGAACTCGTCAATCACCAGGTCGTGCAGCATCCCGTCATCGTTGATCAGCGTGATCTTGACGACATCGCCGGGGCGCGCGGTCAGCGTGGGGTTGACCACGCCGTCGATGTCGCCGCCCTTGCCAACAAACACGAGCTGGCCCGTGCCGCCGCCCGTGACGAGCGTGTATTCGATGGTCGCCGCGCTGGCATTGGAGACGGCCGGGGGCGCATCGCTTTGCGCCAGCGACATCCCGGCGCTGATCGTCAGCGCCAGGCCGAGCAGAATTGCGGTGGTGAGCAGAATTGCCAGAACAGAACGAAGCTTCATTGGACGTTTGTCACCTGGATGTAGAGTCGGATGTGGACGATAGAGGCGCGTACATGATCAGGTACGGCAGCGCGATAGCGCGGGTCGGGCACAGCGTCTCGCACCGCGCGCAATAGGTGCACGCGTCTGGCTCAAGCACGGTCGCCTTGCCCGCGATCTGGCCGAGCGCATGTTCCGGGCACTGCTCGACGCACGCGCCGCAGCCCGTGCAGCGCGCCCGATTGATCGCCGGTTTCCAGTGTCTGTTCATCGCGTGTTGCCGCCTGTATCACTCAACGGTGCGCCTAGCATAGTGCACGCGGGCACAATCGTCCTTGACGCGCGTCAAAGGACTTGACACGGATCAAGTAGATCGCGAGCGAGAGCGGCGAGACCGGTTTACAGAACGGCGATGGAGCGCAGGAGGTCCCGGTCGGTGATCAGGATGCGGTGGCGGTCGAAGCGGATCGCGCCGGCCTCTTGCAGCTTGGCGAGGACACGGCTGATCGTCTCCGGCGTGGTATTGAGGTGCCCGGCGATTGCCGCGCGCGTGATGCCCGGTCCGCTGAGCGAGGGGTCTTCGGCCTGGGCGATTAAGAACCGCGCCAGCCGGACCAGCACGGGATAGAGCGTCAGGTCTTCAAGCTGGCGGTTCAACGCGCGGACCCGCCCCGTCAGCGTCTCGATCGCGGCCCGCGCGACTGCCGGGTGGCGCTCGATCACCTCGCGCACCAGCGCCGACGAGAGCGACCACGCCGTGACCAGCGTCATCGCGATCGCGTTGGCGGGGGTGGGGCCGCCATCCAGCGCGGCGATGTCGTTGAACACGCTGCCGGGGCCGAGCAGGTGCAGAATATACTCGCTCCCTTCCGGGCTGAGCTTCGCGATCTTGACGCTGCCGTCCTCGATAATCCACAGACCGCTGCGCGTCTCGCCTTCGAGGAAGATGATCTCGTCGGCGGCGAAGGTGTAAAACCCCGCCCGCGCCGCCAGCGCGTGGCGCTCACCGGGGGAGAGCGGCGCGAAGTAGGGAACGTTTGAAAGATGCTCGGCGAGGGTCGTCAGGTCTGCTTGGGTCATGGGCCTTCGGGATGCGCAGGCGCAGGTTCACCGAGATTGTAGCGACTTTGGCGCTGCCTAACCATCACGCCGCTGGCGCAATCGATACAGTTTTTATGCTTTGGGCAGATGATTTGCTGTTAAGGCATTGCGTCTGAATCACAATATAGTTTATAATACAAACAAGACTGTTATAATTGAGAAAGGGGTTTCGATGGATCACACCAACCTGGAACACATCGCTCAACGCGCCTATCGTTATGAGCACGCGAGCGGGCTAAGCGAGATTACGATCGGAGGTTTGCTGCTGTTCGGCGCGGTAGCGCTTCAGTTCGGCTATTCCATCCTGGGGCTTGATGATCCCAATGATTCCCTGCTCCCGATACTCTCCGCCGCGCTGCTGATCGCGCTTGTTGCGCTTGGCGCTTGGGCGTTTGCCAAAGGGATCAACGCGGTCAAAGAGCGCTTTGTCTACCCACGCACCGGCTACGTGCAGTATCGCATCGATGATGCGGAGCGAAGACGCTTTTCGTACCAGGTCCTCTTGCTGGGGATTGCCCTCGCGGCGTTGTTATCCCCCTATGGCAATAACATTTTTCTGATGCTCGGCCTCTTGCTCGGTTATGGCCTGCTCTTTTATGGCCGTAAGACGGGACTCACGCGGTTCTACGTCGAAGCCTTCGTCGTCGTGATGGCAGCTTTTGCGCTTCCGCTGACCGGGATCGACCGGCTGGATTTGAATGTAGTCTATCTGGCCGCGATCGGTCTGGTGCTGCTGATCGCTGGCGGCTATGCGTTCTGGCGCTATCTGACGCGCTTCCAGGTTCAGGACCAACAGCTATGACCGCCGACTACCGCCCAATCCTCGAAATCGAGCGCCTGATCCACGAGCCAGCGCGTCTGGTGATCATGGCGCTTCTGTACGCGGTAGAAAGCGCCGACTTCGTGTTCCTGCTGCAAGAAACCGGGCTGACGAAAGGCAACCTCTCGTCGCATCTGGCAAAGCTCGAACAAGCAGGATACATCACTGTCGAAAAAACGTTCAGAGGCAAATATCCCTATACGCTCTATCGGCAGACGGACACCGGGCGTGCCGCGTTTCAAGCCTACCAGAACGGGCTGCGGCGTATTCTGGAAGCGATGGATGGTAACACAGAGTAAGAACACAAAGCCCGGTGGCGCAGAAGGACACCGGGCATTTCGCTTCTTCAGATGATCGTTCCGCTGAGCGTTAGGCCGCGTCGATCAGCTTGCCGGACTGCTCGATATACTCCAGGCTCTGGTGGCGGAAGTACGTATTGTACAGCTCCGCGTAGTACCCGCCCGCCGCCAGCAACTCGTCGTGGCTGCCTTCCTCGATGATTTTGCCCTCGCGCAGGACGATGATCCGGTCCGCGTTGCGGATGGTCGAGAGCCGGTGCGCGATCACGACCGACGTGCGGCGCTTCATCACCTCGTCCAGCCCTTCCTGGATCAGCGTTTCGGTCAGCGGATCGACGCTGGCCGTCGCTTCGTCCAGGATAAAGATCGCCGGGTCCTGGAGCAGCACGCGCGCCAGCGCGACCAGCTGGCGCTGGCCCATCGACAGGCTCGCGCCGCGCTCGCCGACCTGCGTTTCCAGCCCGTCCGGCAGGCTCTTGATCCAGTCGCCGCCGCCGACCTGCCGCGCCGCGCTGAGCACGTCCTCATCGGTCGCGTCCTGCGTGCCATAGCGGATGTTGTCCTTCACCGTCCCATCGAACAGGAAGGGCGTTTGCGTCACGATCCCCAGGTGCTGGCGATAGTCGTGCAGGTCTAGCGTGCGGATGTCGTGGCCGTCAATCAGGATACGCCCGCCCTGGAACTCGTAGAAGCGCGTGATCAGCCGCGCGATGCTCGATTTGCCGGAGCCGGTGTGCCCGACCAGCGCCAGCATTTCCCCGGCGTGGATCGTCAGCGAGAAGTCTTCCAGCACCGGCTCGTCGTCCTTGTAGCGGAAGTCTACGTGATCGAAGACGATCTCGCCCTCGACGATGTCCAGCGTCCGGCTGTCGGTCTGGATCACCTTCGGGTCGGCGTCGATCAGCGCGAAGACGCGCTCGCCCGCCGCCATGCCAAGCTGGAACTGGCTCCAGAACGAGGCGATGCTGGTTAGCGGGAACCAGAACATCTGGATGCCCTGAATGAACAGGAACCAGTCGCCCGCGCTCAGCTGCCCATCGATCGCCTGCCGCCCGCCGAAGTACACGATCCCCGCCGTGCCCAGCCCGGCCATCAGGTTCAGAATCGGGAAGATGCTGCTGAAGACGTAGCCGGTGCGCAGGTTGATCCGGTACGAGCGCGCGTTAACGCCCAGGAACTCGCCGTACACGGCGTGCTCCTGGCGGAAGGTCTTGGCGACGCCGATCCCGCTGACCGTCTCTTGAATGTGAGAGCTGACTTCCGCCAGGATGCGCCGCGACTGGGTGACGGTGTCGCGCGCGATCTTGCGGAAGGCCAGCGCCACGACGACGATCGGCGGCGCGAGCAGCAGCGTCAGCAGCGTCAGCCTGACATCCACGTAGAACAAATAGCCGATCAGCAACACGATCAGCAGCACCTGGCTGATCAGGTCCATCGTCAGCGTGACGACCTGCGAAAACGCCTGCGTGTCCGAGGTCACGCGGCTGACGATCTTACCGGACGGGTAGCTGTCATAGAACGACAGGTCGCGCTTGACCACCGCGTCAAAGGCGTCTTCGCGTAGCTGGAGGACGACGTTGCCGATCGCCTCTGCCGAAAGCCAGCGGCGCACCGCGTTGAACGCCCAGCCAACCACGCCCAGCGCCATGACGACGGCGGCGATTTCGAGCACCCGCTCGGTCGAGGCGTCTTCTTGCAGCCGGTCCAGCGAATACGAGATGTAGATCGGCAGCGCGGTCTGCGCCAGCGAGGTCAGCACGACCATCACTGCCACGGCGAGCATCCGGCCCAGCTGCGGGCGGAAGTACGACAGAATGCGCCGCACCAGCTCGCGGTCGCCATACGTCCGGTCGTACTCTTCGGCGTCGAGGCCGTCCATGAGAAAGCCCATGCGCGTCTCTCCTAAGCGGTCTGCGGCTCGGCGGCTGGCTCTTCCAGCGGCGGTAGCTCGACATCGTAGCGGGCGAAGATGCGCCGGTAGTGCGGCGAGGTGCGCAGCAGGTCGTCGTGCGTGCCGATCGCGACCACCCGCCCGCCGTCCAGCACCACGATTTTGTCCGCCCAGCGGATCTGCGACAGGCGGTGCGTGATCAGCAGGGTGGTGCGGCCCTCCTGCGCGCGGCGGATGGCCTTCTGAATCTGGTCTTCGGTCGCGCTGTCGATCGCGCTGGTCGAGTCGTCCAGGATCAGGATGCGCGGGTCGTTGAGGAAGGCGCGGGCCAGCGCGATCCGCTGGCGCTGCCCGCCGGAGAGCATCGTCCCGCGCTCGCCGACCTTCGTCTCGTACCCTTCCGCGAACGACTCGATGAACTCGTGCGCCTGCGCCTCGCGCGCCGCTTCTTCGACCCGCTCGCGCGGGGTGCCTGGCGCGCCGAACGCGATGTTCTCCGCCACGCTCCGCGAGAACAGAAAAACGTCCTGCTCGATCTTGGCGATCTGCGAGCGCAGCTTCGCCATATCCCACTCGCGCACGTCCACCCCGTCGATCAGAATACGCCCGCGCGTCGCGTCGTAGGTGCGGTTGATCAGCTGCGTCAGGGTGCTCTTGCCGGAGCCAGTCTGCCCGACGATGGCGACCGTCTCGCCCGGCGCGATGTGGAACGACACGTCGTCGATGATGGGTGAGTGGCAGTCGCCGCCCGTCCCATCTGCCCCGGCGCTGCCCTCATAGCAGAATGTGACCTTCTCAAAGACGATATCGCCCTGGATCGGCTGGCTATAGCCGCCCGCGTTCTCGTCCATCTCGGTCTCGGCGGTCACGATTTTCAGGATGCGCTCGGCGCTGGCGATGCCAAGCTGCACCAGCGAGAACGAGAAGATCGAGATGAAGGTCGGGAAGCGCAGCACGTTCATCAGGCCCATCAGCGCGATGATGTCCGCGAGGCCGACGAGGTCCCGCTGGTAAAGCACCATGCCGTGCAGAAAGGTCAGCCCCAGCGCGATCCCGTACAACAGCAGCGGCAGATAGCGCGCTTCGATCTTGCCCTGGTCCACGAAGTAATCGCGGTACAGCCGCGCGTTGCGATAGAACCGCCCGCGCTCGAACGACTCCTGCACGCTGGCCTTGACGATCTCGATGCCGGACAGCACTTCTTCCAGCCCGGCGTTCATCGTGCCGAACTGCTCGCGCTGCTGGCGCATCACCGGGTTGAGGATGCGGACGTAGCGCCGGACCGCGATGACGTACGACACGATGAACAGCGCCGGCACCAGCAGCAGATCCACCCGGATCATTGCGATGTAGACCAGCGGCACGACGATCCCGATCACCGTCTCGTAGATGAAGCGCAGCCCAGGGCTGATCATCGCGTTCAACTGGCGCACGTCGTCGGTGGCGCGCGCCATGATGTCGCCCACGCGCTGCCGGTCGTGGAAGGTCTGGCTCTTGCCGAGCAGCGCGATGTATAGCTCGTGGCGCGCGTCGGCTTCCATGCGCTGGGCGCTGGTCTCGATCAGCAGGCTGTTGGTCCAGAACGCCAGGCTGCTGATGATCAGCGCGCCCAGCACCAGCAAGGAGATCGTCAGTAGCTCCGACGAGCGGGTGGGGTCCAGGATAATCTCGGCGGCCCGCCCGACCAGGACCGGCCCCTGCGAATACGCCAGGAAATCGACGATGCTGAACAGGATCGAGCCGATGAGCAGCCATTTGTAGCGCCACATATGCGCGATGATCCACCACACCGGCCCCTTGAGGTTATAGCGGTAGGCGTTCTCGACGGTGAACTCGCTCTTCGCAGAAACGGCCATACACACAGCTCCCGAACGGATAATTCCGGATTTCGGCGGACTGGTCTCAAGCGGTTAAACGAATTTTGGACCCTGTGCCTTGTTAGCCCGCGCGCGAGCGCAGGCAAGCGGGTCGGCGGGGGCACGTCCCGAGACGGCGGTTGCGATCTAAGCGCTACAGTAGGGTGGGGTGAGTGGCATGTCGTCGGGCCTCGTCAATTCTGGCGGTCGGGACAACGGCGAGCCATGCTGACTCGATCTATTATATCTGAGACTAGGTCCAGGGTCAAGAACTTTTGTTCTGATTTTGCCGTCCTCTGCCGGCAAAAAAGGACCGGCGCCTGCCAGACGCCGGTCCTCAAGAGCCTTACCGGGCGCGCGTCGCCGAAAGAGCCTTGCTAGCCCGCCACCGGGATGCGCAGCACGTTCCCCGCGTAGATCACATACGGCCACTGGATGTTGTTGACCTGCGCGATCGTGCGCCAATCGACGCCGTATTGCAGGCCGATCTTCACCAGGTAGTCACCGCGCTGCACGGTGTAGTTGATATAGTTGGTGGGCGGCGGCGTGGTCGCGCCGGGGATGACCAGCACCTGGCCGATGTAGATCACGTAGTTCGAGCCGATGTTGTTGGCCGCGACCAGCGCCGGAATCGTGATCCCGAACCGCTGCGCGATGCTGAAGACGGTGTCCCCCGCCTGAACGACGTAGGTCGTCTGCGTTGGCGGGATAGGGGTCACGGGCGGAGGCGGCGGGGTCGTGCCACCGCTGGTCACGGGCAGCGTCGTGACCGGGACGGTCGTCCAGAACGCGTTCGCCGGCGCCCAGCCAATCACCGCGCCGGTCTGCTGCGAAAGCTGGAGCCAGGTCGTCTCGTTGTTGCGGCCGGTCAGGCAGATGCGGTTGCCCGCTACCAGCGTGGCGACGATCCCCGACTGCCAGCTTGGGCCGGAACGGACGTAGAGCGTGTCGTACATCGTGATCAGAATCGGGCAGCCGGGCGTGCCCTGGGCTTGCGCGGTGCTGAGCGCAGGCGCAAACGCCATGAGCAGCGCGACCGTAATCAGGACGGCGACCAGTTGTTTTGCGTGATGCAGGGGGCGCGTTCTCATCTTGCTCTCCTTGTCGGTAGGTCCGTGCGCTTGTTTGTTTTATGCCTATCTTAGCTTGATTTATACAGCATTCGCATACAACTGGCAAGCATCCTTCGCGTTTTGGTGGTGTCCCACACCTTAATCGGAACCGCTTTATGCTCTAGGATAGGCAGTTCGCAAGCGCCAAGCGTGACTGATTCTGTACGCTTGCCCCACGCGGACTCAACCGTTGCCCTTTCTCCTGACGGTCTTCAGCGCCGCCGCGCTCAATCAAGCTGCCACGCCGGGAGCAGGCCGCCCGCCGGGTTGTGTGTCGCCGCCAGCGCGACCGCCAGGCTCGCCAGCCCGTCCTCCGGCGTAACGCGCAGCGCCTCCGTGCCCCGCACCGCCCCGGCCAAGTTGCGCATCGCGGCCTGGATCGCGCGCTTGTACTCTCCCTGCCGGTCAGGCGCGTTGATCGTGGCCGCGACCGCCGCCGTGATCGTCTCGGTCGCGCCGCCGTGATCCATCTGCGCTTCGTCGCCGGCGAAGCGCCGCTCGACATGCAGCGCCTCGCCCAGGATCCGGCGCAGCGCGTCCAGCCCGCCGGGGTCGGTCAGCCCGCTCAGTCGCAGCCGGGTCGGGATCCAGCCTTCCAGCGTAAGCTGCCCGCGCGCGCAGTTGACGCGGATGGTCGTCCGCTCGATGCTACGGATCTGCGTGAAGCTGTGGAAGAAGGTCGCCAGCACGTCTTCGCCGTAGCGCGCCGTCGCGCTGACGCGATCGACGCGCCCGTCGGGCCGCTGCTGCGCCGTGCCGCCAGCCATGTCCGGCGCGCGCCCGACCATCTGGTTGCACAGGTCGATGAAGTGCACGCCATGCTCGACGTGTATCCCGCCGCTCTGCGCCGGGTCCCAGAACCAGTGGCCGGGCAGCAGCGGCTCGTCGGTGGCGAAATTCTCCAGCGACCAGTGCTGGAGCGGGCCGAGCGCGCCGCTGGCGACGATCTCCGCCGCCAGGCTGTGCAGCGGGTGAAAGCGTAGCACGTAGTCAATCGTCAGCAGCACCCCCGCCCGGCGCGCGGCGCGCACCGCCGCCACCCCGTCGAGCATGGCGGTCGCCAGCGGCTTCTCGACGAATAGGTGCTTGCCCGCTTCCGCCGCCTCGACCGCCATCGCCGCGTGGAGGTGCGGCGGCGTGTTAATCGCGACGATGTCCACCGCCGGGTTCGCCAGCAGCGCCGCGTAATCGGCGTACACCTGCGCGCCCGGCGGGGCGCAGCGCGCGGCGCGCTCGCGCACGACATCCGCCACCGCGATCAGCCGCACCTCGCGCATCTCCTGAAAGGCGGCGCTGCAAAACTCGCCAAAGCCGCCCGCGCCGACCAGCCCAACCCCCAGCGGTTCGATCATCCCGTGCCTCCCGTCAACTTGTGATGAACTGCGCCACGTCGCCCCGGCTGACGGTCGCCAGGGCCATCGCCTCGCCCCGCGTGATCGCGGCGACCGCCATCACATGATCGGCCCCGCCGTAGTAAATCAGGTACTCGTCGTCGCGCTCGATCCCGCCGCACGAGAAGACGACGTTCGGCACGTCGCCGACCTGCTCCCAGGGCGCGCGCGGGCAGAGCACCGGCTCCTCCTGGCGTTTCAGCACGATCGCCGGATCGTTCAGGTCTAGCAGCGCCACGCCCAGGCAGTAAATGCGCGACTCTCCAAAGCCGTGATAGAACGTCAGCCAGCCCGCCTCGGTGTAGAAGGGCGGGCCGCCCGCGCCGATCCGCACGCCATCCCACAGGCCGGGGCGCGGCGACATCACGACCTGGTGATCGGTCCAGTGCAGCAGGTCGTCGGAATACGCGATCCACAGGTCCGGCATGCGGCGGTGGAACATCACGTAGCGCCCGTTGATCTTGCGCGGAAAGAGCGCCGCATCCTTGTTGTTCTCGTCCGGCAGCACGACGCCCATCCGCTCCCAGCCGATCAGGTTGCGGCTGCGGGCCAGCGCGACGCGCGTCCCCTGTGGCGAAAAGCCGGTGTAGAGCATGTAGTACCAGCCGTCGAGGAACGTCACGCGCGGGTCTTCCACGCCAAACTGCTCGTAGTCTTCCTCCGGCACCAGCACCGGCTCTTTAAGGCGGTTGAAGCGCGTGCCGTCGGTGCTGACCGCGCCGCCGATCCGCGAGATACGGTCCAGCCCCTGGGCGCGGTAAAGCATCGTGATCAGCCCGTCGCGCTCGACCACCGCCGCGTTGAAGACGTTGTCGCTCTCCCATTCGTTGACGAGCGAGGGCAGCAGGATCGGGTTGCCGGCGTAGCGGGTGAGGGTGAGTGGAACGCTCATAGGTGGTCTCCATCGGTCGATGTTGGGGCCGCGCCAGGCAGCTTGCCGAAGGCGTTCAGGCGGTCGAGCACGGCCCGGTTGCCCAGCAGCGCCAGAAAACTGGTCAGAAACAGGGCCAGCGGCGCGATCGTCGCCAGGCTGAGGACGAACGCCAGCGCCGCGCCCACCAGCAGTGTCAGCGTATAGATCGGCGTGGCGAGCGCCAGAAACGCCGCGTTGCGCAGCGCGACGCGCAGCCGCCGGTCTTCTTGCACGAGCAGGAACGGCCAGACGTAAAGCTGCATCGCCAGCCACAGCAGGCTGAGCGTGATCAGCGTGATCAGGATCAACTGCGGCACCAGCCCGCTGGCCGCGCCGTAATACCACAGGTTGACGGCGAACACCACGCCGACCAGCACATTCACCAGCAGCCAGCGAAAGCTCAGCCACACGTCGCGCCGCGCGCCCTGTACGAAATCGTCGACGTGCTGGCCGGTGCCGCGCGCCGCGCTGTACGCCACCGCGTGGATACCGGCCGTCGCCGGGGCAAGCAGCACGATCGTCAGCGCCGCGCCGAACCACAGCCCGTTCAGCGCCACGAAGCTGATCATGCCGTTGTACCAGTCGCGCAGCGATTGCCAGTAGACGCTCAGCGCCGCCTGCATGAGTGATCTAGTCCTCGGTCAGCGTGATCTCGCCGGTACTCGTATCGAACGTCAGCGTCAGGCGGGCGCCGTCGGGCGTCTCGAAGACGCGCTCGGCGACGACCGGCTGGAGCAGGAAGCCATCGACCGAGGCGCGGCGGCGGTCGTCGGTTCCGGCGTAGGTCAGGGTCAGCGTGTGCTCGCCTGCCTCCAGCGCCACCGGCTCGGGGCTGACCGGGTCGAGCCACAGGTAGCGGCGGTCTTCGGCGGTATTGGCCGGGACGACCCACGTCTCGCCGCCGTCGAGCGCCACGCCGAGCGCGATCGCGTTCTCCGCGCCGGACATCACTTCCTCCGCCCCGCCGAGCGCCTCCAGGTCGGATAGCGCGTTCACCAATAGCAGGCGCGCCAGGTTGGCAGGCGTGTCGGGGTCCGCGCCGGTCAGGTCCATGAACGAGTTGCCGCCGAAGCCGCGCCCGGCCTCGATCCGCATCTCCATCCCGGCGCGCACGTCGCCGATCCGCATCGACTGGAAGGGCAGGCGCGCCTCGTAGACGTAGCCGTCGCCCGTGTCGAGCGGCGCCCACGCTAGCTCGGCGCCGGGCATGAAGCTCTCCGCCACCCAGTCCCAGACCTGCGGCCCTTGCGGCGTCTGCGCCAGGGTGAACTTGCTGCTCAGCCGCGAGCCGCGCCCGGTCCCGTCGAGATAGCCCCATAGCGCGTCGCCGCGCGCCACGCCCGGCCCGATCTCGTTCTGCTCGTGCTGCGGGTCGCGCACCGTCGCCGCGAGGTACAGCGCCTCGTCGTCCCACACGATCTGGAGCGTGAAGCTGTCCACTTCTGGCCCGCGCCACAGCGCCGCCCCGCGTAGTATCTGGCGCGCGCTGTCGGCGGCGAAGACCGGCGCCTCGGCCCACTCGCTCAGATCGGCGTCGATTGTGACCGGCTCGGCGGCGCGCACGGCGACGAGCGTCGTCTCGCGGCTGGCGACGTTCTGGCGCTCGTGCGAGACATAGAGCCAGTAATCGCCGTCGAGCGGCGCGTCGATCGTCACCTGTAGCTCGTCGCCTTCGCCCAGGCTGAAGTAGCCGCTGCCGCTGAAATACGCCTCGCCGGTCCAGTCCCGCGAGCGGTAGTCCGGCTGCCCGCCGGTTACGTCGCCGCTCTCGGCCTCGACCACGCGATAAGGCCGCACGCTAACCTCGCGCGCCTGCATCGTGCGCGCGCTGCGCGGGTCCGCGCTGACGGTCAGCAGCGCCAGCAGCGCCTCGATGGTGGACTCGGCCCCGGCGTTGCGGTTGACGCGCCACTCGGTCGGCCCGTTGATTCCGTCGAAGCCGCGCCCCCTCTCGGCGTCGTACATCACGAAGTTCGCCATGTTGTTGCCGAAGAACCACGACGACGCCAGCCCGGCCAGCGTCGCGTATTGTTCCTCGCCCGTGGCGCGATAGATCGCCATTAAGTCCTGCACGAGCATATTCGTGCCATAAGCGATTTGTCCCAGGCGGCGCGGCAGAATGCCCATCTCGCGGAAGCGCTCGAAGGCTAGCTGGCGCATCAGGAAGCGGTCCGCGCTGGCCCGCGCCGCGTCAATCCAGTCTGGCCGGTCCAGCGCCGCGCCCGCCTCCGCCAGCCCGTGAATCATGTGGCTGCCCCAGGCGTGCCAGTAGCCCGGCGCGTTGCTCAGCACCGGGATCATGCCGAAGGGGTAGGTAGCGGCGTCGCCCAGCGCCGAGGCCGCCAGGCCGTTGGCGATAGGCTCGATTGCGGCGGCGGTGTCCGGGTTCGGATCGGCGCGGTAGTAACTGGTCAGGGCGACCAGCGCCAGCCCGGAGACATCCGCCGCGCCGCCCGGCAGCCAGGCGGGCAGGCTGAAGCCGTGCACCTGGCTGAACGCGCCGTAGTTCAAAAAGCTATCGCGCAGGGCGCGCTCGGTCAGCCGATAGGCGGCTTGCAGCCCGGCGGCGTAAGCCGGATCGAGCGGCAGGAAGACGCGATAGCCCTCGGCCAGCGCCCATAGCCCGCGCAGCGCCCACCAGCCAAGCGACTTGTAGCTGGTGATGCCCTCGGTGTTGATCGTGCCCTCGCGGTCGTAGACGAAGTTGTGAAACCAGCCGTCGTCCGTTTGCAGCGCGCGCACAAACTCCAGGCACAGCCGCGCCTGCTCCAGCGCGCGCTCGTCGCCGGTGCGCTCGTAATACCACAGGTAGACAATCGCCGCCCGCGCCACGTCGTCCACCGCCGCGATGCCTTCCCCGGCGGCGTCCACCCACCCGTATTCGGGATACTCCGAGTAAATGTGGACAATCGCCGCGTCGCGCCCGCCGATCGTGATCGGCTCGGTCAAAAAGAGCAGATGCTCCAGGTTGATCAGTCCATCGCGCATCGGCGGCTCCTGGGCGCGGGCCGGCAACACCGGCGCGAGCAGCGCCAGAGTCAGCAAGAAGATCGTCAATCGCTGCATCACAGAACTCCCCGTTAGCCCTTGACCGCGCCGACGGTCAGCCCTTCGATGAAGTACCGCTGCGCCAGGAAAAAGAGCAGCAGGATCGGGGCGGCCATCATGGTCGCCATCGCCATCATGTAGTGCCACTTGGGCGCTTCCAGCGACAGGGACTGCTGGAAGAAGCGGATCGCCAGCACCAGGGGGAACATCTGCGTCGTATTGAGGTAAATCAGCGGCCCCTCGAAGTTGTTCCAGTTGCCCTGAAACGACAGCACGCCGATCGCCAGAAACGCCGGTTTGACCAGCGGCAGCATCACGTAGAAGAAAATCTGCATCGTGTTCGCGCCGTCGACGGTCGCCGCGTCTTCCATGTCGCGCGGGATCGTCAGGAAGAACTGGCGCAGCAGGAAGATGTAGGCCGGACCCCAGGCGAACCAGGCCGGGACGGTCAGCGGGTCATACGTGTTGAGCAGCCCCAGCTCACGCCAGATCAGGAAGGCGGGCACGCGCGTCAGCGTGCCGGGAATCATCATCGTGGCGAGCATGATGAAAAACACCACGTCGCGGCCCTTCCACTGGAACCGCGCGAAGCCATACGCCACGACCGCCGCGCTGAACATTTCCGCGAACATCGCCAGCACGGTAATAAACAGCGTGTTGCCGATGATCCGCCAGAAGGTCAGGCCCGGCGCGATGCGAGTAAGCTGCGTCCACGCGTCGGCGTAGTTGTTGAACTGCACCGGGTCAGGAATCCACTCCGGCGGGTAGGTGAACAGCTGCGCCTCGGTTTTCAGCGAGGTCGAGACCATCCACAGAAACGGCACCAGGATGATCGCCGCGCCGACCAGCAGCAGGAAGTAAATGATGATCTTGCGGACGATGTCCAGCGCCCGCGCGCGCGCCGCCAGCGGGTCTTCGAGAGCCGTGTCTGAGGCGCGGATCGACTGCGATTGGGTCGTCATGGCTCAGGCTCTCCCTTCCTGCCGCGCGCCCTCGTAGAACACCCAGGCCGCGGACGACCGGAAAATGAGCAGCGTCATCAAGATGATCACCACGGCGAGCATCCAGCCCAGGGCGGAGGCGTAGCCCATCCGGCCGAAGTTGAACGCTTCGTTGTAGATGAACCAATTGACGAACCAGCCATCCTGCCGGTCGGTCGGGATGAACGCCTGTTGCGTGAAGATCGTCAGCGCGCCGATCATGTTCGTCACCAGATTGTAGAACAGCGCAGGGCTGAGCATCGGGATGGTGATGTGGCGGAACTTCTTCCAGGCCCCCGCGCCGTCGATCGCCGCCGCTTCATACAGGTCTTTCGGGATGTTCTTCAGCCCGGCGAGCAGGATGACCGTGTTCGCGCCGAAGATGCCCCACATGCCCATGATCAGAAACGAGGGCAGGATCAGGTCCTTGTCGGTGAACCAGCCGAGCGGCTTGATGTCGAACAGGTTATAGATCGGCGATAGCGCCCAGTTGATCAGGCCGCTGTTTGGCGCGAACAGCCAGAACCAGAGCAGCGCAACCGCCGCCGCCGGGAGCACCGCTGGCAGGTAGTAGAGCGTGCGCCAGAAGCCGACCCCCTTGATGTTCTGGTTGAGCAGCAGCGCCACGGCCAGCGCGCCGATCATGCCCAGCGGCACGCTCAGCACGGCGTAGCGCAGCGTCAGCCAGACCCCCTTGAGGAAGAAGCCGTCGGTCGCGCCGATCACATAAGTCTTGTCGCCCAGGCTGAAACGGTCTAGCTCGCGGTAGCGCACTGTTTCGGGCGTCTCGCCCTCCATTGTGCCGAGCACCTGGATCGGGCGCTCGCCGGGCGGCAGCTCGACGATCTTGATCCCCAGCGCGCGCTTGTAATTGAACAGCGGGTCGGCCAGCGCCTTAGGCTGATCCCACAAAATGTCGTATTCGGTAAAGCTCAGATAAAAAGACAGCCCGATCGGAAACACCGTGAAAATCAGAAAGCCGGCGATCCAGGGAGTGACCAGCGTGAAGCCTGTTGCCGGCTCGTGCTTGACGCCCGCCCACCGCAAGAGACGGTAGATACCGTACATCAGGATGACCAGCCCTACCGCCACGCCGATGTAGCGCAGCAGGGTCGGGTAGTAGGTATTCAAAGCTCCGGGATCGGCTGTCATGGGCGACCTCCTGACTCAGACCGGCAGGCGGAGATGGGCAGGAGCGGCGAGCGCCGCTCCTGCCGCGTCGTTAGCGGGGTCAGGCTACTCGCCTAATACATCTTCAAGCAGAATCCGGGCGTCAGCCGCCAGGTTCTCGACGGTGTCCTCCCCGTGGAACAGCGGGTCCTGGAAGTCTTCCCAGAAGATCGTGTCCCATTCGGCCATACGCGGGATGATGCGGAAGGCGCGCATATCCGGCACGGCCTCCAGGATCGCCTCGGCGTTGGCTTCCTTGCGCGGCTCGGACGCGACCAGATGCTCGACGTTCGCCTGCGAGACGCGCGGTGAGACGATCTTCCAGCTATGGATGCCTTCGGTGAGCTGGACCAGCGCCTCGTAAGCGAGATCCGGGTTCTCGGTCTTAGCGTTGATTACCGTTGCGGCGGTCCAGGCGAAGGTTGTGTTCCCGCCGTTGACATCCTGCGGAACCGGCGACACGCCGACGTTCAGGCCCTCGACGCGATCCAGGTCGTCCGCCGCGCCGCCCATGAACATCGCCACACGCCCGGCCTTGAACATCTCGCCAAAGCCTTCCTCGGCGATGGTCTCTTCCGACGGGCAGCAGGCCGGGTTGAAGATCATGTCGGCGTAGAACTGCGCGCCGGCGATCGCTTCGGGCGAGTCGATGGGTGAGGTTTGCAGGTCTTCGCTGATGACTTCGCCGCCAAACGACCAGATGAACATGTGGATCGGCGGCCAGCCGTTCAGCACGAAGCCGTAGTGCTCTTCGTTGGTCAGAGCTTCCGCCGCGGCCTTGAAGTCATCCCAGGTCCACTCGGCGGTCGGATATTCCATGCTCATTTCGTCGAAGATGTCCTTGTTGTAGTAGAGCACGACTGGCTGTGCGATCCACGGCAGGCCATAGATGCCGTCGTTGATGGCGACAGTCTGCCACACGCCGGGGAAATAGTCCTCCGGGCTGGCGACGTCGCGCTCGTCATTGGCGAGATACTCGCTGATGTCGAGCAGCACGCCGTCATAGGCCCATTCCATGTGGTTCTGGTCCAGCCAGAACAGATCAGGGGCGGTGCCGCCCGCGATCTGAGTCTGAAGCTGGGTGTAGTAGTCGTCCGGTTTCGGCTCGTAGACGACCTGGAACTCGGTGTTATTGGCGTTGACTTCGTCCACGATCTGCTGGAACTCGGCGGCTTCATCGACCCCGGCCCAGTTGGTGACGCGGATCATCACCGGGTTCTGCGCGCTGACCGCAGCCAGCGGCAGCAGCCCAATGGCGAACGCGGCGACCAGCACAAAACGTAGCATTCGAGTCATTGCTGTCTCCCTTCAAGAGGTCTCGTCTTGCACACTCTCTGTTATGATCGGCGCGAAGCTGAAACGCTGAAGCCTGCGGTTCTGCTGAAACTTGATGGTGCGAAACACTCCCCCGGAACTCACCCTCCTTGCCCGCCTGGGGCACTCACCGGCGCGCGTCTGGCGGGCGGCCTATGGGCCGCCGATCTGGCCGGATTCACTGGGCGGACAGCCGCATGATTCGCGGATCACCAGCTCCACCCCAAGCCTGAGTTGATAGGACGAGGCCACCGGCCGCTCGATCACGTCGATCAGGCGGCGCACGGCCTGGACCCCCGTCTCGTACTTGAACATCCCGACCGTCGTGAGGGGCGGCTCGTGCAGCGGCCCCCACGCCACGTTGTCGAACCCGACCACCGCGATGTCGCCCGGCACGCGTCGCCCGCGTTCTTTGCAGGCGCGGATCGCGCCAAGCGCCGTCGCGTCGTTAACCGCCACGACGCCCTCAAGATCAGGGTGCTGGTCCAGCGCCTCAAGCATCGCGCCGTATCCGGTGCTGACCGTCGTCTCGTTCATGAAAACCAGGCGCGGCGCCTCTTCGATCTCGCTCAGAGCGCGCTCGTAGCCGCTGCGCCGCTCGCGGCTGCTGAACCAGTGCGCCGGGCCGGAGAAGAACGCCAGCCGCCGCAGGCCATGATGCTCGATCAGGTGCCTGGTGATCTGGTAGGTGCCGTCCGCGTTGTCGCACACCACCGCGTCGATCTTTGTCTCCTGGAGCATGTTGTCGACCAGCACCAGCGGGATGCCGCTGTTGTACAACTCGATGATGAACGCCGGAGACAGCGCCGGGCCAACCAGGATCAGCCCGTCGATGCGCTGCTCGGCAATCAGCGCCAGTTGCTGCCCGCTCTGCATCATGGCCTGGTCTACGAAGCGGGTGATGACGTGATAGCCGCGCTGGCGCGCTTCGTCGTCAATGCCCTGCGCGATCTCGACGTGGTAGGAGCTGATCGGTTGCGGGTGGTGCTTGTAGGTGATAAAGCCGAGGTTCTGGGTGCGCGAGGTTGCCAGCCCGCGCGCGGCCATGCTGGGTGTGTAGCCCATCTCGCGCGCGATGCGCAATATCTGCTCGCGGGTTTCGGGGTGAACCCCCGCCCGGTCGTTCAGGGCGCGCGAAACGGTAGCGGTCGAGACGCCAGCCTGCGCGGCGATATCCTGAAGACTGAGTTTCACCGTCAGCCGCTCCTGCGAACGCCCACTCTCAAGCCGGACTGTGACGCAGTGGTGCAGCGTGGTGGAGCAGGGGCGCGTTTTGGATGCCGCTCGCCTGCAAAATCTTGCAACGAGATTGTAAGCGCTTACGAATAGCTTACGACGAATTACGTCGCGCGTCAAGCAGGTCAGATGCCCAAAGCCCGCTACTGTACAATATCGCAGAAATGTCGTGGCAACTGCACAACGTTGCGTTTCGGAGGCTCGCCCATGTCTTTTCATGCCCGCCCGTATGCTGAACTGGCCGGCCTGGACGCGATGCGCCGGGTGCTGATCGAGGGGCAGCGCGCGTCGCCGCACTCCGGCTATATCCACCTCGGCGATCTCAACTGGTGGCTGTTTTACCTGCTGCGCGACTACCGGCTGGAAGACATCGCGTTTTTATGGGAGGACGGGGTGGGGCGCGTCTGCGGCTGGTCGCTGCTGACACCGCATCTCGGCGCGTTCGACCTGTTTGTGTCGCCGGAGGAGCGGGTCGCGGAACAGCTTGCCCCCATGCTGGCCTGGACCGAGGCGCGGCTGGTCGAGCAGGTAGGTGAGCGACCGCCGGAGAGCCTCGTCACGATGTGGGTCTTTGACGACGACACGCTGTGGCGAGCTGTGCTGGAGCAGCGTGGCTACCGGCGCGATCCCGCCTACGGGCTGCTCTATATGCGGCACACGCTTGACGCAATTCCCGCGCCCGAACTGCCGGACGGGTTCCGGCTGGCGCACGTGACGGACGAGATCGTCGAGGCGCGGGCGGCGGCGCACCGCGCTGCGTTCGGCTCGGCGCGAATGACGCCGGGCGCCTACCGGCAGCTTCGTCGCGCGCCGGACTATCGCGCCGAGCTGGACGTGGTGACGCTCGCGCCGGGGGGAGATGTCGCCTCGTATGTCATGGGCTGGTACGACGCCGAGAATCGCATGGCGGAGTTCGAGCCGGTGGGCACGGCGCCTGCCTTTCAGCGGCGCGGGCTGGGGCGGGCGGCGATGTGCGAGGGCCTGCGGCGGGTTCAATCGTTCGGCGCGCGGGAGGCTATCGTCTACGCCGAGATCGACAACCCCGCCTCACAGGCCCTCTATCGCAGCGCCGGGTTCCGTCCAACCAACCGGATCGGCGCCTATCGCAGGCCGCTCAACGGCCCATGAGGTGGCTGAGGATCAGCCGGTCAAGCTCCTCGTAGTCGCGCGCCTCGATACACTGGCGCACAACATCGCGATCGAGGCTGCGAACGCGCTCGACCAGCCACAGGAACGTATCCCGGCTGTTGATCAGGTGCTTGAGCGCCAGGTCTGCTGGCTGCGTGCGCAGCGCCTTGACATCCAGCCCGACGACGCCCTTCTCGTAGAAGCGGTGATCGTCCAGCACCAGGACTTGATCGAAAGCGCGCCGCAGGTTGACGCTGCCGAAGGCGCGGTCCTGGTCGAACTTCAGCCCGTTCTGGTCGTTGAGGTGCACGCTCCATAGCTTGTCGTAGGCCAGCGCGAACGCCATCTCGTCCGCCGGGTCCAGCCCGGCCAGGATCGCGTGCGCCGACTCGACCAGCGCGCCGACTCGCTCCGGCGCCTGCGTCCGGTAGCCGAGCGCGATCGCGTGGCCGATCGTCGGGATGTACGCCAGGTCCATCGGTTCGTTCGGCTTCGGTTCAACCGCAATCCGTAGATCGGGCGCGTAGGCCAGCATCTCGTCCAGCGCGCTGGTCAGCAGATCAACCGCCCGCGCCGCGTCCTTGGCCTCGCGCTGATACGTCCCCTCGCGGGCCAGCCACAGCACGACCAGCTTCACCTCAAGCGCCTGGGCGATGTCGAGCATCTTGCGCGAGCGGTCCAGGGCGTAGGCGCGCGCCTGCGGATCATTGGCGGTGTAGGCCCCGTCCACGGTCAGCGGATGCTCCCACAAGCGCGGCGCGACGAACTCCGCCACCAGCCCCAGGTCGTCGAGCTTTTGCTTCAGCGCACGCGCCTCGGCGACGATCTGCGCGGCGGACTTATGATCGAGGTCCGGCACGGCGTCGTCGTCGTGAAACTGCACAGCGTCGAAGCCTAGCTGCTTGTACAGCGCGAGCTTGTCCTCAAACGGGACGGTCGGGCGCACCGGCGGGCCGAACGGGTCCGCGCCTTCGTGGATGTTCCAGGGGCCGAACGAAAAGGTATAGCCGTAAGTTTCCATGCGTCACACTCTCTGGCAGAACGTAATCCAGGCAACAAAAAGGGCGGAAGCGGGCCTCCGCCCTTTGACAAAGCCTAACCCATTAGCGCCCGAGGCGGCTGCGCAGCCCCTGCGTGCTGAACAGGCTTGACGCCGGGCGGTTTTGCAGCCGGACGCGCAGCCGGTCGAACATGATCGCCAGGATGATCGTCAGGCCGATGGCCGCCGGCTGCCAGTTCGGGTCGTAGCCGAGCAGGTTGAGGCCGCTGCGCAGCACCTGCATGATCGCCGCGCCGATCAGCGTGCCGACAATCGTCCCCTTGCCGCCTGTCACGCTCGTCCCGCCGATGAATACCGCCGCGATGGCGTCCAACTCGTAGCCTTGCGCGGCGGTCGGCGCGGCGACGCCGAGGCGCGAGGTCATCAGCGTCCCGCCAATGCCGGCCATCAGGCCGGACGCCATGAAGGCGATCAGCTTGACGCGACGCGTGTTGATGCCGGAGAGCTTCGACGCCTGCTCGTTGCCGCCCAGCGCGTAAATCCGGTAGCCCCAAACGGTCCGGGTGAGGAAAATCGACATGATCAGGGCAATAATGATCATGATAATAAAGGGTATGGGAACATCCAGCCCGAACAAGTTCACGTCGTTCTGCCCGATGCGCAGAAACTCGTTGTTCAGCTTCTGGAAGGGCCACGCCCCGGACCAGCCGTAGCAGATGCCGCGCGCGATGCTCATCATGCCCAGCGTAGCGATAAACGCAGGCAGATTCGCCCACGCGACAAGCAGCCCGTTGATGGTGCCGATCAACAGCCCCATCAATGGCCCGGCCAGCAATGCGATCGGGACGTATTTGTCCGGCCCCATCGCCTGCATCCGGCCGCCCACCATTTTCTCGATCATCCAGTCGGTCGGATGGCCCTCGATATTGCCCGCAATCAGGAACGCCGCAGCCAGGCCCGACAGGGCCATCGTCGACCCGGTCGAGAGGTCGATGCCGCCGGTGATAATGACGAAGGTCTGACCGAATGCCGCGATCGCAATCCACGAGAACGACAGCCAGATATTGCGGACGTTCTGCGCGGTGGCGAAAGTGTCGGTCTTCCATGTCAGGTACAAAATCATCGCCACCAGGACGATGAACACACCAAGCTCCTGGCCCGAAGCGATCCCGCGCCACCAAGCGCGTGACGCCTTGCCAAACGCCTCGCGGCGCGTCATGTCATCCGCTGTGTGCTCGCTCATGCTACTTGCCCCTCTGTGACCAGGTTCTTAGCCGCTAGCCCAGTCTGGCCGCTGGCGTAGGCCATGATGCGTTCCTGAGTGGCCTCATCTCGGTCAAGGATGCCCGCGATGCGCCCCTCGTGCATGACGACGATCCGGTCGCTCATCGCCAGCACCTCCGGCATTTCGGACGAGATCATGATAATGCCGATGCCTTGCTTGGCTAGCTCGACCATCAACTGGTGAATCTCGGCTTTGGCGCCCACGTCGATGCCGCGCGTTGGCTCGTCGAGGATCAGCACCTTCGGGTTGACCATCAGCCACTTGGCGAGAACCACCTTCTGCTGGTTGCCGCCCGACAGGTTCTTGGTGGTCTGCTCCATGCTGGGCGTGCGCACACGCAGCCGATCGACGTACACGGTCGCCGCCTGGCGCGCCGGCCGGCGGCGCAGCCATCCCAGCCGCGCGAAGCGCGCCAGCGTCGGCACAACCATGTTGAACAGGACCGTGTTTTCGAGCACCAGCCCCTGGTTGGCGCGGTCTTCAGGGACCAGCCCGATCCCGTGCCGCAGGGCGTCCTGGGGCGAGTGGATCTCGACTTCATGGCCGTCGAGCCAGATGTAGCCGCTGTCCTTCGCGTCCGCGCCAAAGATCAACCGCATCGTCTCGGTGCGCCCGGCGCCGACCAGCCCGGCGAAGCCCAGAATCTCGCCGCGCCGCAGGTCGAAGCTGACGTCTTCCACCACGCCGCGCCGCGTCAGCCCATCCACGGCCAGCACTGGCTCGCCAACCGGCACCACTTCCTTGAGAAACAGGTCGGCGATATCGCGCCCGACCATCAGCCGGATGATCTGGTCAACAGACGCCTCGGCGGTCGTCAGCGTGCCGACGCGCGCCCCGTCGCGCAGGACAATCACCCGGTCGCTGATCTCAAACACTTCTTCGAGCCGGTGCGTGATGAAGATGATCGCCAGGCCGCGCGCCCGAAGCTCGCGGATGATCTCGAACAGCGAGCGCGTCTCGTCCGCGCCCAGGGCGGAGGTCGGCTCGTCCATGATGATTACCTGGGCGTCGATCGCCATCGCTTTCGCGATCTCGACCTGCTGTCGCTCGGCGACCGATAGCTCACCGACCAGCGCCGCCGGGTCCACCCTGGCCTTCACGCGCCGCAGGAGCGCGGCGGCGTCGCGCTCCATCTTGCGCCGGTTGACGAGCTTGAACGGCGCGAGCAGGCCGCCATGGCGCGGCTCGCGGCCCATGAAGATATTGGCCGCCGCCGTCTGGTTGAGCGTCAGCGTGAATTCCTGGTAGATGGTTGAAATCCCCAGTTCCTGCGAGTGCGCGGGGTTGCGCGGGTTGATCTCCGAGCCTTTGAGGAAGATCCGCCCGCTGTCCTTGTGATAAGCGCCCGCCAGGATTTTCATGAGAGTCGACTTGCCAGCGCCGTTCTCGCCGAGCAGCGCCACGACTTCTCCAGGGTAGGCTTCGAAGTCGACGTTTTGCAGCGCCTGGACGCCAGGGAAGGACTTGGAAACCCCTTCGACGCGAAGGATGGGTTGCTTCTCCAAAGTGGATGCCTTCCTAAACACTTTTCTTCACGCGCGGATCAGGAGAACCCTGCGGTGAGAGGCACGCCCTCACCGCAGGGAAATGACGAGAACCGAGCGAATACTACGGGAAGGCCGGCGGCAGCGGCTGGGTGAAGTCGCTGGTCGCCCACGCCTCGGCCATCGCGTCGACATTGTTGATCGTCACGATGTCCATCCCGCTGTCAGTCCAGTCGGGATAGGGATACAGGTTGGTCGCATGGTTGAGCGCCATGAAGACCGTGTCGTAGCCCCAGCCCCAGTACTTCTGGCCGACGAGGCCGTGCAGCAGCCCGTCCTGCACCCACTCCAGCTCGACCGGCAGCGTGTCGAACGCCACGGCCTTCATGTTGTTGTTCAGCACAGCCTGTTCGAACTGCGGCATGGCGCCGCGCCCGGCGAAGACCGGCCACAGGCCGACGAAGAACCAGCCGTTCAGGTCGGGGTTAGCAAGCATGGTCTCTTCGACCACCTGCACGCCGAGGTTGATGTCGTCGTTGCAGGCGACCGTCGCCACGATCTCGATCCCCGGATACTGCGCGACATAGTCCTTGAAGCCGCGAATACGCTCCTCAAGGTTGAACGCGCCCGGCACACCGGTCAGCAGCGCGACCTTGCCTTCTTCGCCCATTGCCTTCACCAGCAGTTCGCCGGCTGCCCAGCCGCCGGTGTAGTTATCGACGCCGAGATAGGTGAAGCGGCCTGAGTCCGGCGAGTCGGAGTCCCAGGTCATGGTCGGGATGCCCGCGGCGATGGCGGCGTTGATCGGGTCCACGCAGCCGTCCGGGTCGTTGCAGGACACGCCAATCGCGTCCACGCCCTGCGAGATGGCGTCCTCGATGATGCGCGCCTGCTCGGCCATGTCAGAATTCACCGAACCCATGTACAGGCACTCGACCGTCTGGCCGACTTCGGCGCCAAGCTGCGCGGCGGCAGCCATGCAGCCGTCGCGCCCAAGCTCGAACACGGGGTTGTTCAGCGCCTTCGGAATCCAGGCGATGCTGAACTTGCCGTCTTCCGGCGGATAGGCGGCGGGCAGCGGTTGGGT
This sequence comes from Aggregatilineaceae bacterium, assembly GCA_035325905.1. Taxonomy (GTDB): domain Bacteria; phylum Chloroflexota; class Anaerolineae; order Aggregatilineales; family Aggregatilineaceae; genus DYGX01. The sequence continues at coordinate 34,610 of DAOKYY010000006.1, read as the reverse complement.
GAAGTCGCTGGTCGCCCACGCCTCGGCCATCGCGTCGACATTGTTGATCGTCACGATGTCCATCCCGCTGTCAGTCCAGTCGGGATAGGGATACAGGTTGGTCGCATGGTTGAGCGCCATGAAGACCGTGTCGTAGCCCCAGCCCCAGTACTTCTGGCCGACGAGGCCGTGCAGCAGCCCGTCCTGCACCCACTCCAGCTCGACCGGCAGCGTGTCGAACGCCACGGCCTTCATGTTGTTGTTCAGCACAGCCTGTTCGAACTGCGGCATGGCGCCGCGCCCGGCGAAGACCGGCCACAGGCCGACGAAGAACCAGCCGTTCAGGTCGGGGTTAGCAAGCATGGTCTCTTCGACCACCTGCACGCCGAGGTTGATGTCGTCGTTGCAGGCGACCGTCGCCACGATCTCGATCCCCGGATACTGCGCGACATAGTCCTTGAAGCCGCGAATACGCTCCTCAAGGTTGAACGCGCCCGGCACACCGGTCAGCAGCGCGACCTTGCCTTCTTCGCCCATTGCCTTCACCAGCAGTTCGCCGGCTGCCCAGCCGCCGGTGTAGTTATCGACGCCGAGATAGGTGAAGCGGCCTGAGTCCGGCGAGTCGGAGTCCCAGGTCATGGTCGGGATGCCCGCGGCGATGGCGGCGTTGATCGGGTCCACGCAGCCGTCCGGGTCGTTGCAGGACACGCCAATCGCGTCCACGCCCTGCGAGATGGCGTCCTCGATGATGCGCGCCTGCTCGGCCATGTCAGAATTCACCGAACCCATGTACAGGCACTCGACCGTCTGGCCGACTTCGGCGCCAAGCTGCGCGGCGGCAGCCATGCAGCCGTCGCGCCCAAGCTCGAACACGGGGTTGTTCAGCGCCTTCGGAATCCAGGCGATCGTGAAGGTGTCGTCCTGCGCTTTGACTGGGGCCGACACCCCGCTGCCCACGAGCGGCGACAACGCCATCACCGCCAGGGTCAAAACAGTAATTAAACGTAACCCATTCTTCATAGACCTTGGCCTCCTTAAAAGACCTGGCGGGGCGACACAGTCTCCCCTTGCCAACACCCTAAAAACGTTGGAGATCCCGGCGTCAAGCGGTTTTTTTCGACAACGCCGGTGACTGCTCTGAGAGCGGTTTCCCGACGCGCGCGCGCACCAGGACTACGCTAATTAATGCAGCGATACAGGGTATTTGTCAAGTTGGCGGCGGGAACGGAAGCACAGAGCGCTGCGGAGCAATCAGCCTCGGCTTTTTCGCTTCGAAACGCGCCCGTGACGGCGCCCGCCGCTGCTTCGAACAGACGGCGTCATGCCGGGTTCAGCGCTTGCCGCGCAGCCGTGGATCGAGCACGTCACGCAGCCCGTCGCCAAGCAGGTTGAACCCCAGCACGCCAAGCATGATCGCCAGCCCCGGATAGAGCATCAGCCAGGGGGCTATCTCGGCCAGCGCGCGACTCTCGCTGAGCATGACACCCCACGACGCCTGCGGGGGCCGCGTCCCCAGCCCCAGGAAGCTCAGCCCGGCCTCGGTTAGCAGCGACCAGGACAGCGCCAGGCTGATCTGTACGATCAGCGGGGCGAGGATATTCGGCAGGACGTGCAGCAGCAGAATCCGGCGCTCGCTGACGCCCAGGCAGCGCGCCGCCGTGACGTAGTCCATCTCGCGCACGGACAGCGTCGGCCCGCGCGCCACGCGGGCGAAGATCGGCGTGTAAACCACCGCGATCGCCAGGATGGTATTGTTCAGCCCCGGCCCCAGCACGACGACGACCAGCAGCGCCAGCAGGATCGCCGGAAAGGCGAAGAACACGTCCATCACGCGCATGATGACATGGTCGGTCAGCCCGCCGGCAAAACCCGACAGCGCGCCGAGGAGCGTTCCCGCGACGCCAGACAGCAACACCGAGGCCAGCGCCACGCGCAAGGAGTTCGTCGCGCCGTCTATCACCCGGCTGAGCACGTCGCGCCCGTAGAGGTCGGTGCCCATGCGATAGGTGGCGCTCGGCGCTTGGAGACGGTCGAGCCGGTTCTGTTGCAGCGGCGAGTGCGGCGTCAGCTCGAACGCTCCGGCCAGCGCCACGCCGAGGTAAAACGCGATGATCACGATGCCGACCACGCCGCTGGGGCTTTTGAGCAGGCGCCGGAAAAAACCGGGCTGTTTCTGCGGTGCGTCGAGCGTGACGGTCGCGCTCATGGTCGTGTTAGCTGTGTTTGGCATACGAGATACGCGGGTCGAGCAGCGTGTAGACAAAATCGACGACGAGATTGATGACCACGAAGTTAAGCGCGATAAACAACGTGACGCCCTGGATCAGCGCGTAGTCGCGCTGCGAGATGGCGTTGTACGCCAGCCGGCCGATCCCCGGCAGCGTGAAAATCTCCTCTACAATGACCGTCCCGCCGAGCAGGTAGCCCGCCTCCACGCCGACCAGCGTCACGATGGGGATCAGCGCGTTGCGTAGCGCGTGCCGCGAGATAATCGCTCGCTCGCGCAGGCCCTTGCTGCGCGCGGTGCGGATGTAGTCCTGCCCGAGCACTTCGAGCATGGCCGAGCGCGTCATGCGCATCACCGACGCCGAGAACGCGAAGCCAAGCGTAATCGCCGGGAAGATAATCTGCTCAAAATTCTTGACCGGGTCTTCGGTCAGATCGACGTAGTTTCCGGCGTTCGGCAGGATGCCAAAATAGACCGACAGGACGTAGATAATCAGCGTGCCAATCAGGAAGTTCGGCGCGGCCAGCCCGATCAGCGCGAAAAGCTGCCCGAACAGATCGATCACCGAGTTGTGGAAAATCGCCGCGATCATGCCAAAGGTCAGACCGATCGCCAGCGCGATCAGGACGGCCAGCACCGCTAGCTCCAGCGTCACCGGAAAACGCGCCAGAATCACGTCGAGCACCGGCTGGCCGTGGCGCACCGAATAGCCGAGGTCTCCCTGGAGCAGGTTGCCGAGCCAGTTGAAATACTGGACGTAGGCCGGTTTGTCGAGGCCGAAGTATTCCTCAAGCGCGGCGCGCTGGTTAGCGGTCAGCATCCCGGCCTCGGTGCCGAGCATGGCCGTAATCGCGTCGCCTGGGATGGCCCGGATGGCGAAGAACACCAGCAGCGTCACGCCCAGCACCGTCGGCACGAAAGCGATGGCGCGCTGCATCAGATAGCGGAGCATACGCGAAACCTCAGCCGGGGCGCGCCCTGCGACGCGCCCCGAAGATAGACCGGAAGAGGCGAGTTATTTCTCTAGTGTGACCTGGCTCAGCGCGTAGAGCGAGTCGGTGGGCATCGGGATGAAACCCTGGACGTAGGGCTGCTGGGCCGTGTACTCGTACTCGGTGTAGAGCCAGATCCACGGCGCCATCTCGACGAGGTGGCGCTGGAAGTCGGAGAAGATCTCGAAGCGCTCGGCCGGGTCAGTCGCGGCGCGGCCAGCGGCCATCAACTGATCGAGCGTGTCGTCGCCGTAGCCCGCGACAGTGCTCAGGTTGCCGCCCTTTACCCAGTAACGCGCGTACATGGTGTACGGGTCCGGGCGCCCGCCATTGAGCGCGACTGCCGCGTCGAAGTCCGCCGCCAGCCAGCGGTCCACGTAGACGCTCAGCTCCAGCGGCTCGATTTCGACTTCGATCCCGATCTCGGCAAGCTGGGCCTGGATGGTCTGGGCCTCGGCCAGCGCGGTCGGCGGCTCGGCGTTCGCAGCGATGACCTTCAGCGTGAAGCCGTCTTCCAGACCCGCCTGGGCCATCAGCTCGCGCGCCTTGTCCAGGTCTTGCTCGTAGCAGAAGAACTCGTCGAGGGGCAGCTTGTAGGCCGGGATCGTCAGCGGGCCGGTCACTTCGCCTTCACCCAGGGCGGCGGTGTCCAGCACGGCCTGGCGGTCCACCGCGCACGAAATCGCCTGCCGGACTTCAAGAATGTCCAACGGCGGGCGCGCGGCGTTGAGCTGCAGGACGTGGTAGGCGATCGCCGGGGCGCGGTTGAGGACGATGTTCGGATCGTCGATCAGCAGCGTGGCGACCAACGGGTCGTTCAGCAGCGCGAAGTCGATCTCACCGGCGCGCAGCGCGGCCAGAATCGAGGCTTCATCGGGGATCACGCGCATCTCGATCCCGTCCACGAATGGCCCCTCACCCCACCAGTCAGGGTTGGCGCTGAGGATGGTCTTCTCCTCAGGCACCCAGCTTTCGAGCTTGAACGGCCCGGTGCCGATCACGTCCGTCGTCGGGTCGCCATTGGCGATCACGTCGGACGACAGGATCACGGCGTTGAAGGTCGTCAGCGCGCTGGCCAGCGGCACGTCCGCCGTGTTGAGGTTCAGCACGACGGTGTAGTCATCCGGGGTATCGATGCTCTCAATGCTGGCGAGGTTGGCGCGGGTCGCCGCGCCGGTCGCCTCGTCGAGGATGCGCTCGAACGACGCTTTCACGTCCTCGGAAGTAAAGTCCGAGCCATCGTGGAACTTGACGCCCTGGCGCAGCGTGAAAGTGAGCTGCGTCGCGTCGTCGGAGAACTCCCAGCTTTCGGCCAGGCCGGGGATCAGGTTCAGGTCGGCGTCGAGCAGCACGAGCGGCTCGTAGATCAGCTCCAGGAGGCGCGCCGAGGCGAACGCGGTCTGGGTGTGCGGGTCGAGACCGGTGGTGTCGGCGGCGCGCGCCATGATCAAGATGTTCCCGCCATCCTGCGCCGCGATCGGGCTGAGGGCGCCGAACAGCAGCGCGGCGAGAACGATCAAAGACAGGGTAAGGGGTTTTGCTGATCTCATGTCAATTCCTCTCTCAGAAAAAACTGCACCGAAAAGCTGCTTCGAAGAAATCACACCTGGACAGAACCGCACCTGCGAGCGTGAGGTCGGTGGTTGAGCGCCTCCTTTCCTGCGCTAAGACGCGCCCGATGGAGCCAGGCGTTTCCAGAAAATCAGCTCCGTGACATCCGGCAGGACGTAACCGGGAATCGCCCCGACCTTCCGGTAGCCCTGGCGCTGGTAAAAACGCTGCGCGCTCAGGTTGAAATCGGACACCAGCAGCATCAGATCGCCGGCGCTGCGCGCGGCCTCCTGCTCGGCGGCGTCGAGCAGCGCCGCGCCGAGACCCGCGCCGTGCAGCCCGCTTTGCACGCCGAGCAGCCGTAGATAGGTGCTGCGTCCAAACGCGCCGCGCGGCAGGCACCAGGCCAGCCCGCAGGCGGGCGCGTCGTCCGTGTCGGCGGTCAGCAGCAGGTCGCCCCGCGCCAGCGCCTGCTCCAGGCCACGCTGCGCGGCTGCGGCGGAGTAATTGTAACGCTGCCACAGGGGGATCGCGGCGATCCAGCGCGCGATCGTCGGGATATCTTCGGACACCATCGGACGGATGGAAGTCATCAGCAAAAAACCATTTAGGTGAACCGGGAGTGACCGCTGAATAGGGCCTGGCCCAGTCCTGAATAAAAGAGGGCGCTACCGCTTAGCGGTATTATAACCGACGCCCGGATAAACGAAAACGTTTTGGTGGCGATGCGCCGAAGGATCGCATCGGGGTAGCCGCTGCCTGTTTGCATAGCCTGTTTACATAGATCGCCAGTTCTGATGATTATTGACCCCCGCGTCGCCGGTCGATTTCGCCTATACTCACCCTGCGCTGCGATTCCTTGCGCGGATCGCGCCGCGAGCTTGCACGGCAATCACTCTCAGACGCTTAGATTGGAGCGCATTCGTGACTGCAACCTCTACTGGCTCCACCCATCACACTGACTGGGCGCCTGTTCTGATGGGCGAGGCGCTGTTGTTTGGCCTGCTCGGCAAGCTGCTCTACAGCAACCCCTCGCGTGAATGGCTCGAGCCGCTGGCGGCGGACAGCCTGTTTGATGAAGCGCCGTTCGCCGGAGAGCAGGAAAGCACGCAGCGCGGCCTGGAATTGCTGCAAGACTGGACGGGGACGCTGGCGCGCGAGGGCCTGAGCGAAGAGGCGCTGCGCGACCTGAAGGTGGACTATACGCGCCTGTTCGTCGGCCAGCGCCGGATGATGGTCCCCGCCTGGGAGTCGGTCTATTTCAGCCAGGAGCGCATGACCTTCCAGGAAGAGACGCTGGATGTGCGGCGCTGGTTCGCGCGCTTCGGCGTTGAGCCGAGCACTGACGGCAAGGAGCCGGAGGATCATATCGCGTTTGAGCTGAGCTTCATCGCGCACCTGTCGGAGCAGGGCGTCGCGGCGCTCGAAGACGGGGACGACGAGCCACTGGCCGAGCTGCTGGCGGCCCAGCGCGAGTTCCTGGCGGATCACCTGCTGCGCTGGGGCTGGAAGTGGGCTGAGCTGGCGGTGGATTACGCGCAGACCGGCTTCTATCGCGGGCTGGCGCTGCTGGTGCATGGCGGCCTGCTGGAGCTGGCGCGCGTCTACGAAGTGGCGATCCCGTGGGACGTGAAATTCCCCGGTCTGGCCGAATAGCCGTTGCGTCGCCGATCGTCATTGAGCTGTCATTGGGCCTTGATTGAGGAGCGCGGGGCGTGATCATTCCCATCACAGCGGAAACACACAGCCAGATCACCAACCCGGTTTTCTCCGAGTACGCGGCGCTGTACCTCGGTATCTACGACCGGTTCATGGAGCAGATCCGCGCGACGGGCATTGAGATCGATGCGCGGGACTACGCCGGGGAAGCCGCGCAGCGGCGCGAGCGCCTGCGCCGCAAGGGCGCGCACGTGCGTAACGGCGGGCGCAGCGTCTATGTCAACGCGATCTCGCCCGCGTGCGTCGCCTGCAAGAAAGGCGTCGGCAGCGCGACCTTCTTCATCTCGCTGCGCTGCCACCGCGACTGTTTCTACTGCTTCAACCCTAACCAGATGGATTACGAGTTCCATACCTCGCACACGCGCGATCTGGTGCAGGAACTCGACGAGATCGCCGCGCAGGGGCAGCAGATGGATTGCATCGCCCTGACCGGCGGCGAGCCGCTGTTGTACAAGGACGAGGCGCTGGCCTTTTTCCGCCGCGCGCGCGAGCTGTATCCTCAGGCGCACCAACGGCTGTACACGTGCGGCGATTACGTCGACGAGCCGATCCTGCGCGATTTGCAGGCGGCTGGCCTCGATGAGATTCGGTTCAGCATCCGCCTGCACGACACGCCGAGAGCGCGCGAGCACGTGCTGGAGCGGATCGCGCTGGCCCGCCAGTACATCCGGCAGGTCATGGTCGAGATGCCGGTTCCGCCCGGCGCGCAAGATGACATGCGCGCGCTGCTGCTGGAACTGGACCGCATCGGCATCTTCAGCGTCAACCTGTTGGAGCTGTGCTACCCGTTGATCAACGCGGAGGAATTCAACGCGCGCGGCTTCAAGGCGAAGGCGCGACCCTTCGAGACGCTCTACGATTACTGGTATGCGGGCGGTGTGCCGATCGCGCGCAGCGAGCTGGACTGCCTGGACCTGGTCGAGTTCGCGCTCGACCAGAAGCTGTCAATCGGCGTGCACTACTGCTCGCTGGAAAACAAGTTCACCGGGCAGAACTACCAGCAGAACCACGGGCGCAAGCTCCCGCCGACCGTGACGCTGTCCAGCCACGACTATATGTTGAAGTCTGCGAAAGTCTTCGGCGACGACATCGCGCCGGTGCTCGACGTGTTCGAGCGGGCGGGGATCCGCGACTACGAGCACGACCCGGCGCGGGGCTATCTCGAATTCGGCGTGAACCAGATTCGCGCGCTGAAAAAGCTGGATGTCGAGGTCGGGATTTCGACCAGCACGCTTGAGCAGCGCGCCGATGGCGTGTACCTGCGCGAATTGAAGGTCGACCTGACCCGGCCGGCATGGTTTAAGGCGGCGGACATTTAGACGCAGCTGCCGAATGATCGTGCATCTTGGCCCGGTCAGGACTAGAATAAGGACATTGGGTCTTCGCGGGCTGTGCAGCCGCTGTGTTCTCAAAAAAGCGAGATAAACATGACTTCTTATCATCTGCCCAAACTCACTGAGCCGGCGCCGATTGGCCCAAACGAAGCGATTTTGGTCGCCAGCGGCGACCTGCGCCTGTCAGCCAACCAGAAATGCTGGCCTGCCCAGGAAGCGATGGAGAAGAAGCTGATCGCTGCCCTGGCGCGCGAAGGGATTACCGTCCGGCGCGGTCACGACTACGACCCGGTGGAGAAGCACGGCTTCATCTCGTCCCAGCGGATGGGCATGGACATCTTTCAGAAGATCCACCCGGACGCGCGCGTGATCGTGGCGGAGTCGGTTTGGCAGTACAGCCATCACGTGCTGGCCGGGCTGCGCAGCCATCGCGGGCCGATCCTGACCGTCGCCAACTGGAGCGGTCAATGGCCGGGGCTGGTGGGCCTGCTGAACCTCAATGGCTCGCTGACCAAAGCGGGCGTGCCCTACAGCACGATCTGGAGCGAGAACTTCGACGACGAGTTCTTCCTCAACGGCATCCGTCAGTGGATTCGCGAGGGGCGGATCGACCACGACGCCAGCCACGTCCGCGCGCTGGACGCGAGCAAGCTCCCTGCCGCCGAAGCGGCGTTGGGCCGCGCGCTGGCGGCGCAGCTCGCGCAGGAGAAAGCGATCCTCGGCGTGTTTGACGAGGGCTGCATGGGGATGTACAACGCCATCATCGACGACGAGCTGCTGAACCCGATGGGCGTCTATAAGGAGCGCCTCAGCCAGTCGGCGCTGGTCGCGGCCATGCGCCAGGTGCGCGACGACGAAGCGCAGGCCGTGCGCGACTGGCTGGATCAGCGCGGCGTGACGTTTCGCACGGGCAGCGATCCCGCCACCGAACTCACCGACGATCAGATTCTGGAACAATGCAAGATGTACATCGCGGCGCTGCGCATGGCGGACGCCTTCGGCTGCGCGGCGATTGGCATCCAGTACCAGCAGGGGCTGAAAGACATGGCGCCCGCCTCGGACCTGGTCGAGGGGTTGCTCAACAACCCGGATCGCCCGCCCGCGTACCACGCGGCCACCGGCGAGGAGCTGTACGCCGGGAAGGCGCTGCCGCACTTCAATGAGGTGGACGAGGGCGCGGCGCTCGACGCGCTGGTGACGAACCGCGTCTGGACCGCGCTGGGCCACGATCCGTCTACCACGCTGCATGACGTTCGTTGGGGCGAGCATTTCACCGGCGACGGCGTAGACGATTACGTGTGGGTGTTCATGATTTCAGGCGCGGCCCCGGCCTCGCACTTTGTGGGCGGGTATGGCGGCGCGATCAGCGAGCGGCAGCCGCCGATGTTCTTTCCGTTCGGCGGCGGCACGCTCAAGGGGGTTGGCAAGCCCGGTGAGATCGTGTGGAGCCGCGTCTACGTGATGGACGGCGCGCTGCATGTGGACATGGGCCGCGGCCATGTCGTCACGCTGCCGGAAGAAGAGACCGAGCGCCGCTGGCGGGCGACCGACTACGCCTGGCCGATTGTGCATGGCGTCGTGAACGGCGTCACGCGCGACCAGTTCATGGGCCGTCACAAGGCGAACCATATTCAAATCGCCTACGCGCCTGACGCCGCGAGCGCCGACCGCGCGCTGGCGGCCAAGGCGGCGATGTTCGAGGCGATGGGCGTCGCGGTGCATCTCTGCGGCGAGGTGCCGGTCGGCTGAGCCGGCGCGCGAAATTGAACAGCGATTGCCAGCGGCGCTGTCCGCTGGTACGATCTGAGCCAACAATGACCTTCGGGGCAGGGTGAAATCCCCGACCGGCGGTAGGGCGGCGGTAACGCCGCCAAGCCCGCGACCCGCGCCCGGTGATGCATCGTCTGCGCCGGGCCGGTGGACCTGGTTCGAAGCCAGGGCCGACGGTGACAGTCCGGATGGAAGAAGGTCGGCAGAGCGCACAGCGCAACGCACGCCGTGGCGAGCGGCGCGCTGCCGTCGGGCAGGCGCGCCAGCTTGCGCGCGGACCTGCGGCTCTTGCCCACTATCCAGGCCCCGAAGGAACCCTTCGGGGCCTGTTGTGTTTGGTAAGGGAGCGTGTGCTATGGGACCCAATCGACCGCAGCGCCAGACGCTGGCTGCCGTCGTCATCTTTACGCTGGGCGTGACGGCCCTGGCGGGGTCGATTCTGCTGGCGGGTGATGACCCCGCGCAGAACGCTGACCTGACGCCGGTTACGCTCTTCATGAGCTACATCCCCAGCGTGCAGTTTGCGCCGGTCTACGTCGCCGATGCGCGCGGCTACTTCGCGGAGGAGGGGATCGACGTGACCTTCGAGCACAGCCTGAACGAAGCCGATGGCATCGACCGGCTGGCGGTCAACGATCTCCGGTTCGGGCTGGCGAGCGGCGAGCAGGTGTTGCTGGCGCGGGCCAACGGGCGCCCGCTCGTCTACGTTTTCGCGTGGTATCACCGCTTCCCGGTCGGCGTCGCCGCGCCGGTCGACTCTGGGATCGCGCTGCCGCAAGACTTGGCGGGGCGGGTGGTCGGCATCCCGGCGCTGTACGGGGCGAGCTATGTCGGCTTGCGGGCGCTGCTCGACGCGGCGGGGCTGAGCGAGGCTGACCTGGGCGAGCTTCGCGCCATCGGCTACACCGCGCCAGAGAATCTTTGCGCGGGCCAGATCGATGCTGCGGTCGTGTATGTCGTCAACGAGCCAATCGCCATCGCCGACCAGTGCACGCCGGTCAATGTGATTGAGGTGTCGGACTACGCGACGTTGGTCGCCAACGGGCTGCTGACCAACGAGCAAACCATCCGCGACCATCCGGATCTTGTGACGGGGATGGTGCGCGCGCTGCGGCGCGGGCTTGAAAATACGCTGGCGGACCCCGACGCCGCTTTCACGCTCAGCGTCGAAGGTTACGTGCAGGACCTGCCGGCCGAGCAGTACGCCGTGCAGCGCGAGGTCCTGCTCAACTCGATCGAGCTATGGCGCTCCGACGAGTTAGGGATGACCGATCCCGCCGCGTGGGAAGCGACGCAGCGGATTCTGATCGACGCCGGATTAATGGCCGCGCCGCTTGACGATCTGAGCGCCGCGTACGAGATGCGCTTCGTGCGCCAGGCGTCGTAGCGGCAGGCAGCGCGCTCACGGCATTTCGAACGCGCAGATCGCCTCGATCACGGCGGCCTGATCGCGCGGCGTCAGCGTGTTGTAGAACGGCAGCCGGAGCAGCCTTTCGCTGATGTCCTCAGTGACCGGGCAGTCACCCGGCTGGCCGCCAAAGCGCACGCCCATGTCGGACAGGTGCAGCGGGACGTAGTGGAACACGGCCAGGACGCCGCGCGCGCGCAGGTGGGCGATCAGCGCCTGGCGCGCCTCGAGCGACGGCAGCAGCAGGTAGAACATGTGGTAGGGCTGCGCGCAGTGCTCCGGGACGACCGGCAAACGCACGCCGTTAGCAGCCGCCCAATCGGCGAGCTGCGCCGCGTAAGTGTGCCAGATTTTGCGGCGGCGACCCTGAATCTCGTCGCGCGCCTCAAGCTGCGCCAGCAGGAAAGCCGCCAGCAGGTCGGACGGCAGGTAGCTGGAGCCGAGATCGACCCAGGTGTACTTGTCGACCTGGCCCCGGAAGAACCGGCTGCGGTTGGTCCCTTTTTCGCGCAGAATCTCGGCTCGCTCGATATAGCGAGGGTCGTTGATGACCAGCGCGCCGCCCTCGCCGCAGTGGAAGTTCTTGGTTTCGTGAAAGCTCTGCGTCGCGAGCGCGCCGAACGTGCCGAGCGCCTGGCCGCGATAGGCTCCGAACAGGCCGTGCGCATTGTCTTCGACGACCACGACGTTGTTCTCCGCCGCCAGCGCCAGGATCGCGTCCATCTCGCAGCCGACGCCCGCGTAATGCACCGGCACGATCGCGCGCGTGCGCGGCGTGATCAGCCGGGCAAGCTGGACTTCGTCCATGTTCAGCGTGTCGGGGCGAATATCCGCAAACACCGGTTTCGCGCCGCGCAGGACGAAGGCGTTGACCGTCGAGACGAACGTGTACGACGGGACGATTACCTCGTCGCCCGGCTCGATGTCGAGCAGCAGCGCCGCCATTTCCAGCGCGTGCGTGCACGAGGTCGTCAGCAGCACGCGCGGCGCGCCAAGTAACTCTTCGAGCAGGCGGCTGCACTGGCGTGTGAACGGCCCATCGCCCGAAGTATGGCCGTTAGCGATGGCCTGGGCGATGTACGCCTGTTCGTTGCCGGCGAAGGACGGACGATTGAACGGAATCTGAATTGGAGGCGCTTGGTCGGTCATTTAGGCGTCGCTCAAGGCTCAAACCACTTGTGGAAGGTGTAATAGGCGTGGCTCGGCTCGAAACCGAGACGTGCCCATACTTTCTGCACGGCGATGTTAGTGACCTGGGTCGAGACAATCATAACCTGCCGGCCCTGTTCTGCACACCAATCCATCGCCCTCAGCATGAACGAGCGATAGATGCCGCGTCCTTGAGCGAAGCGTGCAACCCCAAACAGCACGCCCTCACCCTCGTCCGGGCTGTTGAGGCGCAGCGTAGCGAACCCGGCGATACGCCCGTCCAGCTCGGCGACCAGAACTTGGTCCGCAACTTCGCGTGAAGCGACCGAGCGTTCCGCCCACGACGTATAGACCTCGTCGCACTTGTCCCGGTCGAGAAGGGGGTCAGCATGATAGTGCCCGCGATAGCCCTGGAAGGACTCGACGGCGACCGCGACGACCGCTGCCTCGTCTTCCGCCAAAGCTGGGCGAATCAATATGTGGCCGGTATCGCCGGGGATTGGGGTTTGGCGCAGGTCGCGCTGATAATAAACTAAGGTGTCCATCAGGCGGAAGCCCGCGTGTTCGAGCGCCTGCGCCGCGCCCAAATCCTCCGCAGCACAACGCGCAATGCAAAATCTTATGTCGTATTCCTGGCAAAAATGATCGATCCGCGGCAGATCGGCTTCTCTCACATTGATCGCGCGCGCGGTGCGGAAACCAAAACGCGCTTCATCGAGCTGCGAAAACTCGATCCGCGCCTGGCTTACATGCATCACACTCCCCCCTCTTGGCAGCGTGTCGGATAACCCGAGCGCCGGTAAATGGATTGCGCAGTCTCCAGAGCCGGTGCGCCCACTCCGGCGGCCTGTGGGCCAGTATAATAGAAAGCTTCTTGCGACGCTAATGAGAATACAGTAATACCGGCTAATTAGCGGTGTTGCCCTAGATGCGCCTCGATCAGGTCCGCCACCCCCGCGACATCGTCCAGCCGCAGGCGCGGGATGCCGTCGGGCAGCGCGCGCTCCGCCGCGCCGCCACGCTCAAGATCGGTGATATAGCCGACGACATGGGCCGGGTCGCAGATCGGCTGCGTGCTGTGCGCGGCGCGGACCAGCTCGAGCTTCGGGATCGGCGCGCGACCATAGCCTTCGGTCAGGATCAGGTCCACATCGGCCATCGTCGCGGCGAGCGAATCGAGCGGCGGGTCGCCATCCACCCGCCGGATCGCGGCGACGCGGTCCGGCGCGGCGATCACGACGTGGTCGCTGCCAGCCTGGGCGTGGCGCCAGGTGTCTTTGCCGGGATGGTCGATCTCGAACCCGGGGTGCGCGTGGTGCTTGATCGTGCCGACGCGATAGCCGCGCCGCTTGAGTTCCGGCAGCAGCTTTTCGAGGAAGGTGGTCTTGCCCGTGCCGGAGCGCCCGGCGATGCCGACGACCGGCGGATGGGCGCGGGAGAGCCGGGCTTCGGCGCCTTCGGCGGTCGCTGCCTCGTTCCCGGCCCGATAGTAGCCCCCGTCCGCGCAGGACCGGCACAGCGCCCGGCCGTCGCGCACGACCTCGCGGTGGTTCATGATCTCCTCGCCGCACCGGTCGCAGACCGCCCGCAAACCCGGCTGGCTGATGATATCGGCCAGGGACACGGTCAGCGTCACCGGCTCGCTGAGCAGCAGAAGCTCGTCCGGCATGGCGGCGTAGCCTTGCAGCTGCGCGTGCCACGCGCCAACGCCTGCCGGGGCGAATTCCACGGCGCGATCGCGCGCGGCCGGGTTCGGCCAGACGCGCACCGCCCGGCCGGTCTCGGTGTCTACGAACGTCGCCGCCAGCTTGCCGTAATCGACGATCCGCATGGTCCGCCGCCCCACCCAGCAACCGGACGCGACCGAGACGCCATCCGCGCCGCAGCCGTCCGTCTCCATGAAAACGAACAGGCGCTTGTCAGTTTGCGGCACCTCCAGGCCCAGCAAAGCGCCCCCGTACAGCCCCATCCGTACGCCCAGAACCTGACGGGGGCAAAGGCTGTGGTGGCGGGCAGCCGTTTCGTGCAGCAGAGCGTCTAAATCGGGCATAGCACACATCCTGTCGCCGGCGATACAAGCCGGGAGGCCCTGTCGTCAGATATTAGGGCCACGAACGAGATTCCGCGCAAATCGGGGGCGGGCTTACTCCGCCGGGCTTTCGGGGGGCACGCGAGGCGCTCGCTGGCGCTCGACCAGCGGGCGTATCCGCTCAGGCACAACCGATCCGAACGGGTTGGCGCGGCGGAACGCGCAGACTTCGCACAGACCACCGGCGCTCAAGCTGCCTTCGACCACCCGCGCTTTACATCGCTTGCAGCGGGTAAAGCGCCCGGCGGCGATCGGCTCGTCGGCGGGCGCTTGCAGCGCGCTGAAGAACGGCACACCGCGCGAGTACAGCGCGTCCGGGGCGCACAGGTGCAGGCAGGCGTCACAGCCGGTGCAGATCGCCGCCAGGTGCGCCAGCCGGAAGGTATTGGCGTCGTCGTCAATCTCCAGGGCCAGCGCGCCGGTCGGGCAGGCCCTGGCGCACGCGCCACACGCCGTGCAACCGCCATCCGCGCCGATCCGCAGAAAGACCTGTCCGGCCAGCGGCGCGGGGCAGAGCGCTGGCCCGGCAGGCGGCAGCAATGCCAGCGCGTGGAGCAGCTGCAGCCGCTCCGGCGGGATACGCTTGGGACCGGCTTGCTCGACCGCCTCAATCGAAAGGGCGTCGAGCGCGGCGTCGATGCCGGTGGTGGCGAACGGGTTGAGCAACCGGCGGCGCGGGACGGGTGGCTCACCGGCCAGATAGACCATCCACGGGACGCCCGGCGCAGCGGGCGCCTCGGTGATCGCCACAATCTGCGTGTCGTCGATCCACGGCTTCAGTGCGCGGCGCGCCTTCTCCAGCGTGCGCTCGACGCTAGCCTGAGCCAGGGCCAGCGGGCACCCGGCGCAGGCGTCAAGGTACACGTCGATTTGAGCGAAGCCGAGCGCGACCAGGCTGGCGTAGGCGGAAGGTCCCAGCCCTGCCAGGCAGCCTTCGAGGACAATCGCCGCGTCCACGGCGCGCGCACCGCGATCGGCCGGCGGATGCGCGGCGCAGAGCAGCGCGATCCCGCCCTGGTCCTTGACGCGGGCGGCGCAGCGCAGCAGCGCGGAAGTTTCGTCGCGGGCGGCGAGCGCCCCGACCGGGCAGACGCGCGCGCACACGCCGCACGCGGCGCAGGCAGCGGTATCGAGCGCGATCGCGCCGCCCTCTTCGGGCAGGCGCAGCGCGCCCGCCGGGCACTCGTCCACGCAGGCGCGGCACGTCGCGAACGCGTCAAAGGCGTGAACGCACCGCTCGGCATCCAGCCGGACGCCGCCGGCATCCCCCTGCGCGAATCGCTCAAGCGCGGACAGCATATCCATGTGATCTAGTTCCTCATTCCGGCGTCCCCACGCGCTACGACACGAGGCCGCTCTGCACGGCGTAGGCCGCGGCCTGGGTGCGGTTCTCCAGTTGCAGCTTGGAGAGGATATTGCGCAGGTGAACCTTCACCGTGTTGACCGTGATGTGCAGGTCCTCGGCGATCTGCGGGTTGCTCGCGCCATGCGCGACCAGCCGCAGCACGTCGATTTCGCGCTCGGTCAGCGTGGCCGCCTCGTCCGTGTCAGGCGCGCCGGGGCGCCCCAGCTCGCGCAGCAGGCGGGCCGCCATCGCGCGGGACAGCGCGACCTCGCCGCGCGCCACGCATTCGAGCACGTCGAACAGTTCCTGCGCGTCGAGGCTCTTAAGCAAATATCCCGCCGCGCCAAGCTGCACCGCGCGGTAGACGTGGTCGTCCAGCTCGGACGCCGTCAGCATGATGATCGCCGTCCCTGGCAGCAGCTCGCGGATGCGGGCGGCGGTCTGGAGGCCGTCCCCTTCCGGCATGTAGATGTCCAGCAGAATCGCGTCGGGGCGGCGCTCCTGCGCCAGCGACAGGGCTTCGGCGCCGCTCTCGGCTTCTCCAAGCACCTGCACCAGGTCTGGCCGGGTCCGCATCAGGCTGATGAGTCCCTGCCGGAACAGGCTGTGATCGTCGGCGACCAGCACTTTCAAAGGGAGTTCTAGCATCATGGTCTGTCCCTCGCTTCTGGTGTTGCTACTGCTGTAATTGGGGCAGCCAAAGCGCGACCTCGGTTCCTTCGTCCGGTACGGAGGTGACAGTCAGGCCGCCGCCCGCGCTCTGCGACCGCTCGCGCATGGTTTCCAGCCCAAAGTGGCGGCGCGCGTTGCGCGGCGTGAACCCGACGCCGTCGTCCGTGACCGTGACATGCACGCGCTCGCCGTCCGCGCTGAGCCGCAGCTCGACATGCCGTGCCCTGGAGTGCTTGCGCACATTCGCCAGGGCTTCCTGCACGATGCACACAAGCTGCGTTTCGCCCAGCGGCGACAGGTTCGGCGGCGCGTCAAGCTCGTTGACGAAGCGCGTGGTGATGCCGGTCTGGATGCCGAATTCCTCGACGTACTCCGCCAGCGACTGCGCCAGCCCGGCCTCTCCGGCCAGCGTCGTGCGCAGGCTGAGAATATTCTCGCGCACGTCCGCCTGGGCAGAATTGATCCGGGCGCGCGCCTGGCTCAGCTCAGCCAGCGCCGCCTCGGAATTCTGCTGGCGGACCAGCGCCTCGACGGTCTGGACTTCCAGGCTGACATAGCCGAGCAGCTGCGCCAGGCCGTCGTGCATCTCGCGGGCGATCCGCGCGCGCTCCTCGACGACCGCCAGCGATTGCAGCCGCGCGGCCATCAGGGCGTGCTGGATCGCAATCACTGCCTGGTCGCTGAGGTGCTCGATATGGTTGAGATCGGTGTCGCCAAACGCGCCCGGTTCGGTGCTGACCGTCCACAGCGCGCCAAGCGTCTCGCCCTCGAACTGGAGCGGGACAATCGCCGCCGAGCGGACATCGCTGCCCAGCGCCTCGCAGCGCCACGCGCTCCCGTCCGGCATCAGCGCCGGGCGGCGGCTCTTGACCGCATCCAGAATGAGACGTTGTGTGACGGGGCGGTTGACCATCGCCTTCCCGTCGGCGGAGGCGAACGCCTTCACCACAAGCTGCGAATAATCCTCGTCCCACAACGCCAGGGCCGCCGCGTTGGCGCGCAGCAGCAGCCGCCCGCGCTCGACGATCGCCAGCAGCACCTGGTCCAGCGGCTCCAGGGTGGCGATCTGGCGGCTGATCTGCACCAGCGTCTCGCTCCACCGTTCGGCGACCTGGCGGGCGTCGCGCTGAGCGACCAGCGCGGCGTGCTGAGCGCGCTCGCGCTCGCGCTGGAGCAGGTCAAGCTGCAACCGGCGCTCGTTGGCGAACAGGCCCAGCGCCCGGATGACCGCGATGGTCAGCGTGAGAGCGGCCAGCGTGCGCCACAACTGGGTCGGGAGGCGCGTCAGGCTCTCGACCGTCTCGTAATTGATCCACGGCGCCAGGCCGTAGGCGTTCTTCTCGACGATCAACCCCGCCGCGAGCGCGTAGAGGAACGCCGCGCCTCCGGCGAGCAGCAGCCAGCGGTACGAGCTGTTGGTGTCGCGGTGCGGCGCTTTCAGCCAGTGGCGCCCGAAGCCGACCGAGGTCATCAATCCGCCTGGCAGAAAGAGCAGATAACGCGACCAGATGTCGGCGGCGCGCTCCGGCTCGCTCTCAGTGCTGATCACGACCAGCGCGTAGGCGACGATCAGCATCGCCGGGACAAACAACACGGCCTGCGCGAAGGTTGCCCAATCGGGCAGAGGCCCGACCTCGGCCAGCAGCCCGACTCCAAAGCGAATCAGCATCACGGCGGACACCGGCAGCAGGATCGAGCGGGCCACCAGCAGCGCCTGCGCAAAGTCACCCGCTGGGGCGTCCAGCAAGAACATATCGCACCACTCGACCGCGCTGTGCGTCAGGCCAAACAGCGCCAGCCAGGGGAGCTGGCGGCCCAGCGGCAGCCCGCTCGATTCGCGCATTTCCAGCAGCGAGGCGAGGCCCAGGCTGAAAAACGCGAGTCCGTAGATGAAGTAAAGCTGTTCGATCATGCGCCCCAATGCCCGCCGCTGGCCTGTTCCTCTGAAATCTCGGCGGCACGCTGCAATAATTCTGCTATGTCTCACCAAAATCGATTGTACCGGGCGCGTCCGCCGCTGCATGGTCACAAAACGCACCTGTTTTTGCGCGAAGTGGCACCTGCGCGGGGCCGATCCGGCGGCGGGAACCTTATCCCTGGCTCCTCTCCGCTGGCTGTATAGACCGGAGAGGGGAGAAAGGCCGGGGGATGTCATCGGCGCAAGCGCGTCGCAAGGTCTCGCTTTCGGCGGAGCGCACGCGCTATCGTAAAATCTGTCTACAGAATTTCTTCAGGCAAGACGCACTTCTAGAAACGTATAATCAATGCTATAGTGAACGCGCTTCTTAAGCCGCAGAGCTGAGCGAGGGCGTGAGCAGTGACAATTCGGGTGTTGGTCGCGGATGATCACGCGGTCGTGCGTCAGGGCCTGCAAATGTTTCTGAGCCTGGACGACGAGATCGAGATCGTGGGCGAGGCGTCGGATGGGCGGCGAGCGGTCGATTTAGCGCGCGAGCTGAAACCGGATGTCGTCCTGATGGACCTCCTGATGCCGGAGCTAGACGGTATCCAGGCCATCACGATTCTGCGCCGCGAGCTGCCGGAAATCGAGATTATCGCGCTGACCAGCGTGCTGGAAGATAGCTCGGTGGTCGGCGCGGTGCGCGCCGGGGCGGTGGGCTATCTCCTGAAAGACACCGAAGCCGACGAGCTGGTGCGCTCGATCAAGGCGGCGGCCCAGGGGCAGGTCCAGCTTTCGCCGCAGGCTGCCGCGCGCCTGATGCGCGAGGTCCGCATGCCGGACAGCCCCGAAACGCTGACCGAGCGCGAAACAGAGGTTTTGCGCCAGCTCGCGCTGGGCTATTCGAATAAGGAAATCGCCCAGCGCCTCAGCATCGGCGAAAAGACTGTGAAGACGCACGTCAGCAACATCCTGAGCAAGCTCAACGTCGTCAGCCGGACCCAGGCGGCGCTGTACGCCGTGCGACTGGGGCTGGTGGACAGTCTCTAGCGTGCGGTTGCCCTCGCGCGCCGGGGCCGCAAGCACAGCACAGCCATCGATCGTTACGGGCACTCGCAGCCCGACAAGAGACTCACTATGGCGAACGCCAGCCTGCTGCGCGACGAGATCGATATCCTCTACTCGATGTCGAACAAGCTCACGCAGGCCTCCACGCCCGTCGAATGGCTGGAAGCCGTGAGCGATTACGCGCGCGACGGTGGCGCGGCGTCCGGCGTCTTGTTCTATATCCATCCCGGCCCGGCGGACGAGCCGGCGACGCTGGAGATCGCGGCGCAGTGGGCGCGCGGGGCGCCGCGCAACTGGCCGGAAGGCGCTCGCTTTGAGATCGAGCCGGGCCGCGCGTTCATGCGCCAATGGCTGGCCGCCCCCGACCGGCCGATGGTCATTTCCGATGTATACGCCCCTGACATGCTCGACGCCACGACGCTCTCGTTTTACGAGCTGGCGGGGATGCGCAGCTCCGTCGTGCTGCCGCTCTATCATAACGGGCACTGGATCGGGCTGCTGATCTTTAGCTGGCGCGAGCAAACCGTCTTCGACGAGCGGGATCTGCGCATCTTCACCGCGATCCTTCAGCAGGCCGGGCCGATCATCGCTTCGGTGCGTCTGGGAGACCAGAATCGCGAGCGCGCACGGCGCGCCGAGCGCCTGCTCCGGGTGAACACGGCGCTCTCGCAGGCGGTCAACGAGGCCCAGATCGTCGGCGCGGTGGCGCTCTACGCCGACGAGCACCCGCCCGACCTGATTATGCTGAGCTATGTGCTGGCCGATGTGACCGGGCAGCCCGTCCAGGTGGTCAACGTCGCCCGCTGGCAGGGGGGCGCCTTACACGATGATCGCATGCGTATGGGCCGCGCGATCAGCGTGTCCGATTTCGCGCTGTCGGAACACTGGACGGCCCGGCCCGAGGAGCCGATCTTGCTTGAAGACAGCCTGTCGGACGGGCGCCTCGACCCGGCCAGCCGCGAGTTGCTGCACCAGCACGGGTTGCGCGCGCTGGCGATGATGCCGCTCTACAGCTTCGGGCGCTGGCAGGGGTTGCTCAACATTGGCTGGAACGCGCCGCATACGTTCACCGAAGAAGAGGTCTACGTCTACACCGCGCTGCTGCAAACGCTGCCTTCGGTCGTCGCCAGCCGCCGGGCTTACCTGGACGCCGAAGAAGCCCGCGAAGAGCGCGAGTTACTCTATCGCGCCAGCCGGGGCATCAACGCGGCGCGCACGTATCAGGAGGTTGTAGACGCGCTGGCCGAGCTGGAAATGACCGGCCTCAGCGTCGTGTTGTGGCTTTGGGACCGGTTTGACTACCGCCAGGCGCGGCATCTGGAGCTGGTCGCCAAGGAGAGGGACAACCGCTGGCCGCTCGGCGCGCGGCTGCGGATGGATGAGATTCCACGTGTGCACACGCTCGATCGTTCGCAGCCGCTAGTCGTGGAAGACACCGCTGACCGCACGCAGCTGGACGCAGTGAGCGCCGCGACCACCGAGCGCCAGGGGTACCGCTCGTTCATTTCGGTGCCGCTCCAGCTCGAAGACCGCTTTATCGGCCTGCTGGGTTTCGAGACGGAGCAGCCTCACCGCTTCTCCGAGCGCGAAAAGCGGCTCGCGGCGGGGATCGGTGAGCTGGTCACGGCGGCGGTTGAGCGCATCCGCCTGAAGGATGCCGCCGAGCAGGATCGTATCCGGGCCGAGAAGCTGGCGGCCGTCAACGCCGCGCTGTCGCAGGCGGTTGACGAGCAGGCCATACTCGACGCCGTAGCGGTGGTCGTCGAGCCATACGGCGTGGCGCTCTCCACGCTGGCGTACTCGAACGCGACCGAGGACGATCCGCCCACGGAGGTACGCGCTGTCGCGCTACGCGTGCGCCGCGCAGACAGACAGAATCTTGACGCGCTGCCTTTCGCCGGGTATGCGATCCGTGACTACCCGCTGTTCCAGATGGCGCTCCACGCACCGGATGCGCCGATCTTCGTCGAGGACGTGGCGACCGACCCGCGCCCGGAGGTCCGGCAGGCGCGGGAGGTTGCAGAGGCGCTCGGTTGGCCGGCGTTGATCGCGCTGCCGCTCAAGGCCGGTGATCTGTGGCACGGCCTGCTGATCCTGATCTGGGACGCGCCGCGAACCTTCCCCGACGACCTGCGGGCGCTGATCCGCGCCATCCGCCCCACGCTCGCCTCGGTCGTAACCAGCCGCCGTGCGTATCTGGCGCAGAAGGAAGCGCATATCGAGGCGGCGCAGCGCGCGCTGGAACTCGAAACCGTCGCCAAGGTCAGCGCGGCGGCGGCGAGCATCCTCGACCTGGAGCGCCTGCTGACCACGCTCACCGAGCTGGCGCGCGCCACCTTTCCCAGCTATCACCTGGATATCTACCTGCTGGACGCCGAAACAGACACCTTCGAGGCGGCGCCTGGGCGCGATGAGACGCCCCATCGAATTGCGGCCAGCGACCCGCGTGCGCTGGTGGCGCGGGCGGCGCGCTTGCGGCAGGGCGTCATGGTCAACGACGCCTCGATCGCGCCCGAAGGCGTGCTCTCGCCGGGGCTGCGCGGTGCGCGCTCGGAGATGGCCGTCCCGATGATCGCCGCGAAGCAGGTGGTCGGCGTGCTGGTCGTGCAGTCCGCCGAGCCGGAGCGATTCTCGCAGGGCGATATTCGCGTCATGTCCACTCTGGCCGACCTGATGGCGGTCGCGATTGAGAACGCGCGCCTGTACCGCGCCGCGCACGAGCTGGCCGTCTTCGAGGAGCGCAACCGGCTGGCGCGCGAGTTGCACGATTCCGTCTCGCAGGCGCTGTTCGGGATCGCGCTCGGCACGCGCACCGCGCAAAGGTTGCTGGCGCGCGATCCGGCCAGGCTGGACGAGCCGCTTGACTATGTGCTGGCGCTGGCCGAAGCCGGGCTGTCTGAGATGCGGGCGCTGATCTTCGAGCTGCGCCCAGAGTTGTTGGAGAACGACGGGCTGAAGGCGGCGCTGGCGGCGCAGGTCGCCTCGCTCCAGGCGCGCCATCAGATCGAGGTAGACGCCGACCTGTGCGACGAGCCGGAGCTGCCGATCGCGCTCAAAGAGGCGCTGTACCGCATCGCCCGCGAGGCGCTGCACAACACCGTCAAGCACGCCCGCGCCAGCCGCGTTCGGGTGCACATGGCCTGCCTACCGGATGGGATCATCTTGGAGTTGGCGGATAACGGCGTCGGGTTCGACCCGTCCGCTTCGTTTCCGGGGCACCTGGGGTTGAAGTCGATGCGCGAGCGGGCGCAGGCCGCCGGGGCGAGCTTCGCCCTGCACAGCGCGCCCGGCGAGGGCACGCGGATTGTCGTCGAGGTCCGCGCGCGGACCTAGTGGATCCGCGCCTCAGAACTCCACCGGCTCGGTGACATGCAGCGCGTAACCGCGACACCAGCCGAGCGCGGCCTCGATGTCCGCCGCGACCGGCTCACCCGCGAACCGGTCAAGCACCGGCCCCAGCAGCGCCAGCGCGCGCGGCGCGTCGTGCGCCTGCGCGGCGAGCGCGTTATGACGCGCGCCGGGCGGCAGCGCCAGAATCTGGCGGCAGGCGTCCTCAAACAGCGCCAGCATCCAGCCATAGCCCCACAGCAGCACGCGACCTTCCGGGGTCAGGTGGCGCAGCGCCAGGTCGCGCAGCGCGTTGACCATCGGCAGGTGCGCGGCGTCGAGCGTGTCCCACGTGTCCAGAAACACCGTGTCGAAACGCTGCCCGACCGGCCCGGCCAGGAACTCGGCCGCATCCCCGATGTGAAGCGTCAGCGGCGCGTCGAGCGCCGCTTCGAGCGTCGGAGTGACGATGTCCACCACCACCGGGCTGCGCTCGATCACGGTGAAGCGCGTCGCGGCGCCCGCCGATCCCGCCTGCGCGACTTGCGGATACAGGCCTAGGCCGAGGCCGCCGATCAGCACGTGCCCGCTCGAACGCCGCCCATTGTTAACCATCATGATTCGTTCTTGCGGCGTGTCAGACATCCACAACCGGCCCTGTGGATCATAGAGCAGGCGGCAGTCGAGCGGCGCGCTTAACCGGTAGGCGCGGTCGAAGATCGGCACGGCGTCGAGAAGCCGGCGCTCGACGCGGTAGCCGCCGGGGTGCACGCCGGGCGGGACCTGCGCGACGGGCAGGCGCAGCCAGTCGTCGTTCCAGTCGCGATCGTCGAAATCGGGGTCGAACCCGCGCGGAAAAGAACACTCGCCAGACACGGGCAGCTCCTGCCGGTGCAAGAACATCGGGAAACCGATCAGTATTCAGGCGGCGCGTAGATGTTCAGCGACGCCAGCGGCTCGTCGCCGTCGTTCACGATCTCGTGGCCCTCGCCAGCCTCAATCAGCAGCAAAGTGCCCGGTTCTAGCCCCACGCGTCGCCCCTCGACCACCGCGTAGCCGCGCCCGCCGGTCACGTACAGCCACTGATCGCTGGCCGCGTGACGGTTGTCCGGCCCGCCGGTCGACTCGCCCGGCGCCAGCACCATCGTCGCGGCCTGGGCGCGCGAGGTCGTGGCGATGACTTCAAACTCCCCCTGAGGTTTAACGGCCAGCGTCTTCAAGCGTGTTTCTCCGTGGATGCTCCGCCAGTCACTTGACGTTCTGACTGGATTCTAGCAGACTTGGCTTCTCAGCCGGGCGCCCGGATCGTGCCAGCAGGCCACCGAATTCGGCGGAATGCGTATTATGATGGGATGTGTCGAATAGCGCGTGCGACCGTGCGCTACCGTGCGCTGCCGCGCATAAGCGAGGGAGAGATGATCGGCGACCGGCTCAACCAGATACGCTACCTGCTTCCGTCGGACCCCAAGTCGCGCGCCTGGTTTGACGCGATCGCGCCGCTGCTGAGCGAGGGTCCGCAGTCGGAGCTGCTCTCCGATCGCCTGGTGATGGTGCCGCAGTACCCTTTGGGCGCCATCCCGGCGACGACGCTGGAGTTGTCCCGCGTGGATCGCCCGACGGTCGTGCTGGACACGATCGGGCTGCTGGCGATTTACATGGGTGGGATGCGCGTGCTTGGCTGGGCCTCGCGCGACCCGGTCCGGCTGCCGCCCGGAGCGTGGGTGACGCCCGATCCTCCGCCGCTGGCTCCGGCGGCCCTCGCCGAATGCCTGCGCGGGCACATTCTGCGCGTCGATCACACCGGCGTCGAGCTGCCGACCGCGCGCGTGCCGAACGATCTGTGGGAATACCTGCTCGAAGCCCTCGGCGCGGCGGCCAACCTTTACGCCTATCCTGAGCCGGATACGGAAATGCCTTTCGTGCTCCCGGCGAGCGCCGGCGAGTTCCAGCGTGAGATCGAGGCGTTTGACGCGCCACGCGTGCCCAAGTTCGAGCTGACCTACGGGTACACCTCGGTCCCGCTGATCCAGTTCCACTGTGACACCGATCTCACCCGCGCCGATCTCGATACGCGGCTGCCTGCGCCAAGTGGCTTCAATCTGCCGGGTGTGGAAACCTTCCGCAGCGTCTACGTGGCCGCCCCGTGGCCGGGCGTGCTGGTGCGCCTCGATCTGTCGTACTGGGACGGGGGCGCGCTGACGGAGTGGGACAGCGGCGCGTGGCTGGTGACGGAAGGGCACCGCCTGCGCGGGCGGCTCTAGAGCGTGTTATGCACTTGCGTCCGAGAAAAGCCCCCCATCCCCCGGAAAGCCGCCCGCAGGTCGGAAGGATGGGGGGATGGCCTGGACACCAGGCCACAAAGTGCATAACAGCCTCTAGGCGCGCCGTCGCTTGACGCGCTTCCGCCCAGGTGATAATGTTCGATGCGGTCAAGCGTGTGATGTTGGGCGGCGCAGTGCCATGACTCACCTGGAAAAAAGCGACGTAACCACGATCAAGGACGTGGCGCTGGCGGCGGGCGTCTCGATCGCGACCGTATCGCGCGTGCTGAACGGGACGCGCTATGTCAGCCCGGACCTGCGCGAGCGCGTCGTGAGCGCGATGCAGACGCTTGGCTACCAGCCGAACGCGATCGCGCAGGGGCTGCGTCGCCAGGCGTCGCACACCGCCGGGCTGCTGGTCCCGCGCATCAACGAGCCATTCTTCGCGCAGTTCGCCTTCGCGCTCGAAAAAACCTTCTTCGCCAGCGGCTACCGCACGCTGGTGTGCAGCACCGAGGAAAACCCCGACAAGGAGCGCGAGTACGTCACGATCCTGCTCGGGCAGCAGGTGGACGCGGTCGTGTCGTTCCCGTCGATCGCGGGCACGGACGAGGCGGTTGCGCGGCTGGTCGAGCGCGCGGTCCCAGTCGTGGTGGTCGAGCGCCAGCTGGCCGGGTTCGACGTGAGCCAGGTGCTCGTCACGAACTTCCAGGGCGCATATGACGGGGTGCGCCACCTGGTCGATCTAGGACACCGGCGCATCGGCGTGATCTGCGCCAGCGTCATGAACATCCCGCCGGACCGGCTGCGCGGCGCGCGCCAGGCCGTCGCCGATCTGTGCCCCGGCGCGGAGATCCGCGTGATCGACAACCTGCCCGACTTCAAAAGCGGCTACGAGGCGGCGCTGGACATGCTGCGCGCGACGCCGCGCCCGACCGCGATCTTCGCGCTGACCGACTCGATGGCGGTCGGCGCGCTGCACGCGGCGGCGGAACTCGGCTTGCGCGTGCCCGCCGATCTCTCGCTTGTCGGGTTCGACGACATCCCGCTGGTCTCGTTCCTGATCCCGCCGCTGACGACCATCGCCCAACCGATTTACGCGATGGGTGAGGCGGCGGCGCGTATTCTGCTCGAACAGCTTGCCGGCAGCGGCGAAGGGCCGCAGACCGTTCTGCTCGAAACCACGCTGGTCCGCCGCGCCTCGACCGCGCCGCCCCGCTAGCCGCCGAAGCCCGGATACGCCTCGTACCAGCGCGGATCGTGCGCGGGCGGCGCGACTTTTCTGCGCCAATCGGTTGCGTAGCGAGCGGCGATCTCTGCCAGCCGCGTCATGCGCTGCGGGCCGGTCGTGCGCAGGAACTCCGCCCGCGCTACGCCGGAGAGCGTCGCCGCCTCGGCCCACACCGCCCGACCGACGATCACGCCGCTTGCCCCGGCGGCGCAGGCCAGCTCCGCTTGCCGCTCGAAGGTCGCGTAATCCACCCCCGCGCTGAGCAGCGCCCACGGCACGGCGCACGCCGCATTCAGCTCGTCCAGCGCCGCGCGCCAAACGGCTTCATCCGGCTCTTGCTTCACGTCCAGCGGAAACTCGGTTTTCAGCACGTCGATGCCCAGCGCGCTGAACTCGCGCGCGTTGCTCACGACCGCTGCGCGGCGCTCGTCATGGGTCAGCGCGCGCGCCGGGTCGGGCGAAAACACAATCGGCTCCAGGAAGAAGGGGATGTCCCAGCGGGCGCAATCCTCGATAATCCGGGAGACGGCCTCGCGCTTGGCGGCGGCGTCCGGCGCGGCGGGATGGTAGAACAGCAGCAGCTTGACGCCCGCGCCCCCGGCGCGCTTGATCTTCTCGACCGACCAGCCGGGGATGAAGGCGACACCGCGCTGGTCCGGCGGCACGTCATAGTTGGTGATCTCGATCGGGGCGAGGAACCCCTGCTCGCCGCTGAGCGCGCCGCGCGCGATGGCCGGGCCAAGCCCGAAGCCGGGGTCGGCCAGCACCGCGCTGCACGCCGCGCCAAGCTGCGCGATCACCTCCAGCTTGAAGGCGGCGAACTCCGCATCGGTCAGCGGGGCAGGCGCGTGGCGGTCCAGGCTGGCGCGCAGGTTGCCGCGATGGTCGATGGCGAGGATCACGAAATGGCCGGCGGGCGTGCTGGCCTGGGCGAGGTGGCGATATTTGCCGAGGCTGGTCATACTGGCTCCTTGTAGATTTGATAAAATGTGGCTGGGGCGGAGCGCGCATCGCGCGGCCGCCGCGAGCACTTTGCACCAGACGGCCTTTGCTTGACACCGGTCGCGAAATGGTATAGGCTCAGGAAAACGTTTACACCCCGGTGTCCGCAGCGGACGATTGTACCCATGATTGTGTGGAGCATCCTCATGAGCGAGCACCAGATTCGCAATTATATCAACGGACAATGGCACTTTTCCTCAGCGGCATCCCGGCTGGACGTGCGCAACCCCGCGACGGCGCAGGTCCTGGCCGAGGTTGTGCTGTCCCCAGCCGACGAGGTGGATGCGGCGGCGCAGGCGGGGCAGGCGGCTTTCTTGGAATGGCGCCGCGTGCCCGTCGCCGAGCGCATCCAGCCGCTGTTCAAGCTCAAGGCGCTGCTTGAGGCGCACCTGGATGAACTGGCGCGGATCGTGACCAACGAATGCGGCAAAACCTACGCCGAGAGCGCAGGCGAGATCCGGCGCGGGATCGAGAACGTCGAGGTCGCCTGCGGCACCCCGATTCTGATGCAGGGGTACAACAACGAGGATATCGCGCGCGGCATCGACGAGCACATGTTCCGCCAGCCGCTCGGCGTGGTCGCCGCGATCACCCCGTTCAACTTCCCGGCGATGATCCCGCTGTGGTTCCTGCCCTACGCCGTGGCGACTGGCAACAGCTTTATCCTCAAGCCGAGCGAGCGGGTGCCGATGGCGAGCGAGCGCCTGTTCGATCTGATCGATCAGGCGGGCTTTCCGCCCGGCGTGCTGCAACTGGTCAACGGCGGCAAGGAGACGGTGGACGCGCTGCTCGATCACCCGCTGGTGCGGGCGTACAGCTTTGTCGGCTCGACCCCCGTCGCGCGCTACATCTACCGCCGCGCAGCGGAAAACGGCAAGCGCGCCCAGTGCCAGGGCGGGGCGAAGAACCCGGTCGTGATTATGCCGGACGCCGAGATGGATATGACCACGCGCATCATGGCGGACTCGGCGTTTGGCTGCGCGGGGCAGCGCTGCCTGGCGGCCTCGGTCGCGATCACGGTTGGCGAGGCGCGTGACGCGTTCACCGAGCGCATCGCGGACGCGGCAGCCAGCCGCAAGGTCGGCTACGGCCTGGATGAAGGTGTCGAGATGGGGCCGGTCATCACCGCAGCCAGCAAGAGCCGGATCGAGGGCCTGATCGAGCAGGGCGCGCGCGAAGGCGCGGGCGTGCTGGTGGATGGCCGCCAGCGTGCGGTCGATGGCTATGAGGACGGGTATTTTCTGTTCCCGACGATCCTGACGGATGTCCCGCCGGAAGGCGAGATCGCCAGGACCGAAATCTTTGGCCCGGTGCTCAGCCTGATGCACGCGGCCACGATTGAGGATGCGATCCGGCTGGTGAACGCGCGCGCCTATGGCAACATGGCCTGCATCTTTACCTCGGATGGCGAGACGGCGCGGCGCTTCCGCAACGAAGCCTTCGCCGGCAACATCGGGATCAATATCGGCGTCGCCGCGCCGATGGCCTTCTTCCCGTTCAGCGGGTGGGGCGAGAGCTTCTTTGGCGATCTGCACGCGCAGGCGCGGCATGGTGTCGAGTTCTATACCCAGACAAAGGTCGTGATCGAGCGCTGGCCGCGCCACTGGAGCCGCCAATTCTAGAAAGGACGGGCGCGTTGGCGAAGCAATACGAATTGCTGAATATCGGGCGCAGCTCCATCGACCTGTACTCAAACGATGTCGGCGCGCCGTTTGTCGAGATCACGAGCTTCGCGGCATACGTGGGTGGCTCCCCGACCAATATGTGCGTCGGCGCGCGCCGCCTGGGCGTGAACTCCGCGTTGCTGACCGGCCTGGGCGTGGACCCGGTCGGTGACTTCATCCTGCATTTTCTGGAGCAGGAGCGGGTCGAGACGCGCTTCATCGTGCGCAAGCCGGGCCACCGCACCAGCGCGGTCCTGCTGGGGATCGAGCCGCCGGACAAGTTCCCGCTGGTCTACTACCGCGACAACTGCGCCGATATCGAGATCACGATTGACGACGTGCTGGCCGCGCCGGTGCGCGAGGCGCAAGTCGTGCAGTTCGCCGGAACGAACTTCTCGAAGGACCCCAGCCGCAGCGCGACGCTCTTCGCGGCGGAGCTGGCGCGCAGCGCGGGAGCGAAGGTCGTGCTGGACATCGACTTCCGCCCGGACCAGTGGCACGACCCGCGCGCGTTCGGCGTGGCGATCCGCTCGGTGCTGCGCCATGTGGACGTGGTGATCGGCACGCAGGACGAGATCAACGCCGCGATGCTGACCGACCCGGCCCAGATGTCGCTGACGCACTCGCAGGTGTCCGACACGCGGGTGAGCGGCGACCTCGACGCCGCGATCGCGCGCCTGCTCGACTCCGGCCCGGAGGCGGTGATCGAGAAGCGCGGCGAGGAAGGGGCGCGGATTCACTTGCGCGACGGGCAGGCAATCGACGCGCCGGGCTTCCCGGTCGAGGTCTACAACATCCTCGGCGCGGGCGACGCCTTCGGCGCCGGGTTCCTCTACGGCTATATCAAGGGCTGGGACTGGTACCGCGCGGCGCGGCTGGGCAACGCGTGCGGCGCGATCGTCGTCACCAAGCACGGCTGCGCGAACTTCATGCCGACCTTTGACGAGGTGATGGCTTTTACCGAAAACTATGGCGGGCTGGAGTAAGGAAAACGCGATGCAGTACACGGCTGACACGATGCTCATCCGCTCGCGCGACACCGGCGGCACCGGCGTTTTCGCCGAGGTGCTGGCCGAGCAAGCGGGCTGGGAATTCCTCAACATGCAGGCGCGGCGGCTGAACCGGGGCGAGCGTTGGGCGCACGCCACCGGCGAATACGAGTACGCGCATGTCATCCTCGGCGGACGCTGCACGATCCGCACCAGCCGGGGCGATTTCGAGGCTATCGGGCGCCGGCCGGATGTGTTTAGCGGGATGCCCTATGCGCTCTATCTGTCGCGCCACACCGACTTCGAGATCGAGGCGCTGACCGATGGCTTCGAGGTCGCGACTTGCTGGGTGCCGGCTGACGAGGATCACCCCGCGCGGCTGGTCACGCCGGCAGACAGCGCGGTCGAGCTGCGCGGCGGCGGCAACGCCTCGCGCCAGATTAATAGCATCATCCCCCCCGGTTTCGACTGCCAGCGGATTGTAGCGGTCGAGGTCTATACGCCGAGCGGCAACTGGTCGAGCTATCCACCGCACAAGCACGACGTGCACCGCGAGGACGCGCAGGGGAAGCTGCTCGAAGCGGACCTAGAGGAAATCTATTTCTACAAGATCGACCGGCCCGGCGGCTACGCCTACCAGCGGGTCTACAACGACGACCGCAGCATCGATGGATTAATGCTGGCGCAGCAGCACGACGCGGTGATCGTGCCGGAGGGGTATCACCCGGTCGTCAGCGCGCCGGGCTACACGACCTACTACCTGAATTTCCTGGCCGGTTCTGCCCAGTCGCTCGCCAACAGCGATGACCCGGCGTACGCCTGGGTCAAGGGCACGTGGACGTTCCTCGATCCACGTCTGCCGGTCGTCGATCTGGGAATGGAGCCGCGCCGGTAGCGCGGAGCGAGGCGAGCGATGGCGACGAAACGACTCACGATGGCGCAGGCGCTGATCGAGTTCCTGCAAAACCAGTATGTCGAGCGTGACGGGCGTGAAAACCCGTTTTTCGCCGGGTGCTGGGGGATCTTCGGGCACGGCAATGTGGCGGGTATCGGGCAGGCGCTCCAGCAGTACGCGGACACCTTCCGCTACTACCAGACGCGCAACGAGCAGGCGATGGTCCACACCGCCGCCGCCTACGCTAAGATGAAAAACCGCTTGCAAACCTTCGCCTGCACGACTTCGATCGGCCCTGGCGCGACGAATATGATCACGGCCGCGGCGGGCGCGACGATCAACCGCCTGCCGGTGCTGTTGCTGCCGGGCGACATCTTCGCCGAGCGGCTGCAAGCCCCGGTGCTGCAACAGCTTGAGTCTGAGCACTCGCAGGATATCTCGGTCAACGACTGCTTCAAGCCGATCTCGCGCTACTGGGACCGCATCAACCGGCCGGAGCAGTTGATCACCGCGCTGCCGGAGGCGATGCGCGTGCTGACCTCGCCCGCCGAGACCGGCGCGGTGACGCTCGCGCTGCCGCAGGACGTGCAGACGATGGCCTACGACTACCCGGCGACGCTATTCGAGAAGCGTGTGTGGCACATCCCGCGCAACCGGCCGGACGCGTCCGCGCTGCGCCGCGCGGCGGAGTGGATCCGCCAGAGCCGCCAGCCGGTGATCGTCGCGGGCGGCGGCGTGCTGTACAGCGAGGCGACCGAGATGCTGCGCCGGTTTGTCGAGCAGACCGGCATCCCGGTCGGCGAGACGCAGGCCGGGAAGGGCGCGCTGCCCTACGACCACCCGTCCGCGCTGGGCGCGATCGGCACGACCGGGACCGAGGGCGCGAACATCCTGGCGCGCGAGGCCGACCTGGTGATCGGGATCGGCACGCGCTACAGCGACTTCACGACCGCGTCCAAGACAGCGTTCCAGCATGACAACGTGCGTTTCATCAATATCAATGTGGCGGAGTTCGACGCCTACAAGCACAGCGCGATCCCGCTGGTGGGCGACGCGCGCGCCGCGCTCGAAGAACTGCTGCCGCTGCTCGATGGCTGGCAGGTCAGCGCGAGCTATCGCGCGCGGGCCGAAGAATACAACCGCGCGTGGGACGCCGAAGTCCAGCGCATTTACACGCTGGAGCACGGCCCGCTGATCAGCCAGGGCGAGGTGATCGGCGTGGTCAATACGCTTTCGCGCCCGCAGGACGTGGTGCTCTGCGCGGCGGGCAGCTTGCCGGGCGACCTGCACAAGCTGTGGCGCACGCGCGATCCGAAGGGCTATCACCTGGAATACGGCTACTCGTGCATGGGCTACGAGATTCCGGGCGGGATCGGCGCCAAGCTCGCCGCGCCGGAGCGCGAGGTCTACGTCATGATCGGCGACGGCACCTACCTGATGATGCCGAGCGAGATCGTGACCGCTGTTCAGGAGCGCCTGAAGATCACGATCATCCTGCTGGACAATCATGGTTTCGCGAGCATCGGCGGGCTGTCGGCCAGCGTCGGGAGCGAGGGCTTCGGCACACGCTACCGCTTCCGCACCGAGGACGATCAGCTTGAGGGCGACGTGCTGCCGATCGACTTCGCCGCCAACGCCGCCAGCCTGGGCGCGACCGTGATGCGCGCGGGCACGCGCGACGAGCTGGCGGACGCGCTGGCCCGGGCGCGCGAGCACCAGGGCGGCCCGGTCTGCATTGTGGTCGAGACGGATCGCGAGCAGCGCGTCGGCGGCTACGAAAGCTGGTGGGACGTGGCTGTGGCCGAGGTCGCGGAAAGCGAGTCCGTGCGCGAGGCGCGGGCCGAGTATGAAGCGTCCAAAGGCAAGCAGCGGCATTACCTGTAGTCCGGTCCTTTTCACCTGATTAAGCGAGATGGCTCGCGGAGATTCTTCTATGGAATACAAGTTTCGCGTTGCGAACGCGCCCTGCTCGTGGGGCGTGCTGGAGTTTGATCTGGAAGGCGAGGCGGCTGGCTACGAGCAGGTGCTCGACGAGATCGCCGCGACCGGCTATACCGGCACCGAGCTAGGCGATTGGGGCTTCATGCCGACCGATCCCGCCGCGCTGCGGGCCGAATTGGACCGGCGCAAGCTCGCGTTGCTGGCGGCGTTCGTGCCCGTTGCGCTAGCGGACGCGCGCGCGCACGCGGCAGGCGAAGAAGTCTGCCTGCGGACCGCGCGCCTGCTGGCCGACACCGCTGGGTCACAGTGTTTCATCGTGCTGGCCGACAACAACGGCTCGATCCCGCTGCGCACTCAGAACGCCGGGCGCGTCACGCCAGAGATGGGCCTGACCGACGCCCAGTGGCAAACCTTCGCCGAGGGCGCCAACCGCATCGCGCGCGCGGTCAAAGAGCAGACCGGGCTGCGGACCGTCTTCCACCATCACTGCGCCGGATACGTCGAAACGCCGGCGGAAGTCGCGCGGCTGATGGCGCTGACCGATCCGACCCTGGTCGGGCTGGTGTTCGACACCGGGCACTACATGTTCGGCGGCGGCGACCCGCTGGAGCCGCTGCGCCGCTGGCCGGAGCGTATCTGGCATATCCATTTCAAGGATTTCGATCCGCAGGTAGCCGAGCGGGCGCGCGCCGCGAACTGGGACTATTTCGGCGCGGTGCAGCACGGCGTTTTCTGCGAGCTGGGGAAGGGCGCGGTCAATTTTCCGGCGGTGGCGGCGCAGATGGGCGAGCTTGGCTACGACGGCTGGATCGTGGTCGAGCAGGACGTTCTGCCGTCGATGGGCGCGCCGAAGGAAAGCGCGCGCCGCAATCGCGAGTATTTGCGCAGTATTGGCATTTAGGCCCGGCATAACACTTCACGAAAGCAAGCGAGGCTGCTATGACAGTCCATCTCGGAGTCATCGGCGCGGGGCGGATCGGGAAGGTCCACGCCGAGAACCTGGTCTACCGTATTCCCGAAGCGCGCGTGGTGGCGGTGGCGGATGTCCGGCTGGACGCGGCGCAGGCGCTCGCGCAGACGCTCAATATCCCGCAGGCGACCGCCGACTATCGCGAGGTGCTGGCGAACCCGGACGTAGACGCGGTGCTGGTCTGCTCCTCGACCGACACGCACAGCGAGATCATCGAAGCGGCGGCGAACGCGGGCAAGCACATCTTCGCCGAGAAGCCGATCGACCTTGATCTGGCGGTGATCGACCGCGTGCTGGCGGCGGTCGAGCGGGCGGGCGTCAAGTTCTTCGTCGGCTTCAACCGGCGCTTCGACCCGACCTACGCCCGCGTCCGCGAGGCGATCCAGAGCGGAGAGCTGGGCGACGTGCACCTGGTGCATGTGATCAGCCGCGACCCGGCGCCGCCGCCTATCGAGTACGTCAAGGTGTCGGGCGGCATCTTCGTAGACATGATGATCCACGACTTCGATATGGCGCGCTTCCTGGTCGGCAGCGAGGTCGAGGAAGTCTACACGCGGGCCGCCGTGCGGATCGATCCGCGCATTGGCGAGGCGGGCGATGTGGACACCGCCGTCGTGATGCTGACCTTCGCCAATGGCGCGATCGGCACGATCGACAACAGCCGCCGGGCGGTCTACGGCTACGATCAGCGCGTCGAGGTGCTAGGCAGCAAGGGCGCGGCCTCGTCGGCCAACGTCTATCCCAATCAGGTGACGTTCAGCACCGCGACGACCATCTGCCGCGATCTGCCGCTCAATTTCTTCATGGAGCGTTACACCGAAAGCTACGAGCGCGAGATGCGCGCCTTCGTCAAGTCGATTGTCGAGAACACGGCGACGCCGGTCGGGCCGTCCGACGGGCGCGTGCCGGTCGTCATGGCGCTCGCCGCGAAGAAGTCGTTGCTTGAGCACCGGCCCGTCAAGCTCAGCGAGATTTAGCGTGCGCAACTTTCGCGCCGGGGAATTAACCGGGATTTAGCATGTATTTGTGGTCCGCTTAACGGTTCGATGCTATCCTTCATTCACCGGCTTGCGCTAGAAGCTGTTATGAACTTTCCAGACTGGACCACGAGAGAACAATCCAGCGTC